>DATFSO010000026.1:0-53464 GCA_035262585.1 Occallatibacter sp. | reverse complement strand
CGACAGGCTTCACAAGCACAGAGCGTCGATATTTGGGACAATGTGATACTTCAGCGTGAAAACGCAACCGCTGTTTTTCCTGTATCGTTCGCTCATTCGCGGCAAGTATACAGGTGCCGCTCAACTAACACAAAACGAGCGGCCCTTCGCACCGCACGCCTTTTCCGCTGTCGCCTGAAGGCGAAAGTCCCCAAGGCGTAACTTCTATGGAAGCACACTGACGGTTTTTGAGGGCGCAGGTTACACCACAACCAATCTCAATGGCTTGCGAGCGCCTTCGTTGGTCAGATCGTTTCAACTCCTCAACCAATGAAGGATCATCTGATCGGTTTGGAGCGAGTCGCCAATGCCCTCAGCGAGTGCGGAGTCCCTTGTCTCTTCCTCTAGTCCAGAGTCGCTTGGTCCCTCGGTCCCTGTTCTTACCGCCCCACCTGTTCTATTGCCACCAGCGGATTCACCGGCGGAATCGCGTCGAGCGGGAACCCTAGCCGCTTCCACTCGTCGTAGCCGCCGCGCAAAGGGCGCACTCGCTCGATGCCGAGCTTATGCAGCGTCATCGCTGTTTTCGCGGCCGTGGCCTCGCTGGGGCAAGTGCAGAACAGGACCACGTCGCGGTCCCGCGGAATCTCCTGGTGCCGCGCGGCAAGCCCGTCGGGAGTGAAGTGTGTTGCGCGAGGCAGCGTAAACGGCTCGGCCAGCAGTTCCAGCGGATGGCGCAGGTCCACGATATACACCTGCTCGCCGGCGTCAAGTTGCGCCTTGAGCGCCTCCGGTTCCAGCCGCGACCGCACCAGCTGTCTCAACATCGCACGCCGCCGGTACACTCGAACCGCGAACCAGCCCGCGATCCCCAATACCAGCAGCGCACCGGAGAATCGCCCCGCCCAGTCGAGCAGGCTGGGATCGCGCTTCAGCGCATCGCCGAAGATCCTCCCGCCGGCTAACAACGCGGTCAGCCACAACGCCGCTCCGATTCCGTCGAAGAATAGGAACGATGCAAGCTTCATGCCGTTCTCGCCGGCAACCGGCGCAGCCAGCGTAGCCAGTCCCGGCACGAACTTCGCGAACATCAACATCACGCTGCGCCGCCGCCCGAACGAATCCTGCGTGCGCCGAACGCAAATCGTCGGCTCCATCGAGAGCTTGCAGAGAACCCGAAGAACATGATGCCCATAGCGGCGGCCGATGAGGAACCAGCTTGTATCCGCAATGAGGCACGCAATCAATCCCGCGAGCAGGGCCCCACCGAAGTTCACCTGGTGCTCGGCCGAAAGCCCTCCCGCCGCCAGCAGGACCGGCGTGGCCGGGAGCGGGATCCCGAACTGCTCGATGAGAACCCAGCCGAAAAGCAGCAGATAACCGTAAGTGAGGAGAATGTGTTCGGGAAGCGCCATGAGCCGGGTCCAGTGTGCTGCCGAGATTGGTCGAAGCAGCCGGAGCGACTGCGCCTGCGGGGAAGAATGTCCGGTGCCTCAACCTATCCGATGTAGCAACTTCTAAATTGTTTCACGGGAATTCGACAAGAACTAAGAAAAGCCGCCCGCAGGCGGCTTTTTGCCGTAGAGGCGCGCAGGTGACTACCGGGTGCTCGTCGTATTTGTCACTTGCAGTGCGGCGTGTGCCTGCGTGCCCTTCTCAGCGAAATAGTTCCGATCCCAAAGATTTCTGTAGAAGGCGCCCGTCAGTTCGGCGGCACGCGGGCCGAATGTCGGCCGCCCGCCTTCGAGGAAAAACACCGTCACCAGGCCGCCCATCGGCGTATCGGAATATGAAGCAAACCAGCCAAATCGCGTTCCCTTGTCCGAGCAGGTTCCGGTTTTGCCGAACACCGGCAACTCCCGGAAGTTGGCGCGGAGGCTGCGTGCGGTTCCATACTCGACGGCTCCGGCCATGCCGTCCTGCAGATCAGGGATATAGCGCGCAATATCGAGCGTCCGCTTCACCTTAGGCTGGAACGAGGCGATCTCCTCCGACGAGGTCGGATGCTGCAGGTAATAAAGTGTTCCGCCGTTCGCGATGGCCGCAACAAACGCGCCGAGCTGCAGCGGCGTCATGGAAACTCCCTGCCCGAAGCTGCACATGCGCCCGACGCCACCTTCGGACTGCGGAATCGCCTCGCTCGGGTAAATGCCCAGCTGCTCGCCTTCGATGTTGTAACCGGCCAATTCGCCCAGGCCGAACTGGTTGGCATAGTGGCGAACGCGCTCGAAGCCTAGCTCCCGGCCGAGTTCCTCGAAGTAAAGGTTGTTGCTCTTGGCCAGCGCGTCGGTCATGTTCATGCGGAAACCGGCAAGTTGCACCGGAGTGTCGCGCCTGACCAACCCTTCACTCAGAGCCGCCAGCGCGACCGTAAGCTTGATGGTCGAGCAGGGCTCTGCGCCGGGCGACAGCGCGAGCTTCTGATTCACCATCGCAAGGACGCGGCCGCTCGAGGGATCGATCACCACGGCCGTGCCATTCATGCCGTCGAGCGCGTCAATAGCTGCCTGGCGAACAATCGGGTCTTCCCCAGCCGTCACGTCGCCGGCGAAGATATCGCTCGACGCGAACGAATTGGCAGTAAACCGCTCATAGTAGCGGTGATGACGGCGCGTCAGAACTGCCCGGTGTAGCCCCGCGGAGGATGAGGCGTGATGGGCTGCTGTCGTCGAGGAGCGTCTGGCGCGGGTGCTGGTCAGATGATGAGATGCGGCCCTCGAATGATGAACGGGGTGTTGTATATCAAGCGCGGCAGCGCAAGCGCCTGCTGCACTAAACCCGGTGAACGTCAGCCCAAGAGCAAAAACAAAAGACAGTCTCATCCAGACATATCCTTCGAAACAGGAATTGCGTGCCATGCTTCTGCTTGCGGCAGAGCACTTAATACAGAATTTTTCGCGTTCTTAACGTTCTTTTATCCCACACGCGTGGCCGCAATATGTGAGCAAAATCACGCAAAACACAACATGCCGACTGCCCACAATCTGGGGAAAGACAACACATGTACTGCTGAACTGCTTTGGGCTCTCGAAACTGACGAGCTACTTTGAACTATACAGCGGTCTTGATCCAAGACAAGCCCCCGTCTGTGGCCGTGTACATCAAAATTTCATCCGGCGCATGAACGTCGGCACATCCAGATCTCTCTCTTCATCGTTAGAAGCTGCAGACAAAGGACTTACGGTTGGCTGGACGGCATGTTCCCCGGTAACCGATGGCGTGTGAACGCCATTACCAAAGTCTGAGACAAAATCACGTTGAAGCGCCAGGAATGGAGCTTCTTCGGCGATTTGCGCCGCAGGCTGACGGGCTGCGGCCGCAACGAATTCGGGTTCGGCCGTTACGCCATTGTCCTCTTCCTCGTCTTCCTCACTCATGAACCGCGGCGGGGCTGGAACCGGGGGTGGACTGGGCGCCTTTTCGCGCATCCATGCATCCGCTGCCACCACCGGTACCGAGACAACCGGTAGCTCTTCCACATTCAGCATGCGGGCGCGGCGCTCCGGCATCTGGTCGCGGAAGCCCGTGGCGATCACCGTGATCTTCACTTCGTCACCCATTCGCTCATCCAGCACCGCGCCAAAGATGATGTTGGCGTCTTCGTGAGCCGAACTCTGGATGAGCGACGAAGCTTCGTTCACCTCGGAGAGCTTCAGATTGCTCGAGCCGGTAATGTTGATCAGGATGCCGCGCGCTCCGTCGATCGCTCCTGCCTCGAGCAGCGGCGAGGCCATCGCGGCCTGTGCGGCTTCCACTGCGCGACTTGCGCCCGAGCGGACCGCCGTACCCATCACTGCGTGTCCCATGCCGGCCATAGTCGTCTTCACGTCGGCAAAATCGCGATTGATAATGCCGGGAATCGTGATGATGTCGGAGATACCCTGCACCCCTTGGCGCAGCACATCATCCGCGATGCGGAAGCTCTCAAAGAACCCTGCGTCTTTCGCAACCGCGAGCAGCTTCTCGTTCGGAATCACGATCATCGTATCGACACTCTCGAGCAGCTCTTTCAGTCCGCGCTCGGCCTGCTGCAATCGGCGCTTGCCCTCGAACCCGAAGGGGCGCGTGATGACAGCAACGGTCAGGATTCCCATCTCGCTCGCCAGCGAGGCGATCACCGGTGCGGCGCCCGTTCCGGTACCACCGCCCAAGCCAGCCGTCACGAACACCATGTCCGCACCTTCGAGCGCCTCGATGATCTTTTCCGAGTCCTCAAGCGCCGCGCGCCGGCCCACGTCAGGATTCGCGCCCGCGCCCAATCCGGCCGTCAGCCGCACGCCGAGTTGCAGCTTCACCGGAGCCAGGGAGAGCTTCAGCGCCTGCACATCGGTATTGGCCGCGATGAATTCGACACCTTCCAGGCCCGCCTGGATCATGCGATTCACGGCATTGCCGCCGCCGCCGCCCACGCCAATTACCTTGATCCGCGCCCCCCGTGGATCTTCCTCGTGAAATTGAATGCGCATCTCTGCGGCGGCCTCGGTCTTCTGCTGATCCGTCCTCAGTTGATCCATAGTGGCTGGCGCCTCCCCATTCGTCTTTAACATGATCCTTGCCCCTAAAAACTCGCTGCGAAAATCGCGCGCAGCTTGGCGCGCAAACTGTTGCTCTCTGCCGCTCGGGTTACGCGAGTGCGATGAGCATAAAGTAGCATTCCGATGGCAGTGGAAAAGCTGGGATGAACCAACTCGCCGGGCATGTTCGAGAGCCTTACTGGCATGCCCGTCCGCGCCGGAACGCGAAGCTGGCTCTCGGTCACATCGAGCATGCCGGGCAGCATCGCGCCGCCGCCGGTCAGCACACACCCCGCGCCTAACGCCTCGAGCACACCGCCTTGGCGGAGACTCTCCTTCACAAAATACAGAAGCTCTGTCGCGCGCGGCTCAAGGATCTCCGCCAGCGTGCGCAATCCAAGACGTTGCGGCTCGGGATTGTTGACTTCGATCTCTGCCTCAATCGGCACCGCCGTCACCACCGCGTGTCCGTACTGGCGCTTCAACTCCTCCGCCTGCGCGACGGGCATCTGCAACCCGACAGCAAGGTCGTTGGTAAAATGCGCTCCGCCCACTGGCACCGAGCCCGTGTGCGCCACCGCGCCTTCAAAGAAAACCACCAGGTCGCTCGAGTGTGCACCGATGTCGAGCAGGCAAACGCCGAGCTCGCGTTCGTCGGCCGAGAGCGTCGACTCTGCCGCGGCTATCGACTCGAGCACCGCCTCCGACACCTCGAGCCCTGCCCGATTCGCGCATGTCACGGTGCTCTGCAGCGAGCTGCCTGAGCACGTTGCGATGTGCAGGTCGACTTCGAGCCGCGCACCGACCATCCCCACCGGATCGAAGATGCCCGGCTGATCGTCGAGAATGAACTGCCGCGGAAGCAGGTGCAGAATCTCGCGATCCGGCGGACGTTCCACCGCTCGGGCGCGCTCCACCGCAGCTCTTACATCCTCGCGCGTAATCTCGCGCATCCGGCTGCCCAGGTCGAGCCCGCCGTTGGTGTTGAGCCCGCGGATATTCGGCCCACCTACTCCCACCACGCACTGGTCGATATTGGCGCGTGCTGCCCACTCCGCCTGCTCATTCGCGGCTTTCACGGCTTTCGCCGCGGGCCCCAGATCGGAGATCAGTCCCTTGCGCATGCCGGCCGACTCTATGAGCCCGTGCCCCCGATAGCGAAGTGCTCCCTCGTTCACATCGGCGGCCAGAACGCGCGTCCACGCGCTGCCCACGTCCAGCACCACGATCAGGTTTTCTTTCTTTTCGCTCATCGTCCTTATTGGCCTGTTGTGGAACCTGGATGCGGCTTTGGCTTTGGTTTCTTGCTCCGAACCGTGGCGGTGTGCTTCGGGTCAGGACGCTTCTTGGGCGTGGTCTTGCTCTTGGCGTTCCTGGTATTTGCTGCCGGCTTTGCATGTGCCTTCACGGGTTTGGCAGACTGCAGACGCTTCGGCTCGGGCGGTTTTGACTCGACGGTCTTCGCTTCCGGCTTTCCCGGCTCCGGCTTCGGCGGCTCGGCAAGTTCGTTGCTCTCGATGGACGCCAGCTTCCCAGGAGCCGCAGTCGATGCGCCGGTCATCTGCAGCACGACCTGCTGTTCGTATCGCAGGTCCACCTCAGCCAGCTTCGGATACTGCTGCCGCCACTCCCCAATGTGCGCCTTGTAACGCTGATACCGCTCCAGAAAGTGATCCTCGCCGAAGTGCGCAAGGATGTCCGTTCCCTGCTCCGGCATCAGCACGCGCGCATCTTCCGGATCGCTCAGGTCAATCTCTGAAACCTGGTCGGACAAGTGCTGGCCATTGGAATCGAGTTCCGCGACCATCCTCTGATACACGTCCATGCGCGCGCGCCGTGATGCGACCGGATTGCGGCTGTCGATTCCTGTTACCAGCGGGAACGAATAGTGATGCTGCGCCATGATCGCCGGCGGCTCGGTCAAAACCACGCCATTGTTGTCGACCAATCCTACTTGCGAGCCCTGCCGCACAAACGCAATCGGCTTGCGCTCAGTCACCGAGATACGGATTTGATCGGGGAGCAGCCGCATTACTGTGGCGTGCTCGACCCATGGGATCTGCTCCAGCTGCTTACGGCGCTCGCTGAGTGGAACGAAGAAGATATTGCGCCCGACATCTTCTCCAAACACCGGCAGCAAGTCAGCTCTGCTCACCTGTGCCAGCCCGGTCGCCTGAATGTTACTCGTTCCGGCAATGCGAAAGCGCGAATCGTGCTCGAGAAAGCTCTTCAGCGCATACGCCGAGACGCCAAACGCGGAAAAGACGGCAACCACACCGCTCGCGAGTAAAACACGGCCGAAGGTCGTGCGCGGTCGCCACCAGGGCCTGACCGGCTCATCGCCAAATCTGCGCGGCTTGCTGCGGCCCCGAGCAGCATCTTCATCCTCGTCCATGTCGACCGGCATGCCGGGCAATCCGCGGCCTGAAAGAGACGCACTGGGCTGCGCACGCCGGAAGCGCGGCTCCGCGGGGGCGTCGTCTTCCCAAGCACTGGACCGGGTTTTGTTTTCGCGCTGTGCCACGCCTACGTCGGGAGACTCGCCAGGCTCAACTATAGCTTCCGCAAGAGTGCTTTTTTTTCCAACGGCACCAAGGGGAATCCGCGCCGTAACGGGCTTGCGGTCCGACGTAGAATAAGCTAATCGAAAATGAATCGTCTGAGACTCCTGGGCCTTGCTGCACTTCTCCTGCCGACTGCGTTTTCGTTCGCGCAGCCGTCGCCCGCCTATCAGTACGTCCGCGTGGGAGAACCCGCCGACGTGAGCGCGCAACCCCGTCCAGGATTCGCGCTCATGGGCGGAGGCACCGATCTCGACGAGGCGTTTTTATTCCTCTGCGATCGTTCCGGCGGCGGAGACTTCCTGGTGCTGCGCGCCACCGGCGATGACGCCTACAACTCTTATCTGCGCGGTCTCTGCCACCTCAACTCCGTTGCGACTCTCATCGTTCCAAATCGGGAAGCGGCAGCTGACCCGTTCGTCTCTGCCGCCATCAGCCACGCCACCGCAATCTTCATCGCCGGCGGCGACCAGGCCAACTACATCAACTTCTGGATGAACACGCCCATGCAGACCGCGCTGAACGAGGCGATTCATCGCGGCGTCCCGATCGGCGGCACCAGCGCGGGCCTCGCTGTGCTGGGTGAGCACGTCTATACCGCGCAGGGCGACAAGCCCGATGATCCGAACCTCGACGGAAAAACAGCAATGTCCGACCCCTACGGTCCGCGCATCAATCTCACACGCGGATTCATCGACATTCCAATCCTGAAGGGCATCATCACCGACACCCATTTCGCCCGCCGCGATCGCATGGGACGCCTGCTCGTGTTTCTGGCACGACTGAACCAGCCGGATGGAAAACCGCTTCCGGGCGACTCAACGCAAGTGAAAGGAATCGGCGTGGAAGAGCGCGCGGCCGTGCTGCTTGAGCCCGAGGGACGAGCCCACGTCGTTGGCTACGGCCACGCTTTCTTCATCGATGCAGATTCGGCGAAAGGCGCGCCACAGAAAGGCAAGCCGCTGGCCTACGGCCCATTCACCGTGCAGAAGGTTGCGCCCGGCTCGGACTTCTACATCAAGTCCTGGGCCGGCGACGCCATCACCTACAAGATCTCCGTCGAAGCCGGCAAGCTGCATTCCAGCCAGACTGCCAACGAGATCTATTGAGCTTAGGGACACGCAATTTGGCTTGGACAGGTCGATCAAGTCCTGCGGTCCTTCGATCCGGGTGGCGCAGGCGAACCGAGATGAGGCGAGATTCGTTATGAAAAAAGGGCCGTCGTACAGGCCTCGCCCGCGGGCTGGAGCTATCTTGCGGCTGTGTGGCGCCTCTACCTAGACCACGTCAACATGGCACTTCAGAGATAAGGAATTAAAACCGGCTTACAACCATGCCCATCGCGATCGCGTTGCGGCATCGCCCATAATCGAAGACCCCACAAAAACGCCTGCATTGAAGCAGTTGAGCGATTGACGAAGTTTCCGACAGCGAGGGCGCCGTCAGAGCCTCTTGCCACGAAGACTGCTGCGGCCCACGCCTCCCCAAAAGGCGGTGTTAGACTTGCTCGAGGTCGGCACAAAATGGTCTTTCCCTCGAGATGTTCAAGTCCCGGGCCACTGGTCTGGAAACGCCGCGAATTTCTGCGGCTGGCCTCGGCATGCACGGTGAACTCGGTTCTGCTGCCATCTTTGCCGATGCGCGCGGCTGGAAGCATCGGTGGAAAGAAGGTCGTGGTGGTGACCTTCGGCGGGGGCGCGCGGGATGAGGAAACCTTCGGACCCGATGGGCACGAGAATATCCCGTGGTTGCTGAAGACCCTTTTGCCGCAGAGTACGTTCTTCGGACAAGTTGTGAATCGTGGGATACTCGGTCACTACGTAGCAACGACCAGCCTCGCGACAGGGGTTTATGAGACCTTCAACAATTTCTCTGGTGTAGCGCCGCCGCACCCGACGCTATTTGAATATTTCCGACGCGATCTGCGGAGGCCAGCGCATGATGCGTGGCTGATCTCACCCAGCAATGGATTCCGGAATATGGGTGGGAGCACGGCACGGAAGTATGGGCCGGAATTTGGCGCCAGTGTGCTTCTGCCGAAGCAGCTCCTGCAGGCGGCATCTCCGGGACATGGCGCTGGCAGCATCGATCGGCTGTTGCGCGACACGTACGAGGAACCACATATCTCAGGGGGGGCGACGGGAGAAACGGAGCTGCGCCAGATCGAGAACATACTCCGCTTCTCGCGGGACGAATTTGTGCAGCATGCTCTAAGCATGGACAGCGCCGATGAACTCTCGGTCTACGTTGCACACCAACTTATGTTGCAGGTTGCTCCGAGCCTGCTGTGGATTACGCTTCACGACATCGATGTGGCGCACTCCGGTGCGTTTTCGCTGTATATCGATGGAATTCAGCGCACCGACCGGTTGTGTGTCGATATCTGGAAAAACATTCAGGCGAACCCCGAATACTCGGGGAAGACTACAATGTTTGTCCTGCCGGATTTCGGGCGCGACTCGGATACGGATCCAGGAGGCAACAGCTTCCAGCATCATCGCACCGGCGACGCTGCCTCTCGAACGACGTGGATGATGGTGCTTGGACCAGGTGTTCGCGAGGGCGTGTTTGTGCAGCGTGCGGTTGAGTCCATCGACCTTGTGCCGACGATCGGCAAGATCCTCGGCATCTCGACTGCACTGGCAGAAGGCCGTGTTCTCTCCGAGGTGGCGTGATGCAGCCACGTGCACTTTCCAGAGAGAGCTTTCAAGCGTACGAACCGATGGCCAGACGTGTGGCGAGCGAGCATCTTGAGCTGTTGCGCGAACTGCCTCTGGTATTATGCGCCGTATTGCTGCGCGAGGTGATCGACTTTGACCTGAGGTTTCCGCGAGAGAGGACGGCAATTGAGTCGCGCTTAGCTTTTCTCGAGAAGATTCCAGAGGCAGAGCGGAACAGGCTCACGAAGGGTTTCGCGGACCTATCGTTGTCGTCCGAGTTGGCGGGCGAGGACTGGGTGCGCTTTCCGCATAAATTTGAGGAAGACCTCAGCGCTCACCTATGGGCTTCGAAGCAGTACGATACCTTTCGCTCGGTCGCCACGAGCTTCGCGAGAGAGGTGGACCGAGCAACTTCTCCACAGCAGCCGGAGGTGCCGCGCTGGGTGGTAGTTGTGCTCGGACCCGAATTGCGGAAGGACGATTACCCGCTATTCCGCAAGCTGCGGCCTCACGGAGTCTTTTTCCCGAGCGTTGACGGAGCCGGCGGCATGACAGAAATCGTCGGAGAACTCTCGAAACGTGCTTCGAGCGCAAATGTTCCCTATGGACACTGGTACGTGGATGGTGGAAGACCCGAGAACACAACGAACAAGGGTATCCACCGGTTCAGTTGGGAAGAGTCGGCGGCTTTGCGCGCGAAGGTGCTCGAGAAGGTCGAAAGCGTTGTCGGGAGCGGAAGGGGCGGGCCCGAGATGTTGCGCTCTGCGATGGCGACCTGGAGCCCGCAAAAGCAAATCTCCATGACCGGGGATCTGCTGGTGGACCGATTCATCGTGAGTGTCTATGGAGAAGGCTCCGGAACGCAAGTTTTTAGCACCACGTTTGTCCAATGGGCCACCCGAGAGCTTCTGCGCAGGGCCGAACCCGTCAGCGTGGTGGCGCGATACGGCCCGAGACAAAAGCAGCGGACGCTGAATGAGATGTTCTCGGCGACCTCCGCAGAAGGCGTGTTCGATCCGGCCGGTTCCCTTGTGGATGCAGACTTTGGCGCTTACAGCACATGGATCAATCTGAACCGATTGGCAGGGTCGGACAATGCCCGGTTCATTGCATGGTCCCAGGCGCATCGGCAGGCCATAGCCATCGGACCGGATTGCCCTCGCGGAACGGAGGCTCCGGGGGGAATCGACGTGGGTCAGCTTCTCCGAATCTGAAAACACAATTTCGAGTTGTTAAGAACCAGATAAACAGAGCGTTGCAGCCTGTGAAAGGTGCCTGGTCCGGCTCCTGTTCGTGTCGATCCGCAAACAAAACTGAACGAGCGGTCAAAGATTCTCCTTGAAATTTGTTAATGTACACGATTACATTGCGTCGAAGGTGATCCAACATGTATTTCTCTCGTGTGCTTTCCTCTGTAGTTTTTCGTAGTGTGGCCGTGCTGATATTCCTTGTTTGCGCGGGGATGTCTCCGACCCTGGGTGCTGAGGCTCCGCGCCTCGTTCAGAAGGATGGCCGATTCGCCCTGCTGGTCGACGGCAAGCCCTATTTGATTCTGGGCGGACAAATCCACAATTCCAGCGCGTGGCCCAGTGAGCTGTCCCAGGTATGGGAATCAGTGGCCGCCCTGCACGCCAACACTATTGAAGCGCCGGTCTACTGGGAGCAGTTTGAGCCCCAGGAGGGCAAATTTGATTTCAACAACGTCGACGCGATCATCGAGGGAGCCCGCGCGCACAATCTGCATGTTGTGTTGTTGTGGTTCGGCACATGGAAGAACGGCAACATGCACTACGCGCCGACCTGGGTCAAGACGGACGCGGCGAAGTACCCCCGGATCGTCGGCCACAATGGCGAACCAATCGACGTCTTGTCACCGCTTTCGCGAAATACGCTCGAAGCGGATAAGACCGCATTCACGACACTCATGCACCACCTGAGCCAGACCGATGGCGAACAGCATACGGTGCTGCTGATCCAGGTGGAAAACGAGTCAGGCAATATCGGGAGCGTGCGCGATTATTCGGCGGAAGCAAACCGGGAGTTTGCTGGGCAGGTGCCTGCAGATCTGCTGACAGCGACCGGGAAGCGGGCGGGCACGTGGAGCCAGGTGTTCGGTAACGAGGCCGATGAGATCTTCCAGGCTTACCACCAGGCTAGATACATCAACGAGATTGCGGCCTCCGGCAAACGCGAATTCGACATCCCCTATTACATCAACGTGTGGCTCGACTATCCCCCGGCTCAACTGCCGCAGCGGCAGATTGACGAGCCGGGGATTGGCTATCCGAGCGGCGGCGCTGTGCAGAAACTGGTAGGGCTGTGGCGCAAACTCGCTCCGTCGATTGATATGGT
This sequence comes from Occallatibacter sp., assembly GCA_035262585.1. Lineage (GTDB taxonomy): Bacteria > Acidobacteriota > Terriglobia > Terriglobales > Acidobacteriaceae > Telmatobacter. Next base: position 41,398 of record DATFSO010000026.1, on the reverse strand, counting down.
TGGACCGGACATCTACGCCGACGATTCGCAGTTCTATCGGGAGACGATGAAGGCTTACGATCGTCCCGACAATCCTCTCTGGATTCCGGAGACAGGGCGAAGCGACAGTTTCGGCAAATTCTTCTACTACGCCCTTGGAGAAGGCGCAATTGGCTTTTCGCCGTTTGGCATCGATCAGAGCGGATGGAACATCCTGGGCGACGATCCGTGGACCGCGCACGCGACAAATTTCGCCTTGATCGGACCGATGAACCGCGAGATCGCGCAGTCAGAGTTCGACGGCAAACTGAGGACGGCGGTTGAGGAACCGGGCCAGGTTACGAAGGAACTGGATTTCGGTGGATGGCAGGCCACTGTGGCTTTCGGCTTTCCGCAGCAAGATGGCCGTCGCGCACCGGGGACCAAGGATGCGCATGGAGCCGCGCTTATAGCACAGATCGGACCAGATGAGTTTTTGGTAACGGGAGTGGATTCGAGCGTGGTGTTTCATTTGCCCGGCAAAGAACCATGGATTCGAAGTCAGATCCTGACGGCGGAACAGGGCACGTACCAAAACGGCGGGTGGAAGCCCCTGCGACTGTGGAATGGAGATGAGAGCGACCGGGGTCTTTGCTTTCACGGCAAACCGACCGTGGTGCGAGTAAAGATGCAGCGGTTCTAGTGTCGTCTTCACGTACAATCAGGCTGACCATTCGGATTCCCGCTTTCTTTGCGCTGCTGCATAGGCGCGATCGCAATTGCTTGCGGCCCGACGGCGTGTGAGCGGTGATGGACTGGAGTGGATTCGATTACATCCTGGGTGGCGGTTACTTCGCAGCTCTCCTTGCCCTCGGCTCGCTGGCGAGCCGCAGAAATGAAAGCTCGAATCAGTTTCTAAACGCGACCGGGTCGCTGCCGCTGTGGATCTGCATCGCAGCGAGCATAGCGGCCAACTGTGGATCGCTGGATGTGATTGCCATGATGGCTCTGGGGGCGCAATATGGCATGCTGGCCTGCCATTTTTATTGGATTGGTGCGATTCCTGCATTGGTGGTAGTCGCGTTCTGGTTTCTGCCCGCGTACGCTCGCGCACGATACCCAACGGTTCTTAGTTTCATTGCTCACTACTATGGTGAGCGCACGAAGGCCGTTGTCGCGCTGTTCATGGCTGCAATGATGCTGATGCTGGCCGGGGTCTGTCTTTGCGCAGTGGCGCAGATCATAACCGCGTTCCTTGGGTGGAACTTCGCCATGGGCGTCATCGTTACCGCCAGTGTGGTTCTGTTCTACACGTGGATGGGCGGCTTGCGCGCCACGATCTACAACCAGCTTCTTCACTTCGCAGTCGTGTTGCTTGCGATTGTGCCCCTATTCTTTCTCGTGCTGCGCGATTTCGGTGGGTTGCGATCGCTGATCGTCCACATCCCGCCGGATCATCTCCACGCATGGAAGAACCTGCCGCTCTTCGCTCCGCAAGCGACAATGGACCTGGTCGGGGTTACGGTCGGGCTCGGAGTCATTTTGAGCTTCGGTTTCTGGAGCACCGATTTCGTTCAAATGCAGCGGGCTCTCGCGGTGAAGCGGCGAGACAAGGTCGCATTTGTGCCGCTCTCTGTAGCGACCGCCAAGATTGCGTTTGCGATTGTCGTCGCGTTTCCCGGTATCGTGGCGCCGCTGATCGTGGGAGATCACCTTCGGGGGAACTGGAACATGACCCTTCCCGATCTGATGTTGCATTACTTCAAACATTCGTGGGTGGCAATCGGGATCATGGGATTGGCGGCCAGCCTGGTTTCAACATTCGCCAACAATGTCTCGGGGTTCAGTTCGGCGTTTGTGCAGGGCATTTATCAGGAGTGGATTTGCCCGCGCATGTCGGACACGCACTACTTCTGGATGGGACGAATCGCAAATGTTGTGGCGATATTGCTGTCAGTGGGCGCTGCCTACTCGGCCCTGAGCTATCAGAGCCTGATGGAGTACATCCAAATGATTCTGTCCACCTTCAATGCGCCGATATTTGCGCTGGTGGCGTTGGCTGTGCTGGCGCCCAGGCGCAGCGCCAGTGGAGGACTGGCAGGGCTCACCGTCGGAGTGGCCTCGGCAGGATTACATCAGGCGCTCGTGTCCGCGCGGGTAGTGCACTATGGGAGCCGCATGAACACAAATTTCTACGCCGCCATCATCAGCTTTGGCGTGACAACGGCGACGGCGCTGATTTTTGGCGGGTCTCGAAAGAGTACTGTTGCAAACGGGCTCGCCGAACCTGAGGCTAAGCTTCCCCTCACCTGGTCGGCGGCGACGGTGGCCTGGGCAGCCGTCGTTTGCGGGGCTTGTCTGCTGTTGAATGTATGGTTTCGCTAGCGGCTGCGTCGTTGACGGGGCTTCTCGGTGCTGGGCGCGGGTCCGGTGGACTGGCGGACAACAAGACGGGTCGGCAACGTGTACTGCTTGCCTGCCCGCATCACATCTTCGGTGCCGACGCGCAGAGCTTCAAAGAGCAGCCGTGCATACTCCTTGCGTGATATCTCCAGCGTCGTGAGCGGGGGATAGACGATATCCGCCATCGCAATGTCGTCGCAGCCGGTGATCGAAATGTCCTGAGGAATCCGCAGTCCTCTCGCATGGGCCGTACGCAATGCTCCTATCGCGGTCAGGTCGTTGGCTGTAACGATCGCGGTGGGCAATTCCGGCTGCGAGAGGATCTTTGCCATGGCTGCGGAGCCACCTTCGATCTTGAAGTCGCCTTCGACGATCCAGCCCTCACGCGAGGAGAGCCCCTGCTTGACCACCGCATCGAGAAACGACTCTCGCCGAACGCGGGACGTGACCAGTCCTTCGGTTCCTCCGATGAATCCGAGGTTGTGATGGTCGAGGCTCTTCAGATGGCTAACAATCTGGGCCATGCCCTCGGCAAAATCGACGACGATGTCGCTCATGCCAGACCCGGTTCTGTAGTGATCGGTTGTGACCACGGGGATCCTGTTCTGCACTAGAGATTCAAGAGGCGCTGCTTCGAATTCCGAGGTCAGTAAAGCGACGCCATCGACACGCCGCAAAAGCATCCGTCGAACGGACTTCTGGGTTCGCGTGGAGTGAAAATCCGTGTTGGCGACCAGCAGTTCCTTGTCGTTTTCGACAAGCAATTCCTCGAAGATCTTGATGGTCTCTGTAAAGAATGGGTTCGTCAGGTCCGGAATGATGATTCCGTAGATCTGGCTTTTGCCGTTCTTGAGGTGGATGGCGCTGTTATTGGGAACGAAGTTCAGATCCTGAATGATCTTACGGACTCTTTCAGTTGTCTCTGGAGTGACCAGATTGGAGCAGTTGATCACGCGCGAGACGGTCGCACTCGACACATTTGCAATCTTCGCGATCTCCCGCATGCTTACGGACATGATTTCCCCTTATGTTACTTTGACGGCGAAGCGTCGGAAGGAGCACACACCTCCTCCGGTTAGAGCAGTAAGCGCTCCATCATGAAGAGACGCTGGTCCGGCGCGAAGAACGGGTCCTCAAAGACAGCCGCACAAGACGTGAATGTAACCGTGTTCACTAAATCGATTCACTCTGAGGCCATTATCTGACTGAGAAATATAGCTTGACAACGGTGCAAACGCAAGTGTAGTTTGCCTCTCTGAGTCCAAGGTCAGCAGCAATGTAATCGTATACATTAGGGACGAGCAGTTCCCCCAAGGCCCCATTTCGTCTCGCGGAGCTGATGCATTTTGAAGGACTGAACGCGGTAGAAGCCAAGCTTCTGGAGGCAACTCATGATGTTGAAACGCCCGTGGTCAATCGCGCTCCTTGCGGTGCTCGCGATAGTGTGCAACCCAAATGCATTTGGGCAGGCAGACCAAGGAACCATCACCGGGGTCGTTCAGGATCCCACCGGGGCCGTAATTGGCAATGCCAATGTAACCCTTACCAACCTAGACACGGGGCAGGTGCTGAAGGCGAGGGCTGATGGCGGCGGTGTATATGTATTTTCGCCTATCAAAATCGGCAGGTACTCGGTCACAGGATCAGCCCAGGGATTTGAAACCACCACTCAGGCCAACCTCCACCTAAGCATCCAGCAGCGCCTGAACATCGTCATCACGCTCAAGCCCGGTTCTACTTCAGAAACCGTAACTGTCACCACCGAAGCGCCTCTCATGCAAACGCAGGAAAGTTCGGTGGGCCAGACCATGGATACTGAGACCATCAACAACGTGCCGCTCGCCGGCCGCAACTGGGTCTATATCGCGCAATTGTCCGCCGGCACCGCCGTGGCGGACGGTTCCCGAGGCGGGGGCAAGGGCGACTTTGAAGCCAACGGCCAGCGCGCCGAAGAGAACAACTTTATCCTTGACGGTGTAGACAACAACGCCAACGTCGTCGACTTCTATAACGGAGCAAGCTTCGTTGCGCAGCCTCCTCCCGATGCGCTCGCGGAGTTCAAGGTGCAGACCGGCGATTACTCTGCCGAGTTCGGACACTCCGCCGGTGCAGTCGTCAACGCAAGCATCAAATCCGGAACAAACAATCTCCATGGCAGCGCCTGGGAGTACCTGCGCAACACCGCCTTCGACGTGCACGACTGGAATCCGAACGGCTATGCGCCCGTTCCCGCCTATCATGAGAACCAGTTTGGAGCTACCCTGGGCGGACCCGTAATCAAGAACAAGCTGTTTCTTTTCGGTGATGCGCAAGCCAACCGTATCGCTTTCCACGAGCAGAACACTCTCTCGGTGCCCAGCGCCAAGATGCGCCTTGGCGATCTCTCCGAACTGTTGAACCCCAACCTGTCCGGCAATTCTTCAACGCAACTCTACTACCAGACCCCGAGCGCGCCACCGCAGGCAATTCCGAACAACTGCCTCGTCACCAGTTCGAGCTGCACCGCCCAGATTCCGGGGATGGTGGTGAACCAGACCGCACTGAAGATGTTGAGTGACTATCCGCAGCCAAACGCCAACGGAAGCAAGATTTACAACAACTACATCCCGAACCGCCCGATCGTGGACAATACCTTCCAGTGGGATGTGCGCGCCGATTGGAATGTCGGCAGCAAGGATACGACCTACTCGCGGTACAGCTACTGGAACCAGGTTGGCTACAAGACGCCTCCGTTGGGAAGCATCCTCGATGGAGGGGGCTTTGGCGACGATGGAAAGCAGAAGATTTACGGCGCCAACTTCATGTGGTCGGAGACTCACGTCTTCAGTCAATCCCTGACTAACGAAGCCCGTTTTGGCTTCAACTACCTCCACACTGGTTTTCAGCACCCGAACGCCAACAACCCCAACTTCGCCTCCTCGGTGGGCTTTGGCGGCATCCCGAACACTGGTCCGCTAATCGGTGGACTGCCGCAAGTAAATTTGAACGCGAACAACCAGTCGAATGCAGTCTCCAATTTCGGCAGTCCCGGCTGGTCGACCACCGATGAGCATGAGAACGTCTTCCAAATCATCGACAACGTCACCAAGATCGCCGGCAACCATGCGCTAAAGGCTGGAGTGGTGTTTGAGAACATTCGTTTCTCGACCCTGCAGCCTCAGAACCCGCGCGGCAATTACAGCTACAACGGCAACTACACCCAAAATCTGAATCCGGACGGAAGCCCTGTGCCGAACACCGGTCTCGGGCTGGCCGACTTCTTGCTGGATCTGCAGAACAACGCCGGTCTCTCCAACGAAGTGACCAATGGTGATCAGCGCGCCGATAATGCAGCCTACTTCCAGGACGACTGGCGCGTGAACCAAAAATTAACCCTCAATCTTGGCCTGCGCTGGGAATTCTTCCAGCCCTACCAGGATGTGGGCGGCTATCAGGCGGCATTCGTTCCGGACCCAAGTTCCCTCAAGTTCAACACGAACACGGGCACGGCGAGCGGCTCAGCCCAGTATCTGATTCCGAAAGAAACGTACGCCTACGCTCTGAGCATCATGAACAGTGGTAGCTACAGCCCGAACTACGCGACGGTGCTGGCGGAAGATAATATTACCCCGGTCTCGGTCTCCGATCCTCACCTGCTCAAGGCGCAGCACACAAACTTTGCTCCACGGATCGGCATTGCCTATAGTCCAGATGCCAAAATGGCAGTTCGGGCGGGCTTCGGCATCTTCTACGGCGGCCTGGAGAGCCTCGGATACTGGCCGAACCTTGGCGAAAACTACCCGTTCCAGGTCACTGGCAACATCTACTCCACCGGAAGCTGCACGGCTAATCACTGTCCAACGGATGGCATCACCATCGGCAACGGCTTCAGTGCGATTCTTGCCAAGGGGTTTGCCTCGAACACGACCGGCCTGACGATGCGCGGTGCGGAGGCTGCTCCCAAGACCGCTTACACCGAAGACTACAATCTGTCGGTCGAGCGGAGCATGAGCAACGACATGGTGGCGACGGTCTCCTATGTGGGGAACACCTCGCGCCATCTGCCTATCAATGTCGACGCCAACTCGCCGCTAGCACTTGCCAACGGCGGTGTCAGCTCGAATTCGATGCGCCCGTTCGTGCATTCCGGTGGCACAGCGAATGTCGTGCAGACCGCGATGAGTGACTACAACTCCCTCCAGGCGAAGCTGGAAAAGCGCATGGCCCACGGATACAACCTGCTAGCTACCTATACGTGGTCGCACGCGCTGGACGACGCCAACACGCCGCTTGGTTCCACGGGCGACAACGGCCAACAGAACTACAACCTGATCCCGATTAAGAACGACTACGCGCAATCGCCGTTCGATACGCGTCAGCGCTTTACCTTCAACGGGCTCTACGAGCTGCCATTCGGTAAGGGCCGCGCATATATGCACGACAGCGTGATCCTTGACGAGATCCTCGGCGGCTGGTCGGCGAATGCGACCTTCACGGCGCAAAGCGGGAACTTCTTCACCGTTTACCCGACGGGTCTCAGTGGCGCCTCCGGCACCGGCACGCGCGCGGTCAAGACCGGCAGTCCGTTCTCGACCGGCGGTACCGCGACGGTTGCCAACCAGACCTGCGCTACCTCGGTGAAAACTGCAAAGCAATGGTACAACCCCTGCGCATTCACCAACCCGTGGGCCGCAGACTCGAGCAGCGCTCACTACATCGCGCCCGGCACCTACATCACCGACACGGCAACTGCTCTCAAGTACGCGGGCGGTCGCCGCAATCAGATTCCGGGGCCTGGCTACGAGCGCGTCAACATGTCCATCTTCAAGAGCTTTAAAACTTTCCGTGAGCAGAACCTGGACTTCCGCGCGGACATCTTCAACCTCTTCAACACCCCGGCTCTGGCCAATCCGAGCAACACGGGCATCGCTGGTTCGAATCCTGGCCAGATCACGGGCCTGCGCTCCATAGGCGTCTATCAACCCAATTCGCGCTTCATGCAGCTTTCGCTGAGGTACGCGTTTTAAAGAACACTCAAGATAGTTTGCACACGGACTGACCCTCCTACTCATAGAGGAGATCCGAAAATCGGATCTCCTCATTTTTCTGCAGAGGTCTTCAAATAGCCTCACAGAGTAAACTTGGATTTCTCGGATGCAGAAGCCTCAAGAAACACGCGTTATCGATGTGAGGGTGGCAGACTTCGCTTCAATCCGCAAGTCTTCCCGCATGCTCGGTTGGCTGTTCCTTGTCTCGGCGCTCGCACCAGTCACATCGGTGCGGTCTCAAACGTCGGCCCCCTCGAATTCTTCGATGGAACAAACCTTTCAGGCTGCGATGGCAGCTGAAGATCGGGGAGACCTGCAGAAGGCTGAATCGCTCCTCGCACAACTGCGATCCGGACACCCGGGGATCTTCGCTGTGGATGAATCGCTGGGCCTCATCTATGTGAAGCAGGAAGAATTCGACAAAGCACTGCCATTGCTAAAGGCAGCGACTCTCGAACAGCCCGGCTCCGATGCGGCGCACGCCAACCTCGGCGCAGCATACTTCCGGTTGGGACGAAATAAAGAGGCGCTGTCGGAGTTCCAGACCGCCGCGCAGATCAATCCGAAAAACGCGGCCACTCAGCAGAGCCTGGGCCGTCTGCTCATGGAGGAACATCAGCCTTGGCAGGCGGCGAACGCTTTTGGCGCAGCCATGGAGGCAGCGCCCGACGACTCCGACTTGGTGCTTGACCGCGCGCGGGCATTGATTGAAGCAGGCCAGGCATCCCGAGCAATGGAAGAGTTGAATAGCATGTCTGGCCGTGACCACTCGGCGGCAGCGCAGTCGCTGCTCGGCGATGCGGAAGAGAAGCTTGGCTCATATCAGCAGGCGGCGGAGCATTACGCCCGTGCCGTTGAACTTGAGCCAAGCGAGGCAAATGCATGGGCTCTTGGCGTGGAGTTTCTGCGACACTGGACCTTTGAAGCAGCAATCCACGAATTTGAGGCCGCGGATCTCAAGTTCCCGGGAAGCACTCGCATGAAGCTCGGGCTCGGAGCAGCGTACTTCGGTGACTCCAGGTATACGAATGCCGTTCCGGTTTTTGCTGATCTGCTCAGCAATGACCCGAACAGCGCGCTCTACGCAGAATTGCTCGGCATGGCTTGCACAGCGGTTTCGCAGTCATCGAAGCAGGGCTGCACAGCGCTTGTGGACTATGCCGAAACACATCCTCGGGATGCCCGGGCTTCGACGTACGCCGCTTCATTGCTGCTAACAGAAGACGGAAGCGATGACCGGACCGAAACCGCTCGTAGACTGCTGGAAAACGCCCTCGCTGCCGCACCCGGGTTGCCGGACGCACAATACCAGATGGGGTTACTCAAACAGAATCAGGATGACTGGGCAGGGAGTATCCACAATCTCGAAGCCGCGATCGCTTTGAAGCCGGATCTTGCGCAGGCTCATTACCGGCTCGCCCTGGCGTATTGGCGCACGGGCCGGAAACAGCAAGGTCAGGCGGAGATGGACTTGCAGAAGAAGTATTCGAAGCAGGAGAAGGCAGACCTCGACAGACGCCTGCAGCAGATAACAACGTTCATCGTGAACGTTCATTAGCAGTAGACACCGAGTAGTGCGCTGGGCCATCCCGATCCAATTCCACGCCAAGCATGGCGAGATCTGATCCATTGAAATCGGCTTGTAAAGGGCTGATTGCGCAAAAGTCACGGATGACCGGAAAGCCGGAAGTTACGGCGAAGATTCGGCGCGAATTTTGGTTACCATTTAGTGCGTATAATCGATCTTCCGATGAGAGCGGTTTTCAGCCATTCCTGCGCTATCCTTGTCGCGTTTGCCGTGCTTGCGGGTTGTCATCGGGTGCAGCTGGCGGTGACGGATCATCCGCGCAGCTTCCCCGGAGTCACAAGCAAGGATGTGAGCTTCTACTCACCGGCTCTTAGCCACAACATGCTGTACCGGGTCTATATCCCAAAGGAAATCGCAGCAGGCACGAGATTGCCGGTCGTTTACCTGCTGCACGGCTGTGGTACCAGTTTCAGGGATTGGTCGAACTATTCGGATGTTGGCGCGTATGCTGCAAAAGGACACATCCTCGTCATGGTGGACGGCGCCTGTTCGTATTACATGGATGCTGCTCTCAGCGCCAAAGACAAGTACGAAGACTATTTCGTCCACGACGTGCTTGCCGACGCCGAATCTCGTTTTCCTGTCCTGCCCGGTCGTAAGAATCGCGCCATCGTGGGTGTTTCGATGGGCGGCTTCGCGGCTGTCAAATTGGCCCTCACTCGTCCCGATCTCTTCGCCTTTGCAGGCGCAATCAGTCCCGCCATTGATGTGCCCAGTCGCCACTTCACTCTGAGACGATGGTCGCAAAGTACGCGGTTCCGCATGATCTTCGGCCCGGACGGAAGCGCAACGCGCATTCACAGCGATCCCTACATCCTGGTCAAAACGGCTGAGCCAGCAAGAACACCGTACCTCTACATCACCGCAGGTACGCAAGAGCCTCTACTTCCTCCAATTCTGCTGTTCGTCGAACTTCTAAAGCAGCGCAACTACGCCTACGAATTCCACTCCAAGCCGGGTGGCCACGATTGGGATGAATGGGACACCCAGATTCCCGGATGTTTTGAGAGCCTTGTCGCTCACATGCATTAGCCGTATCTTTCCGGTTCAGAGCGAATCCGCCTAACTTCCGTTTTGCCTACAACAGGTACAGAACGGCACTCTTGCCGTGCAACCGCTCGCAGTAGATTTCCGTTTTCAGATGTCCTGGCGAGTGACTGGCCAGCGGCGAAGAGTCTCCCGGTTCCAGCTCGGCCTTGGAAGATCAGCAAACACCAAGTAGTTAAACGTTTTATCTCATTGGCATGTCAGCACTTAACCAGTAGTTAAACGTTTTATCGTTGACGAGATTCACGAATTTGAAACATTTCTCAAATAGAGTATTGAAATGCCCAATGGTGTTGAAATACCCAATAGTGACACAGTAACCCGACATTTTCCGCATCGCACGAACCCCAACGGCACCATCGATTCAATCTGTCCACGGTGCTATGAGACGGTAGGAACGTCTACCTGGGAGTCTGATCTGGAGCATTGCGAGGCTGCTCACGTCTGTGAACCGGCACATTTGCGGCGTTTCGAGAAGTAGTCGCAAGCATGTTCACCACTTGCCGCCGCCGCTTCGGAGCCCCAATGTCAGCATTCCCCCTCTCGCAATAACACCGTCCTCTCATCGCCAAAGGCTAGAAGCCCTAGTGCAGCAATTCGATCTGTATTGCCATGTTTCAAATTTGAGAGAACGTGCACCAAGAGGGGCCTTTCGCAGGCCCCTTTTGTGCTTTAGGAGCGAACTCGTTACTGTTGTGGCGGTTGCGGCGTTCCGCTGTTTTTCTCACGCTTTTTCTCTTGCATGGCTTCGAATTTCTGCTTCTGGTCGTTATTCAGCACGGCTTCGATCCTGCTGTTGGAGTCGCTTTTGATGGACTTGGCCTGGCTGCGGCGATCGTCCTGCGTGAGCGACTGATTCAGAGATAGAGCCTGCATCTTCTGTTGCCTTTCCTCGAGGATGGGCTTGATCTGGTTCTGCTGATCGGCGGAGAGGTTGAGCTTATTCGTCAGGCGCTGCAACTGCTGGTCAGGATCCATGTTCTTCTTGCTCTTGCCCTGCTCCTGAACCGGACTGGTCTGAGTCGGCGTAGCGTCCTGCGCGAGAGCGGCGGTTGTCCCGAGTGCAAATACGCCGCCGAGCGCCAGAGTAAACAATCTATTTCGCATATGGAATGTCCTCCGTTTGGTTCTCATGGGGAGCCACACGGTTGGATTCTGCACCGGGGAATTTCGTTGGTCGGCGAGCGCGCATCAGAGGCAGATGCCAGAAAACAAGTGCTTTCCATTCATAATATCGTCTCGATTCGTTCGTAATTGGTCCCCCGTAGCAGACAATCCAGGAGTTAGGTGCCGCACGCGATTAAGCTGAGGATCAGAGACATCGCCTTTCAATCCAACGCCAGATCGAAACGAATTGCCGCTACGGATCAATCGATGACTTCCACCATTCGACTAAGACCGGCATTTGCCCGCCTTGGAATTTGTACGCTGTTAGCAGTCCTGGCGCTGATCGCGCTTCGCGGCGATTATCCCGAACTGCAGCAAATCAAAACTACTTTCCTGGACGGAGGAGGGGGCGATTTTTGGGCGTACTACACAGCCGCGGTTGTAGTCAGGAGTCACCAAAGCGTCTCTCTATATGAGGAAACAGACAAGAGGAACGTAGATCCCGTCGAGGACTACGCTGCCCCAGGCTCCGTCTTTGCGCAAACGGCTGAAGCGCTTGGAATGTCTCCGGTGCCGATGTACGATTATCCGCCCATGCTCGCAGATCTTCTGGCCCCACTGGCGTTCGTGCAGCCAAGAACCGCGCTCGACATTTGGGGAATTCTGAACATGGCCGCGGTCTTCGCTTCCGGTATCTTGCTGAGCAGATTGCTCGGCTACGACACTGTCACCGCGGATACAACGATTGTCTTATGTCTTCTGTTGTTCAGGCCAACGCTGAATAACTTTCAGCACGCCCAGCCCTCGGCGATCCTGCTCTTTCTTCTGCTTTGCGGCGTTTACCTCTACATGAAGAATCGCATATTGACCGCCGCGCTGATGTTTTCCCTGGCTGCTGCGATCAAATTGACTCCCTTGATCGTGGTCATTCCGCTGCTTGCCTGGCGTGATTGGAAGGCTCTGCGCTCATTTCTGTTCTGGGGTGCAAGCATTCTCGCATTTCTGCTCGCTGTCAACGGGCCGCAAGCTCTCGATCGCTATTTCCTCCATCTACTGCCGCAGATGGCGCGCTCGTTCACTGATCCCGAAAATCGCGGTGTGGTCAACGCCCTGCAGGTACTCTGGCAGGGAACTGCGATGACCCCGATCATCTCTTCTTTTGTGTGGATCGGCAGAACGTTCTCGGTGGCTTTGGTGTGCACGGCATTGTGGCTTTGCAGGAATGTTCGCCCGTCTACTGCGCTCCCGCTGTCTACTGCAAGGGCTCTTTTCGCGTTCTTTCTCCTCGCTGCATGTATTTCACCAGTCTCGTGGTTGCATGGCTTCCTTCTGGGCGCGCCGGCTCTCGCCTTCGGTTGTTTGCGGATATGGGAGCGTCGAGCGAGCTTCATTGAGACAGCATTTGTCTCCCTTTTAGCTGTCTCCCTGTCAACGTACACTTTCCTGCGCTTGGAAATGCTGACGCCGTTCTTTGGCGTGGCACTTTGCATGATGGAGCTTCAGGGGTTGGCATCGTTTGAAGACTCACGGCGTGACGCGCTGACTGCGTAGGTGCGCCTTGCGAGGATTGGTTGTGAAACCGAAAGTTACGCCGAAGATTCGTCAAAGTTCCGTTTGCCGACAATACATCCAGAAGGAAGCTGGGGTGTGATCGCAATCCGAAATCGCTGTGATCTACCTAGAACTGATTCATGAAAGAAAAAAGCCAGCCGCAACTCGCTGGATATGAGGGACGGCTGGCTTATTGAAACCCTTGCGGTCAGATCCGGCAAGCGTTTCAAACTTGTCCGTCTAGTGGCTGGCCCCGCACTGTCTGCTATTGAACGTAAGACTGCCGCAGCACTCGTTTATGAAACTATGCGGACAGCAATTTTCAAGCTGGGATGGATAGCAGCAGCAGCCGGCTAAGCCCGCAACTTCGCCCGATTGCCTCAGTGGTTCGTGAGGCGAACCACCTGTCCTTCCGGCACTTCGCCCGAACCGTTCGAGACGAACACGGAGGTTGACCGGCAAACCGCTAGTTACGCTGCGGCCAAATGTGGGCCCTTGCGGTCGAAAGCATCGTCGTACTCTACCTAATTAACGAGCGGAAATAATCGACAGAGGCTTTGATCTCGGCATCGGTGAGCTTGCCCTTGAACGCAGGCATCTTGTTCAAGCCGTTCCTCGTGACGGCAATCATATCTTCCCTGCTCATGCCTTTCACTGCGGGGTCGGTCACGGGCTTTACGCCTACGTACTTGACCACCTCGGGCCTTGGCACACCCGTGGCTCCATGACAGCCCTGGCACTTTGCGTTGTAGACATCAGCGCCTTGTTGGGCGATCGCGATTGTTGAGGCAAATATGATGGCGGACATTGACAATCCGGTTCTGATCTTCATGTCAAAACATCCTCATTTCTGAGGTTATTTGATAGGCGGCCATTGCGTTCCGTCTACTGTCAGTTCGGACAGAGCAATGCACTTCCGGGCGAATTACCGGCAAAACACCTAACTTCCGTGGATGACAGTTTGCCGGCAATCCGGCCGTGTCTCTCCGCAATCATGCGGCTAGCGCAGCACGCGTCCGGTCGCTGCCCTGATCTGAAAACGCACCCTCACTCGACCCGCAATGCCCTGGCCGGATCGATCGTTGCCGCGCGCCTCGCCGGGATCAATCCTGCAATACACGCCGCGACCGCCAACACGCCGATCGCGCCCGCCATCACGCCCGCGTTGACGCTTGTAATCTCGTACAGCTGCGACTTTACATAGCGCACGCAGAGAGCCGCGATCGGTGCCCCGATGAGAAGCCCGATCACTGCCTGCATCATCGCTCCTCGCATTACCATCCCGATAACTCGCATGCGCTCGGCGCCCAGAGCCATCCGGATGCCGATCTCCGGCGTGCGCCGGGCCACCGTATATGCCGTAACGCCGTACAGCCCAATCGCCGCCAGCAATAGAGCCAGCGCTCCGAACAACGAGGTGAGTCTCGCAATCAGGCGCTCTTCGATGAAGCGGTCGTCGATTTGTTGCTGGAATGTCTGAAACTTCACGATCGTCAGATTCGGATTGATGCTGGCCAGCGTATCGCCGACGATCTTTTCGAAGCCGGGGACCGGATGACTGGTCTGGATGACCAGTGCTCCAGCGTACAAGGACTGGTCTTTGTCGATGGGGGAGTCGGGATCGTTGACGAGGCCGGCGCGCTGGGTAAGCGGCAGAAAGTACATGGCGTGGTTCTTCCAGTAGACGCTGGTGTAGGTGGTGTCTTCCACCACGCCAACGATTTCATGCGCGCCATCCTGAGGAACCTTGGACGGGCCTGCAAACCCGAAGTGATGGCCAATGGGGTTGCTGTTTCCAAAGAACTGCTTAACGAATTCTTGATTGACGACGGCCACGGACGGCGCATTCAGCGTGTCCTGTGTGGTGAAGCCGCGGCCCATCACGACATGGGTTCCAACCGAGTCGAAGTATTCCGGGGTCCCTTTCACCCAGGATGCGCCTTTGTTCAGGTTTGACGCGCCTTGAATCTTGACGCCGGATCCCCAATTGTTCTCCTCCATCGGCGTATAGGTGGAGAGGCCGACTTTGACAACGCCGGGAACAGCGTGGAAGCGGTCGACGATGGTCTGATAGAGCGGCTCGACCTCTGTGTTCTTGTAGCCGGCTGCTTGCGGATTGATATGGGCGATGTAGCGGTTCGCTGCATCCAGTTTCATGTCCACGTTCTCCGCCTTGTTGAGGCTCTGCGCAAAGAGCCCCGCGGCGACGAGCAGCACGAGGGAGAGCGCGGCCTGCACGACAACGAGCGCGCGCTGCAGGAAGGATGCTCCGTGGGCCGTGGTACGCGCGTTGGTGCGCAGAGCTTCAGCTGGATGTGTACGCATTGCCATCACCGCCGGAGCGAGACCAAATAGGATGCCTGTAACCAGCGAAAGCACAAAGGCAAAGCCGATGACCAGAGGCGAAGGTGCTGCATTGATCGGCATGTTGTGCTGATCGGGAAATGCGAGTGCCAGCAGCGCGTGCGCTCCGAGATAGGAGACTGCCAGCGCGAGCACGCCGCCCAAAACCGCGAGAAGAACACTCTCTGTGAGCAACTGGCGGACGATGCGGCTGCGCTGCGCGCCAAGCGCTGAGCGGATGGAGAGCTCGGCGCGGCGACTCATGCCGCGAACTAGCAGGAGATTGGCGATGTTGGCGCAGGCGACCAAAAGCACCAGCGCGGCGATCCACTGCAGCAGCCGCAGGTGATCCTTGTAACCGTCCTGCATGTTCTGGATTCCGCCGCCGCCGGGAGAGAGCACGACATGAGTGCGGGGAAGAGCCTTCTTGGCGCGCTCCTCGGTAAATGTCTTGAGCGGCGCAAACTGCTGCTTGAGCAACGCGCTGGTCTTCGCCTGGAGGGCCGGCAGAGAAGTTCCCGGCTTAATGCGGCCGATGATATAGGCCCATTGTGTGTCAGGATCGGTGAAGTACGGGGCACCGCTGACCATATCCATCGAATTCATGGGAAGAAAGTACTTGGGCGGATTGGTATCGATGCGGTCCCCGTAAAACCCCTTTGGTGCAATACCAACGACGGTAGCCGCCTTGGTATTGATGTAAAACGCGCTTCCCACTACGCTCGGATCGCCTGCATAATCCTGCTGCCACGCGTCATAGCTCATCACGGCGGTAATGGGAGCGCCCTTCCGGTCGTCCGCGTCCATAAGTAGGCGGCCCGCCTCCGGCGAAAGACCAAAGACGCGGAAGTAGTTGCCGGAGACGAATGTCGCCGCGACAGACTTCGCCACCGTCTGGGGGCCGGCACGGCGAACCGTCAGGGGCCGCCACGCGTAGCCGGACTCCATCGCGGCCAGTTCTTCGAACTCGGGCAGGCTCTTCTTGAACAGGTAATAGGTGTCCGTGGCAAAGAGCGAGTAGTCCCCACTGTCGCTCCAGCCGCTGTTGACGCAGCAGTCGTCTCTGTCGCCGATGCGGATGAGGGTTTTAGGATCTGTTACCGGCAGGTTATGAAGCAGGATGGCGTTGACCAGCGTGAAGATGGCTGAGTTAGCGCCGATGCCGAGGGCCAGCGTCAGCACTATTGTGATCGTGAACCCCGGCGTCTTCCATAGCTGACGAAATGCGAACGTCAGATCCTGCATCAAGATCCGCATCGAAACCTCCGCGCACCCATACCGCGGTGGCGTGTGATGCACGTTACGTGCCAGCGGATCTCAGACCTAAGTGCAATCTGCTCAGCAGCCTGAATCACTCTGCTTGACCGCTCGCGAACAGATGACGTTCAAAAGCAGAAATCGGTGTTCGATTCTGAACGCCCGCGCAGACTATCGAAAACACTCCAGGCTTTGGAAGGGCACGATTTCATCGGGGTCCCCCTGCGACAGGTCTTCGTCGCTGGGTGATTGAGTCGTGCCGAAGAGGCCGCAAAAATGATCAGGGCTTCAGCCCCTGAGGGATGTCTTCTGCAACCTCTATGCCCACTCCAAGGTCAGCACAGACGCCGCCGGCAACGCCACATCCAGCGTCTGGCCCCCCATCAGCAACTGCACACGCCTCTCCGGTCCCTTGTTGGTCACCACCACAACATGGCTTCCGTCAGGATTGCGGAAGCCCGCGTGCGAAATGTCCGAACCTTTTCCCGTACCTCCGACAGCATTGGTCGCAAACAGGCGTGCGCCGCGCTTGATGTGTTTCGAGTAATGCGCAAACGCCCAGTACTGTCCGCTTCGCGTCACCTTACGCGTGGCATTGTCGACCGTGATCACGCCGCCGCACGAGAACGGCCCGATATCCGGCTTGCCTTTCTCATCAAGCGCAACATTCCACGCGGTAATCGACCGTGCCCAGTTATTGAGAATTCCGTTGAACTCAGCGGCCCAGCGCGTGTAGTCCGTCTGGTAGTCCGGCTGATTCACGTCCGGCCCGCCCTCGGTCCAGTACGCATTCTTCTCAGGAAAAGCCTCGTGCACGCGCGTCATCGCTGTGGGCTCGCCAACGTATCCGTGCCACGCAATACCGTCTACCGCATCGTAGACTGAAGGATCGCTGAGCTCGTCAATCGCTCGTCCCCACAGGCTGTAGTTGTGGTCGAGAATCCAGACCTTCGTGTTCAATCCCGCCTTCTGGATCGCCGGCCTGAGGAATTTTGCGGCGAACTGCATCTCCTGCTCCTGCGCCCATAGGCATGCAGGCATGTTCCCTTCCTGCTCGGCATCCGTCTCGTTCTGAACCGTCACTGCGTTGATTTCGACACCCTCCGCCTTATACGCCTCGAGGAATCTCACAAAGTAGCGCGCATACGGATCGAAGCTCAGCTTGCGCATCGCTCCGCCGATCATCGAGTTGTTTGGTTTCATCCAGCCCGGCGGGCTCCACGGCGACGAAAACAGGAACAGCTCAGGATTCTGCTTCCGCGCCTCTCGCAGCATCGGCAGATAAAACTCCTTGTCGTGACCGATCGAAAACTTCTTCAGCTCAGGATCGGGCTCGTTGCTCTCGTCGTAACTGTAGGCCTTCGTCGCGTAGTCGCTCGAACCGACGCAGGTGCGGCACACATTCAACGCCATGGCGTCCGGCGCGAACAAATCGCGCATCACAGGCGCTCGCTCTGCCTCGCTCATCCGGCTCAGCACATACGCGGACGCCTCGGTAATCGCCGCGCCAAAGCCCAGGATCTCCTGCTTCGTCGCGCCGGTATCCAGTTGAATCGCATCCGCGGAAACCTGGCTTGCGCGCTTCCATTCGAGTGCCGCCTGCTCAGCATGTCTCTGATCGCGATAGGTGCCCCACACCTTCACTGTCCCCGCTCCCTGTGCCGCCCACGCTTGCGTCCTGTAGCTCACGGCGAACGCCGCCGCAGTGGCAGAGGCCACCTTCAAAAAATCCCTTCGCGATCCACGCTTCATTTCGTGCTCCCATTGAATGCAATTGTTTGTTTGCCGAATCATACACAAAACGGCACCTCACTGTTGAACTGCTCGATTACCGGCGGTGGAACTTGTCGCATAGATAGCGCTCTGAAAGGCACAACCTCAGTCGTGCCGGAACGATGCCGCTCAATCAAGGGGCTTTAGCCTAGGAGGGATGTTCTTCGGCCCACGCAGAAGGTCTATACAACCACATCTAGCAGTTCGTTTCGAGCGCGGCGAGAATCTGCGGACCCAACTGGCTCACGCTGCCGGCTCCCAGCGTCATGATCACGTCGCCTTCGCGCGCGGAGCCCACGACCGCCGCGACCGCCTCCGCGAAATCGGCTGCAAAGTGCGCCGGAGTCGACGTGATCTTCGACGTCAGCAGCTCGGCTGTAATGCCCGGCAGCGGCTCTTCGCTCGCGGCATAGATCGGAAGCACTTCCACCGTATCCGCATCGTCGAAGGCGCCGCCGAACTCATCGAGCAGATCACGCGTGCGCGTATATCGATGCGGCTGGAAGACGACATGAATGCGCCCCTTGCAGTACTCGCGCGCGGCAGCCAGCGTAGCCCGAATCTCCGTGGGGTGGTGCCCGTAGTCGTCCACAACCGTCACGCCGCGCACCGTGCCGCGAATCTGAAAACGCCGATCCACACCACGAAAGCTTGCGATCCCGGCCGCAATCTTCTCCGGCTTCACCTCAAGCTGGTGCGCGATCGCCACTGCAGCCGTCGCGTTCAGCGCATTGTGGCGGCCCGGCACATGCAGCTCGAACGGCCCCAGCTCGCCACATGGCGCATGAACGCGAAAGTGCGAGAAGGACCCTGGCCGTGCATCCAAAAATTCCAGCCGATAATCCGCACCATCCGCCACACCGTAAGTGAAGACCCGCCGATGAACACGCGGCAGGATCGCCGCCAGCGCTGCATTGTCAATGCATGCCGTAACCGCGCCGTAGAACGGCACTTTGTCCATAAACGCAATATAGGCGTTCTCCACGTCATCCATGTCGCGGTAGCAGTCCATGTGCTCGCGATCGAGGTTCGTGACAACCGCGAGAATTGGCGGCAGCTTCAGGAAAGAACGATCGCTCTCGTCTGCCTCGGCTACGAGATACTGCGTCGTTCCCAGCTTCGCATTCGAACCCAGCGCATCCACGCGTCCGCCGACTACCACCGTCGGATCGAGTCCGCCCGCGGCAAGCACGGTGGCCACCATCGTGGTCGTCGTCGTCTTCCCGTGCATTCCGGCAATCGCGATGCCATACTTCAGCCGCATCAGCTCGGCCAGCATCTCCGCGCGCTGAATCACAGGAATCTTGCGCGCGCGCGCCTCCAGAACCTCAGGGTTGTTCTTCGACACCGCGGAGCTCGTCACCACAACGGTGGCGCCCGCGATGTTCTGCGCCTCGTGCCCTTCGTAGATCGTTGCGCCCAGCTTCGCCAGGCGATCGGTGACCGGCCCGCGCCGCAGGTCCGAGCCGGAGACCCGGAAGCCCATGTTGAGCAGAATCTCGGCGATACCGCTCATCCCGATCCCACCGATCCCGATAAAGTGCGCGTGCTGTGATGTAACAAACATTCAGGCGAAATATCAGGTTAGCACCCGGCGCACCACCCGCTCCCCTCATCATTCTGCAAGCCGTGATCTTGCCGGATTCTCCTTATCCGCATCAAAACAACTTTACGAATACGCTCGCGCAATCATTGGAGGTTCTTTCGCCGCTATGCGTTTGTTCTCTCAGTTTTCAGCCTTAATATTCTTGACTCTCGGCGCCACGCTTGCCTGCTCTCAGTCTTCTGCTGATCCGCACGAAGCAACATACCAGAATCTCAACGTAAACAATTTGCTCACCACGCGATCGTTCAGCCTCTCCGGAGCTTTCACGCTCAACAATCTCTTCCGCCCGAACTCCCGCATCAATCAGACATACAACCCGGTCGCATCGGCGCCACTGATGTGGACGAATCCCGCTTTTAATCAATCCATCTTTGACTCCTCGAAGGTCGTGCAGACCTCCAATGCGCAGGGCGACCCCTATGTCACGCCCGTGACACGCATCGTCTCCACTGACTTTGGCGTGAACGACGCTGCCCCGTTCTATGCCTACCACAACTGCAACTACACGGCGGCGCCGTCCGCAGCACCGTGCGTCGGCGCATTCATGGTCTCGCAGAATAATCCCGGCGATCTGCACAACGGCGTCTGGGGCATCAATCCTATCGCAATTCAGCGCCACGGCAGCGCAAATTCGCTCACCTACGGCGTTGAAGCCAACGTCTTCAACCATACGGGGCTCGACCCCGGTCCTCCCTCAAGGCCGTCGAGTGCAATGAGCCAGATATTCGGAGTAGCCGCAACCATAGACGGCAATGCCGCAGGAATCACACACGGAACCTCGGCGTTTCTGGTCACCGACATGAACAGCGGCTCCTACTGGTACGACGGCCTGTGGGTCGAACGCGCCATCTATGCCGCACTCGAAGCCGGTCCCGTCGGCGGGGGATCCGATCTGCGATGGTCCGTCGTCTCGAATCCCATGGGAAGAGCCGGGCGCGAGGCCAACTTCGCCAGCATTCCGCAGGCTGACATCGAATCCCGGTGGAACGGCCACGCAGCAGTCCTCGAAGTCATGAAGCGCCAACTCATACCGAACCCAGGGCCCAACCCTATCGGCTGCTACAACTACACGTTTTCAACCGCCTTGCGACAGCAGTTCTGCGATGACGGAAGCAACGTTTTGTTTCCTGCAGCGAATGCGGCCGCACTTCGAATCACTCCAGAAGTCAACGGAGAAATCTCCACCGCGGTCGGCGTGACGAATGCCGCCAACGACACATACACCTTCCTCGTGCAGAAGAACGGCGCAACCACCATCCGCAATTCCCTGACCGTCACGAGCCCAATCCGGGCCGCGTCCTTTCAGGTCGGAGAGCATACCGTCCTCTCCTCCGGCCTCAGCGGCTATCATGGCTCCGGCGTGAAGGTCCAGATCAGTGACGGCACCGGCTCCAGCGGAAATCTTCCGAAGTACGACTCGACCGGCAACGTCACCGACAGTGGCCTATCCGCGGCTCAAGTCCCCGTCGCGTCGCGCAAGGCTGCTGCAGGCCACGTCGCGTGCATCAAGTCCGTCGGCCCGCCAATCCAGATCGGCTCGTGTTCCACGCAGCCCGACGCTACGGGCGCTTGCACCTGCAACTGAGGTTTGCAGCGAGATAAAGCAACTCCGGTCTTGATTCAGCGCAGTAGCTCACGCAGAATCTCGTTCCACCTGTCCATCTGGGTAGCGCGCGAGAAGTGCTGCCGATACACCGAGAAGCAGTGGATTTGCATCTCTGCCCGTAAGGCGGGTGAGTCAGCATAGCGTATAAGCTGTTCTTTCACTTCCTGAATGTTCCGAGAATTCAGCGTCCAGCCAATCTGAAACTCGCCAATCCATTGCGCGAGCGATGAATTCGAGCTGCCTGCAAACAGAACCGGCCTTCCAGCCGAAAGCGCGCCAAAGAATTTTGACGGTACGACCATCCCCGTCCACTCCTCGCGTAGCGTCACAATATGCACGTCCGCGCAGGTCAAACGAGCGCGCAACTCCGATGTTTGCGCGAAAGGAACAAAAGGAGTGTCCAGATTCCGCCGTTTTACTGCCTCTTGCAGCTCTGCTTTGCGATTGCCGCCGACGCTGAAAGCAACTTTGATCTCACGCGGCAACGTCTCCGCCAGATCGAGAATCTCCTGGTGGCTGTGTGCCAGGCCGAAATTACCGGAGTAGAGCAGGGCCAGCCTGACCTTGCCGAACACGCGTTCGCGGTGTTCCGGATCGGGAGGAAGAGGCAGCTCGGGCTCGTCAATAGCCCAGGGAACCAGCGTCTCCCGCCTTGCCGCGGAGTGGTAAGTCGTCAGCAACCCGCGCATACAGGGACCGAGGTCCGCAATCAGGCTGCAAGCGCTATATGCGGGCCGGAGCAGACGGTCGAGAAGACGGGCGGGGAAGCTCTTTGCATCGACCAAACCCTCCGCGATTGCGGCTTCGGGATAGAGGTCGAAACACCAGTGCACAATCTTTGTGCGCGGATGGAAGAACTTCCATACGCGCGCCACGAGGATGCTGAGGATTGGGTCAGTTCCGATCGCGACAACATCTGGAGAGCGGCGTCGAAGCGCGAGCAGACTCCACCGCACGATCATCCAAAGCGCATTCAGAATGCGTCCGCTGCCGGAGGACTGACGAAATTTTGGCCGCCAGATGCGCCGCACCGAAACCTTCTGCCACTGCTCAGACGCTTCAAAACGCGTTGAATCGTCGCGGCACCCCCACACGCATGGAAATGCCGTTACTGCCCACCCACGCTCCGCCAGACCCGCGCTGAATTCCCCGATGTGGATCGCGCTGACCACTTCATCCGGAGGGAAGTAGTGGTAGAACACGAATGCCGTGGGACGCGCGGTACTCGTGTCCGCGGCGAGCCGTTCGAAAGCCTCGTTCTCTTCGGAGCGAGGAACAACCTTGGTTGCGACTGTCATCCGTTCCGCTGACTTGCTGACTTGCTACGCCCCGAAGCGGCGCTAACTTGCTGCTCTCGCCAAAAACACGCGCCCCGCAGGCGCTCGGCAAGTTTTCACGAACGTACTCATGCCTGAGCCTTATGTGGATTCGCGCTTACCTCGATGCTTTTCTCGCAAAACTGACCCAAGGCTCGGGCAACCCGCCGTCCTGCAATCACGCCTTCGCCGCGGCAGAAACAGGCTCCGCTGCTTTTACCTGTGCCTCGATCCATCGGTAGGTCTTCGTAAGGCCATCGACCAGTGGTTGAGCCGGAGCCCATCCCAGTTCGCGGGCGATCAGGTGATTGTCCGAGTTCCTTCCGCGCACACCGAGCGGGCCTGGGATATGCCTGATGCGAAGTTGTTTCCCAGCGATCTGCATGGCCATCCGCGCGAGATCGTTGATCGTTACCATCTCCTCGGAACCGATATTGACCGGGCCCTGGAAATTCGATTCCATCAGACGCCGTGTGCCCTCCACGCATTCATCGATGTAGAGAAACGAGCGAGTCTGCTGACCGTCGCCCCATATCTCCATCTCCCCGCCATCGGATGCTTCCGCTACCTTGCGGCAGATCGCCGCCGGAGCCTTCTCGCGCCCTCCTGTCCAGGTGCCTTCCGGGCCAAAGATGTTGTGGAAGCGCGCTATGTGCACTTCGACTCCGTAGTTCCTGGCGTAAGCCAGATAAAGCCGCTCGCTGAAGAGCTTCTCCCAGCCGTATTCGCTGTCCGGTGCCGCCGGATACGCCGACTCTTCCGAACAAATCGGGTTGTCAGGATCCTTCTGGTTGTATTCCGGGTAGATACAGGCCGAAGACGAGTAGAAGAACCGCTTCACTCCAGCTTTCCGGCCGGCCTCAACGGTATTGAGATTAATGCTCGCCGAATTGTGCATCACGCACGCGTCATGCTCACCGGTAAAGATGTATCCCGCCCCGCCCATGTCGGCGGCCAGCTGATACACATCGTCGACGCCCTCAAGAGCCGCGCTTGCAATCGCGTAGTCCCGCAGGTCCCCCACCACAAACTCGTGCGCCGCCGACTCCCTAAACTCAGGCCTTTTCAGATCGACGCCCCGTACCCAGAATCCCTCCGAGCGCAAGCGGCGCACCAGGTGGCTTCCGATAAAACCTCCAGCTCCATTGACAAGAGCTTTCCTCATTCCTGCCGACCCCTTTCATTGCAGTCTCAGTCCTGCGGGCGCTGTCCGATAGCGGTTTGGCTGCTTTTCTGGCGCGAGTATACATCAGGCGCAGTCACGGTTCGGTTAACGGGAATTCTAAGCAAGATGAACCTGAGACCCAGCTGGTCGCCGAATTCCCTTGACACTTGTCGCGCTGCGCCGTCAGAGTGGGCTTCGAGTTCGAAGTTTCAGTTGCCGCGCAGAACCTCCCCAGCCAAGAATCCAGCGCGGCTCTGTTGAGGTCACCCGCGCATGGCGTCGCAGAGTCCGATCCGGCCCGAGAGCGCCAGGCCCGCCTTCCTTGCCAAAGTCATCTTCGGTGCAGCTACCGGAACCTTGATCGAGTGGTATGACTTTTTCATCTTCGGTTCCCTCACAAACGTGCTCGCAATCAAGTTCTACCCACCAGGCAACGACACCTTCGCACTCATCGCGTATCTCGCTACATTCGCGGTAGGCTTCCTCGTTCGTCCTTTCGGGGCCCTCTTCTTCGGCAGTATCGGCGACTTGTTCGGGCGCCGCATCGCGTTCATCATCACCCTCTCCGTCATGGGCTCGTCCACGGCCGCCATCGGCCTGTTGCCTACTTTTAAGACGGCGGGATGGTTCTCGCCGGTTGTCCTCATCCTCATTCGCGTGCTGCAGGGGCTGGCAATCGGCGGGGAATACGGCGGAGCAGCAGTCTACGTGGCCGAGCACACACCTGACACGAGGAGAGGCTTTTACACCAGCATCATCCAGACCACCGCGTCGCTCGGGTTCTGTCTCTCCCTCCTCACCATTTTGACAACTCAGATGGGCATGTCTCCGGCAGCGTTTCAGCAATGGGGCTGGCGGCTTCCCTTCCTGCTTTCTCTCGTGCTCGTCAGTGTCTCACTCTATATCCGCATCCGGATGAAAGAATCGCCCATCTTCACGCACATCAAATCTGCAGGTTTGCGCTCCACAAACCCGATCGTCGAAGCATTCGCAAGCTGGTCGAATCTCAGGCAGGTACTCATCTCGTTGTTCGGCGCTACTGCCGGCCAGGGCGTGGTGTGGTACACCTCGACCTTTTATGCGCTTTTTTTCCTGCAAACCATTCTGAAACTCGACATGCGCACCGCGGATACGGTCATGGCTGCTGCCCTGATCGCGGGTATGCCGTTTTATATAGTCTTCGGCCACCTCTCCGATCGCATTGGTCGCAAGAGAATCATGTTGGCCGCGTTCCTGTTGGCCGCCATTACGTTCTTCCCCATCTACAAGGGCATGCGCATTGCGGCCGGCAACAGCGTCGCTGCAGTAAGTTCAGTCAGGGACAAGGTCACGGGCGATATCAAGCTCACGGCGCTTACCCGCGACCCGGCGACCGGCGACCTCGTGCCTGCAGCAGGAGCAACTCATCCCAATAAGCCGCTCCTTGCGTTCCTGATCTGGATTCAGTTCATGTACGCCTGCATGGCCTATGGCCCGATCGCCGCTTATCTCGTGGAGGCGTTTCCGGCGAAAGTTCGCTACACCTCCATCTCGCTGCCCTATCACATCGGCAACGGCGTCTTCGGCGGGCTCTTGCCGCTCATCGGCCTCAGCCTCTGTGCCTCAACCCACAATATCTACGCGGGGCTCTGCTACCCGGTTGTGGTTGCCGCTCTCTCATTTGTCTTTGGAGCCGTCGCGCTCAGAGAGACCCACGGCACTCTCATCTGGAACGAAGTGGCGCAGTCGCCCCCTCGTCTCTCCCTCAGCGAGAGTGAAGCCGCACCGTAGTGTGCCCTCGAGGTTTCTTTGTGTCACTTGCCCACTCTGCCCCTGCCCCGATAAAGTTGCTCCCACACGCAATTTCGACGGCGCGCTTCTTTGTAGTCCGCGACCCGTCCAGATGAGCTTGCGTGCTTATTCCCCTGAAGGGATTTGTTTATGTCCTCGACGCACGTCCCCGCTGATCCCAAATCGGTTTCTTCCCTTTCCAGTCAGGATCTCGACTCGCTTCTCCGCGAATCCCGTGTCTTCCCTCCGCCGGAAGAATTTGCAACCAAGGCGCACATCAACAGCCTCGAGCAGTACGAAGCGATGTACAAACAGTCGATCGAGGACCCCGAAAGCTTCTGGGCCGGCGTTGCCAAAGAACTCCACTGGTTCAAACCGTGGGACAAAGTGCTTGAGTGGAATCTGCCCGACGCAAAATGGTTTGTCGGCGGCAAGATGAACCTGAGCTACAACTGCCTCGATCGCCACGTGAACGGACCGCGACGCGACAAGACCGCCATCATCTGGGAAGGCGAGCCCGGAGAGGTCCGCCGCCTCACCTACGCCGAACTCCATTCCGAGGTCCAGCGCTTCGCCAACGGGCTCAAGGCCCTCGGCATCAGGAAGGGCGATCGCGTCGCTATCTACATGGGCATGTCCCCCGAGCTGGCCATCGCGCTCCTGGCGTGCGCGCGGATCGGCGCCATCCACTCCGTCATCTTCGGCGGCTTCGCCGCCAACGCCATCGCCGATCGCGTCAACGACGCCGGCTGCGTCGCCATCATTACGCAGGACACAAGCTACCGCCGCGGCAACGAGGTGCAGCTTAAGCGCACAGTCGACGAGGCGATGCCGGCCTGCAAGACTGTCGACCACGTTGTCGTCTATCGCCGCACCGGCTCACCGGTCACCATGGTGGAGGGCCGCGACTGGTGGTGGCACGATGTCGTCGCCAATGCGCCCACCGAGTGCCCCGCCGAGCCCCTCGACTCTGAAGATCCGCTCTACATCCTTTACACCTCGGGAACCACCGGCAAGCCCAAGGGCCTCGTTCACACCACTGGCGGCTACGCCGTGCAAACATACCTGACCAGCAAATACGTCTTCGATCTGCGCGACGAAGACATTTACTGGTGCTCGGCAGACATCGGCTGGGTCACCGGCCACTCCTATGTCGTTTACGGACCCCTGCAGAACGGCGCCACGGTCCTGATGTACGAAGGCGCGCCGAACTGGCCGAATTTCTCGCGCTTCTGGAAGATCATCGACGACCACAAGGTAACGATCTTCTACACCGCGCCGACTGCGATCCGCGCCTTTATCAAATGGGGCAATGAACACGTCGAGAGATACAAACTCGACTCGCTTCGCCTGCTCGGCACCGTTGGTGAGCCGATAAATCCCGAAGCATGGATGTGGTACCGCGAAAAGATCGGCCATAATCGCTGCCCCATCGTCGACACGTGGTGGCAAACCGAGACCGGCTCTATCATGATCACGCCGATTCCCGGAGCCATCCCCACAAAACCGGGCTCTGCCACGCGTCCCTTCTTCGGCATTCAGGCAGAAGTCGTCACCCGGCCCGATGCGAATGGCAACTTCCATGCCGTCCCACCGGGCAGCGGTGGACTGCTCGTGATCCGCAAGCCATGGCCTTCCATGGCCCGCACCATCTACGGCGATCCCGAGCGCTACAAGAAGAACTACTGGTCCGATGTGCCGGGCTGCTACTTTACCGGCGACGGCGCGCGCCAGGACGCCGACGGCTACTTCTGGCTCATGGGCCGTGTCGACGACGTCATCAACGTCAGCGGACACCGCCTCGGCACGATGGAAGTAGAGTCGGCACTCGTCGCGCACCCCAAGGTCGCCGAGGCCGCCGTCGTCGGCCGCCCTGACGATCTCAAAGGCCAGGCCATCGCCGCCTTCGTCTCGCTCGAGAGCGGGAACCAGCCAAGCAATGAATTGAAGGACGAATTGCGCAAGTGGGTGGCAAAGGAGATCGGCTCGCTCGCCCGCCCTGACGATATTCGCTTCACCGAGGCTCTGCCGAAGACCCGCAGCGGCAAAATCATGCGTCGCCTTCTGCGTGAACTGGCCACGCACGGCGAAATCAAAGGCGACACCACAACCCTCGAAGATTTCACCGTCATCGCCAAACTGCGCGAAGCGGAGGAGGGCTAGTCCCGAGGCTCCTCAAACCGAAAGTTGGGTGCCCATCCTTGCGACGGCCTTGTGTCGCAAGGGTGAGATAACACGGCCCCAACCAATCCTTTGTCGTTCTGAGCGAAAGGTCGCCCGCGGCGGCGGACGACTCTGAGTCAAAGGATCAGTAGTTGATCTCCGATCTCTGATCCCTGGTCAGGCGGGAACCGCCTCAGTTGCGGCTGCTTTGACCTTGCGCGTACGTCGCACGGGCAAATAAAGCATCAGAAACAAGACCAGCGCCACAGCTTCTGTGCCGGCGATGTAGATGGGCCAGGGACCAAGGAAATCCAGCAGCGATGGATTGACAGGCTTGGAGCGAAGGTAAAAGTAGTTGGTCTTGTACAAGTAATCGAACGGTCCCACCAGGAAGGCAAAGACATTCACTCCAATCATGGCGCGCGCCACCGACCAGGGTCTCGGTATGGCCTGTCCCGACCAGACCAGGTACAGCACGCCTGCCACCGTCAGTCCGTGCGACATAAAAAATTGCACCGTGCCAAACGATGGAAATGGCTCCCGCAAATTGGGTGTCAGCAATGCCATCGAAGCGCCCGCCAGCGCCCAGTAGTACGCCAGATCGAACAGGAGCGGTCGCAAAAGAAACAGGCTAAGTACGGTGAGGGCCATCGAGGCATCGCAAAGTTCGAATGGCATGTGATCGGGAAACCTCAGATCGTGGTGCCGGATCTGCCATGTGTAGTAGACCGCGTTTTCCACGAGCAGGATCGCTGCAAACCCCAGCCGGATGAAGTTCCGCGCTGCCGGGAATCGGCGATGTGCGACTCCAAGCGCCCCCGCCAGCGCCGGCACCGCGCAGAGAATCAATACATGGATAGCGCCAAAGAGAGTGAATCCTGGATGCATGGGGACAGACTTTCCTTTCTGATCTCTGGTTCGGATTCCCGACAAAGCGAAGAAACTGAAAGCGCGTGGTAAATGCGCTTCATCGGGCCCCCATACCACACACCATAGCTGGACCGTGGAACTGTGAATTGCCGCTCTCATGACACTTTTGCAAGTGTCATACTCAACACGCAACAGCAATCTACCTGGCAGGAGCAGTCTTGGATGGAATTTGTTGGCTTGCGAACCTTAACGAATTGTCGCCGGGTGCCGGGCCGCGATGGAGACTGTCCACTGTCCCCTGTTCCTTGACCCCTGTTCCTTGACCCCTGATCGCTGTTCTCTGCTCACCGTCTCGAGCGTTATGCTTTCGGAGAACGCCCATGCGCCAGCTTGTCTACAGCGTAGCCGCCAGCCTCGACGGATTCATCGCCGGACCCAACGGCGAATATGACTGGATCGTTCGCGACCCATCCATCGACTTCGGCGAAATCTTCGGCCGGTTCGACACGCTTGTCATGGGTCGGCACAGCTACGAGGGCATTCTCCGCGAAGGCCATTCCGTCAAAGAATTTGGGATGAAGGCCTTTGTCGCCTCCACCACACTCG
The DNA here is from genome assembly GCA_035262585.1 of Occallatibacter sp. Lineage (GTDB taxonomy): Bacteria > Acidobacteriota > Terriglobia > Terriglobales > Acidobacteriaceae > Telmatobacter. Next base: position 12,242 of record DATFSO010000026.1, on the reverse strand, counting down.
ATCCTGCAAAGCACGCGGATGTCACCATCGTTTCCACCGATCTTGCCAAAACCGTTGCAGACCTGAAGACCAAATCGGGTAAGGACATCTGGCTCTTCGGCGGAGGCAATCTGTTTCGCTCGCTGCTCGATGCTGGCCTCGTCGACCGCGTCGATATCGCGCTCATTCCTGTGCTTCTCGGCGGAGGAATCCCGCTCATCCCGCAGGGCCGCCGTTGGTCGCTGCGGTTCAAGGATTCGCGGACCTTTCCAAGCGGCATCGTCTCGCTTACCTACGGCGTGGCATCAGAACCGCGAATCTGAACGGTGGTCGTTGACCACTCTTTTCTGACCCCGATCTCTGATCAGAAGTGGTACGCCACCCCGACACCCGCACGCGCATTCCAGCGCAGGTGCGGCGAGAACCCCGGCTGAAAAGGCACCAGCGTGAACGCAGACCCGATATCGTTACCCCACATCCGCACCGTCCATCGCGCGCTGCGGTTGTAATCCAACCCGATGCCCGGTCCACCCGCAAATGAGACATTCGGCTGAATCGATACGCCGCCCGTATGAACTCCGCCGAGCAGGCCCTCTACGTACAGACTCCACTTCTCATAGAGATTCGCGCGAAGTACCGGGCCGGCGAGGACCATGGCCACCGTTGGTTTGCCCGGGTTTGGTGTGTTTGTCCCGGTAAGGTCCCAGCCATAATAACCACCATCGACCTTGACGCCGAAGTGGTTGCCAAAATTGCGCGCCACCGAGGCGCTGAAGCCCTGCAACCCGCTGCGCGACTGGTTGACCTGGTTCAGGCTCGTGTAACTCCAGCCAACGTAGGCCTCATTCTTGTATTCGGGCAGATTTGTCACGTCCTTGGGCGGGCGATCGGGGGCGACCTGGCCGCGGGCAGCGAGCGGAACAACAAGAGCCGAAGCCATGGCCACGATCGAAACCAGAAACTTACTCATCAATGCAGATTCTCCTATTGCAAAACCAGAGATGCCGTTCTCTGGTTTTGCCAGTGCACTTTGAAGCAGCCCGTCAGCCGGAGCTGAATGAGCCCACCTGCGGTGCCGTCGCTCAAATATCAGTACCTACATAGACTAACTGCTAGCCCCCGGTTCATTCACCCCAGCGGGCAAAAAACCAGGCCGGGGCGCCTGATCATCGCCCCTGCACAACGACAGGCGTAGACAACCGCATCAACGCTCCCGATTGTTCTGTCACTGTGACGCTCATTCCCGATAGAAGATAGCGGGCCATCGCCGCGGGACTCGTCCAGTCGAGATCCCATCCATTCTCAATTGCAACGAGCGTATATTGCCCCGGAGCCACATCGTGCAGCGCGAAGCTTCCATCGGAATCCGACTGGTCGCGCCATGCTAGCGCCCTCCACTGCGCCGGATTCTTTGGCAACAGCACAATCATCGCCCCGGTGAATCCCCTGTCATTCTTGTTCGCGAACCCCTTCACATCCGTCGAGGCATCGCTCAGCGTAACCGTCAATTGCGGTCCGCGATCTCGCAGGGTGAAAACACTCCCCTCTCGCTTCCTAGAACCTGCGCTGACCGTCATCACAGGTAGCGTTCGGCCGCCGCTTGTCACTGCAAAGGCCCAGTCGCCCGGAGGCACGCCCTCGAAACGAAAGCTCCCCTGGCGAGCCTCCGCCGCGTAGGCCGGTTGCCCCGGGCCGTTATCGATGCGCATGAGCGTGACCACCATGTCGGCCGGTGCGGGCGCTCCGGACAGCAGGCGTATCCTGCCTTCCACCGGATTCGCCGGAGCTCCGGCATTCGGATCCACTTGCACGCTCGACGTAAGGTCAAGATCAACGACGCGCTGTGGATTACCCTGCGTCAAGGTGTAACTCCCCGGCGCAATGCCGGACATCTCGATCGCAGTGTTTCCCGGTGGGATGTTCACGCCAACCGAGGCATACGGAAATCCTGTGCCGAAAACGTTCTGCTGCAACTGGGGCGCCACCGTTGTGTAATCGGTCGCGCGCACAAGAGGCGCGGAAAGACGCAGCGCCGGAACCGCATGAAGGCTGATGTTGGCCTGCTCGTGGCTGCCGGCGGCCACGACAATCGGCTTTGCCGATTGCTCCTCTGTCGTTGAATCGAAATACGTCACCGGGTAGGCGACGTCGAGCGCCGGGTTTCGCCTGGCCGGAGATCCTTCGTGCACCGCATACCAGGGTTCCGCAAGCACGGCCATCAGATACTCGCCGGCCGACAGATTGCCAAACTCATATGTGCCGGTGTCATCCGTCGAGGCCGTGCCCGCAGGCGATATTCGGTCACCTGCGCCCTGAAACGTCGGGCGCTTGAACAGCATCACTCTCGCACCGGACACGGGTTCGCCTGCATCGTCCGTCACCACGCCGCTCAAGATGGCATTGGCTTCCAGTTTGAATTCGAGATGCGTAGTGTCCTGGTCCGGTCCGGTAACGATCGCCGAGAAGAACCCCTCATGTTCGTCGTAGAAGCCGACGTGAAATCCGCGTTTCGATGCCCTGAGCTGATACTTTGCTGCTGCCAGCCGATCGAGTGCGAACCTGCCCTCGCTGTCGGTAACGCACGAAGCCATCGTATGCTGATCCTCTTCGCTCAACACCTCCACCACTGCCCTGTTGATCGTCTCGCCGGTTGATGCATTGGTCAGTGTCCCGGCGATGCGATACGAATCTCCGATCGCAACACGTTGCGGTTGCGGAGCCACCTGCGAAGTGGCTGCTTCGGCAAAGAGAATGCCGCAAAGCGCGAATGCGCGCGTCAGCGTGCGAATCAGAACCTCAACTTGACTCACCGCTGCGCCACCTCAATGGTCAGTTCGGCCTCCTGATCCGGAGCAAGCGAGACTGCCTGCCCCGGCAGCGTGGCGAGCACGGCAGAATTTCGATACTCCAGGGCGACCGGCCGATCGAACGTGTACACGTGATAGCTGCCCGGCGTCAGTCCTATGAGCGTAATTCGTCCGCCCGTTGATGGCCGCAGCGTCTGCGGCACCACGTCTTGAGTTGAATCGAAATCCGGCACCACGTACACCGTGTAGGAGCGCTCCTCACCTGCCGACAACCCAACGGAGTCCGGTAGGGAAAGCGTCAGCTTCGCGCAGTCATCACGAAGCGTCAGTACCAGGGGAGCCGATGCTCCTGCGACTCCGAGCACCAGCGGCTCGCGTCCCAGGCTGGCGCCACCTGCGGTAAACGAGGCTTCGCAAATCTGCTTCGTCCCAACGGACGTGTGCACCCAGAAGGAACCGGGCGGTGTGGGCATCGTCTGCAGCACGCCCTCGGATGCGGCGCCTTCAGCGTAGCTGCTCACGATGCCGTCGGACATCCAGCCGCCGGTCTGGCTCAGCGTAACGAACACACGAGGATCGTCGATCTGCGATATCCCACCAGGTCCGCGCTCAACCATTACCTGTACTGGAGCGCTTCCTGGTGCCGACAGGGGAAGGCGCAGATTCGAAACCGCGCGGCTTGCAACTGTGAAACTCACCTCGCCTGTAAACGAGTGAGAGGCCATCCCAACCGCATTGAACCTTTCGGCAAAGGTCACAGTGCCAGTGCCGAGATTGGGTGTCGCCGTCGCAAGCATGGAATAGCGGCCATCGGGCAACGCCGCCTGTGCGGTGTGCGTTGCCTCATCGTACTGCGCCGTGTACGGGAGCGGATGTCGCTGCGCATCCATCACCTGCACCGAGACATTTTCACCTCCTGCCCCTTCGGCCTTTGGTGAGGTCACAGTTGCCGTGACTGAGTAGAACGGCTCATGCGTCAAGGCGATGCTGGCCTCGGCCTGCTGACCTCCCGCCAGGCTGATCTTTGCCGCTCCGGTCAAATCGTGTGCTTCAGGGTAGAAGACGCTCGCATAGCCCTGGCGAGGAACATTGTTCCCGCTTCCTGCTGCCAGAAGATAGTTTGCCGCTTCGCTGTCCATCGCCGGTTCCGTATACACCGCGTACAGACCATCGGAGAGTTCACCAAATCGGTATACGCCCTCGCTGTTGGTCCTTGCGCTCGCAGCACTCTGCCAGATTGCGCGCCCGTCCTGCATGGTGCGCTTCAGCAGCGCCACCTGGAACCCTTCCGCCACATCACCGGTGGAAAGTCGTATCTGCCCGCGAATTGAATTCAACGGGTTCATCGTGAACACCACGTCGCCCATCTCCGGTGCAACGATCACGCTGTGCACGTAATCGCGGGCATCCGACATGCTGCTGTCCGCGACTGCCTCTAGATGATCCAGAAAGCCAGGCTTGATGACGGTGACGGTCTCCGGACCCTCAGCCACATCGGAGATTTCAAATCTTCCCTCGCCATCCGTCAGCACGCCCGTTGCACCGTCGCCGTTGATCCGTACCAGGGCGCGCGGCAGCGGTTCACCCGAGACTCCATTCCGCACCAGGCCATGTACCGCAGTAAGCGGACCGGCGGATGAATTTGCCGGGGGTTGCGGCGAATCCTGACAAGATGCACTCGCGCAGATCGCAATTACCGCTATCAGGTGGCAGGACCCCGCAAGCCGCCCAGCGCAAAGCCATTGTCCTGAAGCAGGTCCAGCCTCCCGCCCCATGCGCGGATATGTGAAGATGAAGTGCACTCCTCATTCTGACGGTTTTGAGCAGCGAAGGGAATCGCGCTTGAACCAGTTCGGCCTGTGAACCGCTGCACCAATCAGCCGCGCTCCAGATACCACGGAATATTGATCACGATAATCCTTCGTGTCCCTCGGAGCAGCAGCATCGCCTTCAGAAGGTTTGCACGGCCGTTGTGCAGCAGGTTCTCCCACCAGTGCAGCACCACGAGTTCCGGCACCAGCACGCAGATCTTGCAGACTTCTGACTCGTGCTCCACCTTCAGGACGTAGTCCACGACAGGCTGCAGCACATAACGGTAGGGCGACTGCAGGATCACCAGCTTTGGCACGCACTTTCCATCGTGCTGCAACGGAGCGGCGATGAACGCATCCCACTCTCTGCAGATTTCGTCCGGCTCATCCGCGATTTGTACGTGTACGCAGCGAATGTCGTTCGACATCGACAACGCAAATGACAGGGCCTTCTCCGTGATCCTGCTCCAGTGCTCGATCGGAACCACGACGATCGGCTCGCCGACATGAGCCGGCTCGATCGGCCTGTCCAGGGAAACCTCTCGTTCCACGCGAAGATAATGCCGTTTCACCATGTGCATGAACACGATCATCACGATGATCAGCAGCGCAGTGATCCACGCTCCTTCAGTGAACTTCGCCAGGAGCACCACGATGACCGTAATGCCCGTCGCGACTGCGCCGACACCGTTGGCGAACATGCGAAACGGCGATCCGCCCTGGCGCCGCCAATGCATCACCATTCCGGCCTGCGAGAGTGTGAAGGCGAGGAACGCGCCAATCGCATAAAGCGGAATCAGCCGGTCGGTCACACCACGAAAGATGATCAGGAGTGTGGCCGTAAGCACAACCAGCACGTAAATGCCCCACGAGTAGAGCAGCCTACGCCCGCGGATCAGGAAGACATGCGGCATGTAGTCGTCCATCGCGATCGCGCGTGTCAGCCGGGGAAAATCCGCAAACGCCGTATTTGCCGATAATGCGAGCACCAGCAGCACCGAGCCGATGGTGAGGTAGTAAAACCATCCATTGCCGACCACCGCGTGCGTCAGCATTGAGAGCACGCTCTCGTATTGCGGCGTGTCAGGTACGGTCGCGCCGATGCCATATGCGCGGCACAACAATGCGATGCCGATCAGCAGGATCGTCAGCAGCACGATAATGATGGTCAGCGTAATCTTTGCGTTCTTCCGCGTATCATCACGAAACGCCATTACGCCGTTGCTCACCGCCTCTACACCCGTCATGGCTGTGCAGCCCGATGAGAAGACCTTCAGCAGAAGCCACAGGCTGACGGCCTCTGTCGCCGGCGGCAACGCCGGCACCGGAATCACCGGGTGCGGATGTCCGCCGCTCACAATCGTGTGAAACGCGCCGACGACGATCACGATGAGCAGTGTGCCCGTGAACAGATACGTCGGAATCATGAACACCACGCCGGTGTCGTGTACGCCGCGCATGTTCACGATCGTGAGAATCAGCAGCACTCCGAGACAAATTTCCAGCGTGCGTGGCTGCAGGCTGGGGACCGCCGAGATCAACGCGCCCACGCCGGCCGAGATGCCTACCGCTGCCGTCAACACGTAGTCGATCATCAGCGCCGCCGCTGCCAGAAGGCCCGCACCTTCGCCCAGGTTTTGTGATGCCACCGTATACGAGCCGCCGCCCTTCGGATAAGCATCGATCGTCTGCCGGTAGCTGATGTAGACGATGCCCAGCAGCACCACAATCGCGATGCTTACTGGCACGATGTACTTCACGCCGAGCAGGCCGAGGGGCAACAACAGCGTGAGCGCAGCCTCCGGTCCGTATGCCGCCGAACTTAGTGCGTCAAGGCCGAAGATCGGTATGCCTGCAATGGGTCCGATGTGCTCGGCGCGCTCTTCGCTCGTCGCGAGTGGCCGCCCGAACAGCATATTCATCAGGTTTCTGGATAGATTCATAGGGAAGTCGTGCAACGGATCGCATCAGGTGCGGGGAAGTCCGTAGAGGGCATTGTCTCACGGCGACGGGCAACGCCTGGAACTGTCACTCTTCAAAAACCAAATGCCTGTGCGGCACGATTGACCATCTTGATCGTGCCTCGCCGATGTTTGCCGCAATACTTGGAAAGGAGTCCCTTTGCATCTTTGACCGGGGGAGCATGACGTCCCACAGGAGGTTCCACCGTTATGACGGACATGCTGGCAGCTCCCGGGGTTTGAGTACTCGAATCGAGCTCAACATTGGGGAGCAGCGTCAAAACAGGATGAGGGGTGGCTGCATACTTGTCTCTCAGGTCCATCACTTCGTCCAGAAGATCTTTGGGAGGCACGCCGTTGTAAACGATCAGCGTATAGAGCAGGAAGACCGCCTCTCCGGGATAGCAGTAGGTTCCATTGCGACTCGCCGAGAACAGCGCGGGCAAAGAAGGAACATCAATGCTTTGCTGCCTGAATGCGTGCATGGCGTTCTCGTCCGCCCTCATGTAACTCGGCGCTCCGGCACGACGCATCATGTCGTTAAAAACGCGCACGACTTCTGTCTCCGGAGTGAGTCTGCCTTTGCCCTCCCGAGTTGCCTCTTCCGCCTTCGCCAGCCGGTCGGTGAGCTGGCTACGGTAGTCCTTACTTACTTGATCCCGCACAAGAAACCAGGTCAGGTCGTCGCTGTACTCGCGAATTCCGGCTGGATCGGAGGCTGTGGCCTCTCGATCGAACATGATCACCACGGGGTAGGGACGCATGAAGTTGTCATAGAGCCATGGGTACTGCGGTTTGGACGGGTGCTGACCAGCCAAAAGCGGACAGAAGACCAGTCCCGCGAACAACACCCGCGCCGAACTTTCCAGAAAGGTCATGGCAGTTCCTGCGAGCGATTCTGACACAGGTTCGCCAGCAAGCGAGAATCAGTACATCCCCAGCAGCCAAATTACGCCAACCGCCGTTGCGAGCGCTGACCCCGCCATCTGAATCCACCGCGAATAAGACCGCGAAACAACATGCACCTCTTCGAGCGGTGTGGGATCGCTCGGGTTTCCGAAGAGGCTCACCGGCCCGTCTGTCATCCTCGCCTTCGTCACCTTGGCTTCGATCTGCGACAGCTCAACGTACGGCCGCAGCCCTCGCCTGTACCATCCCTTGATAGTCACCTGCTCGCCGATGTAACGATCGGCGTTCGTAATGGCGAACCAAAGCCGTCCGAAGGGAATGGACGAACGATAGAGCAGAAACATCAGCCCAGTTTTGTCGCGCAGCACAAGATCCGGACTCCAGAAGGCGCCCGGCACTCCGTTGCCCACGATTTCGCCCTGCAACTCCACGGCCCGGGTTCGCATCTGGGATACCACCATGTCTTCCAGCAGTTCCTGCACCTGCTTCGGCTTGAACTCGCCATGATAGCGATATGCAATGCGCAGCGCCCACGTAACACCCATCACGATCAGAAGCAGGGGAGCGAGATACAGCGGGACGTTGAATCCAAGCCGCTCCAGCGGACGCCCAATCCAGATCCAGCTGAATAAAAGGAAACCGCAAACCAGAGGCGCTGCCCAGATGGCGAACTCCAGCGGAAAGCCTACCCAACTCACTTTGGAGTTCAGCGGCAGCGCATACATAACGTTCTGTCCCTGCGACTGTGCTTCACGATTCAACGCTCGCAGACGCAGTGCGGTCAGCGGGTGGGTCGAGCTCAATTCGTAGAAGCGCGCCCATGGATTCACAAGATCCCAGCGCATCACGCGTGCCGCATCTTCCGGGCTCGATTCGCCCAGCGCAATCGCCGACGAGCCGGTCGCGCCCATGATTCCCATCAGTCCGAGCGTGCGTCCCAGTTGCGCCGTTTTCCTCGCAGCCTTCTTTTCGTCCTTGTCGCCCTGTTTCGCGAGCCGCGCAACTTCGCCGTTCTGCCGCACCATGCCGTACGCAATCTTCACCAGCGCCGACGAGAGAGCATTTGGCGCATGGCCCTCGCACGCTGAGAAATGATCGGCCCCGTACTCTCGCGTGCGATTCAATGCCAGCACTATGAACTCGCCAACTAGATACGAGAGGTACGCAGCGTAGCTCACGATCCGCGTGTTGTTGTTCCCCCGCGTCCATACATAGAGCTGGTAAAGAAGCAGAGGCGCCATTGCTGCAACAGCCATAAACGCAAAGTCGTAGTGCGCTATGTGTCCCACCTCATGCGCTACTACCGCCTCAGCCTCTTCCTCGGTCAGCAGATCCAGAAGGCCACGCGTCACAACAATACGCGCATCGCTGCGCACTCTGCCAAAGGCGAACGCATTCGGCGTGCCGCTTTCGATCAAACCCACCTTTGGCATCGGCATCCCGCGCTGGCGGCACAGTTGCTCGATATAGAGCCGCAGGCGCGCCGGAATATCATCCTCATACCAGGTGATATCGAAACACCACTCGATGATCCATGGCGAAAGCAGGTATTGCACTCCTACGATCACCAGGACAAACGCAATGCCTACCCAGACCGGCGCGCCGCCGTGCAAAAGGTAGGCGTCTCCTATCGCAAAAACTAAGCCATACAACGCAAACAGCAACAGCAATGAGCGACCGATGAATCCCATGGACCCAAATCCTCCTTGCTGGAAATGCGGACAGAATACACAACAACTCCTGCGTTCTCAATCACCATTGTGGGTAACCTGCTTTTTGCTACCGGCTTAGCTGTTTGGCAGCTTGCAGCAGTCGCCCGCGGCGGCCGGCTCATTAGCGCCTGCGTCGAGTACAACCTTCCAGCTTCCGTCCGCCTGTTTTCGCCAGATCGTGAGGTATCGCCCGGTTGTGGTCACCGGATTCCCCGCCGCGTCTTTGCTGCGTCCCTCGAAGTGGCCCCATGTGTAACCCATGTCCCCAGAGGGACTCATCTGGGCGTCGGTCGGCGTCCACGTAAGCTGGTAATCCTTCGCCGACCAGTTTGCCGACTTCGCAATCGCCACGCGCCCGATCACTGGGGCCTGCCCGTTTCCAAGCGCCACGCCATCGTCGGCAAACCATGCGGCGAACCCCGCGCCGCCGCGCTCCAGCACGTCCTTCGCAAATCTTGCCTCGAGGTCGAAAAGCAGCACCTTGCCAGGCTTGGCTGTCGGATCAGTAAGCGGGTTGGGCGCAGCCTGATCGCCCGGCATCGGCAACTGCGAGTGCGCGAACTGAACGCCGCCGCAGGCCAGAACTCCAGTCACCAGAACGCAATAGAACACCGAGCGTAACTTCCCGATCACGAGTCTTATTCCCCTTTGCTGAAATGATCGTCTGATGAGAATCGTACACAATCGGACGCACTGGCGCAGGCCCGGCCAGGCTTCTGATTGAAGCATTCCTTGGCATGTCTGAGGGATCTAATCGCCAAACGCCGGAAACTGCCCCCGTTGGTATACTTTGGTTGGCAAAGCTGGAGTCTTTCAGCCGCAGCCCGGCAGGGCTGATCGCCAGGAATCGCCGTTTTTCCGCGGGAAAGGGCAATCATGGGACCATTGCTTGAGACGATTCATTCACCAGCCGACCTCAAGCGTCTCAACCCCGCGCAGATGACGGACTTGGCAGCCGAGATTCGCGAATGCCTGATCCAGACCCTTTCCAAAACCGGCGGCCACCTCGGTCCAAATCTCGGAGTAGTCGAACTCACGCTTGCCCTTCACACGGTGTTTGACACCCCGACCGATCGCTTCGTCTTCGACGTCAGTCACCAGGCATACATCCACAAGATTCTGACCGGCCGGCTCGATCGCTTCTCTACCATTCGCCAGCCCGGCGGTCTGAACGGGTTCATGCTGCGCACCGAGAGCCAGCACGACTGCTACGGTGCTGGTCATGCCGGCACCGCGCTCTCCGCGGCGCTGGGCATGGCTGTCGCGCGCGACCTTGCCGGCGGTAAGGAGCACATCGTTGCCGTTGCCGGCGATGCAGCGTTCACAAACGGCATCTCCTTCGAAGCGCTCAACAACATCGCCGACCAGACAAAACGCCTCATTGTGGTTCTGAACGACAACGAGTGGTCCATCGACCGCAACGTCGGCGCGATCGCGCGCTACTTCCATCGCATCGTCACCAACGAGCACTACAATCGCCTGCACGACTCTGCCCGTCGCATCGTGGAAAAGATCGGCGGCAGGACCGCCGTCGAAGTCGTGCGCCGCGCTGAAGAAGCCGCGAAAAGCATGCTCTGGCCATCGATCATGTTTGAAGAATTCGGCCTGACCTACTACGGCCCCATCGACGGCCACAACCTGCCGCTGCTCATTGAGAGCCTCAGGTTTCTCAAGACTGAAAACCGCCCCGTGCTGCTGCATGTACTCACGCAGAAGGGCCGCGGGTTCCAGCCTGCACTCGATGGCCAGAAAAAATTCCACGGCCTCGGTCCGTACGATCCTGAGACCGGCATCACCAAACCGGCCGGTGTACCGACCTACTCGGAGGTCTTCGCCACCACCCTGGCCAAGCTTGCCGACAAGAACGACCGCGTTGTTGCAATCACCGCAGCAATGCCCAACGGCACCGGCCTCGATCTCTTCCGCCCGCACCATCCCAGACGGTACTTCGACGTCGGCATTGCCGAAGAGCATGCGGTCATCTTTGCCGCCGGCATGGCGACGCGTGGCTATCGCCCCTTCTGCGCCATCTACTCCACATTCCTGCAGCGCGCCTTCGATCCCATCGTGCACGATGTCGCTCTGCAGAAGCTTCCGGTCGTCTTCTGTATGGACCGCGGCGGCCTCTCCGGCGACGACGGCCCCACGCACCACGGCCTGTTCGACATCAGCTATCTGCGCGGTATTCCCCAGATGGTGCTGATGGCGCCGAAAGATGAAGACGAGCTCGCCGACATGATGGCCACCGCGCTCACGCTCGACGGACCATGCGCGATCCGGTATCCGCGCGGTGCTGTCGCCGGTGTAGCTTGCAAGCCCGAGCCCCTGCCGATTCCGGTCGGCAAGGCCGAAGTTCTCGCCGATGGCTCGGACGTTGCTATCCTCGGCCTCGGCCCGATGACCACGCTCGCGCGCGAGCTCGCAGAGCGGCTTGAGCAGGATGGCTTCTCGGCTGCCGTCATCAATCCGCGATTCGTCAAGCCTATCGATCGCGACACGATCTCCCAGTACGCGCGCCGCGTCGCAGCCTTTGTCACCTTTGAAGATCACGTGAAGATGGGCGGCTACGGCTCAGCCGTCCTCGAGGTGTTGCAGGAGATCGGCAGCTCCGTTCCCATCGTCCGCATCGGCTGGCCCGACCACTTCATCGAGCATGGCAAGATCGAAGGCCTTCGCGCAAAATATGGCGTCAGCGTCGATGAGGCCTACACCCAGGTCTCACCTCTGCTTCACTCGCGCAAGCGCCGCACCCTCGTCGCCAGTTAGTCATCATCTCCAGCTAGCATTGTCATTCCGAGCGAAGCCGAGCAATCTGCAGTTGCTCTTGTAATGAGCTGAATCGGCAAATTGCACCTTGCCTTGGTGCCGTTGACGAAACCCGGCCAGTTGATCGTCATGGATCAGAGCTCGCGGTCTCCGGGATGGTGAACAACCGTCGCCTAAAGGGCGACGGCTTCTTGGGGCACGCATGAGACAGCATCCTCTACGTTAAGCCCCAAAAGCCCGTTCCGGGCTCTGGAAAGGATCAGCTGAGCACTGACATGATCGCGACTCTGAGACAAT
>DATFSO010000025.1:0-55491 GCA_035262585.1 Occallatibacter sp. | reverse complement strand
ATTGTCTCAGAGTCGCGATCATGTCAGTGCTCAGCTGATCCTTTCCAGAGCCCGGAACGGGCTTTTGGGGCTTAACGTAGAGGATGCTGTCTCATGCGTGCCCCAAGAAGCCGTCGCCCTTTAGGCGACGGTTGTTCACTCCAGGAAGCGTCCGATGCCGAAATGTGAGCATGTTTTCACGCCAGGCCACCCGCCGATGACCGGCGCTGCTGTTGAGTGAGCTGGAAAGAAGATTTTGCTCTTACATTTGTCAGATGTTCGTCATACGGCCGGGCGGCCAATTGGCAGTTGATCGCGTGTGGAAACCCATCGCGGCGTCTGCGAAGGGGATCCGAAGAGCACTCGTCCAAACGCTCACTCTACTTTAAGAGGTACACGACCGTGGTCTCGGTGTTGGTAGGATCCGGCGTCGGGTCTCCGTAAATCTCCCATGAGCGCCCGGCGGACTCCCTCTGATTCGCTTTCATCCATCTGCCGATCGCCTCGTGCGCCTCGTTCATCCGATTGTATGGGCCGCGATGGACAGCGACCGCAGCCTCGCCCCCAGGCGTTTCGGTGGCGTACACCTCGCCCGCGGATTCAAATGCGCGCGTCACCTCGACACCGAAGTCGCACAGTATCGGCGCGCCCGGCTTTGTTGGGTGGTGGTAGAGAAAGACGTTGTGGCCATTGGTCCGAAGGCCCGGCTGGCTACGGATGAACTCCCAGACCTTGTTCAGGGCGGGTCCCCACGCCGAGCTGACCGCGCCCGGGGCGACCTCGCGCCGGACTGCGGCAAGCTTGTGGGGATGAACGGTCTGCAGATTGACGGAGGCGTGCATTCCGAGATAGTAACCCGGGATCTTGATGCAAGAGTAAAGCCTTAGTATTGGGTGGGGAGAAAAACCTTTGGCTTACGACGATCTGCGCGACTGGATCAGGACACTCGACAAGAACGGTGAACTCAAGCGAATTCGCGAGGAGGTTTCGCCCGATCTGGAGATCACGGAGATCACCGACCGGGTGTCGAAGACGGGGATCAGTGGCCAGGGATCAGGGGTCAGGGCATCCGCGACAAAGGGCAAGTATGCCCCGGGAGGGCCGGCGCTGCTGTTTGAAAACGTGAAGGGCTTTCCGGGGCACAAGGTGCTGATGAATCAGTTCGGCAGCGAGCGGCGCATGGCCATGTCACTGGGCGTCGAGCGGCTCGATGAGATTGCCGAGCGCATCACCGGGCTGATGAACCTGAAGGCACCCGAGGGACTCTTCGACAAGCTGAAGATGCTTCCGCAACTCGGCGCACTGACCAGTGCCTTTCCGAAGACCGTGCAGGCGAAGGATGCGCCGTGCAAGGAAGTGGTCCTTAAATCGAAGGACAAAGACGGGCGCGCAGACTTCGACCTGAACGCTTTTCCGATTCTGAAGTGCTGGCCGCACGATGGCGGACGCTTTATCACGCTGCCATGCGTGCACACGCGCGATCCGCGGACGGGCAAGCGCAACATCGGCATGTATCGCATGCAGGTGTACGACGGCCAGACGACCGGGATGCACTGGCAACGGCAAAAGGTGGCGGCGGAACACTTCCGCGAGGCGATACGGAGGGCTGTATCCGACGATGCGCTCAACCAAAACCAATACGGCCCGAAGGGCGCGCGCGTGGCGGCGATGGCAGAGTCGGCGGGCGGAGCGGTCAGCATTCCGGATGACCCGATTGGCGGCATTCCGCAGGTGGCGGTGGGCAATCTGAAGGGCTCGCGCCTTGAAGTTGCGGTGGCGATCGGTACGGAGCCGGCCACGACGTTCTCCGCGATTGTGCCTGCGCCGCCAGAGGTTGAGGAGTTTATGATCGCCGGCTTCTTGAGGGGCAAGCCAGTCGAGATTGTGAAGTGCGAGACGGTCGATCTCGAGGTGCCGGCAAGTGCGGAGATCGTCCTCGAGGGCTACGTCGAGCTTGGCGAGCTGCGCAGCGAAGGGCCCTTCGGTGACCACACCGGCTTCTATACGATGACCGACGACTACCCGGTCTTTCGTCTCACCTGCATCACGCATCGCAAGGATCCGATCTACGCGGCGACGATCGTCGGCAAGCCCCCCATGGAAGATGCCTGGATGGGCAAGGCCGTGGAGCGCGTCTTTCTGCCGGCAATGAAGATGACGATCCCAGAACTGGTCGATATCAACCTGCCGGTAGAGGCGGTGTTTCACAACCTGATGATCGTGTCGATCCGGAAGAGCTACCCGGGACAGGCTCGCAAGGTGATGAACGCGATCTGGTCGCTGGGGCAGGCGATGTTCACCAAGTGCATCGTCGTCGTGGATGAGGATTGCGATGTGCAGGACATTGGCGAGGTGGTGCTGCGCGTTGCGAACAACATCGATCCGGAGCGGGACATCCAGTTCACGCTGGGGCCGGTGGATTCGCTCGATCACTCGTCACGGATGCCGAATTACGGATCGAAGATGGGCATTGACGCGACGCGCAAGTGGAAGGCTGAAGGATTTGAACGCCCCTGGCCCACGCTGATCGAGATGGACCGCGCGACCAAGGCGAAGGTGGATGCGATGTGGGCGAAGCTGGGGCTGTGAAGTTCGCCCGTCCCCGTTTTGATAGCCTGATTCCATGCGTGGCGTTTCCCGTTGGGCCATTGCGTGCTTGATCGCCCTGGCAATGGCATCTATTGCTTCCCTGTGTACTGCGCAGGCCCCGGACTTCTTTCGCTGGATCGATTTCAACTCGTCGCAGGATCAGGATGTTGTGGTGTGGGTGACGCGCGCGCTCGATGGCCAGAAGTGGACGGCGATTCGCGAGATCGGCGTGCAGTATGACGCGGCGCTGGTGATCACGACGCTGCGTTCGTCTCCGCAGGCATCGCCAAATCGTGACACGTTTTCGATCTGGAGCGTCTCGCTGGAGAACCGTGCGCTGACGCATATCGTGGATGGAACCAATCTGCGGCTTGCAGACTGGCTGCTGCTGAATGTGGGCGAGCCACGCGAACTCGGCGTGCTCTACGACGACTGCAACGATTGCGAGGCAACAACGTACTTCACGGCGCTGCGCTATGACCTGCGCAACCACTCGTGGGCGGCACGCTGGTTGCAGGATGGCGGCAAGACCATCCCCGTGTGGACAGCAAAGGCTCCGCTTGGTGTGACCCAGACCCAGCTCTATGCGGTGATGGCCGACTCGAACGGGCACGAGGTGCTGGGTACGTGGAATCACATGGACTACGGCAAGGCGAAACCGGCCGAAGAATTTGTCTATCGCTATGATCTCGATCCGGCGAGCAGCGTGGAGCGCACGCAGCTTCTCTTCGGGCGCGACGCGGCAGGCATGAAAGACAGGCTGTGCCGTGCGCAGGATGCGGTACCGGGACTGTTTCGAGGGCAGGATTCGGCCCTCTGCGAGACGGGCCAGAAGGCGCATTACGAGCGCAAGCCGGTTACTACTCCGCCGCTGAACAATCAGGGCCAATCAAAGCCGCCCGGCACCCGCCAATAGGAAATCCCGGGTGCGTCCTCAGTCGGCTTTCATCACGCGAATGGAAACAACCCCTCGGATCCAGCGTGCCGGGCGGCGTTCACCGGAGCAGATGAGCTCGATGGGGCCGTCATCGGCCAGGGGTTTGCCGTCGATGCTGTCTGCCAGCAGCACCGATCCATCGTGGACATCGGGTGAGACTTCACCGAGCGAGTACACGGCCTTGTACCCATCGCGTCCTTCGGCGATGACGTAGAGGCGAAAGTCATTACCCTTGGGTTTTTGTGGAACTCCGATTTCGACCAGCAGGGCCATCAGCGGAACGCCGGAGAATGTACTGGTTGCCTGCGTCCGCCCGTCCATAACCTGCATGGTTTCGTGGGGAAGGCCCGCGAGCTTCGGCGCAGTCCACTCCTGTGATTTCTTGCCGAAGCTGATTTTCAACGGCATGATCGCGCTATCGCGGGCCTGGTCGGCTTGTATCCGCGGGAGCGTGGTGTCAAGGGGCTGCGGATGTCCCATGGGAAGGTCGGTGACCGGTCCCGTTTGCGACAGGGCCAAGGGCGTCGCGAGGCACAGACCGAGGAGAAGGGAGGTGTCTTTTCCGATCCGTGGCATGGGTGATTGCCTCCAGGCGTCCATCGTATACTGAGGCCATGTCGATTGTGCGCAATATCTCGGCCATTGCCAAGGGCATGAGCATCACCTTCGGGGAGATGCTGCAACCCACGCAGGTGGAGAACTATCCTGACGGCAAGGGTCCAATGCGCGGGGCAAAATTCGAGCAGCGCTTCCGGGGCGCCCACGTGCTGCAGAGGGATGAAAACGGGCTGGAGAAATGCGTGGCCTGCTTCCTGTGCGCGGCGGCGTGCCCGGCCAACTGCATCTATATTGAGGCGGCAGAGAACACCGCGGAGTATCGCATCTCCTCGTCGGAGCGGTACGCCAAGGTCTACAACATCGACTACAATCGCTGCATTTTCTGCGGATATTGCGTGGAAGCCTGCCCGACCGATGCGATCACGCACGGGCATGGATTTGAACTTGCCTCGTTGAACGCCACCAGCCTGGTGATGCGCAAACAAGACATGCTGGTGCCGGTGGAGTCGCTGACGGCGGCGAAGTAGACGTAGAACCTCTTCCTGAAAATCAATGAACGCTGCTCCGTCGTGGTGTGACCAGTTGTCCGAGAACGGATTTGCAATCACACCTGGCGTTCTCGATTCGCAGCAAATCAAGGATCTGATCTCTTCGCTCGAATCCGTTCAAAGGGGTTCGTTTCAGCGCCGGGGCGGAATTCGGAACTTGCTGGATGTATCCGAAACAGTTAGAGAGCTGTCGGGTTCTCCCTCAATTCGCCTGATCGTTAGTATGGTCCTGGGTGAAAAGGCCTTTCCGGTACGAGGAATCCTCTTCGACAAGACGGAATCAGCAAATTGGAAAGTTCCCTGGCATCAAGATCTGACGATCGCAGTTGCCGAGAAGGTCGAGACCGACGGCTTCGGCCCTTGGTCAGTCAAGGCAGGCGTGCAGCACGTCCGACCACCGGCTTTTGTTTTGGAAAACATGCTGTCCGTTCGGATTCATCTGGATGATTGTCCGGCAGAGAACGGGGCGCTGAAGGTAATTCCCGGTTCCCACCGCGGTGGGCGGCTCTCTGAGAATGAAGCGGCGGAAACGGGTGCCGCGGGCCCAGTTGTTGTATGCGAGGCCGCAGCGGGCGATGTCGTGTTGATGCGCCCTTTGCTCGTTCATTCCTCATCGGCTTCCGAACAACGAGGACGTCGCCGGGTGATTCATCTTGACTATGCTTCGGTCAGGCTGCCGGGCGGACTGCAATGGCAACATGAGCCACGATTCAATGGAGTCTAGGTAGTCGCTGTTCAGTGCCCCCAAAGGCCAGTCCAACACTCTGATATCCCTGTTCCGTGTATCCGGAAGTCTTATGAGACGCAAGCCTCTTACAATCATCAAAGAGATATGACGACACCACGCCAACATCCCCTCGTGGAGATCCTCAAGTACCGCATCGCCATCATCGACGGAGCGATGGGCACAACCATCCGCACCTACGGTATGACCGAGGCGGACATGCGCGGCGAGCGATTCAAGGACGCAAAGAAGGACCTGCTCAATAACGGCGATCTCTTCACCCTCACGCAGCCAAAGATGATCGGCGACATTCACCGGCGTTTTCTGGAGGCCGGTGCGGACATCATTGAAACGAATACCTTCGGCGCGACGACGATCGCGCAGAGCGAATTTTTTGTAGATGATCCGCGAGAGCACGGCGGCCGCAAGGATCCTGCGTTCTATCAGAAGGTCATTGAAGATCCGTTTCTGAAGAAGCTGGCGTGGGAGATCAATGAGACTTCGGCGCGGCAGTGCCGCGAGTGGGCTGATCGCGTGGGGAAGGAAACTGGGCGGCCGCGGTTTGTCGCCGGATCGATCGGGCCGCTGACCGTGTCGCTGTCGAACTCCCCGGACGCGAACGATCCGGGTTTCCGTGCCGTCACCTTCGACCAGGTGAAGACTGCTTACGCCGAACAGATCCGCGCCCTGATGGCGGGCGGCGTGGATTTTCTGCTGGTGGAGACGATCTTCGACTCGCTCAATGCGAAGGCAGCGCTGGTGGCAATCCGCGAGGTCTTCGATGAGGACTGCCACCCCAACCAACGGGACCTGTCGTTGGGGACCCCGGGGAGTGTCGAATTGCCGGTGATGATTTCGGCGGCCGTTGGTCGCGGCGGCGAGACCTTGATCTCCGCGCAGACGACAGAGGCCTTCTGGAACGCAGTAGAGCATGTAAAGCCGCTGTCGGTGGGGTTGAACTGTTCGCTGGGACCGGATTTGATGTATCCGTTCCTGTCGGAGCTGGCTGAGAAGGCGAATGCGGCAATCTCCTGCTATCCGAACGCCGGGCTACCGAATCCTCTTTCGCCAACCGGGTTCAACTTTGGACCCGAAGACATGGCGCGCTATCTCGGCGAGTTTGCGCGCGCCGGGCTGATCAATATTGCGGGCGGTTGCTGCGGCAACACCCCCGACCATATTGCCGCGATTGCCGAGGCGGTCAAGGGTGTGCCGCCGCGCAAATGGGACGAGGCATTTCATGCAGAGGCCCTTTCAGACCAGAGTGTGAGCCCCATTGAGGTTCGCCGATGAAGCCACTGCGCCTCTCCGGCTCGCAGCCATTCACACAACAAGCGGGTGTCTTCATCATGATCGGCGAGCGGACTAACGTGGCTGGTTCGCCGAAGTTTGCGCGCCTGATCAAAGACGGGAAATTCGAAGAAGCCGTAAGCGTGGCGCGGCAACAGGTCGAAAGCGGCGCCAACGTCCTCGACATCTGCATGGACGAAGGGATGATCGACGGCGTCGCGGCCATGACGCGCTTTCTGCAGCTGCTAGCGAGCGAGCCCGAGGTTGCGAAGGTTCCGTTCATGGTCGACTCGTCGAACTGGGCGGTGCTCCAGGCCGGGTTGAAGTGCATGCAGGGCAAAGGAATCGTGAACTCGATCTCGCTGAAGGAGGGCGAGACCAAATTTCGCGAACATGCCGCCACGATCCTGAAGTACGGTGCGGCAGCAGTCGTAATGGCCTTCGACGAGAAGGGGCAAGCCGCGGACTACGAGGACAAGGTCCGCGTCTGCGAGCGCGCCTATCGCATGCTCGTGGACAAGGTCGGCTTTTCCGCCGAGGACATCATCTTCGACCCGAACATCCTCACTGTCGCAACAGGGATGGAGGAGCACAACAACTATGCGGTCGACTTCATTCGTGCCACGCGCTGGATCAAGGAGAATCTGCCGGATGCGAAGGTGAGCGGCGGAGTGTCGAATATTTCGTTCAGCTTCCGCGGCAACAACCGCGTGCGCGAGGCGATGCACTCGGCGTTTCTCTATCACGCGATTAATGCAGGACTCGATATGGGCATCGTGAATGCGGGGATGCTCGAGGTCTACGAGGAGATCGAGCCGAAGCTGAAGGAACTTGTCGAAGATGTGTTGCTGAATCGCAGGCCGGATGCGACCGAGCGGCTCGTCGAGTATGGCGAGTCGCTGAAAGGCACGGACGCTGTCGTCACCGAGAAGAAGACCGAAGAGTGGCGGCATGGCACGGTAGAAGAGCGCCTGACGCATGCGCTGGTGAAGGGAATCGACAACCATGTCGAGGTTGACACGGAAGAGGCTCGCCAGAAACTGGGTCGACCGCTGGCCGTGATCGAAGGCCCGCTGATGGCGGGGATGAGCGTGGTCGGCGACCTGTTTGGTGCCGGAAAGATGTTTCTGCCGCAGGTGGTGAAGTCGGCGCGCGTGATGAAGAAGGCGGTCGCGTACCTCACTCCGTTTATGGAAGCCGAAAAGGCCGCGCAGGCAGCGGCTGGGCAAGAGGTCAGGGCGCAAGGAAAAATCGTGCTGGCCACGGTGAAGGGCGACGTACACGACATCGGCAAGAATATCGTTGGCGTGGTGCTCGCGTGCAACAACTACGAGGTCATCGACCTTGGCGTGATGGTGCCGGCGGAGAAGATCCTCGAACGCGCAAGGGAAGTGAACGCGGACATCATCGGCCTGAGCGGACTGATTACGCCATCCCTTGAAGAGATGGTGCACGTTGCGCGGGAGATGGAGCGGCAGAAGTTCAAGCTGCCGCTGCTGATCGGCGGCGCAACGACGAGTCGCGCGCATACTGCCGTCAAGATCGCGCCGCACTACAGCGAGCCTGTGGTGCACATCGTGGATGCAAGCCGGGCCGTTCCTGTGACGACGAGCCTGCTGAGCGACGAGAGCAGGGGAGAGTTTATCGCACACCATCGGGCCGAGTACGATGCCGTGCGCAAGGCACACGCGACGCCTCAGCAGAAAACCATCCCGCTCGCCGCCGCGCGCGAGAGACGCACGCCGATCGACTGGCGCGTAGAGGATCTGGGGCAGCCGGAGTTCACGGGGGTGCGCGTCCTGGAGGATTTTCCTTTAGCGACGCTGCGCGAGTTCATCGACTGGTCGCCCTTCTTCCACACATGGGAGTTGAAGGGTGTCTATCCGCGCATCCTCGACGATGAAAAGCAGGGAGTGCAGGCGCGCCAGCTCTTCACTGAAGCCAACGCGCTGCTCGACCGGGTCGTTGACGAGAAGCTGCTGACCGCGCGGGGCGTCTACGGAATCTTTCCGGCGGCCGCGATTTGCGATGACGTGGAGGTCTACGCGGATGGCTCACAAACACGACAGCTCGAAACGCTTTACTTCCTGCGTCAGCAGGCAAATCGCGAAGGCAGCGAGCCGTGCCGGTCGCTTGCCGACTTTATCGCGCCGCAAGTCACGGGCCTGCACGACCACATCGGGGCTTTCGCCGTGACCAGCGGAATCGGACTGAAGGAGCTCGTCGATCGATTCCGCGCCCAACATGACGACTACAACGCCATCATGGCCGAGGCGCTCGCCGATCGTTTGGCCGAGGCCTTCGCCGAGTGCCTGCACAAGCGCGTGCGCGAGGAGTGGGGCTATGGATGCGCGGAGAAGCTGAGCCATGCGGAGTTGATCGAAGAGAAGTATCGCGGCGTTCGGCCTGCGCCGGGATATCCCGCATGTCCGGACCACACCGAGAAGGGAACCATCTGGCGCCTGCTCGACGTGGAGGCTAGCACCGGAATCAAGCTGACGGAATCGTTTGCCATGTGGCCGGGTTCGAGCGTGAGCGGTCTCTACTTTGCGCATCCTCTGTCGCGCTACTTCAGCGTTGGCAAGATCGATCGCGAGCAGGTCGCCGACTATGCGGAGCGCAAGGGCATGAGCGTGGCCGAGGTGGAACGGTGGCTGGCTCCGAATCTGAACTACGAGCGTTAGTGTCGCTCAACAGCTCATGCCTCAAGGGGTGTCGGTGGTTCTGTGCCCGAAGTCACATCCACTCGTACTGCGTTTGATTGACCCTGTCTGATGCTGAAGCTTTAATCTTGATCGGCGGGAATATTTCTGTTTTTTTCGTCGTCAGACGGGGAGAGATCGTGTGCGAATGAGGTCTGATATGTTTGCAGCTTTGGTTTTGGCAGGTGCGCTGGTTTGCGGATGCGGCGGTGGCAGCGGGGGCAACAATAACACAGGAGGCAGTGGCGGCAATACGAACCCAACTCCAGCGACTGCTCCGACGGTGACTACGGCCCAGGCCCAGAATGGGGCGGTTATCGTCACGCTGGCTGACAGCACGAGCGGCGCAACTATTTACTACACGCTGGATGGCTCGGTGCCGACCACGACCTCACAGATTTACGAAGCGCCGATCCTGATTTCATCCAACGTGAGCGTCAAGGCCCTGGCCGCGGCATCGGGGCATTCGAACAGCACGGTGACATCGCAGAGCTTCACGCCGAATATCGCCTCGGGAACGCTGGTCTGGAGCGACGAGTTTCCGAATTCCGGGACAGCAAATGTGATTCCGGATTCGAAGACGTGGACGTACGACACCGGCTTCCGCTGCTGCGGAAACAACGAGCTCGAGACCTACTGCGCAGCGGATTCAACGACCTCGCCGTGTGACCCCAACAACCCGAATGCCTACGTCGACACAACCGGAATTCTTCATGTCGTGGGGCGCAATCCATCGGGAACAACCTACACATCGGCGCGGCTGAAGACGCAGGGGCTGTTCAGCTTCATGTACGGCCGCATCGAGGCGAGGATGAAGCTGCCGGAGAGCCAGGGCATGTGGCCGGCATTCTGGCTGCTGGGCAACAACATCGCGACGCTCAGCTGGCCCGCTTGCGGTGAACTGGACGTGATGGAGCACATCGATGGCAGCAATCCGGCGCCTTATGCCGGCGGCACGCCTCCAGGTTATGACTGGATCGCCGGATCGGTTCACGGCGGGACGAGCAGCAACGAGGCCAACGGCAGCCAGCAGTATCATCCCAGCGGGTTTTCGGCAGCCGGCTGGCATACCTACGGAATGATCTGGAGCAAGGGACAGGTCCAGTACTACGTCGACGATCCGTCGAACGTGTACGCAACATTCACGCCCGCGAACTTTCCGGGCACGTGGCCGTTCGATCAGGGACCACAGTTCATCATCCTGAACCTCGCCATTGGCGGCGACTGGCCGGGCAGCCCGGATTCGTCGACGGTCTTTCCGGGAGACATGCAGGTGGATTACGTGAGGATTTATACGAACTGACGTCGTTTCCCGGGTCTCAAAAGCGAGGCCTGGGGCACCCGGCCAATGCGTACCCGCCACCGCTTTGCGTTTCCCGGCCCGAATTGATCCATTCAAAATCGCTGGTTGCCCATTCGCTGCAAGGTAACTTGCGCCGCACCCGATGCTGTGATACAAACTAATCATTCATGTTTGCCCCCAAAGGGCAAGCCTGGATTTCATGCAGAGTGGCTGAGGGACGGGCCCTGTGACGCCACGACAACCTGCCTGGGCAACCCAGGAGTATGGTGTCAACTCTCGCTCGCCAAATGGCGGGGAACATGAGATTCGGGGTCGCTAAGCATCCATCGCAAAGCGGCTTCAAAGGTTTTTACGAATCACTTCACGTTCGCTCATCGGTTGAGCCGGTCACGTGCCCGCAACTCCGCAGTCACCTGCGAAGCGAGGATTTGTGACGACTGCGTATTGGTTGCGATGTCGGGAGTGCGGCAAGACCTACGGTCATCAGCCGCTTTCCATCTGCGATGAGTGCTTTTCCCCGCTCGAGGTGGCTTACGACCTCGAGTTTGCCCGCACCCGATTCACCCGCGAGACGATTTCCCAGGGGCCGTTGAACATGTGGCGCTATCGCGCGTTGCTGCCGGTTACGGATACCTATGTTCCGCAGACGCCATCCGGCCTGACTCCGCTGGTGAAGGCGCCGCGACTGGGTGCGCAGTTCGGCGCAAAGAATCTCTATGTGAAGAACGATGCCGTTTGCATGCCCACGCTGAGTTTCAAGGATCGCGTAGTCGCGGTGGCGCTGGCCAATGCGCAGGACTTCGGATTCGACACGGTCGGATGCTCGTCGACGGGCAACCTGGCGAACGCGGTTGCGGCCCACGCCGCACGGCTGGGGTTGAAGACCTTCATTCTCGTGCCCGCCGACCTCGAGCCGGCAAAGATTCTCAACACGCAGGTGTATGGCGCGACGCTGGTCCGGGTCGAAGGCAACTACGACCACGTGAACCGCCTCAGCTCTCAAATCGCCGATCGCTACAACTGGGGCTTCGTGAATGTGAACCTGCGGCCTTACTACGCCGAAGGATCGAAGACGTTCGGCTTTGAGATTGCGGAGCAGCTTGGCTGGCGCCTGCCGGACAACGTGGTTGTCCCGATGGCGGGCGGCTCTCTGATTACGAAGATCCGCAAGGCGTTCAACGAGCTGATCGAGCTGGGCCTGGTGCAAGACAAGCCGGTCCGGTTTTTCGGTGCGCAGGCTACGGGGTGCTCGCCGATCGCGAAGGCTGTTAAGAATGGAACCGACGTCATCGAGCCGCAGCGGCCCAACACCATTGCCCGCTCGCTGGCCATCGGCAACCCGGCAGACGGCATCTACGCGGCGCGCGTGATCCGCTCGACTGGCGGATGGGCCGAGGATGTTTCTGACGTGGAGATCGTTTCGGCGATCCAGGAGCTGGCGGAGACCGAGGGCATCTTTACCGAGACGGCCGGAGGCGTAACCACGGCTGTGACGGCGAGGCTCTATGCGCATGGACGCATCCAGCCGGACGAACTGACTGTCACTTGCATCACGGGCAACGGATTGAAGACCACCGATTGCCTTAGCGACGCGTACGAGCAGAGCGCAGCTATCCGTCCGCGGCTCGCCGATTTTGAAAACTTTGTGGAAGAACACACCGCAGAAGACCAGGGTTTGTCCCTCGCTGGAGAGAGTTATGGCCGTTAGAGTACTGTTGCCCAATGCGTTTCAAAAACACACCAATAACGTGCGCGAGATATCAAGCACGGCGTCGAATCTTCCCGAACTCGTGACTGACATCGAAGGCCGCTTTCCGGCGCTGCGCCAACATCTGCGCGGAGAAGACGGACAGATCCGGCGCTTCATCAACTTCTACGTCAACGAAGAAGACATCCGCTTCCTGGGGAACGACAAGTATTCCTTCCAGGAAGGGGACGAGGTTCTGGTGATTCCTTCGATCGCCGGTGGGTGCTGCTGATTTTCACCTGGGTGGGATGGCGGTGCAGACAAAACGTGGCCGATTCGGCCACGTTTTGCTTTTGACGCGCTGGATTCGAATTGAAGTGTCGTAGTTGAGGTCAGCGCTGCGTAGCTAGCACTTCGGATGCGCGTTCTTGAACTCAACCTCGGCCGGCAGCCAGTCGGACAAACGCTTATTGTCTACTTCGGCATCTCCGGCCTGGCTGGTCAGCGACGACCTCGCGAGCGCCACAGATATCTTGATTTTTCCCTTAACGCAGTAGGCGCTGAGAAAGCGCGACAGATCCTTGCTTGCCAGGTCCATGTAATCCCCGGGAAGTGCGCCTTCCGCGCCCTTAATATCGACCGGGGCCATGATCATCTTGTTCATGGTGGGGCCTTCGGTCTGTTTTTTTGTAAATTGGGAAGTATCGAATCGCACCACGAGGGTAGCCCTGGTCTCCAGCGCCTCAGGATTCGCCGTAAACTTGATGACAGGAATCGTCACGCCCGTCGGGTTTGGCTTGCCAGCCTGGTCAAACGCGATGCGGTAAGCCGGTCCCTTCCATTTGGGTCCAACAGGAATGGCGGCCTTGTCCCCCATGTCGCACCCCGCCAAAAGCGTCAATGCGCCGATCGCCAGTATGATGCCCTTTCTCACGTTATCCTCCTCGGTCTTTTCAGACGACGCGCCAGAATATACCACCGCTGTGGCGCGATGGAATGTGACCGCTCTGACCGAGCCGGATTAGTCCGTCAGCACGTGCATCGCGACAACCATGAGGATTCCGCCGGCCGTCGCAGTCGCGAAGGCGATGAGAAGCGCGGCCGCGTGGGAGCGGATTGCAGTCATCGTTTGACGCGCGGCATCACGAAGGGCCCCATTGCTGCGCCATTGGTTTGCAAGCCATACCGTGCCGATCACCAGGACAGCGAGTGGAAGGGCCATCAGGCAGACCCACAGGCCAACGTGCGGCCGGGCGGCATACCAGTCTACGATGCGCTGTGCCGTGTGCGCGGGTTCGTATTGCAGGGGCTGCACGCTGCGTATGAGCAACGCGGTCATGAACAGGACAGCGGGGAATACAAGCAACAATTCCAGAGCGGCGAGGGAGCGGCTATTCGTCTTCATGAATTCACTTTGTACCACAAAGTATAGTTCGCGACCAATAGAAAACCTGTCACGACTTCGATTCTCCTCTTGGACTCCGATTCTCCTCTTGAAGGTGAGTCAGGTCACAGGATTGCCTATCGCATAAGTTGTTGAAAATCAAGATTTAATTCAGGCTCTCAGGCCCGCAAGTAACGGTTTATTCGCATTTTCGTTGCATTGTATTCATCTTCCTCTTACAATCCCTGACGGATAATACTTCAGTGATTGCGAAAGCAGGGCAGAAGGCTCCGTTCGCACTTTTACCCTCTTCCACCGGTCCGGCGGAAATTCGCCCATCGACCCCTTTCTCCATGCCCAAGCCCGAAACAACACAAGCCAAGCCCCGAATTCATGCCGAGGTTGGCCGGTACCGGCTGCGTCTTGCGCTCGGTCCCGAAGACCGTGAGGCAGCCTGCAGGCTGCGGTTCCGCGTCTTCAACATTGAACTGGGCGAAGGACTTGAGAGCTCGTACAAGACCGGGATCGACACGGATCACTTCGACGTTTTCTGCGAGCATTTGCTGGTGGAAGACAAGAATGAAAGACGTGTCGTGGGCACATATCGCATGCAGTCGGGAACCACGGCTGCCCAGAATCTGGGATATTACTCGGCGCAGGAGTTTGAATTTGCGCCGTATGAACCCCTTCGCAGGGACATCCTAGAGCTGGGGCGTGCATCCATCGATCGCGAGCACCGTACCCCGGAAGTCCTCACGCTATTGTGGCGCGGCATCGCGCAGTATGCTAACGATATGGGACTGCGTTACCTGATAGGTTGCTCGTCATTGAATTCAAAGGACCCGGCAGAAGGCTGGCGGATGTATCGCGAGATCGAGCGTTACCGGGTCTCGCCGGAGTTCGAGACGGTACCCACGCGAGCATACGTTTGTCCCAACGAGCAGCCGGTCGAAGAGACACAGCAATCTTCTGACCAGCAGGCCGGTGTGGTGCCGACCAACGTTCCCAAGTTATTGAAGACTTACCTGACGATCGGCGCCCGTATTTGTGCTCCGCCGGCATGGGATCGCGAGTTCGGCACGATCGACTTTCTCACACTGCTCGACCTCAAGATGCTCTCCTCGGCAGCACGAAATCGCTTCCTCGCGCCGCTCTCGCAATGAGTCTTCGGATGGTCCGGCGAGCTGTGACGCTGGCCTTCGTTCTGGCAACGAGCATTGTTCACTTTTGGCTGATGCGTCTCCACGGCCCACGTACCCTCGAGCGGCGCGCCCGCTGGGTGCAGTACACCTGCAAGCGGGTTTTGCGAAGCATGGACATCCGCTGCGAGACCGAAGGGCCGATACCAACGCACGGTCTGGTGGTCGCAAATCACCTGAGCTATCTCGACATCGTGATTCTCAGCGCGGCGATGCCGTGCTTCTTTGTCGCCAAGAGAGAGCTGAAATCCTGGCCATTCTTCGGAAAGGCAGCGCGCGAGGGCGGAACGGTGTTCATCGATCGTTCCAGCCTGGCAAGCGCAGAAGCGGTCGCAGGCGTCATGAGCCAGCGCCTGAAGCTGAGCATGCCCGTTCTGCTTTTTCCCGAGGGAACCAGCACAGACGGAAAGATGCGACGTTTTCATGGACGGCTGTTTGAACCTGCTATTGCCGCCGGGGCGCCTGTTACGGCGGCTTCGATTCGCTATGTCACCAACGACGGCACGCCCGAGCGCGAACTCTGCTGGTTTGGGGATGCCGCTTTCGGGCCGCATCTGCTGAAGACACTAAATTCGCGCGGATTCCGAGCTGTGCTTCGCTTTGGATGGCCGCGAGTCTATCCCGACCGAAAGATTGCCGCCACAGAGACATCCGCAGAGATCGCCGGAATGCGCGCCTCCGCGCATGAAGAGCCGGCGATGCTTGAGCCTGCGTAGGGCAAGGTCAAACCTTGGGTTCGTCCATGCGAAATGGCATGCGGTGAAGACGTCTGCCGGTCGCGGCAAAGACGGCGTTTGCAACAGCGGGGGCGGTGAGACCCACGGCGGCTTCACCGAGGCCGTATGGTCTGGCATGACTTTCGATAAACCAGGTTTCGAGCTTCGGAGCCTCAGTGAAACGAAGAACGTTGTAGTCATCAAAGTTCTGCTGCTCGACTGCGCCATTCTTGATCGAAATGGCCTCTTTGAGGATGGAACTCAGGGTAAACACTGCTCCACCCTCCAGTTGAGAGCGGGCGCCGCACGGGTTGATCACTTGTCCGCAATCCACTGCGGTGACCAGGCGGTCGACGCGGATGGTGCCGCGCTCGACCGTGACTTCGGCGACTTGAGCGAGATAGGCATAGGTTGAGGTACACGCGATGCCGCGACCGCGGCCCGGCGGAAGCGGTTTGCCCCAGTCCGCTTTCTTTGCAGCCAGATCCAGTGCAGCGATAAGGCGCTGCGGTTCGAATGGGCGGCTATCGGAGTCCGGTTTTTGTTTCATGATGGGGGGAAACTGCAGAAGGCGCCTGCGGAACTGGTACGGATCCTGTTTTGCCGCGTGGGCCAGTTCGTCGATGAACGATTCGATCGCATAACCATTAAATGAATGCTCGACAGAGCGCCACCATGCACGCGGCACGCCACTCTCAGCCAACGAAAACGAGGTGCGGATATTCGGGATGGGATAGACAAGATCGCCGGGCAGTTCGTCCCCACCCGGCTTCCACTTGCCGGGCTCGCTCCAGTAGGCGTCGATCGCAGTGTCGACCAGGTAATCGGACCAGGCCACGATGTTTCCGTGCTCATCGACAGCGCCGCGCATGCGGCGAATACCAGTGGGACGATAGAAGTCGTGCGTCATATCGTCTTCGCGCGTCCACACAAGCTGAACCGGCGAGGAGACGTGGCGGGCAATTTGCGCGGCTTCGGTCTGGAAATCGTACTGGTAACGCCGCCCAAACCCTCCACCCATGAAGGTTGTATGAACGGTAATGGCGGACTCGGGTAGCCCAAGCTCCTTCGATATGACTGTGCGGCTGACGTCGGCGCACTGCGAGGGACACCATGCTTCACACTTATTGCCCTGAAGGTGCATGGTGATGTTCATCGGTTCCATGCAGGCATGAGACAGGAAGGGAAATTCGTAGACGGTCTCGATGCGCTTTGCCCCACGGATCGTGTCGGGGTCGGGTCCGTGGAGCTCGGAGGACCAGGCAGGCGTGCCAGCCAACAGTTGGTGCATCTGCTGACGCAGAGATTCGCTTGATTCGTTCGCATGCGGACCGTGGTTCCATGTGATGTTCAGCGCTAGGCGGCCTTGGATGGCGGCCCAAGTGGAAGTGGCGACTACGACAACTCCTCCCGCAGTGAAGACGCGGTATCCGCGCGCTGGAATCTCGAAGACCTGGAGAACCCCAGGAGTCGCGAGGGCCTTGGACGCATCGAAACTCGCAGGAGTTCCGCCAAACGTAGGGCAGCGAGCGACGACGGCATACACCATGCCGGGCAGTCGAACATCGAGGCCAAAACGGGCAGCTCCTTTGCATTTGTCGGGTATGTCACGGTGCGGGGTGTCGCGACCGATCAGCGTGTACTGATTCGAATCCTTGAGGCGCAGCTGAAGCGGATCCGGCAGAGGTAGACGACGAGCAGCTTTCACAAGTTCCCCGTATGTGGCCTTCTTTCCAGATGGGGAATGGAGAACCTCGCTTTTCGTGGTGGTGCACTCTGCCTCGGGCACGTTCCAGGATCGCGCGGCTGCCGCGATCATGAGCACTCTGACAGTGGCGCCGGCGCGACGCAACGGAGTGAAGTTGTTGAATACGCTGCCGCTGCCGCCTGTGCCACGCGAAAGATCGGACTGAACGATCTGGACCCGGCTCCAATCGAGGTCTGCCTCCTCGGCCAGAATCATTGGGAGTGCAGTGTAGACTCCCTGGCCCATCTCGGATTGGGCAAACACAAGCCGGGCGCTGTTGTCCGGGTTGATATGGACCCAGGCGTCGAATGGATTTTCTGTTGCGGCTGTGTCTTTACCGGCGCTTTTACCGATATGGAACGGCCCATGCATCCGTACAGCGATCACCAGCGCACCCGCGCCGGCAGCGGCCCCTGACACGATAAATGTGCGCCGGCTTACCTTTGAGGACGAAGGTTTTTCGAGATTTGCCTTCACGATTGGATCTCCTGAACGGCTCGATGGATAGCGTTGCGAATGCGGAAGTAGGTTCCGCACCGGCAGATGTTGCCTGCCATAGCGTCGTTAATCTGGGCATCAGTGGGAGCCGGATGCGTCGCGAGCAGAGCTGCTGCAGACATGATCTGGCCGGACTGGCAGTATCCGCATTGAGGAACCTGCTCGGCGATCCAGGCCTTCTGGACGGGATGGAGGCCTTCAGGACCCAGGCCTTCGATCGTGACGATCCGGTGGCCTGCGACGCTTTGCACTGGAGTCTGGCAGGAGCGTACAGCTTCTCCATCCAGATGAACAGTACAGGCGCCGCACATGCCTATGCCGCAGCCGTACTTGGTTCCGGTCATTTGCAGCAGGTCGCGCAGAACCCACAGCAGGGGCATATCTGCTTCCGCGTCTACGGTAAAAGGACGAGCGTTGACGTCAAGGGTGAATCGGGACATCAGACGACCTCTGCTTGCAGCATGGCTTCGCGCGGCGTCTGAGGGAAGTCTCGTGCAGCGAGAGCAGGCGATCTTGCAGGGAACGGCGGAAAGGGAAGGACATGCTTTTGTTTTCAGGTTTGTGTGGCAGCTAACAAGGCTCGCCAGCCGACCTTGCTCATCCTCAGCCGCTGTCCGTTCTGAAGCACGACAGCGCCTTCGCTCCGGCCATCGCGGACGATTTCTCGAACCTGCCCGATGTTGACGATGGCAGATCGGTGTACTCGAACGAATTTGCCGGGATCGAGGGTGCCGGCTAGTCGCTTGATGGGCTCACGCAGAAGGTAATTTCTGGTCCCGACGTGCAGGCACGAGTAGTAGTCCGCCGCTTCGATCCATTCGACTTCATCGAGCGAGATGAGCACGTCTTTGGTTCCATTACGAACCAGCAGGCGCTTCGGGTAGGTTTGGCTCGGAGGGGGCCATCCAGATTGGATGTTGCCGATCGCGGACCTGAGTTGCTCTTGCGCTATCAGGGCAGATTTTGAGGCGACACGTTCTTTGACCTGCGCCAGAGTCTCTCGGAGCCGCTCCGGCTCGATCGGCTTTGTGAGATAGTCGAGCGCGTGGATCTCGAAGGCTTTCAATGCGTAGTGGTTGTGCGCTGTAACGAACACCGTGACGGGCATATTGCTGGCGCCAATCTGCTCGATCACGTCGAAGCCGTCACGTGCGGGCATTTGGATATCCAGAAAGAGCACGTCTGGGGGCTTCTCGCGGAGTGCCGTGATCACTTCGCGGCCATTCCGGCACTCACCCACGATCTCGATTTCGTCGTCGCTTGACAGCAGGAACCTGAGGCGCTCGCGCGCTAATGGCTCGTCGTCGGCGATCAGTGCCTTCAGTCTCATCCCGCGGTCTCATAGGGGACGTCGATGGCGACTTCGAAGCCTCCAGATCGCAGTGGCCCGGCGTGAAGCAGATGCTGTTCCGGATAAAAATAAGCAAGACGTTCGCGAGTGTTCTTCAGGCCGATTCCATTGCCGGATGGTGAGCCGCTGCTACCCAGGCCACTGTCGCGAACAGTGATGTGAAGTCGATCGCCATCACGCCGGGCTGATGCCACGACTGTGCCTTCGCCCTCGCTGTTGGCGATTCCATGCTTGATCGCGTTCTCGACAATGGGCTGCAACAGGAAGCACGGGATGAGGCTGTACAGTGCACCTGGGTCAACTTTGATGTCGACACGAAGGCGGTCGGCGAATCGGACCTGCTCGATGGCCAGATAATTCTCAACAATCTCCAGTTCCTGCGAAAGAGGAATCTTCTCGGGAGTAGACCTTTCGAGCGTGCGCTTGAGGATGACATTGAGATGGCCGAGCATTTCTGCAGCCTGGGGCTGCCGTCCCAACTCAACCAGGGTGGTGATCGCGTTCAGCGTATTAAACAGGAAGTGAGGCTCGAGCTGCATCTGAAGAGCCCTGAGTTGCGCGGCAGAGAGCTGGCGCTGCAACTCCAGGGATTTGACCGCATCGCGTTGTGCCCGGATTTGTGCCTGAATGATTCCGATGAGCCCGAATGTGAACCCGTAGATCAGGATTTCCAGACCGAAACGATTCGGGTTGAGCAAGCCGGTGAGGACTTTGATCGCAGGGGCGTGCGTTTCCCATTCGGGGATAAACAGGCTGAGGCTGCTGAGCAGTATCAGATGGACAACTCCGGCCGAACAGGCCATGAGGACTTGCAGCAGGATTGCGGGGTAGGAGCGATGCAGAGCAGACGGAGACCTCAGCCCGGTAAGCCATAAGGTCGACGCAATGATGCCCCACCAACCCCAGAGGATCAAGCCGTAGAGAAGCGAAGGCAGGTGCGTGACGGACTTGCACTCCGTGGCCGTGGCGAGAGCGAGAATGAGCGAAGCGGAGCCAATGAGGAGCGTTCCCCGCAGCCGGGTGGATGAAGGAGAGGATAGGCGTGGTTCTTTAGGTTGTGTGGAGAAGAAGTTGGGGCGCGCGGGCACCGCTGTCAGCAAACTCATTCTGCACCTCAAGATTGCAGTTCACTTTCCGGACCCGAATTACCCAAGATTTTACAGCCGGCAGGCCTGCCCTTACAGGATGGCTAGGGAAATGAAGGATTCCCAGAAAAAGTCCGCCATATGCATTGTTTTTGCAGGGAAACTCGAATCATCTCGCAGCCAAAGAGGAGCGATTGCAATGAGCTGAGGGAATCAAGTTTGTAGCATCGGAGATCATGCTGTTGCTGGTGGCGGCGCCGTCGATCCTCGCACAACCAGGTTTGTAGAGACAAAGAATTCGCGCTGCAGACCCGGCTTGCCTGGGTTCTCGGCGTGCTGTCGAAGCGCATCGAAAGCTGCGTGTGCGAGGTCGCCGCGCGAGAGGCGGATGGTGGTGAGGGGGGGAAGCGTGAACTCCGCGAAATCGATGTCGTCGAGGCCGATGACCGAGAGATCCTGCGGCACATGCAGTCCCTGCAGGTAGGCAGCGCGAAGAACGCCAATGGCGGTCATGTCGTTTGAGCAGATGACTGCGGATGGCCGGGCGCTGAGAGCTTGCAGTTTGCCGAATCCGGCGACGCCACCTTTCAGGGTGTGATCGCATTCAATAATCCACTTCTTCTGGATGGGAAGCTTGTGCTCCTGCATAGCCGTATGAAAGTCGTTTTGACGCGTGATGGCGGAGTGCAGTTTGCGCGGGCCGGCAAGAAAGCCGATCTTGCGATGACCTAAAACGGAAAGATGATCCACCGCGGCGCGAATTCCCGTACTGTAGTCAAGCACAATGGTGCTTGCTTTCGGCTCGGCCAACGTGAATTCTGCAAGTACGATCGGGACGTCGTGGAATGAGAGCTGATCGAGCACCGGTTCTTCTTCACCGAAAGTGAGGACTGCCACGCCTTCCACTTTGCGCTCGAGCATGCGCCGCACACATGTGGTCAGAACGGCCGGATCGCTGTTAGAGGAACTGACCAGGATCTCGTATCCGTGCGCGACGGCGATTTCTTCGAAGCTCTGAATGAGTTCCGGGAAGAAGGGATTGGTGATGTTCTCAACGATGATCCCGAGAAGCCGGCTGCGGCCGGAAACCAGTGTGCGTGCGTGGGTATTAGGGAAGTAGTTCAGCTGTTCGATAGCCTGCCATACCCGCTTCGCGAGCCTGTCGCTGACCACCGGTGAGCCATTGATGGTTCGGGATACCGTTGCGATGGAAACCTTGGCCAGTGCGGCTACTGCCCGTATATCGGGCATCTTATCTGCGCTTTTGCGATTTGCTTTTCGAGGCACGTGCGGATCCTGAGTACATCGAAGATAAACGAAAGGCGAACTACAATCATAGTCCCCCGCCGCCGGGAGGACGTTGATTTCGGCGAAGAGGAAGTTTGGAACAGGTCCGGATCAGGATGGATCGGAGATAAGCAGGCGCAGATCGCGCAGATTGTGCCCGGTGGGGCCAGTGACGATTGCGTCACCCAGCGCTGTAAATAAAGGACAGGCATTGAAGGTCCGCAGAGACTGCTCCGGGTCGAAACCGAAAGCTACCGCCCGCGCAACTGTGGTTGGGTCCGCGATGGCCCCGGCGCTCTGCGTATTGCCGTCGATGCCGTCTGAACCCGCGCTCAGCACCGTGAGCATCTCACCGGGATACCTCGCCAGATCCAGTGCGCAGGCCAGCGTGAATTGCTGGTTGCGGCCGCCGGCGCCGGGGGAACTGTTCAGCGTGACCGTCACCTCGCCGCCGGAGATCAGGCAAAGGCGCGGATGCAGCGCGCGCAACTCGTGAAACCGCCGGAGCAGATAACGAGCGGCGTCCGCGTAGTCCCAGTCGTCGCAGGAGTTGTCGACGGCGACAAAGTAGCCGGCTCCCAGCGCCAGGACTCGTGCGGACTCTACAAGATCATGGCTCGAAAGGAGAAGTTCGAAAACCGACTCACGAAAGGCCTGGTCTTCGCCGGTCAGGCTGTCAGCGGACGTAACGCGGCGGGCGTGTGGTGCTTCGCTCCGTTGGAATTGGGGAAAGAAAGGTGGCAGCCATTTCTTGTTTCCCGGAGACTCGGGCAGGTCTCTTCGATCAAAAAAAGCGCGGACTGGCGGGGAAAACTTTTTGCCGAGGTCGTAGCGCTTCATGATCTCGTGAACTTCCTCCACGGTGGAGTGATCGGGGGACGAGGGCCCGGAGGACAGGGCATCCAGCGAACGCAGGGGAACATCAGGCAACAGGAAGGAGACCTTGAGTGCCTCGTGGGCGGCAATTGCGAGTCTGCCGCCCTTTACCGCGCTGAAGTGTTTGCGCAGTGTATTGATTTCGTTGATAGGGGCGCCGGAGCCCACCAGGGCCTTGTGAAATAGGATGGTGTCTTCGAGGCCGATGTGCGGATCGAGCGGCAGATCAAACATTGCCGAACCGCCGCCGGAGATGAGAAAGAACACCAGCGTATCCTTTTTTGCTTTCTTCAACAGCGCCAGCGCTGCTCTGGCTGCTCCAAACGAATCCTCGTTCGGCAGAGGATGACCACCCTCGAAGTATCGAAAGCGCCAGTTGCGTTTTTGGGGTAAGTACTTGGTGCAGCAAATGCCCCGCAGGCCCTTGCGGCGTTTCATCCGGTCGAGCAGGACCTCGAGCATGGGGCCTGCTGCTTTGCCGAGAGAGATGACGAAGATGCGCTTGTATTGGTTGAGGTTGATGGTGTCAGGACCGCTGCCGTCGGGGAGCAGCCGCTTAAAAATGCTACCCTCAATGCGAATGCGGCGATCGAAGGCAGACTCAATGTTGCACGCCTCCAGAGCCCCGGTGAAAATCTGAGTGGCACGCTCGTGAAGAAGATCGAGCGCTGCATCGCTGGCAGGCGTCGTCATTGGAATTGCTCCTTCAGCCAGGTTGCAAGCGCTTTCTGCATCGGCGAGAGGCAGCCAGTGAAAAAGTGATCGGCGCCGGGAACAAGCACCAGTTTTCGGGGATGGGCAGCAGTTTCAATCACCTGCTGCAGCTGGTGCTTTGGAGCGAAACAATCACGGTCGCCGCTCAGGAATAATTTGGGCAGCGCCGCGCATCGGGAAAGGAACGGATAGCTGTAGGTATGTCCGAAACCCTGGATTGGCAGACCGAGGGCAGCCAGCGCGCAAAGGTCCGCGCGATCTCCGGATGACGCCGTTCCGCAACTGGCCGCAAGCGCCATTGCGGCTCCGAAGCTGAATCCCGCGATTACGATCGGCAGCCCGTATTCGGAATTGAGCCAGTCCAACGCGGCGGTGACGTCTGCCGCCTCTGCGCTGCCATCGTGACGGCCCTCGCTCCGCCCCGTGCCGCGGAAATTGAAGCGCAGCACCGGCCAACACAGCCCCCATTCGGGCGCGTTCATTACCTTTGCAGCGTGATAGACGACCCTGTTGTGCAGGGTGCCCCCACCGAGCGGGTGCGGATGACAGACCAGGGCAGCAGCCGAAGCATCCGATGCGCCTTCGTTCAACAATGCCTCAAGCCGGCCGGCGGGACCCCGCAGATCAACCGCGCGCAATGCGGTTCTTTTCAAACTCGTTTCGCAGCGAGGCAACGCGAATGTGGAGGCCATTCCACGATCTATTTTACGCCGACCTGATTGCGATGAGCCGCTCCGTCCTGTCGGGACCCGCACCCAGTAACCCCCGATAGATGACGTAAGGTATTCTGGCTGAATCATGACCGATTTTCCGCCGCTCGATCCGGTCCAGTTCACACGACAGCTCTGCGATATCGAATCCACGACATACAACGAGGGTGCAGCCGGAGACTTTCTGGCAGATTTCCTCGCAGGCCGCGGGTGGGCGGTGGAGAAGACTGCGGTTCCGCAGCCGGAAGAGAATCCCGATGGCGGTCCTCGCTGGAACGTCTTCGCAGGCGAGATCGGGCAGACTCCGGACCTGGTTTTTTCCACTCACATGGATACCGTGCCGCCCTATATCCCGTTCAGCGAGGATGCAGATTTCATTTACGGTCGGGGGGTGTGCGATGCCAAGGGGATCATAGCTGCGCAGGTCGCCGCGGCCGAGCGTTTGCGGTCAGCGGGGTTTCAAGTCGGCCTGCTGTTCGTTTCAGGAGAAGAGCGGGACTCCGCCGGAGCCAAAGTCGCGAACGAGTCCCCGAAGAACAGCCGCTTTCTGATTAACGGTGAGCCGACCTGCAACCAGTTGGCGCTGGCCTCGAAGGGCTCGCTGCGTGCCGTATTCCGGTCTTCAGGGAAGATGGCACATTCCGCATACCCGGAGCTCGGTGATAGTGCGGTCCACAAGCTGGTGGAAGTGCTGGGTCGCCTGTTGAAGGTCGAGTTACCAGTCACGGAAGACGTCGGTCCGAGCACACTGAACATTGGCCAGGTGCATGGCGGTCATGCTCCCAACGTGATTGCGGACAAGGCCGAAGCGCAGGTGCTGGTGCGCCTGGTTGGAGATTCGGCTCCGGTCCGCTCGGCACTCGTCCAGGCCGCCGGCGACCTGGCCGAGGTCGATTTCACGCTTGAGATTCCTTTTATGCGGCTGCACGCGGTCGAAGGCCTGCCGACGATGATTGCGAAGTTCACAACGGACATTCCGCAGCTCTCAAACTGGGGCGAACCTCTCCTGCTGGGTCCGGGTTCAATTCATGTGGCACACACACCGCATGAGAAACTGGCGAAACGGGAATTGCACGATGCGGTCGAGCTTTATGTTCGAATCGCGAAGCAGTTGCTCGCCTGAGCATTTGCATCCAATGGTTCGTCAATTTCATGAACGCTCTCAAGGAGGCATCATCATGAGCACTGTTATCTATGACATCCCTGTGAAGAAGATCAATGGCGAGGATGCATCACTCGCCGAGTTCAGAGGGAAGGTTCTGCTGGTTGTAAACGTTGCGTCGAAGTGTGGATTGACGCCTCAATATGAGGGTCTGGAGACTCTGTACGAGCGCTACCGTGCTCACGGACTGGTAGTGGCCGGATTCCCCGCAAACAACTTCAAGAGCCAGGAGCCGGGTACGAACGAAGAGATTCAGTCGTTCTGTACAGCGAACTTTGGCGTGAAGTTCCCGATGTTCAGCAAGATCAGCGTGGCAGGCGACGACAAGCACCCACTCTACAAGGTCCTGACCACAGCCCAGCCCAAAGCAATCAGCGTGGCAGATGTGCCGTTTCGCGAGAAGTTGAAGGGATACGGGATTGAGGCCAATGCCGATCCCGAGGTCCTGTGGAATTTCGAAAAGTTCCTTGTCAGCCGTCAAGGGGAAGTGGTGAAGCGCTTTGCTCCCGATACAGTGCCCGATGCTCCGGAACTGATTACCGCAATCAAGGAAGAGCTGGCCAGGGAGTAGCCCCGTCTGGAACCGGCAGCGATTCGCTGGAAGAGCAATGCTAGTGCGTGTATTCTCGCCTCATGTGCGCTGAACCTTCCTCCACGTCCGTGCATCCTAACCAGCTTCATACGGCGTCGTCTTCTTATCTGCGCTCGGCGCGCCATCAACCTGTGCAATGGCATCCATGGAGCGAGGGTGCCTTTGCGCGGGCACAAGCTGAGAACAAGCCCATCCTTCTGGATATTGGCGCGGTGTGGTGCCACTGGTGCCACGTCATGGACCGCGAATCCTATGAGGACCCTGAGATCGCCGCCATCATCAATGACCACTTCATTGCGGTAAAAGTCGACCGCGATGAAAGGCCGGACGTTGACGCGCGCTATCAGGCAGCGGTTTCTGC
Organism: Occallatibacter sp.; assembly: GCA_035262585.1. Taxonomy (GTDB): domain Bacteria; phylum Acidobacteriota; class Terriglobia; order Terriglobales; family Acidobacteriaceae; genus Telmatobacter. Next base: position 29,492 of record DATFSO010000025.1, on the reverse strand, counting down.
CATCAGCGGTCAGGGTGGCTGGCCGCTCACGGCTTTTCTAACCTCGGACGGAAGACCGTACTTCGGCGGTACATACTTCCCCCGCGATGAGCGCTACGGGAGGCCCGGTTTCGGACGTGTGCTGTTAACGATGTCCCAGGTGTGGCGGGACCGGCATGGCGAAGCGCTTGAGTCCGCGGCCAGCGTCATGTCGGCCATCGAACACAACGAGGGCTTCTCTTCACGAGGAGGCGATCTGAGCCTGGCCCTGGTCGACAAGATCGCGGCATCGGCGATCTCGCAGTTCGATCCGCGCCACGGTGGCTTCGGCTCGCAGCCTAAGTTTCCCCACCCCGCGATTCTCAATCTGCTGCTCCAGGTGGCTCTCAATCGTGGCAATGCAAAGGCGCAGCAGGCATTCACTGAGACCCTTGAGCACATGGCGCGCGGAGGCGTCTACGATCAGCTTGCAGGCGGCTTTCATCGGTACAGCGTCGATGAGCGATGGGTCGTCCCCCATTTCGAGAAGATGATCTACGACAACACCGAGCTGTTGCGCAATTACGTGCACGGCTATCAGAGCTTCGTACATGCAGACTTCCGCCGTACGGCCGAAGAGATCATTGCGTGGCTCAACGAGGTCATGACGGATCGCGAGCGCGGCGGGTTCTACGCTTCGCAGGACGCCGATATCAATCTCGATGATGATGGCGACTACTTTACGTGGACACTCGACGAAGCGCGCGCCGTGCTCGACGAAGACGAACTTGCAGTTGCCTCGCGCTACTGGGATATCGGCGAGCTTGGCGACATGCACCACAATCCTGCGAAGAACGTTCTGCATCGCAAGTACGCGTTAGAGGAAGTGGCCGCTCAAACTGGGAAATCTCGGGATGAGACTCGGCGGTTAATCGAGTCGGCGCACAAGAAGCTGCTTGCTGCGCGTATGAAGCGTCCCACGCCGTTCATCGATCGCACGCTGTACTCGGGCTGGAACGCGATGGGGGTGACGGCGTACCTGGACGCTGCTCGCGTTCTGCGCGCCGAATCGCCGCGCGAATTCGGATTGCTGACTTTGAATCGACTTTTGACCGAGGCATGGGACGGGGGGGAGAAGCTCAGCCATGTGATGGCATACGGCGATAGCGAAGGGAGCGCGATTGAGAAAGTCGCGGGTACGCTCGATGACTATGCAATGACGGTGCATGCCTGCATCGACGGCTGGCTGGCAAGCGGGGAGATGCGCTTCTACCGGGCGGCCATGAGGCTGGCCGATGCGATGATTGCGATGTTTTATGACCGCACGGCAGGAGCATTCTTTGATGCGGCGCGTCCGGAGGGTGCGACTCCGCTCGGAGCGCTTACGGCGAGACGCAAGCCTTTGCAGGATTCCCCGACGCCAGCCGGAAATCCGACGGCGGCCTCCGCGCTGCTGCGTCTTGAAGAACTGAGTGGCCGCAAGGAGTACCGCGAGATCGCTGAAGATACGCTCGAGTCCTTCGCCGGCGTTGTCGAACACTTTGGCCTCTATGCGGGCAGCTATGGACTCGCGCTCGAGCGGCTGTTGCTCGACCCGATTCAGGTGGTTGTGATCGGAAACGGGCCGGAGGCCGACCAACTCGAAGCGCTGGCAGTCGCCCGGTACGCGGTGAACAAGACGGTGATTCGCATCAGCCCAGAACGGCTCATTCCGGGCGGGATTCCAGAGGCGCTGGCGGAGACGGTACTCCAGGCGCCAAGGCCGCAAGGCAAGCCGGCCTGGGCGCTAGTGTGCCGCGGGCGAACCTGTATGCCGCCGGTCTTCGAATCTGAATCCTTGCTGCGCGCATTGGAGTAAAAATCAGTTTCCGCTGAACGGATTTGATTCCTGGGGCTTGATGGTCGTGGGGTCGTGCTTCGGCGGCTCTGCGGCAGGCGCACCGCCTGGCGCCGGAGTCGCATGATCGCCCCCCGTGTACACCCGGTATGGATCACCGGGTAGCAGATGGCTCTCTTCAAGCGCCAGCCGCACGCGGCGTCTGAATTCACGCACCGGAGCGTACTGCTGCGTCGCTCTCGTCTTGAAGATGACCGGAAAGATCAGTTCCGATCCTTTTACCGCGTCTACTCCAAGCACCTGCGGATCGGCCATGAACACGTCCCTGAATTCTTCGCTGTTGCGAACGTCCATCGCGAGGCTTCTGAGTATCTCTGTTACCTTGTCGGGATTTGCAGAGAAGTCGACACTGACGTTCACCGTTGCCACGGAGTAATCAACGCTCAGATTGGCGACAGTGGTGATCTGTGAGTTGGGCACGACATAGAGTGTGCCATCGGCATCGCGGAGCGTGGTCTTGCGGAGAGTCATGGACTCGACAACTCCGGTGACGCCGGCGATTCTGATGTTATTCCCTACATTGAACTGGTCCTCGAGCAGGATGAGAACTCCGTTAAGCATGTCGCGCACGATGTTCTGCGCGGCAAGGCCAATTGCAACTCCGGCAACGCCCGCTGATGCGAGCAGGGGAGCTAGATCTACCCCCATCGATGACAGGACCTGCATGGCGAGGATGGAAAGAATGATGGCCATGCCGGTTGCGCGAATCACGCTCGCCATCGTTTTCACCTGGGCGACGCGGCTGTAAGCGGCCGCGTGCTCCTCGGCGATCCTGACCATGCGGGTAGTGATCAGCTTGAGGATGCGATAGAGCAAAAAGGCGATCAGCGCATCCACGACCAGGCGCGGCGCCTTCAGGCGGATGAACTCCTGGGTGTCGCCGACCCATTCGTCGATCACCTTACCCAAAAAGCGGCCCTCCGCAAACCACCCGGAACGCCAGCTTAAAAGGAACGCAAGCATACAAACTCCTCTCTTCAGTATCTATATCTCGTACAACTGGGCATTGGCCCGGCCCATGGGACGCGTAGAGGCGAGATTGCGCTTGGGTTGGGAATCTCGGTTCGGGCTAAGGAAATCCATGCAGTTATCTTCCCGCCGCCGATTAGGTTCTCCTCATCCCAGCCTGTTAGGTAGAATCTCTTTCAATTCAGCCTTACAGGCGGCCATCGCCTTCACCGGCATGGCGATTTCAGGCGTGGGCTTTGGCGGCCAGGTACCGCCGCACAGTCGCGGCCCTTCCGTAAGCTCAGATTCCCGGGACACCGAGTCCCGTGAGCTCCATGGGCGTCCCTCGGGTCTCAACCTGAATGCTTTCAATCAGGAGCGGACGAATGCGATCGCCAAGGACTCTGAGAAGCTGCTTGCGCTAACCGAAGCCCTCAAATCCGAGCTCGATCGCGATCCAAACAAAGCCCAATCTGACGATGTCATCCGGAAGGTTAAGGAGATCGAAAAGCTGGCCCACAAGGTGAAGGAACGGATGTTGGCCGATCCAACCCCCAGTCCGTTGTTGCGTTAGGCAGAAGTCCGATTTTTTCACTTAGACGGCACCTTGCTGGAGGCACATAATGAAAGGAATGAGTCCGTGTCTCATTCGGGAGGTTTCCATGGGAACTGATCCATATCCAGGGATCTGTGAGCGCCCTTCCGTGCCGCATCCATCCAATAGGCTGCTTTTCAGAAATGCTCTTGTCGCCGTCCTGTTTTTTGCTGCCTTTGGCTGCGTCGCCCAGGACGGCCAGTCTGGTTCACCAGCCGAAGGAAGTAATGCGCAGGCGACGCCAAATGCAGGCAATCAATCGACTGCGGAGCAGAAGGCGGGGACTGCGGATACAGATCGGAAGCAGCAGATCACGAGTGATAGTTCGCAGCTTCTCACCATGGCGATTGCTCTGAAGGCCGAAGTGGACAAAACGAACAAAGATACGCTCTCGATGAATGTCATCCGAAAAGCGGATGAGATTGAAAAACTTGCGCATACGGTCAAAGAGAAGATCAAGCAGGGTGGCGGCCCAGGCTAGCCCTGCCTAGAAAGCGGTTCGTGCGTGGTGACGAGACCCTGATGATCGAGATCCTGGCCAAGGATGTAAAGCAAGAGATATGCGTTCGACGATCGTGAATGCGATGACAGGCGTTGCGGTGGTAGTTTTCGCTGCCTGCCTTCTGGGGTGGGCGCAGTTCACGCCTTCCGGGGGCGGCACGGGAGGACAAGTCTCCGGCGATTTGGCCCGGCAGCAGACTCCCTTTGTCGACGGTTTCACTCCCGATGCGGCCTGGAACGCAAAACGCCTGCGGGCACTCAATGCAGACCGCCAAAAATCAATGGTTTCAGACGCGGAGAAGCTTCTCAAGATCGCGCGCCAGCTTGACGCTGAAGTGGCGTCTAATCCGAGAGACGGGGTGATGACTCCCAGCGAACTGCACAAGCTGGCAGAGATTGAGAAACTGGCGCGCAGCATCAAATCCAAGATGGCAATGTCATTTGCCGGCGGACCTCTATTCCAGGGTGCAACGGGGCCGGAAATTGGGCCGGCAGGGCCACGAGAGTAGTGGTTGTTAAAATACCACCTATTGAATTAGAGATATATGGGCAGGAAGACCCCGGAACCTTTGGAGTGAGACAAATGGGACTTGCGGTTACCAGCGCTCACGCGCCGACGGCGGCTAATGCCTCTGGTGGCTTGAGTTCACAGGAGCTGATCAAGATTTACCGGCTGATGTACCTGTCCCGCCGTATCGATGACCGCGAGATTCTTCTCAAGCGACAGCAGAAGACCTTTTTCCAGGTTTCAGGAGCTGGACACGAAGCCTTCCAGGTGGCTGCGGCCCTGGCTCTTCGGCCCGGATACGACTGGTTTTTCCCCTATTACCGCGATCGCGCCTTGTGTCTCACCCTCGGGGTCACGCCCACCGAGATGTTCCTTCAGGCCGTTGGCGCCGGGACTGATCCGGCGAGCGGGGGACGGCAGATGCCCACGCACTGGAGCAGCCGCCCACTGAACATCGTCAGTACTTCGTCTTCGACCGCGACCCAGGTTCTTCATGCCGTGGGATGCGCCGAAGCCGGACGCTACTTCGCGCGCCACCCCGGAGCTGCGGCAAGGGCGGAGGGGGACTACCGGGAATTCCGCGAGGTGACCTTCCAAGGCGATGAGGTGGTCCTCACGTGCATCGGCGAGGGCTCCACATCGCAGGGCGAGTTCTGGGAGGCCCTCAACACAGCCTCAAATTGCAAGCTTCCTGTCATCTTCATGGTTGAAGATAACGGCTATGCCATCAGCGTTCCGGTCGAGGTGAACACGCCCGGCGGCAACATCTCCCGCCTTGTCGCGAATTTCCCGAACTTCCACTTCGAAGAGGTTGACGGCACCGATCCCGAGGCCAGCCTGCGGGCCTTCCAGGCTGCCGCGGAGCATTGTCGCGCCGGTCACGGTCCGGCTTTCGTTCATGGTCACACCGTCCGAATGTACTCGCACTCGCAGTCCGATGACGATAAGGTGTATCGCTCCGCTGCCGAACGCGAAGCTGACGCGCTTCGCGATCCGATTGCGAAGTTGCAGATGCGTCTGCTGCGTGAGGGAATCCTGACTGACGAGCAGATCAACGCACTCGAAGGGGAACTGGAGCGTGAGGCCGCCGAGGCTGCAGATCGCGCGCTGGCAGCTCCGTTGCCGGAGATCTCGAGCATTCCCCGGCACGTCTACTCCGAAGACCTGGACCCTACGCGCGTTGCGTTCGCAACGGAACAAGTTCAGCCGAATGGATCGAGCCAGGGAAAGAACGCAAAGGGCGGCTCGATGCGAACGATGGCCGAGCTCATCAATCTCTGCCTGCGCGACGAGATGCGGCGGGACCCTCGCATCATCGTCTACGGCGAAGATGTGGCCGATGCCAGCCGCGAAGAAGCCCTGGGTGAAGTCAAGGGCAAGGGCGGAGTCTTCAAACTCACGTCGGGCCTTCAGGCTGCCTTTGGGTCTGAGCGGGTCTTCAATTCGCCGCTCGCCGAGGCAAACATCGTAGGACGCGCGGTTGGGTATGCTGTGCGCGGCATGAAGCCCGTTGTAGAGATTCAGTTCTTCGACTACATCTGGCCCGCCTTTCACCAGATACGCAACGAGCTGGCCCTGATGCGTTGGCGCTCGGATGGCGCGTGGGCGGCGCCGGCCGTGCTTCGCGTGCCCATCGGCGGCTATCTTACCGGCGGCGCGATCTATCACTCGCAATCAGGCGAGAGCATCTTCACGCACATCCCCGGGCTGCGCGTCGTGTTTCCGTCCAGCGCGCTCGACGCCAACGGCCTGCTCCGCACAGCCATCCGCTGCGACGATCCCGTGCTCTTTCTCGAGCACAAGCGGCTCTATCGTGAATCCTATGGCCGCGCACCGTATCCTGGGCCGGATTTCGCGATCCCATTCGGAAAGGCGAAGGTCGTTCGACCGGGCCAGCACATGACGCTGGTGACCTATGGCGCACTGGTCCCGCGAGCGCTGCAGGCGGCCCAAACCGCCAGCCGCGAGATGGGAATCGAGGTTGAGCTCATCGATTTGCGCACGCTCAGCCCTTACGACTGGGACGCCATTGCAACCTCGGTTCGGAAGACCAGCCGCGTGATCATTGCGCATGAAGACACGCTGAGCTGGGGCTACGGCGGAGAAATCGCCGCCCGCATCGCCGACGAGCTTTTCGAAGACCTCGATGCACCGGTCAAGCGCATCGGCGCGATGGACACCTTTGTTGCCTATCAGCCCGTGCTGGAGGACGCGATTCTTCCCCAGCCAGATACCGTGCTCAAGGCCATCACCGAGCTGCACGCGTACTGATCGACTTAACAGTCACTGCGAGCAGACGGCGACACTCCTTGCCGCAGACAAGGATAGGATACTTCGACCTCTCCCCCGGACGACGCCCGCCTCGCTGGCCCTTATACAATATTCAGATGGCCCACCATCCAGGACATTACCGGTTGCGTATGAACCGGGAAGCGGATCAGTCCGCATGAGGAAGTTTCTCCGCCTCATCCGCTACGGCGCTCCCTACACAGTCCAATGGGTGTTAGGGGTGGCGCTTCTGGCGGTGGTTGGCGTTCTCGATACGTTCCGCGTTCTGCTGCTGCAGCCGGTATTTGACCAGGTGCTGCAGCCCAATGCTCCGGAAGGCCCGATTACCCTTGGCCTTCCCAACAGCAAGTGGCACTTCGACCTCAGAATTCTTGTCCCGCCCTTCCTCCACATGCACAATGCGTGGACGGTCGTCGCCACCGCCATCGTCGCATCGACCATCGCCAAAGGAATCTGCGATTACCTTGGAACATACCTCGTGAACTATGCCGGCTTCGGCATGATCACCGATCTGCGGAACCACCTCTACGAGGCCACCCTTCGCCGCTCTGCCAGCTTCTTTCATAAGCATGCAACCGGAACGATCCTCTCCACGCTGATTAACGATGTCGATCGCGTGCAGATTGCGCTCAGCTCCGTTCTCGGTGATTTTCTCCAGCAGTTCTTCACGTTCCTGGTTGGTATCTTCTTCGTCATTCGTCTAGGAGGCCATCTCAGCTGGGCGCTGGTTCTGTTCATTCCTGTAGTTGTCACTTCCGCGCGAAAGATCGGAAGAGAAGTTCGAACCCGCACGCGAAGCGGCCAGGACAAGCTCGCCGAGATCCAGAACATCCTGCACGAGACGGTGACCGGCAACCGCATTGTGAAGGCATTCAATAACGAACTCTGGGAGATCCTGCGTTTCAAGCGGGCTGCCACCCGGCTCTTCCGCGCCAACCTCCGCAATGTGCGAATCCAGTCGATCAGCTCGCCGCTGATGGACACGATAGGCGCCATCGCGATTGCGATGTTTCTGTTCATCGGGCGCAACGAGATCCAGCACGGCCGCATGACGATGGGACTGTTTGGCGCCTTTATTTTCCTGCTCTTCAAGCTGTATGACCCTGTCCGCAAGTTTGCCTATTTCTACAACAGCTTTCAGCAGGCAATGGGCGCTTCGATCTCGATCTTCGGATTCTTCGACGCCAAGGACGACGTCAAGGAGCGGTCGCACGCCATTGCCATGCAGCACTTTGGGACGTCGATCAGATTCGAAAACGTTGGATTCTCCTATTCGACCGATAAGGGCGAGAGTCAGATCCTGCACAATGTCGATCTCGACGTGCGTGCGGGCGAACTGCTGGCGCTGGTCGGCCCGAGCGGAGCGGGGAAGTCGACCCTTGTCAATCTAATTCCGCGCTTCTTCGACGTGACGACCGGCCGCATCTTCATCGATGGCCGCGACATCCGCGAGGTAACGTTGAGTTCGCTGCGGCGCCAGGTCGCGCAGGTGACGCAGGAGACGATTCTCTTTAACGACACCGTTCGCAACAACATCGCCTACGGCCAACCCAACACGAAAGATGCACTTGTGGAACAGGCCGCCCGTAACGCCCTGGCTCACGACTTCATCATGCGCATGCCCCAGGGCTACGCCACCATGATCGGAGAAAAGGGATTCCGGCTCTCCGGCGGCGAACGCCAGCGGCTGGCGATAGCACGAGCCATCCTGAAGGACTCGCCGATCCTGATTCTCGATGAAGCCACCTCGGCGCTTGACGCGGAAAGCGAGTCGCTGGTTCAGGCCGCACTTTCAAACCTGATGCAGGGACGCACCGTGCTTGTCATCGCGCATCGCCTGAGCACGATTCGCCGTGCCAATCGCATTGCTGTTCTGGAAGGCGGACGCATCACCGCCATCGGTTCCCACGAAGACCTGCTGAACACGTCACCCACGTATCAGCGCCTGTATCAACTGCAGTTTATGGATTTGCCCGATCAGGAAGATTCCCTCGATTCGGAATCGCGAGCCCTGGACCGGCTTTTGCAGCCGACACTGTGGGCCGAAGCAGAGGACAAGTAAGCATGCCCATCTACTCAATGACTGGATTTGCCCGCACCCAGGTTCGCGTGCACGATCAGCTTGTTTACACGCTCAGCATTAAGAGCGTGAATCACCGTTTTCTTGATATCCAGTTGCGGCTGCCCGTCGGATTCGACGCGCTGGAAATGGAACTGAGGCGCGTGCTCAAAGAGAACCTGGTGCGCGGACACGTGGAGCTGACGCTCTCGGTAGATCGCACTATGCAGCAAAAGTCCGGATACAACCGCGAAATGATTGCGGGTTATCTCGATGCGTTCAAGCAGGCACGCTCGGAGTTTCATCTCAAGGGAGAGCCGGATCTCAATGTCGCGCTGCGGATTCCCGGCGCACTGCAGGCTGAGGCCCGAAACAATACGGAAGATGACGTCGCCGCCCTAACCGAAAGCGCATTACGCGAAGTCATTCCGCTGCTCGATCAGTTGAAGGTGATGCGGGCCCGCGAGGGAGAATCGGTCGCCGCCAGCCTGCATGCTTATCTCGATCGGCTGGCCGAGGGTGTTGTGGGTGTATCTGCATTGCGCCCCGAGGTGGAGCAGCGCTATCAGGAGCGCCTTACACAGCGATTGATCGCCGCGACCGGAAACGAATTCAACCGCCAGCGTCTGCTGGAAGAGGTTGCTGTGCTCGTCGACCACAGTGACATCTCAGAAGAGCTGGAACGCATGACCACGCACATCGGTCACTTCCGGGAGTTGTTGAACTCGAACGGAGAAGTAGGTAAGAAGCTGGATTTCCTTCTCCAGGAGATGAATCGCGAAGCCAACACGCTGTTGTCGAAGATGGGCGGAGTCGGCGGTAAAGGGACTCGCATTACGGAACTCGGCCTGGGCATGAAGGCCGACATAGAGAAGGCCCGCGAGCAGGTTCAGAACGCGGAATAAGGAAACATTAGTCAAAACGAAGCACGAAGGGAACCAATCGCACGTGGCAGGAATCCTGTTTATTATTTCGGCGCCGTCAGGCTCGGGCAAGAGCACATTGGTGAGCGAACTTCGCAAGCAAGTCAGCGGCGTTGACTTTTCAATCTCGTGGACCACGCGTTCTCCGCGCGGCTCGGAGGAGAACGGCCGCGAATACAACTTCACGACGCGCGAGGAATTCCAGCGGATGGTTGAGGAGGGCAAGTTCCTCGAATACGCCCAGGTTTTCGGCAACCACTACTACGGCACTGCGCGTCAGTCTCTCGAAGATGCGCGACGCCTGGGACACGACCTGCTGCTCGACATCGACGTGCAGGGGGCGGCACAGGTTCGCGCCGCCATGCCGGAGGCTGTAAGCATCTTTGTGCTGCCTCCGAGACCGAAGGAACTTCGCACCCGCCTGCGCAATCGCACGCGCGCGGAGGGTGTCGTCGACGAGGCTGAGCTCTACAGGCGTCTGAGCGAAGCTTGCAAGGAAATTGAGCATTATAAGGAATTCGGCTATATTTTGATCAACGACATTCTTGACCGGGCGGTCGCGCAGCTTGAGGCTATCGTTCAGGCTGAGCGGTACTACCGCAACGCCGAGCCGATTGCTCACCGTTCGGGCAGGGTGTTGGAGGTCGCCGCGGGCTGCCGTCTGTCGAACTCGCGGGAGCGGCTCAAACCAGTGCTGGAAGCCTTTGGCATCGAGGGCGGCTCCGGCCAGCAACAGCTTCCCTTTGGAGATGACCCCGATGACGATTGAGACCAAATTCGATTCGAACTATCGCAAGGTTCTCGTGGCAGCTCGTCGTGCACGCCAGATTCAAAACGGCTCGGCGGCCTTGGTCCCAAGCCGGTCGACGAAGGCATGTCGCATCGCACAGGACGAGATCGAAGCCGGCAAGATCTCGTACGTCAAAAAGGAACAGCCAGTCGTGAAGCCGCTGGTAGCAGAGAACGGCATCCCGATCCTCTAGGACTGGTCTCGTAAGAGGGCTTCGTGAAAGGGCACGACTTTAGTCGTGCGGTAAATGCAGCCGCACCCCCTCCTCGGGCTATAGCCCCTGAGGGCGGTTGCACGAGAGAACCACTGCCATAACGCAAAACATCTGTTGCGCATCGGCTCCTTCTGTCCCTTGGGATGGAAGAGCGACCGGATACGGGTGCAACGATTCGAGTTGTCGACGACTAGAGCCCGGTATCCAAGTTCACTGTCCACTGATCACTGTTCACTGTCATACAATCGAAACATGCGTGTGACGGTCGGCGTCTCGGGCGGAATCGCTGCGTACAAGGCAGCAGAACTGGTGAGGGCTCTTCAGCGGCGCGGGGTGGAAGTGCATGTCGTGATGACCGAGGCCTCGACTCGTTTCATCCAGCCGCTCACGTTTGCCGCATTGACCGGCCACAAGGTCATTACCGGCCTCTGGTCCGATGTCGACAGCAGCGAAAGCACTTACGATTCCTCCATTGAGCACATCGGAGAGGCGCAGTGGACGGAGGCGCTGGTGGTTGCTCCTGCCACCGCGAATACCCTGGCAAAATTCGCTCACGGCATTGCTGACGATTTTCTGACCACCATGTATCTTGCCACCCCTGCACCGGTAATCATCGCTCCTGCGATGAACGTGAACATGTGGCAGCATCCGGCAGTGCAATCGAATCTCGACATTCTTCGCGAGCGTGGCGTCCGGGTGATCGACCCGGGCGTCGGTGATCTTGCCTGCGGCATGGTCGGCGCGGGACGCATGGCCGAGCCCGAAGCCATCGCTGAAGTGGTTTTCAACTCACTTGGCCGCAAAAATGACCTTGCCGGCGAGACCGTGCTCTTAACTGCGGGCGGGACGAGAGAGGCGCTCGATCCTGTGCGTTACATCGGCAATCGCTCAAGCGGCAAGATGGGGTACGCGCTGGCTGACGCCGCGCAAAGCCGCGGCGCAAAAGTCATCCTGGTAAGCGGGCCGACGGCTTTGCATCCACCCGCGCGCTGCGAGGTCGTTCATGTCACCACGGCCGATGAGATGCGCAAGGCAGTGCTGGAGCGAATGGCCGAGGCCACCCTGGTGATCAAGTCGGCGGCTGTCGCGGATTACCGGCCCGTGAACGTCTCGGAGCAGAAGTTGAAGCGCACTGGCCCTATGACGCTCGAACTGGCGCCCACCGAAGACATCCTCGCCGAGGTAGCAAAGCAGCGCCGGCCGGGACAGCTCATCGTAGGCTTTGCCGCCGAAACGCAGAACGCGACCGAGAACGGCCGCGCAAAACTGCTGCGCAAGGGCGCCGATGCCATCGTTGTCAACGATGTATCCGGCGAGGGCGTCGGCATCGACGCCGACCGGAACGCAGCGACGTTTCTCACTCCGTCCACGTCGATCGAGATGCCCGAGATGCCGAAGCGCAAGCTGGCCGACCGGATTCTCGATGAGATTGTGGCGCTGCGCCGGCCGCGTCCTCTCGTCTTCGAAGTCGACGAGGACTCACCCCAGGACAAGGTACTCAGCCAGTCCGCAGCGCCCGCCACGTCGCGCCGCCGTATTGTCGTGGAGTAGCCGCCGGTGCCAATGCTCGATCCAACAATTCGCGAAGCGCTCGAGGCGCGTTTGCGCTTCTATCGGGAACTCGGGCTGACCGACTTTTACCGCCGCCCGATCGATCGAACGAACATATCGGTTGTGCCCGAAGACCCTACGATCACCCAGGAAATGGGTGCCCCATCCATTCCGAACGAATGGGCGGGAGACCAAGAATCTCAATCGACGATCGATCAGGAGACCACTCCCATTCCACCACGCAAGCCCATACAACCTCCCCCTCCGATCTCTGCCGTCCCTTCGGAAGATCGAGTCTCGGCCCTCCACATCATTCGTGAAGACATTGGAGACTGCACGCGCTGCGCGCTCCACAAGGGTCGCAATAAGCTCGTCTTTGCCGATGGAGACCCTTATGCACGTCTCATGTTCGTGGGTGAAGGTCCAGGTGCAGACGAAGACGCACAGGGCCTGCCGTTTGTGGGCCGCGCCGGTCAATTGCTGAACAACATGATCGCGGCAATGGGACTGAAGCGCGAAGAGGTCTACATCGCCAACATCGTCAAGTGCCGTCCCCCGCAGAACCGCACCCCGGAGCCGGACGAAGCGAATACCTGCTCTCCGTTCCTCTTTCGCCAGATTGACGTGGTGCAGCCCGGAGTGATCGTCGCTCTCGGCGCCACGGCAGCGACCTACCTGCTGGGCCAGCGTCAGCCGTTGGCTGGGCTGCGCGGGCGGGTCCATTCCTTCCGCGGCAGCAAGCTCATCGTCACCTACCATCCGGCGTTTCTGCTACGGGATCCGCGCCAGAAGAAGGAAGCGTGGGCTGACCTGCAAATCGCGTTGCGCGAACTCGGCCTGAAGCCGCCTTCCCGGCCTGCATCCTAGCATCCTGCCAGTTCCTATCAGAAGCCCGGAAAAAGAGAGCGACGAGTTTCGAGCCTTCAATCAGACGGTGGACATCCTTCGCACCGATCCGAAGGCAGTACAGTGGGCGATGGGGAGGCAAGCAAACCCACAGCGGCGGAATCCTCATGAGATTTGCAGGCAATTTCACGCTTCTGTTGCACAATGAAGGCATCGCCCCACGGCAGAACAGACATGCACCGCATCGAACTCACTGTTCCTTCCAGGTATTTCGGCATCTGAGACAAATGACCTACCCCCCTCCCAAATTTTCGGTTCTCCACAGAGAATTTGCAGGAATCTCACTGGCCGAATCAGATCGAACGACTCCAGAATGATCCCTTCTAGGCATGGCTGGTCCGGCCAACTGCCGCCGACAACGCGGCATGACTCACTTGCGTCGGGATTTCGCCTTTGCCGTCGCCATCACGGCAACTGGCGGCACTACCGTCACGGCAACGAGCGCCAAAACCATCACTAAACCAAACATCGTCTCAACCTCCAAATTCAGCGCGCGAACATTGTTGAGAAGGATCGCGCTCCAGAAGGCTGCCGAACATAGCACCTTGGCCGGATGTAATAGCCGAAAGGTTGCAGAAACGTCTTTCTCGCGCCGAATCGCCCTGCCGACTGCCTCCTAATTCAGCACCTTCGCGCTAGCGCGCCAGTCCCCTCGCGGAACCCGCGCACCTGCCTCTGAGCATCTCCTAGGTGGCGCTCGGAATCGGCGCGACCACCGCAATCTTCTCCCTGATTGACAGCGTGATGCTGAAGTCGCTGCCCGTGACGGATCCCTAGCGACTCTATCGCGTAGGTGCGGGCATGAACTGCTGCGGAGCAATCGGTCCACAGAAGGAGTGGGGCTGACCGGCCTGTTTGGCTTGCTCGTGGTGGCGCTTGCCGCGGTGGGTCTGTACGGCGTAACTGCCTACAGCGTGGAGCGGCGAACCGGCGAGATCGGCGTGCGCATCGCGCTTGGCGCGGACCGGTTCAGCGTGGTGAAGATGGTGCTGCGCGGAGCCTTCGTGCAGATCCTCATCGGGCTCGCCATCGGTATTCCGGTTTCCATCGCCTGCGCTCGCCTGATCGCCTTGCAATTGTATGAAGTGAAAGGCTGGGATTCGCTTATGCTTGGCGGATCGGTGGCTGCGCTGTTGCTGTGTGCGCTTGCGGCAAGCCTTGTTCCGGCTCGTCGTGCGGCCATGATCAACCCTGTGCAGGCGCTGAAGGCCGAGTGACCTCTCTCCAGTTCGTGCCATTGAAGCGCGCTTGGGGCCGAGTGCCCCAGGTCTGCTGCATCTGAAGACCTGGGAAACGATCAACTCTATGCGATTCTCGTTGTTGTTGCCGTATCGATCAGCTACCTTTCAGAGAAACAGCATTGCGCGTCGGCTCTTCCCCAGAACAGACCCGGGCGTTGCTGATCTCATAACTCTAGGTGAACCGGATGAGAATCGTTTGGCGGCGTCTGGGAGGGGTTTGGCTTCTATCGGTAGTGGTCTGCATCAGTGCGCTGGCTCAATCCAGCGCGGATGACGAGTCTCGCGGCGAGCAGTGGTGGGCGCATGTCCGTGTGCTGGCCGATCCGGCAATGAAGGGCCGCCTCACCGGCAGCGAAGAATATCTTAAGGCCGCGGAATACGTCGTCAGCGAATTCAAACAGTGGGGCCTGAAGCCTGCAGGCGTAAACGGAAGCTGGTACCAGCGTGTCCACTTCGATGTGGAACGCGTGATCGCCGAGAAGTCGTCCCTCGCCCTCGTCTCGGGCGGCAAAGATACGCCGCTGGCGATCGGGCAGGACGCGGTTCTCGGTACGCGACTGCAGCAGCCGGCGCGCATCGAAGCTCCGTTGGTCTTTATCGGCTACGGACTCAACCTGCCGGAGTCGGGCTACGACGATTTCGATTCGAAGGAACTGCCGCGCTCGACGCTCAAGGGCAAGATCGTGGTGGTTGTGAATGGCGGTCCCGCGGATCTGCCGGGTCCGCTGAAATCGTATGCGCGCACCGCGCCGATGATCCGCGCGATCCGCGCGGCAGGCGCCGTAGGACTGATCTCGATTCCCACGCCCAAGTCGATGGACTTCGGCTGGCAGCGCGTAGCATCGGGCTCGTTACAGCCGGGCATGCGGCTTGCAGCGGTGGACGGAGATGCGGCGGTGGCGCAGCATCACCCTGCGCTGGCAGACGACCACGGCGAGCTGTTTACAGCCACATTCAATCCCGCCGAGGCCGACAAGCTGTTTGAAGGCAGCGGCCACAGCTTTGCCGATATTCTCGCTCTTGCCGACGCACAGAAGCCGCTGCCGCGACTTGCGTTGACTAAGAGCCTGCGCGCGTCGGTCGCGACCGAGAACACGCACGTTGAATCGCCGAACATCGCCGCGGTGCTGGAGGGCTCGGATCCAGTGCTGAAATCCGAGTACGTCATCGTCTCGGCGCATCTCGATCATCTTGGCGTCGGAGCGCCGATCCACGGAAAGACGATCTATTCCGGCGCGATGGATGACGCGTCGGGCGTGGCAACCGTGCTGGAGACGGCGCGCGCGTTGAGCCAGGGCGAGCGGCCGAAACGTTCGATCCTCTTCCTTGTCTTCACCGCCGAAGAGAAAGGGCTGCTTGGCTCGCGTTATTTCGCCGGGCATCCCACGGTGCCGGAGCGCAGCATCATCGCCGATCTCAATCTCGACATGTTCATGCCGATCTTTGCTCTCAAAAAGCTGCACGTGCAGGGACTGGAGCAGTCGACGCTGGGCGATACGGCTCGGGCAGCGGGCGCAGAGCACCACATCGAGATCGCCGGCGACCCCGAGCCCGATCGCAACTCCTTCGTGCGCACCGATCAGTACAGCTTTGTGCAGGCCGGAGTGCCCGCCCTGGCCATGAAGTTCGGCTGGACCGCGGGCTCGCCGGAACACAAGGCGTGGCGAGCCTGGCTGGCAGAGCGCTATCACTCGACAGATGACGATCTGACCCAGCCGGTGAACCTTCCGGCAGCCGCCCAGTTCAACGCATTCTTTGCTGGCCTGGCGCGAGCCGTGGCGAATGATCCGGCCCGCCCGCATTATCTCGATACAAGCTTCTTCAAGCGGTTCGAGGTTGGACAGTAGTGTGTGGGTGACTGGAGCTGGGTGCCCCAGGTCTCCTGTATTTGGAGACCTGGGAAACGAGACATCCGACAGTGCTTGATGTCCCTCTCAGAAGTTCTCAGTAACAATCTGGAAAAGACAACCGCAGATTCTTCGCTCACCACCCCCGAACTGAGAAGCGTTCGGGGTCCCGTTCATTGCTCGCGCAACGCCTGCATCGGATCGATGGATGCGGCGCGAAACGCCGGAAGTGCGGATGCCGCAACCGCGAGCATCAGCACGCAGAGCGCGGCCAGCACCAGCACAAGCGGATCGAACGGGCTCACGCCGAACAGCATCGACTTCAGTAATCCCGAGGCTGCGGCTGCGCCTGCCAGTCCGATCACGCAGCCGATCGCAGCAAGTTTTGCGCCGGACTCGATCACGAGCCGCACGATGGCCGAACGCTGCGAACCAAGCGTCATGCGAATTGCCATCTCCTGCACCCGCGAAGCCACGGAGAACGCGATAACCGAGTAGATGCCGAGTATCGCGAGAAGGACCGCGGCAAACGCGAACGTCGAGATCAACACTGTATTGAAGCGGCGGGAGGCTTCGGAATCCGATACGACCTGTTCCATCGTCTGCACCTGCGTGAGCGGCAGCAGAGGATCGATGGAGCGAACGGACGAGCGCATAGCGTTCTCCATCTGCTCCGGCGGCAGCGCCGAGCGCAGTACGAGGAAGCCGCCGTTCCCGTTTAGATCAGTCGGCTGGGCGAGTGCACCGGCGTCTTCCTCAGCCTGTTCTGCCGGCATGTAGTACTGTTCGGTCGACGGATTGTCCGGCGAGAGCAGCTGCGTGTCAGAGACCTCTCCCACGACCGTGATCCACGGCGTCTGCATGCCGGGTGTGCCGATGCGTATGCGCTTGCCGATGGGATCCTGGTTCGGCCAGTAGTGCTGCGCGAATTTGTGATTGACGATAAGGACGAGCTGCGTGCCAGCGTGGTCGGCAACGGTGAAGAAGCGCCCGTGCAGCAGCCGGATGCCCATCGCCGGGAAGAAGTTTCCGATGACCTGGGACACTGTGGCCAGGTTCATGTTGGCTCCCGCCGGAGGCACGTATCCATCCACGACAAAGGTCTGGTTAGTGTTGGCGCCCTGCGACGGCAGCATGCTCGTCAATCCCGCCGCCTCTACTCCGGGAAGCTGATTGAGCTTCAGCAGAAGTTCGCGATTGAACGAATCGATCTGCGGCTGCTTTGAATACTGCTGCTGCGGAAGCGAGTAGGCTGCCGTGGTGACGTGCTGCGGCAAGAAGCCAAGATCGACGGCGCGCATCTTGTCAAAGCTGCGCAGCAGCAGGCCAGAGGCTGTCAGCAGAACGAGGGCAATCGCGATCTCCGCAACGACAAGCGCGGAGCGTAACCGCGCGTGACCGCCGCCGGCGCTTCCGGTGCGCCCGCCTTCCTTCAGATTGTTATTGACGTTGGTGCGAATGGCAGCGAACGCCGGCGCCAGCGCGCAGACGAGCCCGGTGAGAACCGCGAGCCCCAGCGCGAACAAAATCACCTGCGAGCTGAGCGAGATTTCGTTGACGCGCGGCAGGTTCTCAGGCAGCAGGTTCTTGCCCACGCGCAGCGCGACACCCGCTAGAACCAGCCCCAGCACGCCGCCGCTGATGCTGAGCACCGTGCTCTCGAGAACCGCCTGGCGGACGAGAGCCGAGGCCCGCGCACCGAGTGCGAGGCGCACCGCAACCTCGCGCTGCCGGCGCAGGGCGCGCACAAGCATGAGTCCGGCGAGATTGAAACATGCAATCAGTAGAACGACAGCGACCGCGAGAAACAGGATGCGCAACAGCGAGCGCGACTGCTGAACGGTATCTTTCTGTAGCGGTCGCACCAGGGCATTGATGTGCAGATTGGCGATTTCAGGCGGATAGGCGCTCATGATCTGCTTTGCCACGCGATTTGCATCGGTCTGCGCCTGCTCGGGAGAGAGGCCCGGCTTGAGGCGGCCGACCATCTGGTAGCTCCAGTTTGCGGCGGCTGCGCGAGCGAGTTCGTCGGGCCTGAAGCTCATAGGCACCCACAATTCCGAGCGGTTGAGCTGGCCGGGGATGAGCGGAAACTCGAAGTTGCGCGGCATTACGCCGATCACGATGTATGGTTTGCGATCGAGCAGAATCTTGGTTCCGACAACCTGCGGATCAGCGTGAAAGCGCGTCTTCCACGTCGGGTAGCTGAGTACTGCGACCTGCTGATGATGTTCGTCTTCATCCGCGGTGAATACGCGGCCGAGCTGCGGAGCAACGCCCAGCGCAGAAAAGACGCCGGCCGTAAGCCGCGAGGCGTTTACCTGTGCGGGTTCGCCATTGCCTGACAGCTCAAAGGCCGCGCCCTGGTATCCACCGAGGGCGGTGAAGGAGTGCGTGTCGCTGGTATAAGCCTTGATGTCCGGGACCGTGACGCCGACTTCGTCTCCGCCACCAGCTACCTGGACGCCCTCCAGGTGATCGGCGAGCACCACGAGATGATCGGAATCGGGAAAGGGCAGTGGCCGCAGCAGAACGCCTTCCACGATCGAGAAGATCGCGGTCGTGGCGCCGATGCCGAAGGCCAACATGAGGATGGCCGTGATGGTGAAGCCAAGAGACTTGCGCAACTGCCGCAACGCAAACTTCAGATCAAGAAGAAATTTCTGCATGCAGGTCCTCGAGTGCCGGTCGAGAAAGCCGATGCACGCGGAACACCAAATCAATCCTGACTTAATCCGGGCAATTGCAAGCAGTTGGCGACGGTTTGCCTATCCCACACATGTTCGAATCTGGGGCATTGTGTTCGGAAATGAACGGTGAAAGAAAGCTTCCAGTTGTCAGTCATCAGTTTTCAAGTTGTCAGCCTTCGGTCGCAAACAGAAGGCCCGCGGTTCAAACCGTGGGTCTTCGCCCTCAGGTGGGCAAGGGTCGCTGCAGACTGATAACTGACAACTGAAGATGTTCGTTACTCCCTAGTCTCTACTCCCTGTTCCCTAATCCCGGTCTCTCCACAGCGCCAATCCGCCCAGCAATCCCGCTTCGTTGGAGACGATCTCGATGTCTTTGCCGGGCTGGAACTCAATCTTTTTCGTGTTGCCGCCGCCCAGGTACAGATGGTCCCAGTTGAAGGTTTTCTGCGTTTGTTCGATCGCCTCTTGCAGCAGTTCGTTCCACCGCTTCTTTCCGTACTTCTCCAGACCGCGGCGGCCAAGGTAGTCCTCATATTCGCGGCCTTTTTTCCACGGATGATGGCCAAGCTCGAGGCCGGGGCAGAGGCGGCCGTCGGTGAAGAGCGATGAGCCGAGACCTGTGCCCAGCGTGATGGTGAGCTCAACGCCCTCACCTTTGATGACGCCATAGCCTTGCACAGCGGCGTCATTCGCCAGCCGCACCGGCTTCTTCCAGCGCTTCTCGAGTTCCTTTTCGAAAGGGAAAGCGAACCACCGCGGGTGCAGGTTGACCGCCGTATATGTAACGCCCTTCTTGACTACTCCCGGAAATCCGACTGAGACGCGATCGAAACTGGAGAGCGCGTTGCGCAGTTCATCGAGAACTTGCAGCACGGCGCTGGGAGTGGGAACCTCCGGCGTGACCACGCGCTGGCGTTCGCTTACGGGCTTGCCCGCGCTGTCGATCAACATGGCCTTCAAGGCGGAGCCGCCAATATCGATGCACATCGTGATGGGCTTGGAGTTGACAGAGGCGGTGCTGCGCACAGTCGAGGCGATCTTAATGGTGTTCATCAGCAGGAATTGTACTCAAAAGCAGGGAGTAGAGAATAGGGAACAGGGAATAGGAAAACAAGGTACAAACCATCAAGGAGGCGCGACCACTAAACTGGATCTTGTCCTCCATGTCCTCCTTTTGCGAAGTCGCGTTGCCGGTGCCGCTCGACCGCACCTTCACCTACGCAGTTCACGACGACGAGACAGCGTTGCGCGGCGCGCGTGTCATCGCCCCGTTTCGCAATGAGAAGCTGATTGGTGTCGTGACAGCAACCGGTGTCGCGGAGCCAACCGATTTCGAGACCAAGTATCTCGAAGCTATTCTCGATGACGAGCCGCTTCTGAGCGAGCATCTGCTCAAGCTCGCCGAGTGGATCGCCGGCTATTATCTCGCTCCGCTGGGCGAGGTGCTGCGATCCATGTTGCCGCTGATGGCTGAGGTGCGGCGCACCGTGTACTACCGCATCACCGACCTTGGTCGAGATGCGCTGGCCTCGAGTTTGGATGGAGACGGGCCGGCACCATTGATGAGGTCTTCTCGTAGAAAACGCAAAGATGGCTCAACCGTCGACCAACACTCGATAGAGCGAAAGGTTCTTGAGCGTCTCGCGTTGGGAGAGCCGGTAAAGGTCTCTGCGCTGCGCACGGCAACTGCTGCTAGCCAGGCGGTGCTCGCCGCAATGCTGCGAAAGAAATGGATTGCACGCGAGACCGCAGCGACCGAGCGCGACGCGCGCCGCACAGACCGCTATGCCGTTCTTATTCCCGATGCGAGATTGCCTGCGTTGACCCGGTTGCAGCAGGCGATCCTCGGCGAACTAGCTGCGAATGGAGGCGAACTGCTGCTGGCGGAGTTGCGCCGGCGCGATATGCCCTATTCCACTCTGCGGACACTCGTACGCCGCGAACTGGTCCGCATCGAAGAGCGTGCGTCTGCCTTCCGTCTTGGCGGCATCGAGGCCTCCGCGCAGCCGATCACGTTGAACGAGACCCAGCTCGACGCGCTGGCGGCGATTGTCTCGAAGCTCGGCGGATTCCATCCATTTCTGCTCCACGGCGTAACCGGGTCGGGCAAGACCGCCGTTTATCTGCAGGCGATGCAGCGTGCGCTCGATCGCGGGCAGTCAGCGATCCTGCTCGTTCCTGAAATCGGTCTCACTCCGCAAATGGCAGGGCTTCTGGATGCGGCATTCGGAGATCGCGTGGCTCTACTCCACTCCGCGCTTACACCCGAAGAGCGCACCGAGCAGTGGCGCCGTATTCATCGCGGCGAAGCGCCAATTGTCGTCGGTACGCGGTCAGCTGTTTTTGCGCCTGCGCAGAATCTCGGCCTGATTCTGGTGGACGAAGAGCACGACCAGAGTTACAAGCAGGAAGAGACCCCGCGATACAACGCCCGTGATGTTGCGGTGATGCGCGCCAAGCTTGCCGGCGCAGTCGTTGTTCTCGGCTCGGCAACGCCGTCTCTCGAGAGCTGGCAAAACTCAGTGCAAGGCAAATACACACGCATCGAGATGAACGACCGCGTGAAGGATCGGCCGCTGCCGGAAGTGGAACTAATCGACATGCGACGCGAGTATCAAGAGACCGGCCAGGAGCAGCTCTTCTCGCGGTCGCTTGTGGATCAGGCACAGAAGGCTCTGGAGCGCGGAGAGCAGGCCATCATCCTGCTCAATCGCCGCGGCTATTCCTTCGCCGTCTTCTGTCGCGCCTGCGGCAAAAAGCTCGAATGCAGGAACTGCGCGATTGCCTTGACGCACCACAAGTCTTCCAGCGAGGACGCGATGGCCCGCGCGGGCCAGCGCCTCGAGTGCCACTACTGCGGATTCAAGCGTACTGTTCCGTCGAAGTGCCCAGAGTGCGATAGCGAACATCTCTATTACCTCGGCGCAGGGTCAGAGCAAGGAGAAGCCCGACTCGCCGAGATATTTCCCTTTGCGCGCATCGGCCGCATGGACCGCGACACCGTGCGCGGCCGCCACGATCTCGAGCATCTGTTAGCCCGCCTGCACTCCGGCGAGATCAACCTGCTCGTCGGCACGCAGATGATCGCCAAAGGGCACGATATTCATGGCGTGACGCTCGTCGGTGTTGTGGGATGCGATCATTCGCTCTCGATGCCGGACTTTCGTGCCGCAGAGCGCGTCTTCCAGCTCATGACGCAGGTCTCAGGCCGGGCCGGTCGCGGCGAGTTGCCGGGCCGCGTCGTCGTCCAAACCTACTATCCCGATCACTATGCCGTCCTCGCGGCAGGCAAACACGACTATGCCGGCTTCGCTGAGCGCGAACTGAAATACCGGCGCTGGATGCACTATCCGCCATTCGGCGTCCTCGCAAATGTTCTTCTGCAATCAGAAAAACTCGAACAAGCTGCAGCGTGGTCCGCTGAGATCGGCAAGTGGTTCGAAAAGGCCGCACCCGAAGGAGTGCGTGTCCTGGGACCATGCACGGCGCCCATCGCGCGCATCAAGAATGTCTACCGATTTCATCTGATTTTGAAGGCTGCTTCGCGCAAAGCGCTCAACGCAGCGCTCCGCGGCGCGCTTGCTCATGCGGACGAGGCAGGCATTCCACGGAGAAACATCGTGGTTGATGTGGATGCGCAACGGCTAATGTAAAAGACGGCAGCGATACGCAAAGTCGCAGGTCGAGATCAAAGTTGAACAATTTGATTCGAATAGAGACGCGAAAACGGCCATTCGCCGCTGGAACCGACGCGATTCCAGCAGCGAATGGCCGTCGCGAGAGCTATTTCTCGGTTGGATGCGGCGCGGCGGACGCGCCTTCGGCCAGGGTGTGCAGCTCTTTGCCCGGCTTGAAGCGTACGGCCTTTCCGGGCGTGATGCTGACCTCGGTTCCGGTGCGTGGATTGCGTCCGATGCCGGTCTTTCGCGCGCGGACACTGAAAACGCCGAATCCGCGCAACTCGATCCTCTCACCCGCAGCCAAGGCCTCTTTCAGCCCCTCAAACACTGTATCTACTGCCGCTTCAGCTTTTGTGCGGGGCAGGCCTGTGCGTTCGATTACATGGTGGACGATGTCTTGTTTAATCAAAGCGGTCACCTCGCTAACGCGATTGTTTTCGACTGTACCACGCCCTACCGGACTGATGGTACAGCGTTTGGCTCATTTGTGGAACAGCGGCGCGGATGATTTTTTGCAAACTACACTCCGGCGCCCTGGGTTCAACCGGGTGCGGATTGTGCATGTTCCGTATGCGGGGCCGCAATTTGCCGGTGTGATCGACGTTCTACAGTGTCCGGAGCCAGCACCTATGACTTTGGAGATGGGCAGCGTCTCTTGTTTTCCTCGTAACGCCTTTTCGAAAGAGTCACTTTACCGGATACTGGTGTTTCAAGGTAATCAGCGCTGCAATACCATCGGTAACCGCCGAGGGACTGGCAGATGAAAAAGAAGGGGTTATGGCTCCCGGAACTGACCTGAAGCTGCGGATTAGATCAGGTGGTGAGCTGAATAACCCATCGCCAGGTGAGGAGAGAAGCTCGATGTCGGCGATACAAAGTCTGGAACCTATTAAGATCGGCGTCGTTGCAAACGAACCGATGCGGCTCGAGGGCCTTACCAGCATCTTTGAAAGTCACGCTAAATCGGGAGAGGCTCCCCTGCAGCCGATCGTCGGCACACTTGAAGAGCACCTGGATAACAATGCGATCGAGTATGTGCTCATCGATTGGAGCAGTTCCACCAAGAAGCTGGGGGTACTCGAGGGTATTCGCCGCAAGCGGCCCAACCTCCGCATGGTGGTTATCGGCCCCGATAGCAACGACCAAGTGGTGATGGACACAATTATCGCCGGCGCAAGGGCTTATCTCGATATGGGAGCAGGGCCGCGGCTGGTGCGCGAAGCGCTTGATGTCGTGATCTCAGGATCTATCTGGGCCCCGAGAAAACTGCTTTCAAAGCTGATCGACCGCCTTCTTTCGGGCGAAGATGCCTCCGTTACCAGCCCGCGCCCCCATCTGACGGCGCGGGAAGACCAGGTGCTGCAGCTCTTGCTGCTTGCGCGTTCGAACCGCGAGATCGCGGAAGAGCTGGGCATCGAGGAGCGGACCGTCAAGGCCCATGTAGGCAAGCTCATGCGAAAGATCGGCGCCGAGAACAGGATTGAGCTCTCCATGCGAGCCCTGCACGGTTCCTATAAGCACTCGAATTCACTTATTCATCTTCCGGAACCTGCAACTATTTAAGTCACTTCATATTGATTACTAAGATTCTAAAACCGAAGTACTCTTGTACCGATTCGACACATTACCAATAATGGCTCCAGAAACAACGCAGATCTGGGGAAAGGAGTTCCCAGGCGTCATGCAAACATGATGCCTGCGAACTCCTCTTTTTTTTGCGTCAAGACAGAGTTGGAACCCAAGGGGACAAACATCCTGCAGGGCTGATGCCCAAGAAGGGATGAAGAATGAGCTTTCGGCATCGGCATGGCTGAAAGTCATGCCCTGATACAAAGCTGTGTACGTCGAGTCTTACATCACGCCTGAAACCTACGCGTCAAGTTTCTGCAGTTGAGCCGTGCCCTCAGAAAGGTTTCTCAACCGTTCACAGATAGAGTGAACCCTCCCCTGCTGGCCGGGTTTTCCAGCGCCGGTGAATCCAGAGCCACTGGTCGGGATAGCGCCGTATCCACGATTCAAGCACGTCGTTGCACTGCTGCGTTGCCGCCAGAACATCGGCCTCGGTGTTGCCCGAGTCAGAAAAGTGCAGGCGGGGGCCAAAGTGGAGCGCGTATTTCTTCTCGTCGGGCTCCCATACCATGAATCCCGGCAAAACGGCCGCGCCGGTTTTGAGGGCTACGCGCACGAGTCCCGATGCCGTGCACGCCGTTATGCCGAAGAACTTCACGAACTCACCTTGCGGTGGGGTCATGTTCGTATCCATCAGGATTCCGACGGTCGCGCCTTCGTGCATCGCGGTAAGGAGTCCGCGCGCGAAGTCGTCTTTGTGAAGCACGCGATTGCCGTGGAGGCAACGAATGCCGTTTACGAAATCGTCGAGCCTGCGATTGTCGAGCCGGCGGATCACCATGCCCATCGGGTGCCCCATGAGCGAGTGATAGAAGCTCGAAAGCTCCCATGCACCAAGGTGCCCGGTCAGGACCAGCACACCTCTGCCGAGTGCTTCGGCGGCGAGATAGTGCTCAAGACCTTCGGTGCGGATCCAGCCCTGAGTGTTCTCGCGCGTGTAGTCCGGCATGTGGCAGAACTCCACTAGCTGCCAGCCGAGGTAGCGGTAGAGTGAGCGCAGGGTTTGCTCGCGCGCTTTGGGCGTGAGCTCAGGCAGTGACAGGGCGAGGTTCTGCTCGCCGACGCGGCGCAGGCGGCCCATCAGGTGATATACGGCCCAAGCCAAGCCGCCGGCTGCGAGACGCGCCATTCCCCGCGGCATCCAACCCAGCAAGCGCGCCACCGCCACCACAAGCCAATATTCGAGCGATTCCCGCATGGACTGAAGCAAAGACAAGTGTAGGACATCGAAGCGGCTTGCCGGGGCGTACGTGATTCAAGCAGAAAAATGGCGGCCCAATTTCTGGCCGCCGTGAAGATGCAAATCATCGTTTCCAAGGCAAAAACCAGAGTAGATGATCCTGTTGAATTCCTTTCAATGTCGCCGCTCTCTGACGGTTGCGTCGACTTTGTGGTAGCAGCATCGAGAGGCAGCGACTCTGGTTTTTTGCTTTTATTTGCCCTTGGCTTCCGTAAAGTAGTGAGCTACGGTGCGCACAAACTCGACTGAGCCCTCCGGCACCCCGACATTGCCCTTGAGCACGTTCTCAAAGTCTTGTGGCGCGCCGTAGAAAGTCTCCGTATCTTCCTTGTTCTGTGAAACGCTCGTGCCGTCGAGGCTGATACCGGCGAACAGGCCCTTGTTGCGAGAGTAGCTTAGCAACTCGGCATTCATCTTCCAGTCGGTAGCCGCTTGTCCCGCACGTCCTACCGGGCCTGCAGCCGCTGAAGCGTCGCCTCCGATCTTGAACTTGTTCTTCAGCAGATCCTGAAATCCACGATCGTTGACTGCGACCAGAACCAAATCGGTCGCCTGCCCGCCGATCTGCAATCCCCACGATCCGCCGGCCATACGGATAAAAACGGGTGCGCTCCAGCCGTGACCGGTGCGGCACGTGACCACGCCCTGCCCGTACTGCGCACCGAAAACAAACGCGCCTTTGATCATGCCGGGAACTACTCCAACACAGGTGGCCTGCTCAAGGATGTTCATGGGAATCGTGCGGTCGTTGGCGCCCATGATCTGGTCAAGCACGTTCTTGGCCGCCTCAACGCGGTTCTGCAGGTCGGCCTTGGACGAAGCTGCTTGGGCGGCTCCGGTGGCGATCAGGCAAAGGCAGAGAGTAGCAATAGTTTTCTTCATAATGGAATTCCTTTCACATATCCGCGCACACTCCTGTACCGCGCGGCTGGTTGCGTACTGATGATTAGGACAACGCCGATCGCCAAGAGTCGCGCAGAAATGGCCGAGGAATTTGCACAGACGAACATCGGCGAACAACAGCATCGGCTTCAGGCTATAGCATCGCTGCAAGACAAGAATGAACAAGCGGCAGCAAAAACGCCCTTCCGCACCAGCGAAATCACGGGATTCGGAGGCTGCGGGACAGTGGAGAAGAGGTGTCGCTTGCGCGAACCCAATGAGCAATTGACCTCGCGTCTGGATAACTTTTCTGGTTTCAGCGGGTTGTGATCGAATAGCGTATCGGTTGACTGTGGGGGTCGATTCGGATGGGGTTTGACGCGATCATCCTTGGGCTCGGAGCGATGGGCAGCGCCGCAGCATACCACCTGGCACAGCGGGGCAAGCGTGTGTTGGGGTTCGAGCAGTTTACCTCGCCGCACGACAAGGGATCGTCGCACGGGGGTTCGCGGATCATCCGCCAGGCTTACTGGGAGGGCGCCGAGTACATTCCCCTGGTCCAACGCTCATATGAGCTCTGGCGGCAGCTCGAGAAGGATACGGGAATGCGCCTCGTGAACATCACTGGTCTGTTGGTCGTTGGATCGAGGGACGGCGAACTGGTGAGGCACACGATCGAGGCGGGAAGTACGCATTCGATTCCTTTCGAGGTGCTGGAGGCAGGCGAGATCAGCAGGAGATTCCCGCATTTCGTTATGCAGCCGAGCGACGTTGGGGTGTACGAGCCGGGCGCGGGATACCTGGTTCCCGAGGATTGCATTCGCGCGCACCTTGAGGTTGCCGTTCGCAACGGAGCCGAATGGCGGTTTGAGGAGAAGGTGCTGTCATGGTCTGCGGATCGGGATCAAGTTGAGGTCCGCACGGATAAGGGAGGGTATCGTGCCGCGCACCTGGTGATTACGGCCGGGCCGTGGGCGAACGAGGCGCTGCGCGGCGTGATGCCTCTGCGCGTGACCCGGCAAGTGATGGCCTGGTTCGAGCCGCGTGGAGGAGTGGCTGACTTTGTGGCGGAGAAGTTTCCGATCTTTGTTGCAGAGGATGTGTACGGCGGCGCGCCGCTGTATGGATTCCCTGCGGTCGACGGGCCGGACGGAGGGGTGAAGGCGGCGATTCACGGAAGCGATGTGGAGTGCACGGCAGTGGGAGTGGATCGCACGGTGAGCGAAGCCGATATTCAGCGGATCAGGACAGCGGTGACGGAGCGGATTCCGGCGCTCGATGGCGAAGTGGTGAGGGCGAAGACGTGCCTATACACGATGACGCCGGATGAGCACTTTGTGATCGGGGCGCATCCGCAGGCTGCGATCTGCGCGATTGCGTGTGGGTTTTCGGGGCATGGGTTCAAATTTGCGAGCGTCGTGGGTGAGATTCTTGCGGATCTTGCGACAACAGGGACGACGGTGCACCCGATCGGGTTGTTTTCACCGGGACGGTTCACAGATCGACAAGCGTAAGTGCGCGGAGAATTGTCGTTTCCCACCCTTGCCGCGCAAGGCTGGGGCACCCGGCCGAGGCGGTTCATGCCCGTGGCTGAAGCCGCCGCCGATATGGATTCCAATTCAGGGGCCTGAAGGCTCCTGCTCCCTCCGGTACACCGACGGCCTGCTCGAAGCCCGCAAAGCGAGCGGCGAAATCTTCAGCTTCGAACGCCTCGACGCGCTGCTAGCCGATAGTCCTGACGCCGCAAAAGCAGCCGAGGCCGCGGTCAACTTCGGCCAGGACGATGACATCACTGTCCTAACCCTTACGCGCCTTGCCGTTGGAGAAGAATCCTCAACTAGGCTCGCCACGCCAATGCTGACACCATCGCCAGCCTGAGCGCTGCTAGCCCCGATGTGGTTCCTGTTTTACCGGCACACAGGAGATCATCTGACTTGTCGAGGTTGTTTCCGAGTTGTAGGCAACCGGAAATGTATGGTCCGCCGCCGTTTTGCAAGCGAAAAATGAGAAAGACAGAATAGGTCTGCGCGAATGTATACGGCCTTTTGTTGGAGTAGCGATCTCCTGGCCTGAATGGGGTGCGCTGCGCCCTCGTCCTTTGTAGTTACGCTGCCTTTGAAGGCATTTTCCGGTTACAGGTTTTCGGGGGCGCCGGGATCGACCGTTTTTGCCATCTCATGGTTCGCCAGCAAACCTGGCAGGATCAAAAAACCCAGTCCGTCGTCATTGGGCTGCAGATCTGGGAATCGCGAAGCGATTTCCCGCCTGTGGCGTTTGTGCCAGGCGTCCTATGCAAGCCATCAGGCTGCTACTGTTTGCGCCGCGAGTGGCGGCCGATAAGCCTCTCCTTTGCTGAGCACGGCCCAGGCGATGCGCGCCATCTTGTTGGCTAATGCCACCGTGGCCACCTGTGGGCGCTTGCGGGATACCAGTTTGGCCAGCCACATACGCAGACCTGGCTCTTGCTTGCTTCTCTGCAGCAGCACGGTATGCGCTCCTTGTACAAAGAGCTTTCGCAGATATTTGTTTCCACGTCTGCTGATACCGGTCAGCTTCTGCTTGCCTCCGGTGGAGTGTTCTCCCGGAACCGCACCGATCCATGCGGCAAATCCTCGGCCCCTTTTGAAGGCTGCCCCGTTGCCGATCGCCGCAACCGTAGCTGTAGCGGTAACCGGTCCGATTCCGGGGACCGTCAACAGGTGCTTGCACTGTTCAAGTTCGCCAGCGATGCGCTCGATCAGCTTGCTGCATTCCTCGATCTGTCCGTGCAGGTACTGCATCTCCCGCCGCAGCTCGCTGAGCAGCACCCGCAGGGCGCCCGACAGCTTGTTATCGGCATCTTCCAGGATCCCGGGCAGCGACTCTTCGATGTGGCGGCGGCCCTTGGCTATGGTGATGCCGCGCTCAAGCAGCATCCCCCGGATCTGGTTGATCACCGCAGTCCGGCGCGCCATCCACCGCTCCCGCACTCGGTGCAGCGACTGCAGGTCGAGTTGGTCATCGGTCTTGATCGGCACAAAGCGCATCCCGGGACGGGTCACAGCCTCAGCACAGGCTTCGGCATCGATGTAGTCGTTCTTGTTGGTCTTCACATATGGCTTTACGTACTGCGCCGGCATCAGGCGCGCATCGTGCCCCTGCTCC
>DATFSO010000024.1:0-14155 GCA_035262585.1 Occallatibacter sp. | reverse complement strand
GCAATGATCGTGGCCAGTCTCTGCAACTTGGCGGCGGAAACCCAGCTCTCCGTGACATCCACAAAAAAGCACGGTACGAGATAGAGAAACATCAGGCCCATGCTGTGGACCTGTCCACCAAAGTGCTTGCAGGTCAACCCGTGCGCGCTTTCATGCAGAAAGCCGACAATCAGAAGCAGGACCCAGAATCGCGCAAATTCCGCAAAACTCTTTTGTGCGAAGTTGAAGAACATGGCGGTGTCCGGACCCATGAAGCGCCAGTTGTCGACCACCACCACCGCTTCAAACACAAAGAGCATCACTGCGCTCAGGACGGCCCACTTGCTGTAGATGAAGCGGCCAGCGACACCATTGAGCCAGTCAAAATAACGATCCGGGTCCCAGGCTGAAAAACTGATATGCGCCAGATTGATCTTCGACTTCGCCCGCCTTTCGCGCTGGGCGAGCAGCTTGTCGCGCATCGCGAGGTTCTTTTCCTGATACGACTGGTAGGAGATGCCGCAGGCATCCATCTGTTCGCCGAAGCCGCGAGCTTCTTCCGGATCGACGGCAGCGCCGGTCTCTGCCGACCATAATTCTGCGATCTCCTCGTACGATCGATTCCCATCGAATAGTTGAGCCAGAGCCCATTGAGAGGGAGTGAAGCGGAAATAGCTGCCGCTCCCGCGATGGAGGATCCCGACAAAGGGCTCGCCGTCGAGTACGCCCTCATGGACTACAAGCTCCGGATCGATGCGCGGCGGACGGCTGCGCGTGAGCCGCGCCTGCGGAATCTCCGGTAGAACCGCATCGAGGGCTTCGCTCAGGTTCATGGCGCCAGCCGCACCTGCATCGTCATTCCAGGTTTCAGCAGCCGCGACGCATGTTCCACGGCTCCGATGACCTGCACGCTGCCGCTCGCCGGATCGACCACCGGGCTCACGCGAACGATCCGCCCCTGCTGATGCAGGCCCGGGTAATCCACCGTCGTCAGGTCCAATGCCTTGCCGGTTGAAAATGCTGCCATCGAAGTCTCCGGCACGGTGAACAGCACCTCGAGCGGAGCCTCCGCGGTCACCCAGAACAAGACATCACCGGGCTTGACCTCCTGCGCAGGGCGCACCGAGCTGCGGCCGACCACCCCGTCAAAGGGCGCGACAATGCGGGACTGCTCAAGTTGCACGTTTGCGGTAGTCAGATCCGCTTCTGCGGCCGCAGTTTCTTCGCGGTAGCGGGATACTTCGGAGATCGTCTCGTCTACCCTGTACTTCGCGTGTTCCCAGTTCTCCTCGCTGATAATCTTTTCTTTGCGCATTGCGTCCGCACGATGCAGATCGGCTTCCGCCGTCCTCTGCTCCGACTGCCATTCCTCGAATTGCGCCTCCGCCGACGCCAGCCTTGCATTGCGCGACTCGCGTATTGAACGCAGCTCGCGGTCGTCAAGCTGCGCCAGCAGTTGCCCCTTCTTCACGCGATCGCCGATGCGAACATCGATGCTGACGATGCGTCCGTTGCGTTCAGCGGCCACATCCGCCTGCTGTTCGGCCACCAGCGGGCCGGTTGTAGTGAATGATTTCGGGTCCGCGACGTCGGTGATCGCTGCGGGCTCGGGCGTAGACTTCGGCGGCGGAACGGTAGCCGCAGAAGCAGCGCTGGCGTCCACCGCGGAAGAACGGGAATCGCAGCCGACCGAGAAAACTGTCACTGCTGCCACCGCGACCATCGACCAGGCCGTGCGATTCAACCTGCGAATTGCGCTTCTCATACCGTCACCACCCAATCCAGTTCCAGAGAGTCTGCCAGGCCCAGAGCGCCGGTCGCCGCAGCAGTACATAGCCGGCTGGATGCCAACCGAGCCAGACCTTTGCGTGGCCTGTCATTCCCGCGCGCAGGCTGGCGTCGTCATTTGAGAGCGGCACCTCGACAGTAAACGTGCGCACTCCGTCCCCGGCTTTCGCTTCGGGACTCACAACCGAGATGCGTCCATGCAAGGTGCGCTGCGGATAGCTGTCGAGCTTGACCGCCGCGAATTCACCCGGCTTCATCAGGACCGTATCCCTCTCAGGCACGGAGATCTGTGCAACGGCTGAAGAAAGATCCAGCACTTGTGCAAATGCGGCTCCGGCGTCCAGACGTTTGCCCGCGGCGTTCTGAAGATCCTGAGTTACGACGATCCCGTCAATCGGCGAGCGCAGCTGAGCGTTCTCAACGCGGGTGCGTACGCGAGCTACCTCGGCGCGCAAGAACTCTGCTTGCGCCCGATCCGCGCCAGACTGTGCAGCGCCGTGCGCGAGATCGTTCTGCATCACCAGCATCGCCTGCTGATACTTTGCTTCCATCGAAGCCAGTTCGGCCCGCCACTGCCAGTCGTTCATCGCGCCCAGCACGTCTCCCGCCTTCACGCGCTGCCCTTCATGTGCGTAGACCGCGGTCACGTTCCCATCAACGGGCGCTGCAATCGTCACCAGGTGTTGTGGCGCGATTGCGGCGTCTCCACTCACACGCATGGGCAGCGGGCAGAACGACAAGAACAGCACGCACTCGAACAGAACGCCGACCGTCATCCACAGGCTCCGCCGATTCGAGAGCAAGGCCTGCTTCTTCTTCACCAGCGGCTCGATCAGGTTGATGAGCGGAACCTCGCGATAGAGCAGGGCATTGCGAATGGCGACAGTGGCTTGTCCGGCCAGAATCTTGATCATCTCGATGTGCGGAATGTCGAGAAAATCGGGATTGCTGCTTTCATACGTGAGCACACCCACGCGCCCCTGGTCGTCCTCGAGCGGCAGTGCGTAGAGAGCTCGAAACCCGGTGGCGGCGAAGTAATCTGCGACCGACCCCGGAATCTCATCCTGCTTCTCTTCGCCGGAGTCCTCGATCTGGCGCAGGTGAACTAGCTCGGTCTGCGTCGAAAGCCAGCGCATGAGCTGATTCAGCCGCTCCACCGTGATGTCGCCGAGCGGGAGTGACGCCATGCCCGATACAGCTTTGAGTTGCAACTTCCCGCGATGCTCCAGCGCGATGGCGCAACGCTCATACGGCAGCACATTCTGCGGGCCGTTCGCAATGATCCCGAGAAGCCGGTCGAGTCGCAGTGTCGATGTGATCTCGGCGCTGACGTTGACGAGCGCTTTCAGGATCTCCAGCTTCCGCTCAGCGAGCATCAGGGTCGCATTCTTCAATGCGCTCGCAATCGTTTCGGCCATCGACATCATGAGGAACTGATCGTCCTCATCGAACGGCCGACTCTCTCGATTGACGGCTTCCAACACACCCACTTCCGCGTCGTCCTGCATCAGCGGAACCAGGAGCACGTTGGTGATGGGCGGGACCTGCGCGCCGGCATTCGCCCGGGCATTTCGCGCGCTCAGCCGTTCGTCCAGGGCATCGGCGATCAGCAGGGGCTCACCCTCTTCGGCCATATCCGCTACGTAGCCTTCGCCCGGAGCCTGGGTCATTCCCACCTCAACCGAGCCGTCTTCCCCGTACGTCGAAAGCAGGCGAAGAATCTCCCCGTCGAACATCCACAAGTGCATCGCCTGGCAGGGCAGCATCGCCGCTGCTTTTTCAGGGATCATCGCGGCGACCGCATCGAACTCCAGGGTCGCGTTGAGCGATTTTTCCAGGTCGTAGAGCTGCGACATTCGGTGCAGAGAGTCGAGCAGGTCCTGGCGCTGGGCCTCGCTCCCCTCCGCCGTCAGAATTGCGGGCGGCGCCAGCTGAACGATCGGCGCAACGGCTTCCAGATCCTGCAGGCGCGGAGTTCCGGAGAACCAGAGAATCTCGATCGCGCCGATGAGCTGCCCATCCCTGACCCCATTCTCGACCAGCGGGATATAGGCGATCGACGAGACGGTGCGCGAGATCTGGAGGTGCGAGTAGTCCTCGCGAAGAATTTCTGCGGCCGGGTAGATCAGCGTCTCCGGCGACTCGAGCAGCAAGGGCGCCATCAACCGGTTGCCGGACCCGACACTCGAAGGTTCCAGCGAAATGTCGCCGGCCAGCCCGATCACGGTCCAGGCGCTCTCGACATCCTGGTCGCTGAATCGGTGGACAGCGCAGGCGCAATTCGGCAGATTCGCAACAATGACTGCGGCGATGATCGAAGCACGACCGGTCGTGTCTGTTGCGGCTAGAAGATGAGCGCCAACCTCGACAGCGGCATCATTGACCGGAGAGATCATCGAATCCAAGGAAAGTCGGGCAAAAGTTCACTTGACAAGGGGGAAGGAGACATTAATTCTCAATTGGTTGAGGCTTGGAGATTAACAAGTCTCCACATGGGTGTAAAGCGAAATCTCGTTCGAAAGTTGGGAGCCGTGGATCTGGATATCAGGCAATCTGGCGCAGTCTGCGTACTGAAACTGAAGGGAAGGCTGGTCAGCGGTGAGGCCGTTTCGCGCTTTGAAAATGCATTTCAGCAAGCTCTTGCCGGTGGGCACATTTTCCTGGTTCTCGATCTCGAAGAACTCCCTTTCGTTGACTCTTCCGGCATTGGTTCTGTCGTCAACGCGCTTCGCCAGGCCAACAAGCTTGGCGGTACCGTCAAACTGGTGAACCCCGCGCCATTTGTCGCCAAGACTTTCAAGATGGTCGGCATTCTCTCGCTCTTCGGCATCTATGACACCGAAGACAAAGCTGT
The DNA here is from genome assembly GCA_035262585.1 of Occallatibacter sp. Classification (GTDB taxonomy): domain Bacteria; phylum Acidobacteriota; class Terriglobia; order Terriglobales; family Acidobacteriaceae; genus Telmatobacter. Next base: position 9,534 of record DATFSO010000024.1, on the reverse strand, counting down.
CGCCGCCTGCGGCTGATTACCGACCCCTGTTCTCTGTTCTTTAGTTCTCGCTGAATTCGCCCAGCGGCAGCGGGTGGCTGAATAAGAATCCCTGAAATGAGTGACAGCCCAGCTTGGCCAGGAATGCACGCTGCTCTTCTGTTTCGACTCCCTCGGCAATCACCGACAATCCCATCGCCTTGCCGAACGAGATGATCGCTTGAGCCACCGCACCGCTGATCGGGTCGCGCAGAATCTCACCAACGAAGGCGCGGTCAATCTTGATCTGGTCCAGCGGCAGGCGCTTCAGATAAGTCATCGATGAGTAGCCGGTTCCGAAGTCTTCGAGCGAAAACCTGACCCCGTGCGACTTGAGCTTGTTCATCTTGGCGATCACATCTTCCACGTTCTCGCCAAACATGTTCTCGCTCAGCTCGATCTTCAGGTTGTTCGGGTTTGCCCCCGTGCGGTCAAGCGCGGCCAGCACATGATCCACAAACCTGGCCTGGCGGAACTCCCGCGCGCTCACATTCACCGCAATGGTCAGATGCGCGCCCTCTTTGCGGTTTGCCCATGCCGCAAGCTGAGTGCATGCGGTCTCGAGCACCCACGTTCCAAGCTGGAAGATCAGTCCGGTCTCCTCGGCCAGCGGCACAAACTCCTCGGGTTTCACCAGCCCGCGCTCCGGGTGCTTCCACCGGATCAGCGCCTCCGCACCCGTCAGCAGGCCACGATCCAGCTGCGGCTGGTAGTACAACGAGAACTGATTTTCCCGGATCGCCTCCCGCAGATCTCTCTCGAGCGCCACACGCGCATTCACTGAGGCCTGCAGTGCCGGTGCAAAGAAGAACATGGCATTGCGTCCAGCTGCCTTGGCCTGGTACATCGCGATATCGGCCTGTTGCAGGACTTCGTTCGCACTCTCGTTCTGGTTGCCGAACACGGTGATTCCCATACTCGACGTGGTGTGGCATTCGCGACCCTCGAGCAGGAACGGCTGATCAATCACCGCCAGGATCTTTCCTCCAACCGTCCGTGCGTGGGCCGCGGCAATCTCCGGGGTTTGGCTCAGGTCTTCGAGAACGATGACAAACTCATCGCCTCCCAGGCGAGCAACGGTGTCTACCTCGCGCACACAGCCCTGGATCCGTCGGGCCGTCTCCTGCAGCAGCAGGTCGCCGATGTGGTGTCCGAGCGTATCGTTCAGCGACTTGAACCCATCAAGGTCCACAAAGAGCAGCGCATGTTTGCTGCCGCTTCGAATGCTCGAGAGAAGCGCCTGGCGAAGCCGTTCATACAGCAACCGGCGATTAGGCAGCCCCGTCAGCGTGTCGTAGAACGCCAGGTTCCGGATCTTTTCCTCATCCGCCTTTGCCTCCGACACATCGCGGATATAGGAGATGACGCACGGTTCTCCCTGAAACTCCGCGAACGAGGCCGAGAGCTGACCCCAGAAGACCTCGCCATTTTTCCGGCGCATCCGAATCTCCAGATTTCGGCAGCCGGAGTCCCCCTCCAACGCCTCCGAGATCTTCAGGCGATCGCCATCGTCCGCCCAGATGCCCAACTCCAACGATGTCCGCCCGATGACCCCTTCGCGGGTGAACCCCATCATCTCGAGAAACGCCGGATTGGTATCCAGAATCCTGCCGTCTGCCGTCCGTGCAATCAGTACGCCGTCGGGGCTCGTTTCAAACGTACTGCGATAGCGGTCTTCCTTTGCTGCGATGGGCTGAGCAGGCGCAGGAACAACCGCAACTTCGGCCGCAATCGCCTCCGGAGTCTCCAATTTTTTGCGATTGCTGACGTCCTCGACATGCGCCAGCAGATGAGAAGGCCAGCCTTCGCGATCTCGCAAAAGCGAAACCGTCAGCTTGGCCCAGGTCCGCGTGCCGTCTTTGCGGATCAGCCTGATCTCCAGACTGAGGGCGTCCATCGCGCCGTTCCAGAGTTTCTGAAAAGCCGTGATGCACTGGGCGCCGTCTTCGTCCGGCGTGATCTCCTGGAACATCAGGCCGCGCACTTCCTCGCGCGGATAACCGATGATCTCCGCAAACTCTGCATTGCAGCGCAGAATGTGGCCTTCCGGTGTGGCATGAACAATCCCCACCGTAGCCTGCTCCAGAAATCTATGGGTCTCCACAGTAGGCTTGTCGGACATGCAGAATAGCCGTTCTTCAGAATTTGCGTGCTCGAATTGTATCTCCTGTGAGCCTGTTTTCAATGACTTGACCTCGACTGCTTAGCGGAAAACTCGAGCAAATCGTCACCAGCAGGAAACACCACCGTAATCACACAACTACACCGTCCGGGCACGACGGCTCGACGGCCTGTTCAAGAAGTTGCTGCAATCGATCTGGGCGCCACCTGCCTGCGTCACCCCTGACGCGACAAGCCCCCCGTGCCGAGCGCTCCTTTGGTTACGCTCAATCGAATGGGCCCGATCGATGTGAATGAACGGAATAAATATATAATACGCACAACTCTTATCTGTCTCATTTGCACTTTTGTTTGATTGAAGATCGTTCAACTCCCTGCTCTTTTTCTGCGTGGAAATCGTCGACAGGGCGTTCGTGTCTCTGAAACATCGCCTTAATTCGGAAAGAACGGCACAAGTGTGCGGAGCGGTGTTCCGTATCAGCACGCGACACGTATTCCGGTATCACTGGATGATCTCTGATAGAGAGCCAAGTCGGCGCGGCTTTGCTCGGAACGTAACGAAGTGGGCCGGGTACCACAGGGGAGCCAGGCTCTTATACGGATTACTTCTGTGCCTGTCCTTCACGGGGACACATCTCTTGTGTGCGCAGAACACCAAACCAAAAGCTGACCAGCTCCAACTGCCGAAGGACCGGCCGCCCATGGATTTCAGGGTCCCGCTGCTCACTTCGCCGCTTCGCTTGGCAGACTTCCCGGAGATGCAGCCCCGCCCCGACCTCAAGGACAGACTGGCACATGTCACCGGGTTCATCCAGAACACTCCGAACGACGGGCGGCCCGCCACCGAGCAGACCGAGGTCTGGGTGGGCCGCACAAAGTCTGATCTCTATTTTGTCTTCATCTGCCACGACGACCGGCCAGGCGAAGTTCGCGGCCATCTCACCCGGCGCGAAGCATTCTCCGGCGATGACGCCGTCTCCGTCCTACTCGATCCGTTTCACGACCACCGGAAAGGCGTCCTGTTCACCGTCAATGCCGGGGGAGTGCAGGCCGATGCTGCCTGGACCGACAGTGCAAGCGCGGCCTATAGCGCCGACGCTGACTACAGCTACGACCTTGTCTGGGAATCCGAAGCCCGGAGAACGCGCGGCGGCTGGATGGCCCTTATCGCCATTCCGTTTCGCAGCGTCCGCTTCCGCTCCGAGTCTGCCGAATGGGGCGTGATCTTCTATCGCAACCTGCCTCGCAGCAGCGAAGTGGACTTCTGGCCGCGCGTGTCGACCCATATCTCCGGGGTGCTCACCCAGGAAGCGAACATGCGCGGAATCGAAGGAGTGACCGGCTCGCACAATCTTCAGCTGAACCCTTACGTGCTTGCGCAGAACGAGCGCGAACTGATCAATCTCGACCCGCTCAACCCCTACTTCAGCTCCAGGCATCTTGAAGGCACAGCCGGAGGCGAGGCCAAACTCATCATCAAAGACCGCGTTGTCCTGGACGGTACGATCAACCCCGATTTCAGCGACGTCGAATCCGATCAGCCGCAGTTCACCATCAACGAGCGGTACCCGGTCTACTTTCCGGAACTACGGCCCTTCTTCCTCGAAAACGCGAACTACTTCTCCACGCCCATCCTGCTGGTTTACACGCGGAACATTGTTCATCCAGAGTTCGGCATTCGCGTGACCGGCAAACTGGGTGGAACCAACCTAGGCTTCTTTGCCATCGACGATCGCGAACCCGGCGAGACTTCCGCACCCAGCGGCCCCCTGTATCACGAGCGCGCCAAGTACATCGTTGCGCGCGTCTCCCAGGATCTCGGAAGAGGCTCCAGCGTCGGCTTCATTTATACCGATGAAGAATTCGGAGGCGGATGGAATCGCATCGGTGGCGTCGATTTCAGTGCGCGCCTTTCAGATCGCTGGTCGCTGCTCGGTCAGATGGTTGAGAGCTCGACCCAGGGTCCCGTACCCACCTCCGGTTCGCTCGCCTATTCCGCAGGTCCCGCCGGCTATCTCGAGGTCCAGCGGACCGGCCACGCCTTCAACCTCGACAGCATAACCAAGGACTACAGCACAGGATTCCAGACGCAACTCGGCTTCATCCCTACCACCAACTTCTACAACAACCAGACCCACGTGACCTACCAGTGGTTTCCCGAAGGAAAGGCAATTCAGAGCGTCGGCCTCGATCTCCTTCAGCAACTGGCCTGGGATCACCAGGGCAATCGCGTCTACCACTACACCACGTTCTCTCCCTACTTGCTGCTGCCACGTCAGTTCGAAATCGCGCCGCAGCTCGGACAGTACTCCGACACGCTCGGCCCGCAGAATGGCTACAACCTCGCCCAGAATGTGAACTTCACTCAGAACTTCGGCGGACTCGTCGTAAAAGGCGCGCCCTTCAAACAGCTCAATTTTTTTCTCGATGCGGTGCGCAGCGGCAACGTGAACTACAACCCCGTCGCAGGCGCTGCACCTTCACTGCTGAATGCGCAAGTCGTGCAGGCGCTCGTCACCTTTCAACCGCTTCGTCAGTTGACTGCCGACAACACGTATCTTCTCGATCGCGAGCACGCAGTCGCCACGAATGCGTTCGTCTATGAAGCCCAGACCTTACGCGCGAAGATCAATTACCAGTTCACGCGCTCCATCTCTGCGCGCGTCATCGCCGAGTACGACAGCGCGCTCGTGAACCCGGCAGAAACATCGTTGCAGCGCAGGAAGCAGATCGGCACGCAGGCGCTCTTCACGTGGCTGCCGCATCCCGGAACCGTGCTCTACTTCGGCTACAACAACGACCTGCAGAACCTCGACCGGTCGCTATGCAACCGTCTCCCCGGCGGGGCGTGCGATCCAGCGAATCCGCTGCCTTCCCGTTCGAACGATTACCTCAACGACGGCAAACAGATATTCGTGAAGTTCTCCTACCTCTTTCGTTTCTGAGCCAGCCAGGATTCGAAGAAGTCAGACTGAATCTGGGGTATCAGGCTCAGAAGGTGCAGTTCTGTTGTTTCAGAGAAAGTCTTGCAACAGGGCGCCTGGCCGTGAAAGTCTCCGGTGCGTCGCGGTGAGATACCACGAACCCCAAATGCATGGCGCGTAGTTCGTCGTTTCCCACCTTAGCCGCAAAGATGCGGCTAGGATGGGGCACCCGGGTTTATCGCGCAAGGGTGGGAAACTAAGACGCCATTACACGCCCTCGCCGACGGCGCCGACCACCGCGACCTTCGCGCGTTTCCCCAGCCGCACCACCAGCCGAACGGGTAGGTTGTCCAGGGTGATCGCGGCATTTGTCACGACCTCGCCGTCAATCTTCACGGCCTTTTCTGCAAGCTTGCGATTGGCCTCAGCCCCGCTGGCCGCGAGTCCTAGCTGAATGAGTAATTTCGGCGCTCGAATCTGCAGCTCACCCGGCGGACACGATGGATTCACCAGGTCCGCATAAGCAATGTGAATCTCTTCGAGATCTTCAGTCGTCTCCTTCTGCTGAAACATCCGCGCCCAGTTCTCATCGGCGTGCTGCGCCGCCTGCTCGCCATGAAACCCCGCAGTAATCGTCCGCGCCAGACGCTTCTTCACATCCATCGGATGCACCGCGCCAGAGGCTACCTCCGCCTGCAGCTTGTCGACCTCGGACAGCTTGAGATCCGTCAGGAATACCCAGTACTTCCACATCAACTCGTCGTTGATACTCATCAGCTTGCCGTACATCTCGCCCGGCGGCTCGTTAATGCCGATCGCGTTACCTAGCGATTTCGACATTTTTTGCACGCCGTCCAGTCCTTCGAGAATCGGCGTCATCAGCACAATCTGCGGTTTCTGCCCGTAGTGCCGCTGCAATTCGCGTCCGCATCCAAGGTTGAAGCGCTGATCGGTGCCGCCCAACTCCACGTCGCACTCGAGCGCCACCGAGTCGTACCCCTGCATCACGGGGTAAAGCAGTTCGTGCAAGCTGATCGGCTGCTCGGCCTGAAATCGCTTGTGAAACTCGTCGCGCTCCAGCATCTGCGAAACGGTAAAGTGCGCCGTCAGCCGGATCGTGCTTTCATAGTCAAGCTTTCCCAGCCACTCCGAGTTGTAGCGGACCTCTGTCGCCTTCTCGTCGAGAATCTTGAACACCTGCGCTTTGTAAGTCTCGGCATTTGCGTCAATCTGTTCGCGCGTCAGCGGCTTGCGCGTCACATTGCGTCCGGTCGGGTCGCCGATCAGCGACGTGAAATCGCCAACCAGAAAAATCACCGTGTGGCCGAGCTGCTGAAAATGGCGCAGCTTCCGCATCAGCACCGTGTGCCCCAGGTGAAGATCGGGCGCCGTCGGGTCGAATCCGGCCTTCACGCGAAGCGGCCGGCCGGTCTTGCTGCTCTCCTCGAGCCTCTCGCGCAAATCGCTCACGCGAATAATCTCTGCCGCACCCTTTTGCAGCAGGTCCATCTGTTCATCAACAGGAAGAAACGTCATCGCATTTCAGTATAAAGTTCACACATCTTTGCGACTTCCACACCCGCGCGCCACATCCAACCAGTAGGAGTGTGCCCATGCCACAAGTCAAGGGTCGCGCCATGCAGGTACCCGCCGCCGGCGGAGCGTTTCAACTCGTCGAAAAGCAGTTTCCCGAGCCCGGCCCTGGCCACGTTCGCATCCGGGTGAATGCCTGCGGCGTCTGCCACTCGGACTCGTTCACGAAAGAAGGCCAGTGGCCCGGCCTGCAGTTTCCGCGCGTCCCCGGCCACGAAATCGCCGGCGTCATCGATGCTGTCGGCCCGGATGTGCCCGTCTTCAAGACGGGCCAGCGTGTCGGACTCGGCTGGCACGGAGGACACTGCAACTACTGCACGCCCTGCCGTCGCGGCGACTTCATGCTGTGCCTGAACCAGCTCGTCAGCGGCATCAGCTACGACGGTGGCTACGCCGACTATGTCGTCGCCCCCGCCAACGCCGTCGCCTTCATGGCTCCGGAACTCAACGACACCGACGCCGCTCCGCTGCTTTGTGCCGGGGTCACCACCTACAACGCACTCCGCAATGCCGGCGCGCGCGCTGGCGACACAGTCGTCATTCTCGGCATCGGAGGCCTCGGCCACCTTGCTGTCCAGTACGCCGCCAAAAGCGGCTACCGCACCGTCGCGGTTTCGCGTGGCAAAGACACTGGTCCCCTCGCCAAACAACTCGGCGCCCACCTCTACATCGACTCCACCACGCAGGATCCCGCGAAAGAGCTTCAAAAACTCGGCGGCGCCAACGTCATCCTCTCCACCGTCCCCAGCGCCAAAGCTCTCGAATGGACCATCGACGGACTCGCTCCCAACGGCAAACTCATCGTCGTCGGCGTGCCCGATGGACCCGTCGTTGTGAATCCCGCCCCGCTGATCCTGGCTCGTCTCACCGTCGCAGGCTGGCCCTCCGGCACCGGCATGGACTCAGAAGACGTACTCAAATTCAGCGCGCTCACCGGCGTCAAATCCATGAACGAGATCTACCCGCTCGAAAAAGCCGAAGACGCCTACCAGAGTATGATGTCCGGCAAAGCCCGCTTCCGCGCAGTGCTCAAAATCAGCGAGTAGGGAATAGGGAGCAACAGGCGAGGGACATCGGGACTAAGGGACTAGTGACGTAGGAACCAGGAAGAGCTTGGGTGCCCATCCATTTCGCAGCCTCATCGCGAAATGGTAGGAAACAACGAACCCCGCGCGTGATCTACCTTCCACGCTATAATCACTCCATGCCGCACACCCACCATCTCGCCGCCCTCGCGATCGCGGCCCGTGCTGCGGCTTCGGCCGCCTAGACTCCGCCTCACCTCATCCCAATCCAGCCAGTTCGCAAGGTCCATAGAGTCCCTTGGTCCCTCGTTCTATTGTTCTCTTGTTCCCTAGTCCCAATGTCCCTTCGTCGTTAACGCGTCTTTGTAACGAACGCCGTACACTGGAGAAATCATGGAAGAGTTCAGCCGTATTCAGCGCCTCCCGCCCTATGTGTTCAACATCACCGGCGAGATGAAGGTCGTCGCGCGCCGCCGCGGAGAAGACATCATCGACTTCGGTATGGGCAATCCCGACGGCGCCACCCCCAAGCACATCGTCGACAAGATGATCGAGGCCGCGCAGAAGCCCGCCACCCATCGCTACTCCGTCTCCAAGGGCATCCCGCGCCTGCGCCGCGCCATCTGCAACTGGTACAAGACGCGCTACGACGTGAATCTCGACCCCGACTCCGAAGCCATCGTCACCATCGGATCAAAAGAAGGCATCGCCCATCTCTGCCTCGCCATCCTCGACTCGCGCGACACGGTGCTCGTGCCGAACCCCAGCTATCCGATCCACATCTATGGTCCGGTCATCGCCGGCGCCCACGTCGTCAGCGTCCCCGTGCAGGACCAGGACAACTTCCTCGCGCAGCTTGAAGAACTCATCCCACGCATGACGCCGCGCCCCAAGGCCCTTATCGTCAACTTCCCGGCCAACCCGACCACGCAGACTGTCGACCTGCCCTTCTTCGAGCGCCTCGTCTCGCTCGCGCGCCAGTATGGCTTCCACCTGATCCACGACCTCGCCTACGCCGACATCGCCTTCGACGGATACCGTCCGCCCTCGGTCCTCCAGGTCCCCGGCGCCAAAGACGTCGCCGTCGAATTCTTCACCCTGTCGAAGAGCTACAACATGCCTGGCTGGCGCGTCGGATTCATGGTCGGCAACCCCGTACTGGTCAACGCCCTCGCGCGCCTAAAAAGCTACTTCGACTACGGCACATTTACGCCCATCCAGGTCGCATCGATTCTTGCTTTGGAGGGCCCGCAGGACTGCGTCCGCGAGATCCGCGACACCTACCAGAGCCGCCGCGATGTCCTCATCGAAGGACTCAACCGCGCCGGCTGGCCCGTCCCGTCACCAAAGGCCACGATGTTCGTCTGGGCGCAGATCCCTGAACCCTACCGCAAACTCGGCTCGCTCGAGTTCTCAAAGCTGCTGCTCAATGAAGCAAAGGTAGCCGTAAGCCCCGGCATCGGCTTCGGCGACTACGGCGACGGCCACGTGCGCTTCAGCCTCATCGAGAACGAAGAGCGCTCCCGCCAAGCGATCCGCGGCATTAAGGCGATGCTGGCGAAGAGCGCAGTGGTGGGGGTGTGATCTGAACCCTTGTTCTCTGCCCCAGGATCGAGACAGTCCGATTCGCAAATAATTCGTTCAATGCGCCCTAAAAGCTGGCATGCGAACCGCCAGAAGATCGCCTTCCGTGTAACCAGCGCGAATCCTGCGACAAGTTCGAACTCTACGAGGGATGAAGTTGAGGAATTCGAAGCCAACTTGGAAGACGAAGATGATGGCGACGAAGAGAAACAGGAATAGGGAAAAGCACCTGGGGTGCCCAAGTCTCGCCTCCGAGACCTGAGATTCGC
>DATFSO010000023.1:0-5955 GCA_035262585.1 Occallatibacter sp. | reverse complement strand
AGAAGATGCCGTTTCGGTTTACCGGGACGCTGAACAAGTTCGTCGTGGTTCTCGAGCCGTCCAGCCTCAGCCCGGAAGAGCAGAAGCAGGTGCATGATGCTCTGGCGAAGGTGATGATGTCGGTCCAATAGGTTCGATCTCTACTCCGTCGCCGCGAGTGTCCGCTCTTGGTGCTCGCGGCGATTGCACGCGGCCGGCTGCCTTTGGCCGAAATGAGTCATTTCGGTGTGACGGCCTTCGACCTATTTGATCAAACACCGTCGGCGTTGATTCGACGCAGCGCCTCTTTCTGGCCGGCAGGATCGACGCCCGCTTCAAGGGAGTGCCGCGCCGCGTGGCGTCGCGCCCGGGCGCTCTCGATCGGGACGTAGGGATAGCGCCCCAGGGAAAGCTGCTTCTGCCGGCCATCAAAGCGATAGCGATAATGCCAGTATCGGCGGCCCTTAGGACTGACCTGAAGGTACAGGCTCTGGCCGAAGGACACCCTTCTACGATAGCGAACCACACCGTTTGATTCAGCCCACACCGACCAATTGAGCCAAACAGGCTAAAGACCGATCGATCCGGAAAGTTGGGCCGAGTATCCCTGGAACGTGGAGCGATTTGAGAATTCCTTGAAGAACCTGAGGCCAAGGCTCGCCCTGTGTTGCGGGAAGGCTGCGTTGACCGCAAATCCGAGCGCGTTGACGACGTACCGGTCCTGCGACTCGGCGAGCGAAATCTGGGGTCCCGTCTTAGCGGTCGTCTGCCATGCCCCGTAGCCTGCCAGTCCCACCTGCAGACGAACATTTTCGCGTTCTGGAAGCGCCGCCATCAGTGAGTAGTCAAGATCTAACGTGTCGCCTGGACGAGTGCCCGTGCCCTGTTGCGTGGTGTGCCACTCGTACATTTGGAATGCGGATAGGACGAGACGCTTGTTCTCGGTCAGGTAGAAAGTCTGTCCAGATGACAGCGCGTGGGTCCAATAGCCGGACCCTACGTTGTCGCTACCGCCGGCTACGAAGTGCCCGGTCGGCGCGAGAAACCCATAAATCGCGCGGACCGCAACGCGATCGAAACTCCACCCCAGGATGAACGGCATGTAGTACGAATCGGCAAATCCCGCTCCTCCGCTGATGTTTCCGTTGATATCCGAGGTCAGATCGTTCTTCGCGAACGGCAGGGTGGCGGCCGCCGAGTAGTGCGCTCCGCCAAGCAGCGTCCACTCGCTGACCCAGGCGAATGTATTGAGGTTCAGGAGCAGGTAGTTCTGACCTTTGACCGGGAGCGTGTTTCCGTTGTTGTCTTTCGCCTCGTCGCGTGAGTAGTAAATGATCTGTCCGGCGTAGGTGAAACCTGGCGGAGGCGTGAGTCCGGAATTTATAGCGCTCATTCCGAGGGGATAGACCCCACGGTTCTGGGCCTGCGCCGGGATCCCCACGAGCAGCCACAGGCAAGCCGCGACCAGCATCCATGTGGAATGCACGGGGACACGTTTGCGATTTTGCCGCCGCAGCGGACCACCATCTCTCTGACCGGTGTTCACTTCATCAGGGCGAGATTGCGCCAGAAGTTCGTGATGCTCTCAATCCCGCCGAAGAGCGTCGTGAAGTGCGTCATGTCGATTATCAGGATGTCGCCCGCCCGGCCATCCCGCGGTGGCAACCACAGCAGGGAGTTGAATTCCTTGTTTCCAGCGGCGATGAACGGATGGGGCCGCTCAAGATCGACGGGCTGGCGTGCGAGCACCCGGACCCTTGGATCGTCGTCGCGGGTCAGGGCGTAGTGAGGCAGGTGCATGTGGAAAGTGAGGGTAGGAACCTTGTTGAGTAACCGCAGTTTGTCGAGATCCGGGAAGGTGGTGAGCGGCGCGATATCCTTCGTGCCCTTGACCCGCGCCGGGCGGAGGCCCCACTGATTGATGACCGGAATATCGAATGCTTTGAGCAAGGAGCGCGTGTACTGACTGAAGCGCTGCTGTCGCGGAACCAGTGGGTCGCCGTGATGCTCGTATTCCATCTGCCGTTGCTTCAGATCATCGGTAAATCCGACGTCGTGGTGGGGGCAGATCACGAGACAGGTACCTTCGCGCTTCAGCCACTCCTTGAGGCCCGCGATTTCTTCAGGGGTCGCTTCCTGCGCGGAGACCAGGTGGTCGAGACCGAAAACCAGCAGCGTGTCGGTGTCCGCGAGGACTCGCTCGTCAATGGGCAGAGAAAATCCCGCCTGGTCGATGCGCTGGAACACAGCAACCGGATGCCCGGTAGCCTCCTCGACGGTGTTCTGAAAACTCACCGTCGAGCGGTGAAAAAGCTCTAGCGTGCCGGCGATACCCTGCAGGAATTGCGCCGCGCTCCACTCTGGCTTCTCGTACGCGGGCCACGCCACATTGCGTACTTCGGTCATGGTCGAGAAGCGGTTCTCCATGCCCGCAGGATCGCGCTGCGCCTCGAAGGGATAGCTCCACGACCAGTAGATACTCAGACGGCGCTTGCCCGGGATGTGCTTGCGGGCACCGTGGTTCTGGTTATAGGTGCGTGCGGGGGCAGGGGGTGTGTTCATGATGTCGTACCAAGTGTAATTCAGCTCGTCTTCCCCAGGGCTGCAAGCCAGCACAGCGCCTTAAGTCCCGGCACGAAGAAGTACGCGCCGCCGCGAACTGACGTGAAAGTGGGAAGACCGACGATCGTTCTCCGGATGGGACGTTTCGGAATCTTATATTCGAGCGTGCCGTCCTGAGCGCCGATAATTGGATCTCGCTCGTTACCGAGTTTGTGAAAATTCTTGTCATTCACCCAGACGTTTTGGGCGAACTCGAACTGCCGGATGAGGCTCGCGCAGATTACGAACGCCGCTATGCCCCGTTCGGTGTCATCATCAGCCGCACCCTCAGGTAGGTGCGTTCCATAAGTCGCACCACGGCGCATCATGCGGTGACGGTTCATGCTCGCCGCCGTATCGCGCGGATTCATGCGCCGTATGTGCGAGCCGAGGGGCACAGCGTACCCCTGCGGGTCCTGATCCTTGTAGTTGAAATCGTTGTTGCGCCGTGGATCCGCGCCGAGCGCAGGATCATCCTTGTCTGGAGCGAGCACCAGCGGGGCGCCGCTGCGCCAGCGACCCATGAGTTTCGCGGCGAGCAGCTCTTGGCCCTCCGGGGTTTTGCCGTGCTCGCGAAGAAAGTTGCGAAATTTGCCCACGTGCTGCTCGAGGCGCCGGTAGGCCATGAAGCTGCCGTTCCGGGAGAGCACATCGGGCTTTGGCAGCAGTGGCACTACACCGCTCTCGTCCGGATAACCGAGGATGAACTCGCCTGCCTTGAGGGGGGCTCCCGAGCCGGGCGTCGGTTCATCGCCCGAGCCTTCGATGCTCGGCTGCGAGAGCCGATCGCGGTACCCGAAGTGATCGTGCGCGTATTCGTACGGCGGGGTCGCCTCGAGATCGAGGCTTGAGAGCACCTCAACGCCTTTGCACTCAGCGATGAGGTTGGCGTGATCGACGGCGCATCGCCCGCGCTCGGTGGCGTCGCGTGCGAACAGTATGGCTATTGCATGCAGATCGGGGCTTCCCGTCTTGTCGACCCAGTGCTGGGGAGCATTCGCTCCGGTGTCCCCGAGCATCTTGGCCCGAGCCACCATGCCGTCACGAAACTCCTGCGGGAAGGTCGCAAGCGTAACTTCATCTACGCCGAGAGCGCGCAGGCCGTTCCATGTGAAGGCTATGGTGATCCAGCGCTTTTCTGCGTTTACCGACTCACGCATGGCCTTAGCCGATTGAACTTTTGGCAGAATCTCGGCTAGCCAGGCGCGAGCGCCAGTGGGATCTTTGAACGAGAGGAACTCGTAACGACCCGTGAGCGCCGGCGCGCGCGTCAGCAGAATGTGCTGGATGTCCTCAAACTCGAGCAATTCAGAGGATCTCGTGCTTCATTGCATCTGATCGAGCATCTGCGAGAGCGCTGCCTTTACCCGCAGCGCTTTTTTCACCTCATCCGCGCTCACATAGGGGTATTCACCGTATTCCAGGAAGCTCGGACACTGGTGCTCGCGGAAAAACTTGATGACGGCGGGAAGGTTCGTCTTCCAGTCCTCTGGGAAGCCCTCGAGATTCGTAAACACCGTATTGATGCCGGTCTTGAGGAAGATCTCCAGCGCATCCTCCAGGTACTTGTCGAAATCCGTATCGAATATTCCCTGGTACATGAAGTGCATTCCCGAGCCCACGTCGAACAGCACCCAGCGAAGATAATGGAGCTGCAGGGGTGCGAGAACGGACGGATCAGCCTTCACCGCCGCCTCGATGCTCTTCCCGTAGTCGCGCACGACCTGTTCCCGGCCCGGTTTGACCTTGGCGAGGACGGAGAATCCGTAGCACGCGGGGGTCTTGGGAAACATTGGGCCGTACCTTCCCTCTTCGACTTTGTCGGGAAAGAAGCCCCCTTTCGGGATCGCCATAGCGGCAGGTTTCGTCCAGTCGTTCTCATCTGATGCATTAGACATAGGCATAGCCCTGGAGTGGATGTGTAGTCAGGCCCCAAGTCAGGGGAGTGTGTCTGTTGGCAGGCATTTTCGCCGCTCGCCCGCGCAAGAGCCCAGGCTGGAGATTCCTACGCAGCCTGCAGTCCTCCATCCCGGATACTACGTAGAAGCTAGCGAAGGATCGGCACCTCTGCTACTGCCCCAAAGGGAAACCACTACAGGAAATGTCCTAGATGTATGATTTTTGAAAGGCCATGCGGAATGCGTGAAAGCCGAGTGGCATGACCGAGCCGAAATTGAGGCACGGAAGAGGCGTCCCCCAGCTGGCTCGGGCCCAGTATCCGGTCGAAGGTGCATGGTTGCAGACCGGACGCGCAGGCCTGACAGAAACGTCATGTATCTCTGCTCTTTTAATAATCGCGACTCTGTTCTCATCTCAGTCCGTGCTTGCGCAACAGACTCCTTTGCGCAGCGAGCAATCTCCGACAGCGACGTTTAGCCCGGCCGGGGACCAGCCAGACAACTCAACCGAAGCACTGCAGAAGGCGACGCAGAATCCGGTTGCTGACCTGATTAGCGTTCCGCTTCAAAACAACAGCAACTTCGGCATTGGGCCGTATGACCGCGCCCAAAACGTGCTGAACATTCAACCGGTAATACCGACGCATCTCACGAAAGATTGGAACCTGATCACGCGGATCATCCAGCCGGTTCTGTGGCAGCCCGACACCGACGCGAACTCCGGCGGCACCTTCGGTCTTGGCGACATGAATCCGACTTTCTTTTTCTCGCCGGCCCATCCCGGCAAAATCATCTGGGGCGCGGGGCCCGCGTTTGTCCTGCCCACCGGCACTGATCCCGCGCTCGGCCAGGGAAAGTGGAGCATCGGGCCCTCGTTCGTGGCGCTTGCGCAGCCGGGTCACTGGACGCTCGGTGTACTCGTTAACAACGTCTGGTCCTTCGCAGGCAGCAGCGATCGAGCGAGCGTCAATCAGATGCTGTTCCAGTACTTCATCAACTACAACCTGTCGCAGGGCTGGTACGTGACCGTCTCTCCCATCATCACGGCAAATTGGGCCGCGAGCAGCGCCAAGGACGTCTGGACCGTGCCGTTTGGAGGCGGTGTCGGAAGAATCATGAAGCTCGGAGTTCAGCCGGTGAACATTTCGGCGCAGGTTTACGCCAACGCGGTGTATCCATCCGGGGCTTCACCCTGGGGCTTGCGCCTGCAAATCGCTTTTTTGTTCCCCAAGTAAAAGCTGAAGAAAAACGGGGTTCCGCGCGACTGTCCGCTTCCGGGAGAATCACGCGGTACAGTGGTTAGCTCGTGAGCCTGCCGGTACGACCTCGCAGGTCGTGCTCATGCAACTGCAACCATAATTAAGAAGAGTGCGTAGAATCGCGCTCGTCGACAAGGAGGATCCGGGCCCGAAAGACCACGGAAATTAGATTAAGAATGTATTCTAAGTATTTGAATTTGGTGCCCGGGAGAGGACTC
>DATFSO010000022.1:0-2513 GCA_035262585.1 Occallatibacter sp. | reverse complement strand
CTTCTCCCAGATCGAGACATGCTGGCGGCTCTCGCTCGTGAAGGGTTCCCGTGTCCATCCGCCCCACCGCTCGCGCAGTTGCAGCCCTGCGAGCTGAGCCATCAGGTCGAGTTCTGCCGGCCACACGTACCGGAAAGGGATCGAGATGTACTCGCCACGGCCACCCGTGACCTCAATGTAGTTCGAACTCATCGCCTGAGTGGCGATGTCGTAGACGTCGAATGCCCACCGCGTTGGGCTCGCGTGTAACGGCACGACGTTCTGCCCGGCAGGGAGCCGACGCAGATCAGGGATCATGACTTCGATGACGAAGCAGCCACCGGGTTCCAGGTGAGCCGCGACGTTGCGGAAGCAGGACACCTGCGCCGTCTGAGTCGTCAGATTCATAATCGTGTTGAAAACCAAGTACACGATCGTGAACGTCCCATCCACCCTCGCCGTCGCGAAGTCACCGATCGTGACGCCGATCGCCGCACCTTCCGGCTTGGCGCGCAGCCGGGAAACCATCGCCCGCGAGAGATCGATGCCATGGACCGTAACGCCTCGGCGCGCCAGCGGCAGTGCGATACGTCCGGTCCCGATGCCTAGCTCCAGGGCGCGGCCGCCGCCGGCCAGTTCCGCCAGAACCTCGACCACTGCGTCTATCGCACCCGGCTCGAAAATGCCCGCCAACGATTCATCGTAACTCGCCGCGACACGCTCTCCGAAGTAGCTGTCCTCATCGTCCATCGGCGATCGTCCTTTCTGGCAATCGGCAAGGCGCTGAAAAAACCGCGCAAAATGTGACCATCGGTGCGGCCGCCGAAGCCTTGAACAGCTTACGTCTGCGGGCGTGCGATGGCAGGCGAAGCACAGAAGTCACCCCCGGTCCCAGCGGCATGAGTGATGGCTGGCAAAGGGCGACTGGCAACAGGCGACCACAGCCGGCAGGAGCTATATCAGGCGCGCGACGAAGACGCCCCAGCCGAGATAGCGCCTTTGATGGGCCAAATGTTCGCGCTTGCCGGCGGCGATCCATTCCCGCAGCTTGTCGGCGTCGGCAGAATCCGGGTTGGAACGTAGCCAGTCGGAAACCGTGTGCCACTGCGATGCGATGTAGCGGTCCCATCCGTGGTGGTCGGCCAGTACCATCTCGATGAGTTCTAGCCCGGCAGACTCGATTCGCTCGCGGGTGCCATCAAGTGATGCGAAGGCGGCGCGATTGCCGCCTGAGGTAGCGCGGACGGCGTCGTCGGACGGCTCGTCGATCCAGTACGGCTCGCCGACCAGGAGCAGGCTATCGCGAGAGCGCAGTCCGGGTTTCAATTTATTCAACGTTCCAGCGAGACCGCCTCCGATCCACGTCGCGCCAATACAGCTGACAATATCGAACGCACCCGGTTCGATCGCGTAAGTGCTGGCATTCCCCTCAACGAAAGTAACTCTGTCAGAGCAGTTCAATTCCGCAGCTCGCGCATGTGCGGCTTTCAGGAACACAGGACTGATGTCGACGCCGACCCCTTGGATGCCGTAGCGCTGGGACCACACGCACAGCATCTCGCCCTTGCCGCAGCAAAGATCGAGCTGGCATGTAGTCGAGGTCAGGGAGCAGATCTCGCCCAACAACATTAGCTGCTCATGCATGAATGGGTTGAGAATTCGGTGCCGGGCTTCGGCGATCTCGTGAAATCGCAATGACATGGGAAACCTCTATGACAACAGACTGATCACAGCCAAGGCAGATTGCCCTAGCCGTCCACAAAGTCATGCTGATAGGTCCCACCGAGGGACGATCAGCGCGTTGCCACAAATTCCCGCATGTAGAAAAACTACCTCATACCCCGCCGCATTGCAATCGAGTGGCCTTGCAGATGTTGCTCTGCATGAGTCCGCAAGTGGCCGATTTTGTTGCAAAAGTCATTTGGAAGCGGTCGCCGAATCGGATTCTGTCACGCTGATGCGGACGTTTGCGAGATTCGGGCAATGATGGGTCAGTTCAACCGAGATCAGGGGCAATTATTCTATTGCTTCAATCTTGAGGAGGTGGTGCCGGGAGATCATCTGGTTCGCGCGATTGCCGCCGTGCTTGATCTGTCCTGGGTGCGTGCTGAGCTGGCGCCGCATTATTCTCCCATGGGGCGGCCGTATTCTCCCATGGGGCGGCCGTCGATTGATCCGCTGCTGATGATCCGCATGCTGATCGTCGGTTATGTGTTTGCGATCGGCTCGAAGCGTGCGCTATGCCGCGAAGTTCAGGTCAACCTTGCCTGTCGCTGGTTCTGCGGCCTCGGCATTGAGGCAAGATTCCTGATCACTCCGTGTTTTCACGTGCGCGCAACGAGCGTTTCGGCGATCACGATATTTTTCGTCGCGTGTTTGAACGCGTTGTCGCGGCGTGTATTGCTCGTTAGGCAGATTGTCCGAGCGAAACTTGATCCTCCCTCCAAGCTTTAGAGTTTAACGGCGCCATTTACGGCAACACCGATCACTTTCCAGATTGCGTGCTTCAGCGGGCCGCAAGCTTCTTGTATGCT
>DATFSO010000021.1:0-48682 GCA_035262585.1 Occallatibacter sp. | reverse complement strand
ACAGGCTTCACAAGCACAGAGCGTCGATATTTGGGACAATGTGATACTTCAGCGTGAAAACGCAACCGCTGTTTTTCCTATATCGTTCGCTCATTTGCGGCAAGTATACAGGTGCCGCTCAACTAACACAAAACGAGCGGCCCTTCGCACCGCACGCCTTTTCCGCTGTCGCCTGAAGGCGAAAGTCCCCAAGGCGTAACTTCTATGGAGGAAGCAATCCCAGGATTCTAAAGACGAAAGGTTATTTTGCTATGGATGTGCAGCAACTGAGCGAAACCGCCAAGGCTCTGGTGGCAGGCGACAAGGGGCTTCTCGCCATGGATGAAAGCACGCCGACTGCCAACAAGAGGCTTGCCGCAGCAGGAATCCCGCAAACCGAAGAGTCCCGCCGCGCCTACCGAGACATGATCGTCACCACCGCAGGTTTGGGAGATTGCCTCAACGGCGCGATCCTCGTCGACGAGACGATCCGTCAGCAAACACGGAGCGGCGTGCCCTTTGCCAAAGCGCTCGAGAAGGTCAGCATCATCCCCGGTATCAAGGTCGATGCCGGAGCCAAACCGATGGCCGCGCACCCGGACGAAAAGCTCACGCAAGGCCTCGACGGCCTCCGCGAACGGCTCGGGGAGTATGTGAAGTTGGGCGCGCGCTTCGCAAAGTGGCGCGCTGTCATCACCATCGACGACCGAACTCCAAGCCGTGGATGTCTTGAGGCCAACGCGCTGATCCTGGCTCTCTACGCAGCGCTTTGCCAGGAAGCCGGGTTGGTGCCCATCGTAGAGCCCGAAGTGCTGATGGACGGCGGTCATACTTTGGAGCGTTGTGCAGAGACCACGGCTCGAACGCTTCACGCTGTCTTCCATCACCTGGCCGAGCAACGCGTCTCGCTCGAAGGCATGCTGCTGAAGCCGAACATGGTGGTGCCGGGCAAGAAATGCCAACAGCAAAACTCCGATGAGGAGATCGCGGATGCCACCGTGCATTGCCTCCTGCGCACCGTTCCGGCTGCTGTGCCCGGCATAGTGTTTCTATCCGGCGGACAAACCGGCGAACAGGCCTGCGCCCGTCTCAGCGCAATGAACTCCCGCTTCAAGGGCCGTATGCCATGGGCGCTTTCGTTTTCATTCGCGCGTGCTATCCAGCAGCCGGCAATGGACATCTGGCACGGCGAAGATGCCAAAGTGCCGGCGGCGCAGAAGGCTCTCCTTCACCGTGCAAAGTGCAGCGTCGCGGCCCGCCGCGGCCTGTACACGCCGGCAATAGAGAAGCAGTGACGAGGAAGCCGTGCCGCGCGAACATCATTTGCCAATTTGGTCCGCCTAGCGATAGAAGCAGCCATGGCGTGGAATTGCTCCCGTAGGGAGCGCCGAAAATAGCCCAGGGTGAAGTCGGCCGCGGCGGACGGAACCCTGGGAAGGGAGCGGAGATCAAGTTGCCCGCCCCGTAGGGGCGTCCGAACTCCATCACGCTTTCGACAGAGCGGTTCGGCTAACCATATCTGTGACCATTGCGCTATCCTTATCGCCGTATCGTCCCGGATCGATGATGAGGAGTTCGCGATGAGTGAATTTGTTCTGAACGTCAACGGGAAAAACTACAAGGTCAGCGCCCCGGACGAGGAGACGCTGCTCTCGGTTCTGCGCAACCGGCTCGACCTGACCGGAACCAAGTACGGCTGCGGCGAAGGCCAGTGCGGCGCTTGCACCGTGCTGATGGATGAAACGGCCACGCGATCGTGCTCGATTCCCGCTGTTGCCGCCAAAGGCACAAAGATCACCACGATCGAAGGCCTGGAATCCACGGACCCCCGGAACGGCAAGCTCACCCCCGTACAGCAAGCATTTCTCGATGAGGGCGCGTTCCAGTGTGGCTACTGCACCTCGGGCATGATCATGAGCGCGACCGCCCTGCTCCACGACAATCACAAGCCGAGTGAGCAGCAGATTCTCGCCGCGATGAACGGGAACATCTGCCGCTGCGGCACCTACCCGCGAATCCTCGAAGCGATCAAGCGCGCATCGAGCCAGATGGCAAACGGAGGTGCGCGATGAAGTCTCATGAGCTGGATACACCGTCGAAAAACGAAGAATCGGATCGCAGATTTTCAGATTTCGAAAGGACCGGTGTTTTGAAAGGGCACGACTTTAGTCGTGCCGCAAGCGATCCAGAATCAACTCAGGCTTTAACCCCTGAGGGATGTTCTCGTCCATCGGTCGGAGTCTTCTTCACGGGTGCTGAAAGGCCGAACAAAATGAACGAGGGCTTTAGCCCCCGTCCCGCACCCGATCAACTCGACCGCCGCGACTTCCTCAAATTCCTCGGAGGCGGCCTGCTCGTCTGCCTCTCTCCCGGCATGGCGTGGTCGCAGGAATCCGGAAGAGCCTTTGGCGGCCACGAGTTGCCCAAAGACATCAGCGCGTGGCTCCATATCGATGCCGACGGCCGCGTCAAGGTCTTCACCGGCAAGGTCGAAGTCGGCCAGAACATCCGCACCTCGCTCGCGCAGGCTGTCGCCGAAGAACTGCGCGTGCCCTTCGACTCCATCGACATGATCATGGGCGACACCGATCTCGTCCCCTGGGACATGGGTACCTTCGGCAGCCGCACCACGCCGACGATGAATCCGCAGCTGCGCAACATGGCAGTCGCGGGCCGCGAGATGCTGCTCGAAATGGCCGCGAAGCGCTGGAATACCGACGCCGCAACGCTTGTCGCCGCCTCCGGCAAAATCACCACATCCGACGGATCGAAATCGCTCACCTACGGCGAACTCACGCGTGGCGAAGATCTGGTCAGGTCTGTCGGCGATCCCCCGCTGACGCCGGCAACCGAGTGGAAGATCGCCGGAACACCTGTTCCCAAAGCCAACGGCCGCGACTTCGTCATCGGCAAGCACAAATTTCCCTCGGACATCGTACGGCCGGAGATGATCTTCGGTGCCGTCCTGCGTCCGGAGGGCTTCAATGCGAAATTGCAGACGCTCGACACCAGCCCCGCCGAGCAAATCCCTGGAGTCAAGGTCGTCCGCGATGGCGACTTCACTGGCGTCGTTGCCCACGAAGCCTTCACCGCGCAGCGCGCGGTCGCCGCAATCCAAGCAAAGTGGGACGTGCCCCAGCAGCAGGGAAATCAGGGCCTCTTCGAATATCTCAAGGCCAATCCCGAAGGACGCGCCGGAGGTCCCGAGCACCAAACTGGATCGGTCGACCAGGCATACTCCGCCGCAGATGTGAAGCTCGAGTCGAAGTACACGGTCGAGTACATCGCGCACACACCGCTCGAACCCCGCGCCGCAGTCGCCGAGTGGAACAACGGCAAGCTCACTGTCTGGACCGGCACGCAGCGTCCCTTCGGCGTCCGCGACGAGCTGATGGAAACATTCCAGCTCTCTCCCAAACAGGTCCGTGTGATCCAGCCCGACATGGGCAGCGGTTACGGTGGCAAGCATACCGGCGAAGCGGCCATCGAGGCCGCCCGCCTTGCGAAAGCCGCCGGCAAGCCTGTCAAGGTCGTCTGGACCCGCCAGGAAGAGTTCACGTGGGCGTATCTGCGTCCCGCAGGACTCATCGAGATCAAGGCCGCCGCCCGCCGCGACGGCACGCTCGTCTCGTGGGAGTATCACAACTACAACTCCGGCCCCGCCGCGATCGGTACGCCCTACGAAGTTGCCAACCAGCTCATCCAATATCACCCGGCCAAGTCGCCACTGCGTCAGGGCTCCTATCGCGGCCTCGCCGCAACCGCCAACCACTTTGCCCGCGAATCGCAGATGGACGAGATGGCCCACGCACTCAACATGGACCCCCTCGCGTTCCGACTGAAGAACATCAGCAATCCTCGACTCAAAGCCGTCCTTCAGGCCGCTGCCGACAAGTTTGGCTGGAACACATCGAAGTCTGCCCCAGACCGCGGCATGGGCATTGCCTGTGGAACCGACAAGGGTGGATTCGTCGCCGCCTGCGCCGAAGTCTCCATCGATACCGCGACAAAGAAGGTGAAGATTGGCCGCGTCGTCCAGGCATGGGAGTCGGGAGCGATCGTCAATCCCGACGGCCTGCGGAACCAGATTCAGGGCGCGATGGTACAGGCTATCGGTGGAGCGCTCTTCGAGCGCATCCTCTTCGCAAACGGCCGCATCCAGAACCCGCTCTTCTCCAAGTACCGCGTCCCCCGCTTCAGCGATACTCCGCAGATCGAGGTCGTGCTTCTCGATCGCAAGGATCTGCCGTCCGCGGGCGCAGGAGAAACCGGAATCGTCGGCCTCGCGCCAGCAGTAGGCAACGCCATATTTGCCGCCACCGGCACTCGACTCCGACACATGCCCATGACGCCGGACAACGTCGTTCGCGCGTAGGCCAACAGCGAGAAAGCCAGCGAGAAGATCAGCGATTTTGAGAATCAGGCTTTAGAGCTTGCTGAAGAGTACCGTCGGGTTGGTGTCTTGTAACAGGGCAGGAGTTCATTCGTGCCTCACATCCTGTCGCGGCCGGTTGACCGGCGATAGGGAAGCTTCACGAATGCTGCTCCAGTTTACTTTCCGGGCGGCGGCTCCGCTGTCCACGTCTTGCCGTCCACGCTCACCCAGGTTTGCGGTTTGTCCGTCACGAGCTCAAAGCACGGATTCTGCACGAACCCGAGAGAAAACGCGGACTGCGCGGTTCCGGATACCGGACGGGCCCGCACCACCACGGCACGGCCAGTCCATTGGGCTTGAACCGCCTTCCACTGCTTCTGGTTGTCTTTGCGCACAAACAGCGCGCCGGCGGTATCGAGCGCGATGGTGCGCCCCGCGGCCCACGCGGAAGAAAGCACGCCCGCGCCGCTCGGCAGCGCGATCTTTGCCAGCTTTTTCATTCCTGCGACCGGCCTGCCGTTAAGTGGAACGGTTTCGTTGGCAACCGAAGACAACGTCATCGCCGGGACAGGCGCCGGCGCGGCTTGCGGAGCTATTGCCTGCGGCTCCACGATAACGGATTGCGTAACAGAGCGCGGAGCAGCATTCGCAGTCACCGGCTTGTCAGCATCCAAAGTCGGAGCATTTCGCGAAGCCGGCAACGGTTGTTGCTGCGGCAAGTTCTGCTGCTGAAGCTGATTTGCATTCTGCTGGAACTGATTCGCATTCATCGGCCCGCCAAGACTTAGGCTCTTTGCCCGCGCAGTTGCTTCATGCGTCGAGCCGCCGGCAAGCCCGCCGATAACCCCATGCAGAGCTCCGGCGCCCCTCAGGGCCGCTGCATCTCTTTCTTCGGCAGGCTTCTCTTTATAGAGCTGCTTCCCAACATCCTTCCGCACCTCATCGGGAGGGACCCTCCGCGGCGCAGCCAGCTCCGGCACCGCTTCGGTCGATGGTGAACTCGCCGGAGCCGTGGGAGCAACTTCCGCCTTGCCTAGAGCATCCGTGGCACCGAGCTTGGCCGCCATCTGCGTCTCCGGCTGCGTTACATGGCGGAAGTGCAGCATCACGGCGACACCAACAATCCCAGCCAGGGCCGTGACCGGAACCCACGTCCACTGCCAACCCGTGAACCACCGCCTTCCCGGCCCGCTCCGCTCACGCGTGTGAACCGCAACGATCCCCGGCTCATCATCGCCGGCCGCCTTCTGCGCCAGAAACACGACTTCGCGGCACCGGCCGCACGTAGCCATGTGCGCGAGGATCTGCTCGCGCTCCGCCGCAGCCAGCAACTGTTCCGCAAATGCAGTCAGGCTCTCTGCATTGGGGTGCATTCCGGGTTGGATCGTTGGCGTCATCCTTCGGTCTTCTTCTCTGAGAGGGTCGCTCTCGGCTCCGAGAGCAAGGTTCCTGCAAGAGTCTTCCCGCCGGCGGCCGGAGTTGGAACCACCTGCTCTCGGAACGGCTCCTGGGTTGAATGTTGCATCAGTTTTTTAAGATCCATCCTCATATCAATGTCTCGTAAGTCAACGTCCCTCGGATCGGTGCCGAGCAACTCCTCCGCGGCCTTGCGGCTCATCCCGCTCTTCTCCAGATTGCGCAAAAGCTGTTTGCGAACTGCCTCGGTGGCGCGCTTCAGTCTCCGGCTGATCGTAGCTTCATGCACGCGCAGAACCGCGGCAATCTCAGCCAGCGTCTTTTCGTCCAGGTAATAAGCCGCCAGCAAGAGTCGTTCCTCTGCCGGCTGTTGGCGCAATGCTCCAGTCACTGCCTGCCCCAGCATTGCGATCTGCCCGGGATCGAGCTCTGCGACTGAATCGCGCGCGGGCGCATCATGAGCCAGCTCATCCAATGCCTGCTCGCGAAAGGTACGCCGGTAGTGGTCGACATAACGCTGCGCGAGCGTAGTCCGCAGCCAGCCAATCAGTGAACCTCGCCCGCGATAGGAATCAAGCGGGCACTTCCGCTCCCCATCGCGCTCGGTCAGCCCGTAAAGCTCGGCATAAAAAGCATCCGCCAGGTCGCGGCCGATGGTTTCACTTCCGCTGATGGCAATCGCGGCGCGCGTAAGTTGCTGGCCGAAGAGGGCGACAAAGCGCTCCCAGGCGCGTTCATTCCCCGCGGCACACGCCTTCGCCAGAACGAGATCGGCGAGCTTAAGGCCCCGGAAAAACGCAGCCTGTTGTTCCTGCGAAGCTGTAGCGCCGGCCTCCAGCCCGCAGTTCTGCGCTACCGCAACTAGCAGGATGATACGGTCAAACTCGCCTCGTCCCAGTCCCCACTCGCCCGCGCCGCTATCGCGGCAAAGCTCATCCAGCAGGGCAGGATGCACCGCTGCCGGCACCGCAGACGACTCCTTTGCCATTGGCTGTTCGACGGGTTGGGAGGGCGCTGCGTCCACGAGTCGAAGATACGCCAAAAAAATCCTGCAAGAAACCTCCAGCAACGCGTTCCACGTTACAACCGCGGCGGAGGGGGCCTGGTTTCAGTTCGCTAACTTGCTGTCGTTATCAGTCAAGAACAGTCTTCAACCGTGCTCTTTAGCACTGAGGGACGTTCTTTCAAATCCGCTGCGAGCTTATGAGCCTTGAGAGGAGCAACATGAAGAATCCAGTTCTGCGGTTCCTGTTTGCGGCTGCTGCACTGGTCGCAAGTTTTGCCGTGTATCAGTCATTCAGCGCTCGCGCCGCGGGCCCGACAGGATTCGCGTCCAGCGGCTATCGCGTCCTCGCGCCGATCGAGAGCGGCAATCTCCTGCTCTTCCCTGTCGTGCAATCCGGCAAGACACCCGGATCCCCGTTCATCACGCTCGACGAAGGCATCAAGAGCGGGCAGGTCGAAGTCGCCGAGGCGGGCCGTGTCCGCGGTCTGGTACGCCCACGACCCGCGCAGGGGCAGAGCGATGGGATTGCCCGGCCAATCCCTCCCCCCGCACCGCCCTACCGAGGCGACCAGGTCAACACGCTGGTTCTCGTCAACAACTCCAACAAACCATTGCTTCTTCTGGCCGGAGAAATCGTCACCGGCGGCAAGCAGGATCGCGTGATCGCGAAGGATCGTATCGTTCCCAGCGGTAGCGATCCCATCGACCTCGGCGTCTTCTGCATCGAGCCCGGCCGCTGGACGGGGGCGACGGACGCATTCGGTGCGTCCGCCAAGGCCTCCGCGCAGAGCTTCATGGTCCAGCCCACGGTGCGCGAAAAGGCGATGGTCGCCAAAGATCAGCAGGAGGTCTGGAACTCGGTCCACGGCGCCATTGGCGGGGCACTCGCCGCCCCTTCGGCAGTTCCCGCCGGAGGCGGCTCAACGACCGCCACCGTGACGGTCAACAGCCTCGGCACCACCAGCTATGCCCGCGCCATGCAGAGCAGCGCCGTAAGCGCCAAGGTCGACGAAGCCGCTGCTCCTGTCATGAAATCGCGCGAGCAGGTGCTGGAGAAACTCCGCGAAGAACGCGCTGTCGGCGTCGTTGTTGCTGTGCGCGGAGAAATCGTATGGGCCGATATCTTCTCCGACACCGATCTTTTGGCGCGCTACTGGACCAAACTCGTGCGGTCCTATGCTGCTGAAAGCCTCCTGCCGGGCGAGACTCATTCAGCGCCTACCGCTGCCGACGCGCAACACTTTCTCGATGCATCTGCAGGCGGAACCGAGACTAGTATCGGCGATGTCGGTGTGTATCGCTATCGCGAACTTCGCTCCGGCGGCACAGAAACGTTTGTGCTCGAATCCCTGCTACCCGGAACGGGATACGACGTGCACATCAGCAAGGTGAAACTGCGCGGCGAAGTGCGCCGGACCAGCGAACCATTCGGAATCCGGTAAGCGGGTTCCAACAGCACTGGCTTGGCATTGAGGCGGGGCCCTGTGAAAGCGAAGTTGGTTGTAGCGATGGGACTTCTGTTTGTGGCACTCGATATTGTGAGCACACGAGCCCAAGACGCTCGCAAAGAACCGGGCCAGTCCGATGCGAAAACAGCAAGGGCACGATGGCTCCAGCTTTGCCCGACGAACGAGAAAACCGATGCCGCCGAACGAACGATGCTTGAGACCTACTCTTCTCCAGCGCTGGAGAAAGCGCTGCTTTCCAGCAAATCATTCTGGGAATTCCTCACCGATCCTTCGACGCCTTATATGGATCGAATGACGGCGGCCAATCGAGGGGGATCGATGCTAAGCCCAGAAGATCTTCCTTTGCTCTGGCAGGCAATCGTTGAGGTTAGCTCTGATCCACCAGGCGTCAGTCCGCCCCCGTGTAGCGCCGTTGCGGCGATTTTTCAGCCTCCAACAAAACAAGCCACCCGAGTGGTTCTTGGCCATCAGATTCGGTTGCCTACAAAGATCATCGACTATCCGGTGACTGCGGAGGAGCGAGACCATTCCCCATGGTTATGGCAGATGGAGAGGGCCCTCTCAATGCTCTTCGACAAAACGAATATGTATTACGGGGATATCCGCTATCCCGCGCGCGTCAAGGCTGCCTGGGAGTGGCCAATCGCCGCCTCAGAATGTCGGCCAGAAGGAGTCGCATGCGATCTCACTCGAAGTGAGTGGAACAAGATCAGCATCCGCTCACGGGCCCTAACCGAAAGTGCGCCGCACGACATTCTCTTGTTTCAGACGATCCTCAAGCTCGCACTCAACAACAGTAACTACTACATTGCGTATAGCGCACACGTGGACGATCTGTGGTCTTGGGGACCAGACCATCACCTTGAAGAACTTGCCCAGGCCGCACAGATCATCATCCTCCAGAAGACGCGATGGGAAGATGTCGCAGCGCAGACTGCCTTCAAAGCAGCATTATCCGCCCAATACAATGGCGACCCAATGAGTGCGCCACATGCAAAGCTGGTCAAAACCGCAACCGCCATCCTTGCTGTTGGGCGATGGGCCATGGATAAGAGCCGCAGTCCTTGGAACCGGTATTACGGGTTCGTCCTGCCGATCTGCAAGATGGCAGACGATGCACCGTGCCTTTCAGATCAGCTTCGAGACCCAAATGATCCACGGCTCGACGAGAGATTGAAGAGTTTTGAAGCATGGTTTGCAAGGAAGAAGCCTGCGCTGGAGAAGCAGGCTGAAGCAGAACTGCCTCACCTGCGATCGCTCGCAAAGGAACTATCGACCGCGATCGACTGACGTCAGCGGCGAATTCGCAACGTCAGCCCTTACCCACGGCGATTGCTTCTGGGAGATGTGCAGCCCGCAGCCTCGCTCCCAGCCGCGCCAACCGTGGAACCGCGATCAGCGTCATCGCAAACAGGAAGATCGAGCCTGCGATGAACTCCATGCGGCCATGACGCAGATCCTCAAACATCAACTTGACGGCCACAAATGCAAGCGTGACATAAGCCAGTTGCGTCAACGCGGTGCGACCCGCGCGCGAACCAGCGAAGGCAAGCGCCAACGCCACTAGAGAAACCGTAAGTGTGCGCAGAAACGCTACGTGATGTACGTCCAGCGAGATCGCGATCCCCGCAGCTCCCAGCACGCTTCGCGCCAGCAGAGCGGTCAGCCCGCACGTGGCCACCAGCGCGGGAATAAACTCAATCGCCTGCCGCTGCCAGGATCCTCCTTCAGCGCCACGCACCGCGATGAATGCCACAGTGGCGCAACAGACCACGATCACGAAACTCGCCTCCGGTCTGCCCGGCAATGATCCCACAAGTACACCAACGACATACTCCGGCAACGCCGAAATTCCGGCGGCAGTGCAAAGAAAGATCGCTCCATGCCAGTCGAGCATGGTTGAGTTCATCCGCGCCGCCAGCAAATATGCGATAACACCTGCGCATGCAAGCGCAACGACGGCGCCCGAGCGCGGCAACGCCCAGAGCGCGCCCGCAAGCAGGAGAGCCGCGCTCCACATCTGGAAGACGCGAATGCTTCGTGACTCAGCGAGCTTTTGACGCCGCGCGAAGACGGCAACATACAGTACGCCAGACAGCACCAGGCACGAAGCCCCAAGAATCACCGTCCCGCACGGCGGAGCGAAGCAGAGTACGCTCGTTACTGCAAGCAGAAACGCGATCATGGTCTGGATCGCATCAAAGACGCTGATCCTTAGCTCGCGCACAGTGGCCCGAATCGCCACGCCGGTTCCGTTGATCGCCAACAGCAGACACGCCGGAAGAATGAGCGCTGCAGGAGACAGCCCCGAATATTCGCCGCGTGAATTCTGTGGGCCGCTGTAGATAATAATCATTCCCCAGATCGCAGCGTCGGCTGTGAGAGAAACAACTGCAGCCAGTCCGTGCCTATCGCTCTTCGTCTTCGCGTACTCATCCAGCAAAACAACCATCAGCAGCAGGTAAACAAAGGGCAGCACATGGTGCGTGGCAAGAGCCAGAGCAACAGCAGCCATTGCAGCGGATCCATGGGCAATCCACGCGAGACGCGCGGTCTCGCCGCCCCACCCGAGAAAAGTTGCTAGCATGGCAAACGCCGCAAGCACTCCCGCGGTAACAATCGGCGAAAAGGCCTGGAAGTACAGCGTGACTTCCCAGAGCATCGGCACCAGGATCAGCGCCGATGTGCCTGCATAGACCATCTGAATAAATCCAGATGCTTTCGACCGTGCCGCCCACACCACCCATGCCGCGGCATACGCGATTCCAGCGTCTGCAACTGCCGTCTTCGGCATCAGTCCAGCCTGGGCAACCGCGCGAAGCAAGTAGGCTCCGGCAATGCCGAGCATCGCGCGTCCCAGGGTCGAGAACAGAGTTCCGGCTGGAGGCAACGAGGCATCCACGGGCGACACCGCATGAGAAAACACGGCAGACTGAACAACCGCCGAAGCCCCTGCCTCACTCGGGCGCTCGAGTGCGCGAACTCGCTTTTCCAGTTCGTCCACGCGGCTCGCAAGAAGTTCCAGTGCGGCGGGAGAATCGTTCATATCTCACCCGGTTGGCGAAAATGGAATCGCGATCAATCGCCTGCGACAGCTTGCGTCTGCGGCACTTCTGCGTGAGTCCACGGCGGCAGCAGTTTCACCAGTACCCACAAGATGAACAGCGGCAGAAGCGCCAGGCCTGCCGCTACAAGCGAGCCTTCGCGCGTCACCAGGGCCATCTTGTAGGTCGTGTAGCCAAGAAAACTTTTCGAGAAGAGCTGACCGCCTATCACCACGTTCCATCGCATAGCAAAGATTCCCACCATCGCGAGGCTTCCAGCCGTCACATACATCCGCTTCCGCACCTGCTCCGGGAGCTTCACCACCTGCGTGATGAAGAGCAAGATCAGGGGCGTCAGCGTTCCCAAAATGATCTGGATCACGATGTGCGGAATGTACAGCCTTGTATGTACCATGAAGTCCAGGCTGCGGAACGACTCATCGGCCTCATAGATGCGATGAATCAGGTCTAGCGTCTCCAAACTGAAATCGATAATGAAGATGTAGAACAGGTACATGGCGATCGTATCCACGCAGCGCATATCGATCTTCTGCCCGCGCAGTTTTGTCGTCGCCATGTAGATCAGCATCACGCCCGCAATGCCCGAAACCATCGCCGAGAAGATGAACACGACGGGCATCAGCGGCGAGGACCACCACGGATTAGCCTTGATCGAACCGAAGATAAATCCAACATAGCCGTGCAGCATGAAAGCTGACGGAATACCGATCAGCGTGACGATCCAGCCGACCTTCTCATCGATATGCAGCGCTCGCGGGCTGATGTTGTTCGAACCGAGTGTCATCAGCTTGTAGATCCACCGTACCGATCCTTTTGCCGACTGCGAAAGCAGCACGATGTCCTTGCGATAGTCGAGCCAGATCTCGAACACCAGTACGGCCATCAGGTACCACAGGTACACATAGCCGAACATCGCCATCGCCGACGTGCCGTGCGGCGTGAAATACATCTCCGGCGACCGCTCCGGATGCCCCAGGTGCAACTGAAGCGGGAGTGGCGCCACGATCAGAAACGACAGCGCAGTCAACAGCGCCAGCCGGTAGGTCGGCTTCACCGCCTCCACATGAAACACCCGCTCCAGTGACGCCAGAATGAATGCGCCCGCAACCAGCCCGGTAATAAATGGATAGAGAACGATCAGCACGCTCCACTGCAGCGCAATCTCGTTCGGATACATGAAGCCTTCAACGCCACTCATAGAAACAGCTCCTAGCTGCTAGCTTTAGCTCCTAGCTTGTTCTTTCCCGCCGCTAACTTCTCACCAACTCTGAACTCTTCTTCCTTTCGGTACTACGCCCAGGAGCCTTCCTCCTCGGACGAGATGCTAAGAGCTAGGAGCTAGAAGCTAGTAGCTGCTTTTATCGCACGGCCCCATCCAGCCCGTTGTAGTACGCCTTTGCGCCAGTTGCCATCTGCGGCTTCAGCACCTGCACGCTGTGTGTCTTCAGGAACTCGTGGATCGGATCCTTCGGATCCTTGAGATCGATAAGCTGCCGCGCACCCGTCGGGCAATTCTCGCAGCATGCCGTCGTCAGTCCCTTCGTGATGCGGTGATAGCAAAGCGTGCACTTGTCTGCGACCTTCTTGTCCGGATGAATGTAGCGGCATCCGTAAGGGCAAGCTTGCACGCAGTACGCGCATCCCAGGCAGTACTTCTGATCCACCAGCACCACGCCATCCGGCGTCACAAATGTCGCGCCCACCGGGCAAACTTGTGTGCAAGGCGAGTCGGCGCAGTGATTGCACATCTTCGGAACGAAGAAGTACTTCCCTGCATCTTCCTTCGCCACCGGAAAACCTTCTTTGCCTCCGTCAGGCGAGATGACCTGCGGATTGGTCATGTCCTCGTCCTCAACGTGGTAGCGCTCCACCCAGGTGCGGAAGTACCCGTCGGGCACATCGTTCTCGGCCTGGCATGCGCGCACGCAATTACCGCAGCCGATGCACTTCGGAATGTCGATCAGCATGCCCCACCAATGTTCAGACAATTTGTAGTTGGGGGCCTGATCCGGTTCTCCTGCCAGCACGGACTTCCACGCGATAGCGGCAGCCGGCGCAAGAACCAGAAAATGACGTCTGGATAATTTCACTTCGTACCTCCCGCGGCTGGAGCCGTTTCCGTTCCGCCGATTGCAGGACTGTGTGGCTGATGACAGGTCTCGCACGGCGCACCGCTCGAGTGATCGGCAGGATCGACTTGGGGGAATCCCTTCGGCTTGGCCGCGCTCGCTGTGTGGCAACGCGCACACAATGCAGCGGTGTCCGGCTTCACCGGCGTTACCGATGACGGATCGTCCGCGTGCTTGGCCAGCGGTCCATGGCAGGCTTCGCAGTTCACATGCGCATGTTTGCCCTGGCCCTTTGTGCCCGCAATGTCGCTGTGGCAGGTCTCGCAGGTTTGATGTCCTGCAAACTTCACCGGGCGAGCAGCCATTTCCGTGATGGCGTTGCCGCGATAGTGGCCATACTGGCCGAAGCTCTTGGGAACCACGTAGCCCCGAACCACAAGAAAGATAATGAAAGCGAGGACGAAGAGTCCCGCGAATCGCAACAGATGCCCGGCATCTTTAAATAGGTTCATTGCAGCCGAATCTCCTGACGCTGCATCACGAGGCCGACATGCTAATCGCCTCATGTGATCCAGATCATGTTCGAACCGAAGATTCGCCGAGTGAACGCCGGACTGTATGTGAGAAGCATCACGACGCGATGTGATGGCCGTCTCAAAGCCGCCGCAAGCTACTGAGACGTAGAGGCTTATATTCTCCGTATTTTAGGCACGGAAGAGGACAATTCTTCAGATTGTGAGGAACATCACCTGCAGCGAGACGCGAACTGGGTCTGCCCAGGCTTGCGCAGCCGGGGTCCATACGGGCCGTCTATCTCGAATGCCCTTGCCGCCCCGTCCAAGGCGCTACGATTGGTAGGGAGAATCTGATGGCAGAAGTCCTCGCAAAAGTCCTCGCCAAAACCCTCGATGGAGCAGCAATCGCCACGCAGATCAAGCAGGAAGTAGCCGAGGAGGTGCGCCGTCTCGCCGCGCAGGGCATCCGGCCCGGCCTCGCAGCCGTGCTCGTCGGCCATGTGCCAGCCTCGGAGATATACGTCCGCAGCAAAGTGCAAACCTGCGCGGAACTGGGCCTATACAGCGACCTCATCACACCCCCCGACACCATCACAACCGAGGAGATGCTCGACTTGGTTCACGGCCTCAACGACCGCGACGACATCGACGGCATCCTTATTCAGCTGCCGCTGCCGAAGCAGGTCGATACCAAGGCGCTGCTCGATGCAGTCGATCCGGCGAAAGACGTAGACGGCTTCCATCCCGTAAATGCCGGCAAGCTGCAGGCCGGGCGGCCCGCTCTGGCACCGTGCACTCCGGCCGGTGTGATCGAGATTCTCAAGCGCAGCAAGTTGCCCATAAGCGGACAGCACGCCGTCATCGTCGGGCGCAGCGACATTGTCGGCAAGCCCGTCGCCATGCTGCTGCTTCACGAAAATGCTACGGTTACGATCTGCCACTCCAAAACACAGAGGCTCGGAGAGCTCACGCGAGAAGCCGACATCCTCGTAGCCGCAATTGGTCGCCCTGGCTTCATTACGCCTGAAATGGTCAAGCCGGGCGCCGCCATCATCGATGTCGGCATCAACCGCATCACCACGCGCGAGGAAGTTGATCGCTTCTTCGCCGGTGACGCCAGGCGCGAAGCCACGTTCGCCAAACGCGGTTCAACCATCGTCGGCGACGTGCACCCAAAAGCCTACGAACTCGCCGGCGCGTACACCCCCGTTCCCGGCGGCGTCGGACCGCTGACCATCGCGATGCTCATGGCCAACACCGTACGCGCCGCCAAGATGCGGAGAGGGCTGTAGAACTGTCGCGCCTCCTCGCACTTCTTCCCAGCCATCATTGGGGCAAGTTCCCGGAGGGAACGCTGCGAAATAGCCCTGGGATCACGAAGAACCACAGTCCCGTAGGGACGTCCGAATCGTGCCACACTTTCATGGTCTTGGGATCCCGCAAGGCGACACGAATGACTGCAGTTGCTTCTTCAAAAAGCCGCAACACGCTCACCAAGTGAGCGTAACGGTGATCGTCTTCCAACCCTCGCCGGGCGGAAAATGTACAGTCATCGTAGGCGGCTCAATTGGGCCGCGGGAAGCGTAGCGCCTTTCCTCATTCAGTTCCGCCCCGTTTACGCTCAGTTTCAGTCCGAGATCATGGAGATAGTAACCCACCCTGGCATCCGATCCCGCCATGCCTTCGAGAGTCACTCTTAAGCGATGGTCGCCAAGCGATTCATTCAACACGCGCACGGATTGTGTGCGGCGGCCCGGCACAGGAGGCTCGAAGAGCGGCTCGATTTCAACAACGGGTCGTCTGGGGATCTCGATTTCGTCACCCTTCCACTTGGCTCCCTCAATTGCAGTTGCCAGCTTGATCTTCGCATCACCATGCGACTCCATTTCCACTGTCCTTTGTCCGTCCATTCCAAATCCGAAGAAGAGATCGACAGTATCTGCCCCAACGCGCAGATTCCTAACCCAGGCTTTCTCCCATCCCGCCGGCAAATGCGGATTCACCGTAATCGTCTTGGTCTGCGCATCGATGCTGATCCCGAACAACCCGCGCAGCGTCGGCGTAATCACCATTGCCGAAGACCAGAGTTGATGACTCGTCGATCGCCCAAAGGGCACAAAGAAATCGCCGCTCAGCAACTCCGTCACCGCGCCAATATCCTGCGCGCGGGTCAAATTCGCGTTCTCCATCAACGTCTGATACCCGGCCAGCGGCTGCCCCCCGCGGTACTGGGCCAGCGCCGCCCAGCCTGTAAAGAGCGGCCACACCGATCCCTGGTGATAGCTCATCCCGTCGTAGATCGGCTCCGTGTTTGCAACATCCCTCAGCCCCCAATCTGTATTCAGTGCTGCCGACGCAAACTCCGAAAGGCAACCCTCCGGTTGCGCAAGAATCGACTTGCCTCCCGCCGGATCCCACCACGCCAGCGCGGGATACACCGTGCTCGTTCGATCCAACGAACCATCCATATTCCGGCTGAACGCATAGCAGTTTCTTTGCGGATCCCAATACTCGGCGTTGATCGTCTTCGCCAGCTTTTCCGCCCTCGCCTGCGCCGCCTGCGACTGCTTCTCGTTCTTCAGCAGCGATTCGATATACCCCACTGCCGTCGACGCCTGCTGATCGAGCAGCGCGAGGTAGATCTCCTGGTGCGGCATGCCGCCCGGCCAGCTCTCCACCCAGCCGGTTCCCTGCGAGTTGTCGTAGATGCCGTCATGATCCGTATCGTGCGCGGGATCAGTCTCAAACGCCCACGCCTTCTCGATTGCCTCGCGATGCACCGACAGAAACGCGACATCGCCACTCGCGCGCACGTAATCCGCCACCGCCATCAAGAACAGCGGAGTCGAATCCGCGGCCGCATACATATACGGAAACTGGCGCCAGTCGACAAACGGCGCTGTCTGCGAGTACTCATGCATGATCTTGCCGTCTTCGCGCTGGCGCTTGATCAGAAACTCCAGCTGCGACTTCGAAAGCGCAAAATCGCCGTATCCGTTGACGGCATACAGCGTGTACAACGCATCGCGCCCGAAGAACCAGCCAAACCCGGGCCGAGCCGAATCCCCTGAAGCGAAATACCCCGCAACCAGCGCCGTCTCGTTATCGGGCAGCGCCTTCGCCTTCAGCTGCTCGATCGACACCACGGCCCACTGGAACGCCTCATTCAGCGCCTTATCCGGCGTCTCGATCGAGACAGAGTTCCTCAGCAGCTTCTGATAGCTCTCTTTGTGTGCCCCATAGAGCCTGGCGATGCTCTCGTTGAGCTTGGCGAGCGTCGCCCCGAGCGCGGCATTCGCCGCGGACTCCTTATTCATCCCCGCCACCATCAGCAGCGGAAACAGCCTTCCTTGGTCCCGTTTTGGGTCGATGTGCAGGCGCAATTCCACAGGATGCACCTGCGGACGCTCCTGGTATGGCGCCAGAATCCCCGGTTGCGCTCCGGGAATCGTGATTGCGCCGGCAAGGTCCGGATAGTCGGTATGCAACACGTAGAATCCATGTCCCGGCAGATGAGCCCAGGAAATGGATCCTGCAGGCCCCGGCTCTTTCCCTGCCGGAACTGCGTTCGGCCCCGCCACCCACTCCACGCCCGGCACGCCCTGGTTCCGTTCCGGCCACATCCACTGCAGCTCCGGAATGAACCTGAAAACGAACTCCGTCGGATGCAGGCAATCGAACTCGTACAACACGATCGGACCCATCCCGACCGATACGTCGTCCGGCGAAAACATGATCTGCCGCACCGTGAATCCTATGTGGCTATAAGTGATCACGGTCCGGTCTGGCCGCACCTCAATCTCTGCTGCCTGCTGGTTCACGTCGATCGGAACCGTGTACCCCTCGATATTCGCCTCGATGGTCAAGTGCGAAAGCAGTTTCACGGGCAGAACCCAGGCTTCGAATGTCCCATTCTGCTGTCCGAGCACCACCCCGCGCTCTCCGGCGACCGTGAAAGGCTTCTCACTCTCCGAGTGAGCGCGAACGACGGGGCCGCCATTTTCAAAAGCGATGATCGGGATGGAGCTGAGACTTGGGAAAGTGTCTTGGGAGTAAACAATAGCAGGCAAAAAGGACAGCAGGATGAGGCCGGTTTGAGCGGTCCGAAAGAAAAAATAGATGGAACCTCGCATCGTCTCGTCCTCAATTTGGGCAACGCAATCAAGTCTAGAACATCCGGTTTTCGTCTCGAGCTGAATGTGGCCCGTGCAAGAAAAAAGGCAGCCCGAAGGCTGCCTTTTTCAGGTGAAGTGGAGCAATCAGAACTGGAGCCGGATAAAGATGCGCGCGTGGCGGTGACCATTCACCGCCGGATAAGGCGAAGCAAAGGTATTGGTGCCGTTGTCGCCTGTAAACGCATCGGTGGGAATGCCGCTGATGAGCGTGGTGTTTTCCAGGTATCCGTTCGTGTCAACTTGCCCGTGATTGAACACATTGAAAAGCTCCCCGCGGAAATCCAAGCTCAGCCTTTCGTGGATCACGAAGGAGCGCTGAATGTTCATATCCCACTGTTGATATCCAGGGCCGAAGAAAGAGTTACGGCCGATGGGATTTTTCGGATAAGCGCCATAGGGACCAACGATCCAGTGAACCTGGTCTGCCGTAACCACCTCGCAAGGGTTGTTGGTGTACCAGAGGCTAGGACCGGAGCACAAAGTGCCCTGGGAGACGCCGTAGAACCAAGAGTCATCGAAGGCATACGTGGCCATCGGAGCCTTCTTGTTTCCGAGAATCGGTCGATCATTGCTGATGCCGTCGCCGTCGCCGTCATAGCCAACTTCAACGTTGTGCGCAGTACCGGACTGGAACTGCGTGACGCCGGCCAGAGCCCAATGATTGACGACATTGCCGACAACCTTCATGGCGCCTTCGGTGTGCCAGACAGCGGGTGTCCAGATGTAGGCCAGAACAAGGCGCTGACGGTGGTCATACTCCGACGGGCCCCAATCCGTGGTTCCGCGAGGAGTCGGATAACGGCTGAATTGGTAAGAAGACTCGTTCGCAGTGGTAAAGATTTCCGAGCCGTCGTCGAAGGCGCGTCCCAGCGTGTAAGAAGCGCGGAAGAGAAAATTGTGATTAAACTTGTGATCGAGTTCTGACCAGAGGCCCGTGTATTCAGAGTCGTCAGAGTTGTCGCGAACAACGATTGAACCCCGGGTGGGGATGACACGTGCACCAGAGACTGTGTCGTTGACGTAAGGGTTGAGGTTCGTGTTGCCGTAGAGATGTTCGCCGCGCTCGCCCACATAGCCAACCTGGACGGTGGTGGCCCAAGGCAACTCCTGTTCGACGTTTAGGTTCCAGTGCATTGTGCGTGGTGAGAGCAGATGATTGACGATCGGCTCGGCCGTGTTGGTAGGACGGGGATTGTGGTTCAGATTTGCAAACTGTTCATACCAGGAACCGGTGCCGCGGTGGCCGTTGGCGGTGGCCGAGCTTGTTATAACCGGCGATGCCGCGTTGGGTGCCGTCGCCTGAATGTTGTCAATGATATTGGTGAAGACCACGTCGTAGAAAACGCCGAAGCCCGAGCGGATGACGGTTTTGTTTTGTCCAAAGAGAGTTGGGCTCCACGCAATACCGGCGCGAGGGCCCCATTGGCTGCTGTCTGCCTGTTGTTTGGTATTGCAGCTGGAGCCGGGGGTCAACGGGAAGCATGCTGGATTTGATTCATCAATGCCCGGGTACGGCGTGCCTGTCGCGTTAAATGGGGCTCCGTTGTACTCATATCGGAAGCCAAGGTCCACACTGAGCGTCGGGGTTGGGCGGTAGGTGTCCTGCACGAAATAGTTCTGGCTGAAGAGCCGTGGCTGGGCGATCGGACTGCCGAACTGCTGGGTCACCGTGGTGTTTGGTCCCCCGAAGTCGTCGATGAGGTTGGCGAGGCCGGAGTATTTGAAGCTTCCACCGCCTGTCACCGGGGTTGCCACGGTGTCTTTCGTGAATCCGACAGCACCGTAAAAATTAAAGGGAACCTGATCTTTCACACGGATGTCAGCGATGTCTTCACCGATCTTGATGAAGTGTTTGCCGTGCGTCCAACTAATGGTGTCCTGGAGTTGATAAGTATTGTGGAAACGGCCCTGGGGAATGTTTCCAGGAATGCCGTAGCCGGTCATATTCGAAACGGTGACAGCTGGCTGGTTGTAGAGCGGGTTGGCCAGAGTGCTCCCGGGCAGGCCGAAGGCGAAACCAATACGGCCGTAGGACAAGCGCACTTCGTTGACAACGGTGGGGCTGAAGACATGGGACTCGACCAGGCCGGTGTTGTAAGAGGTGCCGTCCTGGTCCGAGTCGAAGCCAGGCAACTGGCCGGTGAAGTTGAACACGTCATACGGAGCGGTGAAGCGGGTCCGGATGAAGCGAAGGTTCAACGTGTCCTTTCGGGTCATGATGTAGTCGCCCTTGAGATCAATCTCAGGTGCGTTATCGTCAGCTCCGAGGTTACGTTCCACGGTGCCCATTTCCACGGTGCCACGGTCGACGCCAGTGACGGGGTCGGGACCAAGAGCAATTGCGGGAGGCGTGATCTTTGTGCCACCATTCGTGCCGACGAGGCCGCCGTAGGCCTTAACGAGGTTAGCGACACGAGGATTCAAAGAGAAATTGGCGAGCGTGGCAAAGCCGTTCGCCGTCGGCACGGTCAGCTGCGCGAGGTTTGCCGTCGAGCGATAGAAATCCCACTGATACGAAGCAAAACCGAAGAGCTTGTTATGAAGGATGGGTCCGCCGATGCGGAAGCCAGGTTGGTTCTCGCGGTACTTGTTAACTGAAGTGATGCCGTTAAGAATCTCGTTTTTGTCGACGGTGTCGAGTGAGGAGTTCTGCAGGCGCTCGTAGACGGCACCGTGCCATGAGTTCGTGCCGCTCTTGTAAATCAGGTTCGATACGGAACCCGCCCCGTGACCATACTCTGCGGTGTAGGCGTTCTCGATGATGACGACTTCCTTGACAGCTTCATCGTTACCCGGCTGAAGGCCCTGGCCTTGGATGCCAGCGTCGTTGTTGTCCTGACCTTCGATAAGGAAGTTGTTGGCGCGCGGCCGACCGCCGCCCACGTTGAAATCAACGCCGTTGGAGAAGCCGCCTACCTGGGTGTTCATCACGCCAGGCAGCGTAAGAGCGAGCTCGTACGGGTTCAGGCTGGCGATCGGAAGGTTGTTGATTTCCTCCTCGCTGATCGTACCGGAAAGCTGGCCGTTGTCGGTGTTGAGCGTCGCATTATCTGCGGAAACTACGACCTTGTCGACCGCATTCCCGATTTTGAGGACCAGGCTGGAGCTCACGATGGCAGTACCGGGTACCAGTAGGCCCTTCTGTACCGTGGTCTGGAAGCCGCTGGCGCTTGCCGAGATGTCGTATGTGCCAGGAAGGACGGACTCAATGCGGTAGGTGCCTTCCGAGTTGGTGACCGTGGAGCGCACCGCTCCTGTGTCGGTTGAGACGATGGTCACGGTTGCTCCGACGATGACACCGCCGAGGGGATCGGAGATGACCCCGACGATGGCGCCATTCGACGTCTGTGCACTGGCGATCGAGATTCCAGACAGCAACACGAGAAACAAGGAGAGAATGCGGCTGCGTAGTGTCATGTGTTTCTCCGGAAAGAGCTTGTACCTACTTAGCGAAATCCCTTACCGCTGGGGCTGCAGGGAACCGTTTCAGGTATCCGCAGGTTGGGAGGTTACGAGACTAGTTGGGGAGATGCAGTGGAGTGGGATGCATTTTGAATGCCAAGTTTTCAAGCTGCCGTGCGGATCTTCTAAATGGTTATAGTGGAGTGGCTTATGCGCCAACCGCAATATTCCTGATATTGGAGAAAACTAAGCATTTATACCGTTTTTCGTATAGAACTGCTGAAAAGCGGATTTCGTCGCATTGCCTTCCCCGGTATTTGGCAATTGGATGCGGCCCAAATAACAGATTCGTAAAGCCTTCTACATACATCTCCCGATGGCACACTTTGGCACCCTAATTGCAAATACCGCAAATAGTCTTATTTCTTCCAAGTCTTTTCATAGTCCTATATCTTCCCTGTCTTTTCATTTTTGTTGGTCATTGCCGGCCTTACGCGCAAGAAACGCCGGTCCGACTTTACTCCCGTGGTCAGTTGCATTTGCTGACCTCGACGGAGTTGCAAAGTCCTGTACCTCAAAAAATGTGGTC
Organism: Occallatibacter sp.; assembly: GCA_035262585.1. GTDB lineage: Bacteria > Acidobacteriota > Terriglobia > Terriglobales > Acidobacteriaceae > Telmatobacter. Next base: position 26,622 of record DATFSO010000021.1, on the reverse strand, counting down.
TGCAAATGAATACAGATTGGTCGGCTGATTACCAGTTGCAGTCTTGAGCTTAGTGCGGCTGGAGCTAGGACTGTCGTTCGCATGATTCTAGAGCCGATCTTTCCCATGAAAGGCATTTAAGGTTTTCCGATTCCACCGATTTGGAGGAGCACAATGCGATTTATCCGTTTACAGAATGCGGCCATGCTGCTCGGCCTATTTGCGACGGCGGGCCTGATGGCTAATCTAGGGTCCCCAACTTCTTATGCACAATCAAACATCTCAGGTGACATTGCCGGTTCTGTAGTGGACCCATCTGGCGCGGCGATTGCGAGCGCTGAGATTACCGTGACAAGCCAAGACCAGGGCGTAGCCAAAACAGTTCTCAGCGACAGAGTAGGCGGCTTTCGTGTTTCCCTGCTGTCTCCCGGCAAGTACAGCGTTATTGTGAAGGCAACGGGCTTTAAAACGGCAAAGCTGGAGACGACGATCTCCGTCGGCGTGGTTACCCCCTTGGCCATCTCGCTCACAGTCGGCCAGGCGACCACGACGGTCGAGGTGACCGCAAGTTCGGTTCAAGTTCTACACGTTGACGATGCGCAGCTTTCCACGACCTTCGATTTTCAGCAAATCCAAACGCTACCCAATCCGGGTAACGACCTTACGTTTGTAGCCCAGACCGCACCGGGAGCAGTCATGAACACGCAGGGCGGTTACGGCAACTTCTCGACTGACGGTCTGCCGGCAACTTCGAACACTTTTACGGTCAATGGCGGATACGAAGGCGACCCATACCTGAACCTGAACAACTCGGGCGCAACCAACCTGCTGCTCGGCAACAATGACGTAGAGTCGGTTACGGTCATTACCAATAGCTATGACGCGGCATTCGGCGGACTCGGTGGCGCGCAGGTGAACGAGATTTCGCGTTCCGGCAGCAACAAGTGGCATGGCAACCTCGCCTATTGGTGGAACGGCCGTGCGATGAACGCCAACAGCTATTTCAACAAGCAAGCGGGCTCTCCGCGCAACTTCGACAACGCCAACCAGTGGGCGGCGGCGATCGGGGGACCGATCAAGAAGGACAAGATCTTCGGGTTTATCGATAACGAAGGAATCCGGGTGATCATCCCTGTCCGCGGCAAATCCTATGGACCAAGCCCGTCGTGGCAGTCGTTGATCCTGGGCGCCCCCACGGGGTGCCCCAACGCATCATCTGCCAGCGTTCGGGGCCGCGGAGCCTCGAGAGCCCCGAGATCCGCTCTGGCGATCAACGTGTGCGACTTGGTCCCCTACGGGAACCTAGCGGACAACGGCAACTCCGGCGAATCCGCGGTATACCAGGCGATATTCAATTACTACAACCACGCTCCAAACTGGGCGCAGGGTGCGGTGGATCCGGCCGATCCGGACACTTGGATCTGGAATGGACAGACCACCAACTTCGGCCGTGAATGGCTGATCAACGGCCGTGTGGACTTCAACCTGAGCGCGAATGATCACCTCTATATTCACTTCAAGGATGATCATGGCACCCAGCCCACTCAGACGAGCTTCCTCGATCCGGTCTTTGACGCGCAGAGTCCGCAACCCTCGTATGAAGGCCAGTTGAACTACACGCGCACTTTGACACCCAACGTGGTCAACCAGTTCCTGTTCGGAGCAAGCTACTATCGGGCGATCTTCACGAACACGAATGCCGCCAAACTCGCAGCTACCAACGTTCCGTTTGTTCTGATCCCCGAAGCTTTCGCCACGAGTGGAGACTGGGATATCACCCTTAATTCCAGCACTTGGGTTGGCGGGGCTGATTATGCATTTCCGCAGGGCCGAAATGTAACCGGGTACCAGTTCACGGATGACCTGAGCTGGACTCGCGGCAAGCACAACTTCAAGTTCGGCTACGCATTCCGCCGCGACGACATAACCGACTACACTGCCAGCGAACGCAACATCAACTTCGCCGGTCCCGAGAACATTATTCTGGACCCGGGTTCCTTTGCCGCCGGATTCACGGATGAATACCTGGAGCGTTTCCCAAAACGCCTCTCACAGCCGGTCGCCATGTATGTGTCGGGGTGGTACGGGCAGGACCAGTGGAAGCCGATGCCCGGCCTGACGTTGACGCTTGGCCTGCGCATGGAGCACAACTCCAATCCGCTGTGCCTCACGAGTTGTGTCTCGAACTACGCGGACGACTTCGCCAAGCTGCCGACCGCGACGTCGACTCCCTACAACACCCTCTTTGTCTCCCGCAGGCAGGCCTTCCTTGCCCAGCAGGATATTGCGTGGGAGCCGCGCTTCGGCTTTTCGTTTCTGCCGGGAGGCCCTAGTGGAAAGACTACGATCCGCGGCGGTTTCGGCATGTTCGCGGACTATTTCCCGGCCCAGATCATGGGCGATGTGATGACCAATCTGCCCACGGTGGACCGGTTCACGGTGCTGGGTTACGCCACTGCCGGCGCCCTCGTCCCACTTGATCTGAGTGCCCCGAACAGCGGCCATGCACAGGCGGTTACCTCGAACAATGCATTGACCAGCCTGTACAGCCAAGGCGCGTGCTACAAGGGGTGCGCACCGAATCTGAGCCTCTACAACGTGACGGGCGGCGTGTTCAGCCGACCGACGGCAATCGGCACGGCTCGCAAGGTCTTCCTGCCGACTTACGAGGAGTGGAGCTTCGCGGTCGAGCGGGAGCTCAGGAAGAACACTGCGCTCGCGGTGAACTACGTGGGCAACCGCAGCTATCATCAACCGGTTCAATATCTGCCGAATGCCTACGATCCTTACGGGACCAACGCGTCGCTTCCCGCATCTCGCCCGAACGCGGCGCTCGGCCAGGCAACCGTGTTCTACAACGGCTCGTACTCCAACTTCAACGGCCTGATCACGACGTTGACGAGCCGCATGCGCTGGCTGACGACGCACATTAACTACGCGTACGGCCACGCTCTTGACACGACGTCAAACGGGGGATTCGATACCTTCGGCATAAACCCCGTGAGCCAGATCAACCCGCACAACCTACGCCAGCAGTATGGCAACGCGGACTACGACACGCGGCACTACATCAGCGCAAACTATGCGATCGCGGTTCCGTACTACCACGGACCCAAGGCCCTGACAGCCGACTGGGAAATTGCCGGAACCATCTTCCACAACACCGGTTATCCGTTCTCGGTGGGGGACAATAACGGCACGATTCTGTATGGCGGGAATGGAGCGCTGGCGCAACAGATCGACAACAATTTCAACCATCACTGCGGTGGCGGGAACCACACTACATCGCTGTGCGATTTCGCTTCGCACTTCACCAGCTCTACAGATTATGGGCAGCAGGGCCGCAACCAGCTCTTTGGCCCGAACTACACCGACTTCGACATCGACATCGCTAAGGGATTCAGGATGCCGAATTGGGAGTCGGCCAGGCTGAAGGTGGGCGTGCAGTTGTTCAACGCGTTCAACCACCCGAACTTCCAGATCCCGCTTGCCGACGTGAACAACGGCTCCGGATGCACTGCGGCACCGTTCGACGCAAGCAACTGCTCGAATGGGCTCATCTACACCACAGCGAACACGCCGACTTCGATTCTGGGCGCGTTCCTTGGCGGCGATGCCTCACCACGTCTGATCCAGTTGAAAGGGACGTTCACCTTCTAACCACGGGGGCCGGACGGACAGGGGCGCCCTTCGGGGCGCTCCTTTTTCTATACGCCCAGCGTGGGCACATCTTACGGGTGAAAGTCCCGTCGCAAGCAGATTACAGCGAGCGAAGCGAAGCGCAACTGCATGAGGGCGACCGAGTGTGGGCAGGAAGCGTGGAGCGAAACTGCGGGCCGATGAACAAGAACGGATAGAAGACGCTGCCAGCCAGTGCGAGCGTGCAAGATATCGCGAAGCTCTTGTGATCAAACCGAAGCGGGTAAATCCGGCGTTCGGTTAGACGACCGGGCCTAAAGCATCGAGGCCGCGACCGCCGTCGGCACCATCATGAAATTCAGCGCACGGACGAGGTAGTTCTTCATGTCCTTGCGGTGGACTACCGCGTCGAGGAAACCCTTCTCAAGGAGGAATTCGGAGCGCTGGAAGCCGTCGGGCAGCTTCTGCCGGATCGTCTGCTCAATTACGCGCGGGCCGGCAAACCCTATGAGCGCGCCAGGCTCGGCAATGTTGAGATCGCCCAGCATGGCGAAGCTGGCAGTGACACCGCCGGTCGTCGGATCGGTAAGAATGCAAATGTAGGGGACTCCCGCATCGTCGAGCTGCGCCAGCGCCGTGGAGATCTTCGCCATCTGCATCAGGCTCACCACGCCCTCCATCATGCGCGCACCGCCGGAGGCGGCGATCACAATCAGAGGTTTCGACTCGCGGCGGGCACGATCGACGGCGCGGGCAACGGTCTCGCCGACCACGGCTCCCATCGATCCACCGATGAAGGCATACTCCATGGCGCTTACCACCACCGGGTGCGGGCCCATCTGGCCCACAGCGTTCACAATGGCGTCGTTCAGCCCTGTCTGCTCCTGGGCCCTCTGCAGGCGCTGCTTGTACGGCTTCACATCTGTGAAATTGAGCGGATCGGTGGAGCGAAGACAGGTGTCGACCAAATCGTATCCCGGCTCGAGCAGCAGATCGAGCCTCTGACGCGCTCCAATCTTGAAGTGGTGCTGGCACTTCGGACAAACGTTGAGATTTGCCTCGACGTCAGCCTTCCAAATGGTCTGGCGGCAACCGGGACACTTCGACCACAGCCCCTCGGTACGAACGCTTTTCTGTTCGTCGCCGTTGCTGCCCGGCCCTTCGAATTCGCCATTCTCGCGTTTGAACCAGGACATAACCTCCTGTCATTGTAATTGAAGGCGTCAGTGATCAGTCGTCAGTCTTCAGTCAAACGGGTGGCGCGACCTGACCCCTAAAACCTGATCCCTGATCTCTACCACGTGTAGTGAACGGTGTAAGTCAGACTTGCTTCGCCCTTGGCGGGCACGCTGAGCGGAAATTCGAGTGTGTGGCTGTCGCGCTTGCTGAAGTCCGACGACTTCGCGGTAATCTCCCAGTTTTCGCAGCGATACAGGTGCTCAATGACTGCGACGTCCACACGCTGCGCCTTCTGGTTGCTGAGCCGGATTTCGAAAGTCTCGTCGATCATTCGCCTGTTGTAGTCGACATGAAAGTCTGTCTGACGCCGCGATCCCTTCACATCGAAGGCGCTGCCCGTCGGTACCTTGACGGTGTCTTCCGCGGGCGTGTGGTTGATGAGGCTTTCTCCCACAAACTCCATCTGCGCATCTTGATCCCGGCGATAGAGGCGCACCCGTCCCGCGGGCAGCGGCATGCCTAGATGATTCGAATCGCTGTTCTTGATCTCCTCAACAATCACTACCTTCGTGTTCGCGTTATCCAGCCCGTAACCCTGGTTCTGATTGACATTCCCGGCATAGATCGGCTGCAACTGCGCACCAAGACCGTCATACAGGTACTTGCGGTGCATGGAGACGTCGGCTGCTTCAATGAATTGCACCTGCTTGGTCTCTCCATCGCGCAAAGCGACGGTGCGGTTCAGATCGTAGAGGTGAAAATCGTCGAAGGCCTTTTGAGTCACCTCCGGGCCTTGTACCGGACCTGCGTTGACCAAGACAGCACCGGCGGCTTTCAGTGCCATTGCTCCATAACCACCCTGGCGAATCTTCGCTACATCGCCGGCCATCAACTTGATCCGCGCCTCGTCGAAGTCGGTGCCCGACTGGTTGTGAATCGTCACCCATCCAAAGACGTCCACCTTTTCAACCGCTGGTGCCTCCGCAGTCTGGGGTGCGATGACGTTGTAGGTTGCGTTCCAGTCAAACCCGCCTGTGATGTAAGCAAGTTCGGCCTTGAGGTGTTCAGCGGCGCTGGAGTTGATCTGCCACCGCAGCGTCGGCTTCAACAGCAACCCATCGGTAGCAGACGGGAAGAGCGGCAGACCGGGAAGGGAAAACTGCATGTGCCCATTCACCTCGATAAGAGGCTGTGCCTGCTGGCCGTTCATATATTGACCGTCGAAGGTATATCCTGGCTGGCGATTGAACCCCGCGCGAATGATTTTTCCTGGCACAATCTCGAATCCTTGTGCTGTGCCGACCTGAAAATCGATCGTCTTTCCCTCGTACTTCTCGAGGAGCCATTCCTGGCTCACGACCGCAGCATCGTAGTTCTGCTCCATCACCTGCACGGGACGCTTCGTTGCGGTGTCGCGCAAGACGACCGAGTCCGGTTCAAGCATGCTGGTGACGCGAGACGTGGTGATCTCGTTCAGGCCGGGATGCAAATCGAGATCGATAGAGGTACGGGCGACAGCGAAGCTCTGGTTGTAGATGGTGAGGGCGACCGGCTGAGACTGCTGTGCCGGGACGATCGGACAGAGACAAAAGGCCGCTAAAAGCAGACAAGTGATCCGCACAGTGTTCCTCCTGGACTGACCTTGGAACGAAGGAGAGGGATCAACTTGCAGTTGGACGTGGAGAAAAAGGGAAGGAAAGTGCCCGTGTCGCGGTCAGTACTCAATCCCGCGTTGCGCAAGGATTCCCTTCTGATACGCATGCTTCACCTCACGCATCTCCGTGACTGTGTCGGCCAGTTCCACAAGCATGGGGTGCGCATTGCGGCCGGTCAGGATCACATGCACCATTTCCGGCTTACTGCGAAGAGTCTCGGCCACAACGGCCGCATCGAGCATACCGTAACTAATGGCGTAGTTGATTTCGTCGAGCACGACCATATCCCACTCACCCGCCAGGATCGCCTCGCGAGCCTCATCCCATGCGGCCTGTACGAGCCGGATGTCCTCGGGATCGGTTTCCGCGCCGCCCACTTTCACGAAGCCGCGCCCCATCTGCTTGAGCACGAAGTTATCGCCGAAGGCCTGTGTGGAATCGAGCTCGCCATAGTGCCACGAGCCCTTGAGGAACTGCAGCATCAGTACGCGCATACCGTTACCGACGGCCCGCAGAGCCGTCCCCATGGCGGCGGTTGTTTTGCCTTTGCCTGGTCCGGTATTGATGAGGATGAGGCCGCGCCGTGAAGACTGTTCAGGGTTCATAGGAGGACAGTTCAGAGTTCATAGTTCGAAGTTCACAGTTCAGCTCGATACCGTAGCCAACGAAGGTCGCAATTCAAAAGCCCGAACTCGGAACTTCGAACTGTGAACTCCCTCAGTGTCCCGAATGGTACGGATGGCCTGTGAGGATTGTAAATGCGCGATAGATCTGCTCGGCGAGGACGACCCGGGCGATGGCGTGCGACAGGGTCATGGGACCCAGCGACATGAGCAGGCTCGCTCGTTTTTTCGAGTCTTCCGACCACCCGTCAGCGGGACCGATCGCGAAGACAATCTGCTGAGCGCCGCCGTCGCGCTGACTGCCCAGCCATTCTGCAAATTTCTCCGAGCTCATCTGGCGTCCGCGACTGTCGAGCAGAACCTTCACAGCTGGCGTCCGTCGCTGCTGGCGATCGAGCCAGGTGAACATCGCCTGCTCGGAGCGGAAAGCCTCGATCTCGCAGCGAGCAAACGTAATGCAGCGATCGAGATATATGGATACGAGAGCCTCGAGCGGATCCCTGGAAGCGGATCGCGCTCCGATATGCGCCAGGATGATCTGCATGGAGCGAAGATACAGCACCGAGCCGCCAGCCCCAGGTCAGAACCGAACGACTCATTTCGTGAATTCTGGAAGAATCGAATTGCCATCTACAGATTCTCATATCCGAATGTGATTTGGCTCACTGACTCTGGGAGCGTAAGTGCTGTGATTCTGTGTAAATCCAGAAATGGGAAGGCCTGTTCCACTTTGGCATGCTGCTTGCATTAACTCCTCTTAATAACCTAGGTTTATCTCCAGACGAAAGTTGTCACTTGCGGTCGGGCATGACGGAGCCGAGCCTTACCTTTTTTCTTTGCTGTTTTTGGCATTTTTGATTTGTTAACTGCGGAACGGACTCTTACCTCTCCCAAAGTGAAGCCCGAGACGCCGAGCGCGATGCGGACCGGGCATTCATCCCCCATGAAATCCCCGATCCGGAGTCGATCTGGAGGATTTCAATGCGATTCACGCGGTTGCTGCACGCAGCTTTGACGCTGGCGCTGATTGGAGCCGGTTTCTTTATAGTTGTGAGCTCCACGCCTATTGCCTACGCCCAAGCCGATTTGGGCTCCTGTTCAGGGATCGTGACAGATTCGACCGGCGCGGTGATCCCGAATGCCGAGGTCACGCTCACAAACGTCGCCACCGGCGCGGTGAGAACCTCGGTTACCAACAGCAAAGGCGAATACGCCCTGACCCAGCTGTTACCGGCAAGCTACGCTGTGAAGATCAGCGCACCCGGGTTTGCTGCGGCTACCAAGGTCCTGCAAGTGACGGTTGGCTCGGCGAACACCGTCAACGTCAAGCTGTCCGTCGAGGGCGGCAGCACTCAGATTCTTGTCGCTGCCGACGATTTTGCGGGAGTGCATCTCGAGAAGCCCGAAGTCGCCGCGGTTATCCAGACCGACCAGATTCTTGCTCTCCCGACCCTCGACCGGAACCCCTACAACCTCGTCGCGTTTTCCGGAAACCTCTCCTCCGATTCAACGGCGACGAGCCGCGGCGTCGGATTCAATATCTCCGGAGCCCGATCGACATCCGTCGACATTCTTCTGGATGGTGCGGAGAACACCGATCTTTATGCAGTAGGCGTCGGGCAGACGGTCCCGATGGATGCTACGTCTGAGATTCGTATTGTCACTTCGAACTCCGGAGCCGAGTATGGCCGCGGGTCGGGAGCGGTGAACGTCTCCACCAAGTCCGGAACCAATCAGATTCATGGTTCGGCCTACGAGTTCAACCGAATTTCGACGTTCGCCTCTGACGGATACAACAACAACTATCTGCATGCGATGTATGGCACGCCCGCAAAGCCGCGCTATACACATAATCAGTTCGGATACTCGGTGGGCGGACCCGTCAAGAAGGATAAACTCTTCTTCTTCTCCTCTACGGAATGGACGCGCATCCGCAGCGCACAAAATGTCATCTCGACCGTCCCAACCCCGGACTTTATCGCGATGACACCCAGCAACATGCAGGCCTTCTTCAGCACCTACGGCAAGCTTGCACATCCTATTAACGGCTCGCTCTACAACGGTGCTTCTACCCCAGTCCAGGACGTGTTTGGTTCCGATATTACGGACATTGCGGCCACTAATCCCGCCATTCTGACCACCAACCTCTTTGGTCAGGCGATCTACCAAGTGCCGATGGACTCGGGCGGTGGAACGCCAGTGAACCAGTGGATCACATTCAATCGCGGCGACTGGACGATTAACCAGACCACCTCGATGTTTGTCCGCTACATCCAGCAGAGTTCGGTTTATCCTGCGGGCACGAACAACTATAGCCCCTACGCCGGCTACGATACCGGCTGGACGCAGTTCAACCATAACCTCGAGGTATCGTTCACCAAGGCTTTCACGCCCAATCTTGCATCAGCCACCAAGCTTCTCGGTACGCGCTTCAACCAGACCCAGCCTCTTGGCAGCGTGCCTGTTAGCCCGACACTGTACGTGAATTCCGGCTCTCCAGTAACTCTGGGCGGCGGATACATCACATTCCCCGGTTACTCGGCGACCTCTCCAGGAAATGCGATCCCGTTCGGTGGCCCACAGAACTTCATTCAGATCGGCGAAGACCTGGGGTGGACCAAGGGGAAACATCAGTTCGCCTTCGGCGGAAACTTCCTTTACATCAAAGACAACCGCATGTTCGGCGCCTATGAAAACGCAGTCGACGCGCTTGTTCAATCGGGGACAAAGCATGCACTCGACAACTTCGTCGCGGGCGGCATGGCTTACCTGAATGTGGCGATCGATCCCAAGGGCGCGTATCCCTGCTCCAAGGATGCAGCCGGTGCATACGTCTCTACGTCTTCCTGCGAGATCCAATTGCCGGCGACATCACCCAACTTCTCGCGCTCGAATCGCTATCAGGATGGCGCAGCTTATGCGACCGACACCTGGAAGGTCAGCCCGAAGCTGACGGTGAACTATGGCCTGCGGTGGGAGCTCTATGGACCGCAACACTCGCAGCAGGCTGGATACGATGCGAACTTCTTCCTCGGTTCGGGCAACACGCCTTGGGATCAAATCCGCAATGGGCAGGTCCTCACGCGTAACACCGCGCCAAACGGTAGGCTCTGGAATCTGAACACCAAGCAGTTCGCTCCCAAGATGGGACTCGCCTGGGATCCGATTGGCAATGGCAAGACCAGTATCCGCGCCGGCTACGGAATTAGCTACGAACGCAACTTCAACAACGTTACATTCAACGTGATTCAGAATCCTCCGAACTACGGAGTCGTTGCGTTCACCAGCGCGGACAATGGCGGCAGCATTATTCCGGTTTCGACCAACAACTTCGCGCAGTTCGGCGAGGGAACGGGTCTGAAAGCTCTGCCGAACGTGACTCTGCGCGCTGTTGATCCAAAGATCAAGCCGGCCTATGCGGGCAACTGGAGCCTTTCCGTTGAGCACCAGTTCAGCGCTGGTACGGCCAGCATCTCCTACGTCGGAACTCGTGGAATCCACAATTACTCGATCGCAAACATCAATCGTGCGTTTGACGGTTCAACGTACCTCGGCGACGGCCATACGTCCAATCGCACCAATTACCAGTACTCGAACATCAACTGGCGCGGCGCCGATGGCGATTCCTACTATCATGGCGTCACCGGCGAACTGCGTAGTTCAGATCTGTGGAGAACCGGTCTGAACGTCCGTGCCGACTACACCTACTCACACTCCATTGACAACACCAGCTCGGCGTTTAGCGACAGCGGCAACGAAGCAGGCGGCGGCTTGGTGCTCGGCTATCTGGATCCTTGGAACAAGGCACTCGACCGTGGCGCATCCGATTTCGACCAGAAACACCGCGTCGCAACTGCAATCGTCTGGACTCTGCCGTACGGCAAGACCCTCACCGGCATTGCCAAATTGTTAGGGGATAACTGGACATTCTCCACCACCTTCGAGGCTCAGACAGGTACGCCTTACACGATGTTTGACTGTTCCTACGCTTACACGGTCTGTCCGCGGGCAAGCTTCGTTGCAAAGCCCAACCGCGGCAAGGGGGCGATGACGGACATCAGCCCGACGTACGGAGCCAACACCTATTCGTACCTCCACCTGCCCGATTTCTGGGATCCCACCAATGCGAATACGGGCATCAATGCCGGGAACTACAACGAACAGATCAATCCAAACACCGGCACCAGTGACACTCCGATCTGTTCCGGAATTCATGGGGTCGGATGCTCCTTCGTTACTGGCATGGATGGCCGCAACAGTTTCCGCGGGCCGGGAAGCTGGAACCAGAACCTTGGAGCCGTCAAGGACTTCAAGTTTCACGAGCGCTATGACATCCAGCTCAAAGGCGAGTTCATCAACATCTTCAACCACGCGAATACTTATCTGAACCTCAATGGCGCCAACGACATCTCGAGCTACACCGACGTCCTGGCCTACCGGGGCGGACCCGGTGGAACAAGCGGCAACCGTAATTCCGAATTCTCCATCCACATCGCGTTCTAGCTCCTCACATAACGATTGCTAACCTGGCCGCGGCTTGAAGCCGCGGCCAGCTCTTTTTGCCTTGATTTTGCGACACCCAAATTTCAACTTTGGAGCAAATGGATCCGAGAGTCGCCAATGCGGCTCGGGCTTCGACTTTGTCATGGAGGAGTGTTCAGAAGGATCAAATTCTGCGACGAGAGCAGCCCAGCAGCTCGGCTTCGACGCTTACTTTTGGCGCGATAAACTATTTCCGGCCACTCTCTTTGCGGCGGACTTCTTCGGTGCCGATTTTGTAGCCTGCTTTTTCGGCGCGGCCTTCTTTGCGGCGGTCTTTGTACTCTTCTTTGCGCCGGAGTCTGCGACGCTTGCACGCGCTGCTCGCGTTTTCGCGGCAAGGCTCTGCTTCAGTTCCTCATCGAATTCAGCGGGCGTCAGGGGGCGAGCGGATTTGCGCAGTCGCTCGATGTCATAGAAGGCGCGGCGTTCGGTCAGAAAGACGTGCGCGACGAAATCAATGTAGTCGAGCAGAATCCAGTCACCCTGTCGCCGGCCTTCGACCGAGTGCGGCATTACGCCAAAGTCCTTCTTCAGGCGATGCTCGATTTCGTCAGCGATGGCAACCGCCTGGCGATCGTTTGTCGCCGATGTAATCAGGAAGAAGTCGGAGAGTCCGGAGTCGACCGGATCGAGTTCCAGAATCCGTGTGTCTTCGCCTTTTTTGCTTTCACATGCCGCGGCAGCGGCTTGTACAAGGATGCGGGTCTGTTCGTGGACCTGGGCTGTGCTCATGCAGCGATTTTCTCTCCACGGTCATCGTAGTATGTGATTCGGCGGGCGGCAAGCGAAGGGTCGCGTCGCAATGCGACGAAAGTGGCGAATTACGGTTCGCGATAGAGTCCATGCGTTCGGATGTAGTTGCAAACTGGATCGGGCAGCAGTTCGTGTCCTGCACAGAGCCCATCGAGAGCGGCCCTGACCTGGTGCCGGATCTCGGTCGCGCTGATTTCGATCGCTAGGCCCGGAAGCAGATAGAAAGGCGCCTCCGCACCGGCTGTATTTCTCAATGTGAACACATGCAATGACACATTCGTTGCCGCCGGCTCAGAATCCTCGTGAATGGTCAGCCCGTGCGGTAGCACAGTGGCGAGGTCTTCGAGGTGCTGACCGGGTCTCGATGCCACGATCAGAGGCACAATGAAGGGAATCTCAGGGCCGCGAAACCAGTGGTTCAAGTTGAGAAATGAATCGGCGCCCATCAGGTTGAAGAGCTCGGCACCGGGGTATTGCTCGCGCAAACGCACGAGGGTGTCGATCGTGTAGTTTGGCGTGCGGGAGGGGTCGGGTGCATCCGCAAAGGAGATGGCGAATTGTGGCAATCCCTGGATCGCCAGCTCGGTCATCGCGACGCGATCCTCAAAGCTGGCTGTGGAGCCGAGCGGCTTGAGCGGCTGCACGCCGACAGGCGCGAATAGCACCGTGTCGAGGCCAAGAGTACTCTGCGCTGCTCTCGCTATCCCGAGGTGACCGCGATGAGGAGGATCGAAGCTGCCACCAAAGAACGCGACTCGACTTTCTCGTTGCAGCAGCTCGATCATTCGTTCATGGTAAGGCAATTCGGAGGCCTTTCGTTCTCTTCTCGGCAACAGGTTGTGTCGGCAGTCGGACATACCTCTTCATCACCTTGCTTTGGGCGCATCTCTGCTAGCATCAGACTGACGATGCGATATCTGATTGCAGTTCTCGCGCTTGCCGGTGCTGTGGTTTCGGGCCTCGCTCTTCAAGTTCACTATTCGGTTGCAACGAGTCCCTGTTCGATCAACGAGAAGTGGGATTGTGGCGTCGTGAACCACAGTCCCTACGCGGTGTTCCTGGGCATCCCCGTTGCGCTGATCGGCATATTCGGTTATCTCATCCTGGGATGGCTGAGCCTTGCGGGCCAGCGCGTCGTTCTGCTGCTTGCCTCGCTTGTGGGCCTTGGGTTCGCGCTTTACCTGGCACACATCGAACGCGACGTGCTCGGAGTGTGGTGTCTCTACTGCGTAATTTCGCTTGCGCTCATCGCACTGATCCCCTTCTTTACGATGCTCTGGATGCTGATCCTCCGTGAGAAAAAGCTGCTCAGGCGCTGGTAAACTTAAACCAGAGCACATGTTCAAGGGAAAATATGCGCGCTGGATGTACGCCTGGGAGACCCGGCTGACCACGCGCGATGAAAACCGTGTGGTCCGTCCGCTGGAATGGGGCTTTGACTGGATCGAGCCGTTCCTTGAGTCTCAGGGATTCCAGGCGGCGATCCCGCACGCTGGAATTGAGCGCGATGCCGTGGCTGCCGAAGCAGCAATGGTACGTATCAATCAGCTTCTCATCCGGCACAGCGATGTCTTCTTCGGTTACGACAAGCCGGCCGACTTTCGTCTTGAAGAGCGCCATCCGGAGCTGTTCCCGACCAACGTGAGGCCTGCGACCCTCGCCAAGGATGCCCAGATCAGGCGTCTTGCGGCGGAGGGCAAATCTGAGAAGGCGCAGTTTCTTCGCTTCACCTCGCCGGAACGGACGCAGTATCCCGAGAATGATCTCGTGAATGCGCGGTGGTATCCTGCGCCGGAGCACAAAGACCCAAACAGGCCAAAACAGGCAATCGTGGTTATGCCGCATTGGAATGCCGATGCATTCAGCCACAACGCGCTGTGCCGCATCTTCAATCGGATGGGCGTTTCGGCATTAAGGCTGTCAAAGCCGTACCACGATATCCGGCGTCCCGCAGAACTGGAACGATCGGACTATGCGGTGAGCGCAAACATCGGGCGAACGATCTCTGCCTGCAGGCAGGCGGTGGTCGACATTCGCTGCTGCATCGACTGGCTTGAAGAGCAAGGATATGAGCAGTTCGGCGTTCTCGGTACGAGCCTCGGCTCGTGCTACGCATTCCTGGCCAGCGCGCACGACGAACGGCTTCGCGTGAACGCATTCAATCACGCATCCACGTCTTTCGGTGATGTGGTATGGGCCGGCCAGAGCACACGTCACATTCGACAGGGGCTGGAGGAAGCCGGTCTTACGCAAGAGCGTCTGCGCACATTATGGTCGGCGATCAGCCCGGTTAGCTACTATGATCGCGTGGCGAGCGCAGAAGGCGGCGGCCCAGACAAAAAGGTTCTGGTGGTCTATGCCGACTACGATCTGACCTTCCCGAAGCAGTATTCGCTGCAAGTCATAGACGCGTTCACGCGCGTAGGGCTGAACTTCGAAAAGCGCGTGCTGCCGTGCGGTCACTACGTTACCGGCGAAACTCCATTCCAGTACATGGATGGCTGGTTTATGGGGTCGTTTGTCTATCGGGCGTTCAAGGAGCTCAGGCGCGAAAAGGCGGCGCAAACAATCGACGCAGCAGCTAGGGTTGAAGAAAGCGCAGAAGACCTCGTTTCGCGCTAGCCAATGTTTCGTCGGCCTGCGAACTGGAACGTAAATGGAAGGCCGCCGAATACGAGAACGTGATTGCCGACCTGCTATTGAGGGTGTTGACTGCGCAGAGGGATTGGCCTTGCTATTGAACCACATTCAGATTCAGGCGCAGAAGTTTGGCCGGATCGAGGTACGCGCCCTTCCAGCGCACGGCCCAATGCAAATGGGGACCGGTTACGCGACCCGTAGCTCCGCTTAATCCCAGGCGGTCGCCGGCGGCGACGTGCTGCCCTTCGCGTACATCGATGTGGCTGAAGTGCATCGAGAGCGTGTAGAGCCCGAGGCCGTGGTCGATGATCACGCAGTTGCCCTCGAAGTAAAGCGGACGGGCCAGAACAACGACGCCGCTGTTGCTCGCACGGACTACCGTGCCCGCAGGCGCCCGAAAGTCCATCCCCTTGTGAATGCTGGCAAGCTTGCCGTTGAACATGCGGCGCGTGCCAAAGCTGTCAGTTGGCGGCGCGTGAACCGGCGCGCGAAAGCTGCCCTGCCAAAGCGGTTCCGACTCACTGGAAGCGAATACCTTGGCTTTGAGATCGGAGTCGGCCGCGATCTCTTTCCGTTCTTCCGGGCCGGGCTCAACGAATTTGGGCGGCACGGTCAGTGTGCCTGTGCGGTAATGGGCCGGATGAACCTCGATCGTCTGGCTCAGATCAACCGGTCCCATGGCGGTTTGAGCAGTAATATGTGCAGTGGAGGCACCGGGCTTGGCCTCGACATCGACGCCGCCCAGTGCGATCCATTTCTGCTTCCGCTTGAAGAATTCCAGCTTGCGGCCCAGCCACTCTCCCTCGACGGCCGTCGCCTCAGGCGCAGTGACGAAAACCAACACCGGAGAGCCAGCTTCGACAATTGCCGGCGTAAATGAAACAAGAGTCCGCCTGGAATCTTGCTGTGCGTATGAGCTCACTGCGAGACAACCGAAAAGAATGCACCACAAAAAACGTGAGCCGGCCATGCGTTCAGCATAACCGGCTCTTCTGTTCTGGGAGGAGGAATCAGGTTATTTGGGAGCGACCTTGTTGTTGTGCTTCTGGCGATAGATCTGGCGGCTGGCGCCATTCTGTTCCTTGTTGATCTGCTTCTTCTCGGCCGGAGTCAGTTTGCCGCCGTTGGCCTGGCGATCGGCGTGAACCTGCTGGTTGATTCCCTGCTCGCGGTTCTCGGTCCGCGCGGCTTCGCCGGCTGTCATCTGGCCGCTGCGAATGCCCTGCGCGATGCGGTCCTGCTGATTCTCGCGGCGCTGGCCAACCTCATTGTTGCCGTAATGCGCCACGTTGGCGTTGTGCTTGTCCTGGTAGATGGACTTGCTCAGGTTGTTCTGCTGGCGGTTGACCTGCTTGCGCTCCTGCGCGGTCAGTTTGCCGCCATTGGCCTGGCGATCGTCCTTGATTTCGCGATTCAGATTCGATTCGCGGGACTCGAGATTCTTGGTTTCGCCGGCAGTCAACTGGCCAGACTGCACGCCATTGGCAATGCGTTGCTGCTGGTCTTCGCGGCGGTCATTGGCCGAGCCTTCCTTAGGCTGGGTCGTGGCTGGCTGCGTGGGCTGGGTCTCTTGAGCAAAAAGGGGCGCCGAGGCGAACAGGGTAGCCAGGGCCAACATGGGCAGTGTGCGTCGCATGGGTCTTCTCCAGGGGGCCTCGGTTTACTGATCTCCGGCCCGATGTTGTGTCCGAACCCATGCTGCTCGAAAAAGTTCTTTCTCGTCTAAGGAGATTTTGCTTTCTCCCGCACCAAGGTCACCGTCTGGACCGCCTTCTAGACCGTGTCACGCCATTTCGCTAGATAGTTCTGTAACCGGGTTAGATGATCGTGAGTCAAAGGTTTGTATGGCTTCCCCACGTGCCACTCACCGCCTTAGACCCGCTGCAATTGCATTGGCCGCGCTTGTCTTCGGGCCCGTTCTCGAGCTTTCAGGCCAGCCGCCATCCCCGGCTCAAGCGTCGCAACGTGTTCCCGTTCTCATCGAGTTGTTTACCTCTGAGGGCTGTTCGGACTGCCCACCTGCCGATAGACTGCTAGGCGAACTCGATGCCCGACAGCCTGTTTCTGGGGTGCAAGCGATCGTCTTGAGCGAACATGTCACCTACTGGGACAGCCAGGGCTGGCACGATCCGTTCTCGCTGGACGCCATGACGGACCGCCAGGAGCAATATGTAAGGCGGTTCGGACTCAATTCGAGCTTCACGCCCCAGATGGTGGTGGATGGGACAACGCAGTTCGTCGGAGGCGACGCGAAGGCACTCGTTGCCGCGCTCAACAAGGCCTCCGAAACCTCGAAACAGCCTCTTCAGATCGAAGGCGCGCGGTGGGACCATGGCACAGCCGAGTTTTCAGTTCACGGAACTGCGTCCAAGGACGCAAGGATCTTTGCCGCACTGGCCATCGACGTGACACATCACGAGGTTTCCTCCGGGGAGAACAAAGGCCGCACCCTCAATCACACCGCAGTGGTGCGCGTAATGAAGGATTATCCAGGTGACGCGGCAGATGGGCGCTCGCTGAAACTTGCCGGTGGCGCTTTAGCGGAAAAGAACGAAGCGAACGGACCGGTGCGGCTCGTGGTCTTTCAGGTGGACCGCAAATCGGCTCATGTCCTGGGTGTAGCCGAGCAAAACCTTCCTCGCTAACCTCGCCGCCATCTCTGTCGCTCCTCTTCCGCGCACCTCTGGCAGGCCATGCCATAGAATTCTTGTATGACCGACCGCATGGCCCTTCCGCTAATTCAGGCAGACCCCGAAGTTGCAGCAGCCATTGACCACGAAACGCTCCGCCAGCACGAGGGGCTGGAGATGATTGCGAGCGAGAACTTTGTCTCCGAAGCAGTGCTCGAGGCTGCCGGTTCGGTGTTTACCAACAAGTACGCCGAAGGCTACTCCGGCCGTCGCTACTATGGCGGATGCGAGTTCACGGATGTCGTGGAAAATCTCGCCCGCGATCGTGCCAAACAGATCTTCGGCGCGGAGTTTGCGAACGTCCAGCCTCACTCGGGCTCTCAGGCGAATGCCGCGGCAT
The DNA here is from genome assembly GCA_035262585.1 of Occallatibacter sp. Lineage (GTDB taxonomy): Bacteria > Acidobacteriota > Terriglobia > Terriglobales > Acidobacteriaceae > Telmatobacter. The sequence continues at coordinate 8,582 of DATFSO010000021.1, read as the reverse complement.
ACATGGCAGTGCTGCAGCCGGGCGACACCATCCTCGGCCTTGACCTGGCGCACGGCGGCCACCTGACGCACGGTCACAAACTCAGCTTCAGCGGCAAGCTGTACCGCACCACGTTTTATACCGTGAGGCGCGATACCGAGGTTATCGATTACGACGAGCTGGAGTCGATCGCCGAGCGTGAAAAGCCGAAAGCGATTATCGGCGGGGCTAGCGCGTATCCGCGCCTGTGGGATTTTACGCGGATGCGACAGATCGCGGACAAGGTTGGTGCCGTCTACATTTTCGACATGGCGCACATCGCGGGGCTTGTTGCGGGTGGATCGCATCCATCACCAATTCCTCATGCGCACATCACCACGACCACTACGCATAAGACACTGCGCGGTCCTCGTGCCGGCTTGATTCTTTGCGGCAAGAACTACAAGGTCGGAGAGAAGGCGGAGCAAACTATCGGCAAGGCTATCGATATGGCTGTGTTCCCCGGACAGCAGGGTGGCCCGCTGGTGCACATCATTGCGGCGAAGGCAGTGGCATTCGGCGAAGCTCTCCGGCCTGACTTCAGAATTTATGCAGCCCAGATCGTTGCCAATGCAAAGGTTCTTGCCGCGACGCTGCAGGATGCAGGCTATCGTCTTGTCTCCGGCGGTACTGACAATCACCTGATGCTGGTGGATGTGTTCGAGAAGGGCATTCTCGGGTCAGAGGCCGAGGTGGCGCTTGGCAAGGCTGGCATTACTGTAAACAAGAATGCAATTCCTTACGACACGAACCCTCCTTTGAAGCCGTCTGGAATTCGCATCGGCACTCCAGCACTGACCACCCGCGGTATGAAAGAGCCTGAGATGCGAATCATTGGCGGATGGATCGCGCAAGCCCTCGAGAAGCGCAACGACGATGCGGCTCTTGACCGCATTCGCTGCGAGGTTGCAGAACTGGCGAATAAGTTTCCTCTCTATGCCTGGCGGCGCCAGAACGTTCCTGTAGGCGCGTAAGTAAAACACAAGATTTCACTTGGTTTTCACCGTCGCAACTTGCCGGCGTGTCGCGGGTCTGATGTAGTGTGTTTGGATTAGTGAATCAGCTTATCGGGTTCCCCATTGCAGCGAAGCTGCTTTCCCGAAGGCAATGCGGAGGGTTAATTATGCGCGCAGCGAATCTTGTCTTGACCGCATTGTTGGCCATATCGTTGCCGACATTTGCGCAGCAGCATCCGGAGGCTCATGGGCGGCCGCTGCCGCCGCCGACTCGCGGACCTGAACCTTATCACGGCACGCCGCGGGCCGAACCGCCTCACGAAACAGGTCATCCTGCTCAACACAACTTCAGCGACCACCCGGGCCATCCCAATGCCCCGCACGTTGACCCCGGCAATCGATGGGTGGGCCATGATACTGGCCGCGATGACCGCAACTATCACCTCGATCACCCATGGGAGCACGGCCGCTTTAACGGAGGTTTTGGTCCTTCGCACCGGTGGCGCCTGGTAGGGGGCGGACCAAGCCGCTTCTGGTTCAATAACTGGTACTGGAGTGTCGCGCCGGCTGATATAGCATTTGTCGCCGACTGGAATTGGTATGGCGACGACATTGTCATCTACGATGATCCCGATCACGTTGGCTGGTATCTTGCCTACAACGTGCGACTCGGAACCTACGTTCACGTGATGTATCTGGGCTAGAGAACGACGGCGTCCGGATCAAGAAAAGGGTAGGCTTCGGGCCTGCCCTTTTTGCTTGTCGAAGTCTCAAACGCCCGTTGTACATTGAGAGATCGCAGGCGATAAGATGGTCAGTCCGCTGGGAGCATAGTCTGCGATTAGATGAAGAGATTAGAGCGCACTCTCAGCAACTCTGTTCCTTGTTGAAGAGGATCCGCCTATGAGTTCTTCGGCTGTCTGTTCGATTTTGCGCCGTGCCTGTTTTCTTGTCGTCGTGCTGCTGGCTTTGGCCGCCTTCGGCTCCTCGGCGTCCGCAGCGTCCGCGCCAATCGTACTTACTGGCGCCGATAGGCGGCCTGCGACATCGCTGAGCGGCGAGTGGGCCTCCATCGTCGATCCCTATTTCGCGGGTCTCTACAGCTTTCACCACGAAGAGAAGAAGAACGGCTGGTTCATGAACTACAAGGCCAAGCCGCGAGACCCCTTTCCCACGGAGTACGACTACTCCAAAGCGCCCAAACTGAAGGTGCCCGGCGACTGGAATACGCAGCGCGAGTCGCTGATGTATTACGAAGGCCCGGTCTGGTACGAGAAGGACTTCACTTATTCGCCCAAGCCGCACACGCATGTCTTCTTGCATATCGGTGCGGCCAACTATCGCTCGTGGTTCTGGGTGAACGGGCAAAAGGTCTGCGAACACGAGGGAGGTTACACGGCCTTCAACTGCGAAGTTACGCAGGCGCTACGCGACGGAGATAACTTCGTAGTTGCCGCGGTGGACAATACCCGTCACGAGGATAATGTTCCGACCCTCGAGACCGATTGGTGGAACTATGGCGGCCTGACGCGTGAAGTGTCCCTGATCGAAGTGCCGGAAGCTTTCATCGATCAATACGATCTGCACCTTAGCCGAACCGAAGATGGCGTGATTGAGGGCTGGGTGCACGTTGCGGGAGCGCAGGCGAGTGAAAAAGTAGAAGTCGAGATACCCGATTTGCATGGAAAAACCTCAGCAGCAACGGGTTCTGATGGCAGGGCGCAAATTCACTTCAACGTCAATGGCCTGGAGCGGTGGACGCCGGAGAATCCGAAGCTCTATCAAGTAAAGATTCGCGCCGGGGATGACTTGATCGACGAACTCATGGGCTTCCGCACGATTGAGACGCGCGGAACCGAGATTCTACTCAACGGCATACCCATCTTTTTGCGTGGCATTTCGATCCATGCAGAGGCGCCCTATCGGACCGGCCGTGCTTATTCTGACAAAGATGCTGAGACACTGCTCGGCTGGGCAAAGGAGCTTGGTTGCAACTTCGTGCGGCTTGCGCACTATCCACACGATGAAACAATGCTGCGAGCAGCCGACCGCATGGGATTGCTGGTATGGTCCGAGAATCCTGTGTACTGGGCCCTGCAGTTCGACAATCCCAACGTCTCCGCGAAGGCGGAGCAGCAGCTGAGTGAGGAGATCAATACATCGCGCAACCACGCAGCCATCATCTTATGGTCAATGGCCAATGAGACGCCGAATACGCCGGCACGCACCAAATTCATTGAATCGCTGGTGAGGCGGGCACGCGAGCTGGATTCGACGCGCTTGGTTACTGCGGCGCTTCTGGTGCGCGCGCAGGGCAACACGAAGATCGTTGACGACCCACTCGGTCAGGCTATCGATGTAATCGGCATTAACGAATATATCGGTTGGTATGAGGGACACCCGGAAAGCGCGGATACGACGCAATGGCAGATTGCGTACCAAAAACCACTCATCGTCAGCGAGTTTGGTGCGGACGCCAAAGCAGGCCTGCATGGCGGCGAGAATGAACGATGGACCGAGGAGTACCAGGCTAACGTATATCGGCATCAACTTGTGATGTTGAACAGGATTCCGAATCTCAGGGGAATGAGTCCTTGGATCCTGATGGATTTTCGTTCTCCCAATAGGCCGTTGCCGGGCGTCCAGGATGAATTCAATCGCAAAGGATTGATCTCGCCGCAAGGCGAGAAGAAGCAGGCCTTCTTTGTCCTTCAAAAGGCATACACAGATAAAACGGTCGGTAAGACGGACTAAGTACAGGTGCATTTCAGACACTAATTTAGTAAGTTGACTGAATGCACGGCGGATAAATGATTTATTCTCTTCCTATGTCGATTGAAACCATCATCGCCGAAATAGACGCGGAGATTGCCAGATTAACTCAGGTGCGCTCTCTGCTTGGGGGCTCTCGAACGATCGGCGCTTCGGGAGCGGGACGCAAGCCAAACAAAACATCCAATAAGAAGCGAGTGCTCAGTGCGGAGGCGCGTAAGCGCATTGCGGACGCGCAGCGCAAGCGCTGGGCGGCTCAGAAAGCCAAGTCGAAGAAGGGCTCGAGCGGCGCATAGAGCAGCCGTCCCCTCACACATCAGGTTATGCGAGTTACCAGGTCTCGACCGAGAGAACATTCGGCGGACCTGAGTGGCCATCGATGACCTGTGTCTCGATCACGGCTTCCATGTTCGTCTTTTCCCAGTTGGCAGGGGCCTTGGCCAGCAGCGAATTGAGGTACAGCGGGTTGTAGAGAATCTCTCCCGCAGCTTCAGTGCCTTCTTCAGAAATGCCGGCAGCGATGATGACCGGCTGGCCTGTCGTGTTGTCGTGGATGCGGGCGACGATGGCGTAGTCGCGCGAGAGCTTCTGGTATGGAAGATCCCACGCCGAGGCCCAGGTTGTCTTCGCCTGGCTCTTGCGATCAACCAACAGAGCCACCCCATCCTTTGATTCGAAACCATACCGCAGTTTCTGCGTGATGCGCAGGGTCCAGATGTTGTCAAATGCACCGATCAGGACAATCGGACCCTCACGCAGCTGGGAAAAGCTTGCCTCTGAGGCAGGCACCACGCGGAACGGCTTATGGCGGGTCTCGAGAGCTGCCGCAGTGCGCGTAAGTGTAACGACATCGGCGAGCGCAAAGATTCCGGAGAGGTGCAGGCGCACGTAAAGCTTATCTGGCTCGACGGGATGAACAGTGACGGGGGCGTCGAGTGAGTCAATCGAGCCCACGTCAATGTTCTTGGCAGGCTCGCCAAGGCAAAACGTGGTCGCGTTCGAGCTCGTCGTGAACGGCTCCCAAAACCTATCCATGTTTGAAGGCGGCTCAGGGTGCGGAACCGGGTGAACCTGAAGCCCGACGACTGCGCCTATCGCACAGCCGACCGTCAGCAAACCGCTCCCGATCAGCCATCCCATTCGCGATCGTCTGGCCGGAGCGGTGACAGGAGCAGCGATTGTCTCGGCAGGCGGAGTGGCGATGGACGTTGAGACCAGCTCTTGAGCTACTGCGGATGGTTCAGACGCAGGTTCGGGCTGGCGAAAGAGAGGCACATAGGAGCCGATCGGGAGTTCAATCACCAGCTCCCCGACGTGCGAAGCGTCGTAATAGTAAAGGCCGAGACGCTTGCGCACTTCGCCGGCCGTGATGCGGACAACGGGATCGGCATTCGCGTCATAGGTCGGGGCGCGGCCGAAGACTTCGATGCCGATGCTTCTTTCCTTGAGCTCTGAGGCATTGCCGAGCAGCGCCTGCTCAACCGCGTAGGCGAGCAGGGCGGGATATCGCTTGCTGTTGGCGAAGAGCGGATTTGCCAATATTCTCTGAAGCTGCTCGCGAACTAGGGCGGGATCGGACACAAATCCCGGTTGCTCCACGTCGTGCATGGATTTGGTTGCCGACGGCATCCGAGAACTCCTGAAACGGCTCTAAGCCCTTTCGGGCAAGGCTCAACTTCCCGCGAGTTGCGCACATTTGATTTCACTCCAATGGTGCGGCGAAACTCATCCGGACTGCGAGCCGAGTAAAATCGGCAGGCTCAAAAATCCTCGTTCCTCTCAGAAATGATCGTCGTCCTTTCCAGTGGAAAAGAGGGAGCTAATAATTTCTGGATTGCCTGCAATGCGTATAATACGTCCCGTTATCGCCGTTGTCTATAACAGAGTAAGAATAAGAATCTCTTGCTCTTATCGATTTGGCGGCTGTCACACTACCCGATGGAACCTATTGGCCTTTTTCAGTTTTGCATACATTTGAGATCGGTCCAGGAGATGCGCCGGAAGTGTGTCACACCTACGGTGCGTTTTCTTGTGATTGCGGCTCCTCGCCCCTCCGGTTACCAGACCTGGATCAATCCAGGCAGGACTAATCGGGGGGCGCTTTTTGTTTGGAGATACGTCGAGTTGCGCAGGTTGCGCAACTATTCGGATGTCACTTCGCGTATTGCGCAGGTCATCGCCCGGTGCTTCGCCCCGTGATTCCCAGAGGCGAGTCTAACGCTTCATCCCTACCATCGATTATGCTAATCGGTCCCCTTGGGAGGGGTTCACCGAGTGACTCGAAATGTAAGACTGCTCAGGCTCGTTCTTTTGACTTGCGTCCCTGTCCTGTTCATGACTAAAACCCTCGATGGGCAAAGTACACCGATTAGCGCAGCTGATGCACACCGCCGGGCGGAAGACCTGCTGAAGCAGATGACCGTGGACGAGAAAATCGGCCAGATGAACCAGGCTTCCGGAGTTGTTATGCCCATGCTTGGCAATCAGAAACCGGACGAGATGATTGTTCAGGGCAAGGTCGGATCTGTCCTGTGGCTCATTGACGTGAAAGAGATCAATCGGCTGCAGCATCTCGCTGTGGAAAAGTCCCGCCTCCACATTCCCATTCTGTTTGCCTTCGACGTCATCCACGGCTATCGGACGGTATTTCCAGTTCCGCTGGCGATGGCCTCCTCTTGGGATCCCGCTGTTGAAGAAGCGGCTCAACAGTTTGCGGCCCAGGATGCCCGTGCGGCCGGGATCCTTTGGACCTTTACTCCGATGGTCGACATCGCGCGGGACTCGCGTTGGGGACGCATCGTGGAAGGTGCAGGTGAGGATCCCTTCCTCGGAGCGGCCATGGCGCGTGCCCAGGTGCGTGGTTTCCAGGGTGACACGCTCGGACGAGAGAGTGTTCTGGCTTGCGTGAAGCATTTTGCCGGGTATGGCGCTGCCGAAGGGGGCCGCGACTACGATTCCTCATTTGTCCCGGAAGAGCTGATGCGCAACGTCTATCTGGTGCCCTTCCATGCGGCAGAACAAGCCGGCGCCGGTACCTTTATGAGCGCTTATATGGATCTGAATGACGTACCGGCAACTGGAAATCACTGGCTGCTGACTGATGTCTTGCGCAAGGACTGGGGATTCCAAGGCTTTGTTGTGTCGGATGCTTTCGCAGTTCGAAGCCTCGAGACACATGGATACGCCAAGGATCCTGAAGATGCCGCCTATAAAGCGGTGAGCGCCGGTCTTGATATGGATATGGCCAGCGGAACGTATCCGAAGAATCTCGCCAGACTCGTCGCGGCGGGCAAAGTGACGCAGGCGCAGTTGGACGCGGCCGTGCTGCCGATTCTTGAGGTGAAATACCAACTCGGCCTCTTCGATCACCCATACGTCGACGAGTCAAAGGTGGATGAGACGCTGAATCGGCCCGAGGGCAGAGAACTCGAACGCAAACTCGCCGGTAGATCGATGGTGCTGCTCAGGAACGAAAACCACACGCTGCCGCTGAGCAAGAACCTGAAGAAAATCGCGGTCGTCGGCCCGCTGGCAGACTCCGCTAGCGATATAGAAGGGGGCTGGACTGTCGAAGGCCTCTTCGGCGGCGGCTCGAAGAGCCATCCGGTGACTGTACTTGCGGGCCTGAAGAACAAGCTGGGACCCGGCGTGCAGATCGACTATGTCGGCGGCCCCATGCCCGCAAGGCTGTTTCCCTCACTGCTCGATACGATTTCGGGAGTCAAACCGCAGCCTGCTCCCACGGAAGCCGCGATTGCCGAGTCCATTGCCGAGGCCAAAGACGCAGCTTCAAAAGCGGACCTGGTCATTGCGGTATTGGGCGAATCATCCGGCATGAGCGGCGAAGCTGCGTCACGAGCATCCATGAATCTGCCGGGCATCCAGCAGCAGATGCTTGAGGCGGTGGCCTCGACGGGCAAGCCCGTGGTGCTTGTGCTCGAGAACGGTCGCCCGCTGGATATCCGCTGGGCCTCTGAGCATGTTCCGGCGATTCTTGAGGCGTGGTACCCAGGAACAGAAGGCGGCAACGCAGTTGCCGACGTGCTGTTTGGCGACGTGAATCCCGCCGGCAAGCTGCCAGTCAGCTGGGCTCGCAGCGCGGGCCAGGAACCTCTCTATTACAACCACAATCTCACCCACGAGCCGGAAGACCGGCCGGCTTTTACTTCGCGCTATTGGGATGTGCAGAGCAAGCCGCTTTATCCGTTCGGATATGGTCTGAGTTATACGACCTTCAGGTTCGATCATCTGCGTCTGACGAAATCGAGCATGAAGACCGGCGATGCGACCGAGGTTGAGGTCGATGTGACCAACACAGGCAGGGTTCGCGGAGATGCAGTCGCGCAGGTGTACATCCATCAGCGCTGGGGCTCGGCCTCGCGTCCGGTCCGCCAGTTGAAAGGATTTCAACGAGTCTCACTGCAGCCGGGAGAGACAAAGGTGTTGAAGTTTCCGCTTGGGAAGGATGAACTCGAATTCTGGAGTCCACAGGCAAAGGCGTGGACCGTCGAGCCGAGCACCTTCGACGTCTGGGCTGGAGAAGACTCGACCGCCAGGCTCCACACGGAACTTACCGTTTCCGAATAGCTCCCAACTCCAACCATAGAGCCGGAACCGAAATTCCGGCTCTGCGCGTCGTGGATAATCCATAGAAGTTACGCTTGGGGACTGTCGCCTTCAGGCGACATCGGAAAAGGCGTGGGGTGCGAAGGGTCGCTCGTTTTGTGTTAGTTGAGCGGCACCTGTATACTTGCCGCGAATGAGCGAACGATATAGGAAAAACAGCGGTTGCGTTTTCACGCTGAAGTATCACATTGTCCCAAATATCGACGCTCT
>DATFSO010000020.1:0-54749 GCA_035262585.1 Occallatibacter sp. | reverse complement strand
TCATGCCCAATTCATCGGATTTTTCTTTGAGCAATTGCTTCAGCCGTCCATCGACAGGCTTCACAAGCACAGAGCGTCGATATTTGGGACAATGCGATACTTCAGCGTGAAAACGCAACCGCTGTTTTTCCTATATCGTTCGCTCATTCGCGGCAAGTATACAGGTGCCGCTCAACTAACACAAAACGAGCGGCCCTTCGCACCGCACGCCCTTTCCGCTGTCGCCTGAAGGCGACAGCCCCCAAGGCGTAACTTCTATGGAGTGATGACCAACGGCCAGGCTCTTTCATGCGCCCCAACGCTGGTCAATCGTCACCAGCTTCCCCCGGCGCCGCCGCCGCCGAATTCGCCACCGCCAAAGCCGCCAAAATCCTGCCCGCTCGATCCGCTGCTGCTAACCGCGCTACTTGAGCTGTTGTCATTGCGATTGTCGTCGCGATAGGAGGGTTCAACTCTGCCACCACTGCCAGCCCATGGAAACGGACTCTTCCAGAGACCAATTGCCCGGCCAATTTCGTAACCGATTCGCAGAAATATCGGACCAACGCCAAACAGGAGTACAAGTGTGATGAAGATGGCTTGAAGCGAAGGGATTCTCGGTTTCGGTGCCGGCGCGTCATCGAGCGAGATTTTGGCATCGGCAGAAACGGCCTGCGCTACCTGGCCAACGGCCAGTTTGACGGCATTGTCGTAGTCCCCAGCGCGTAAATATGGGACCATCGCCCGGCCAATATCGCCGAGCTTGCCGTCCGGCAGAATACCTTCGAGGCCGTAGCCCACATCGATTCGGTACTTGTGCTCGTCGACAGCCAGGAGGATGAGCACGCCTCGATCCGATCCCTTTTTGCCCATTCGCCACAGGTCTTCGACCTGGTTGGCATAGTCTGCGGCATCGTCGCCATCGAGGGAGTGGACAGTGAGTATCGCAACCTGCGCGTTGGCCTGGGAGTGGTCGAGTTCACCGCACATGCGGTCGAGGAGCGCAATCGCGTCGGATGACAGCACGTGCGCGTCGTCGCTGACGTAGTCGGTGGGTTTGGGTAAGTCATGAACGCTCTGGGCGACAGCAGACGTAACGAAGATGCAAAGAAACCCAGCCAGGAGCCACACGAAAACCACCGCACACTTTTGGCGACAGGTTTTCATCAAGCCTCCTGAAGCGCCCGGGCCAGACAGCGCGGAGATGGCGCGCGGCAATGGCCCACCAGATACAAGGGATAAACGGTGATTTTGTAATTATGCGCCCAAATCTCATATCGAAAGGAAGTCGATCAGGAGGTTGAGAGCAGCCCGACCTTTCCTGAAAGGTCGCGGGACAGCTGGCGCAGCATCACAATCCGTGTTTCGGGATTGGCGTGGAGATAACTTTCCAATGTCGTTACATCCCAACGCAGGGCCCTGACGGGCTCGATTACTACCGCATCCACGTTGGAGAGCACACCGCTCATGAGAAGCGCCGAACCTACGAAGTTGCCGGCCACAAGTTCACCTAGCGCGTGATCGCCTCTGGTGATGCGGACCCTACCCTGAACAATCAGCGAAATGGTCTCGAGCTTCTTGCCGCTCGCGATCAATCGCTCGCCATTCTCCGCGGTGGTCCAGACTCCAAGGGCCAGCACCTGCAGGACTCTTCGAGGCGGCAAGTCGGGAAAGGCAAGCCGGCGAACTTCCTCTTCTTCGGGCGTCAACTTCATCGGTCGTCGTTCGACAAACAGACGCCATGATTGGAAAAGATTGATCGCCGCGAACAAAAGGCTCCAGACGATCGGTGTCCGCAATAGGGTTGGCTGAAGCGCGAAATAGGGGATGGAAACTAGCGACGAAGCTACCGCCAGCAACCGCAGCCAAAGGATGTCCCGAACGCTATAGCCGATCAGCAGGATGACGTTGGCAATGTGAAGGAAATAGTTCAAGTTCATATTCCGCTCCCCTGCCGGCACAGCCGCCGTTCATGTCGAGATCTTAGGAGCTCAGCATTGCCGACTGCGTTTGAACTAGATGTCGATCTTGACCGGCCATGTCTTCCATATATCTGAGCAGTAGTCTCGGATCGAGCGGTCAGAGGAAAACTTGCCAATTCGGGCCACATTGAAAATCGACATCCGAGTCCACTGATCGTGATCCTTGAATGCCTGCGCTACCCTGTCCTGGCAATCCACATAGGATTGATAATCGGCCAGAAGCATGTAGTCATCGCGCGTAAGCAGCGATTGCAACAGAGGCTCAAACAGTTTCCGGTCACCCCGTGAAAACTCGCCTCCGGCCAGGGCGTCAAAGATCTCCTTGAGGAGAGGATTCGACTCATAATACGACCGGGGGTTGTATCCCTCCGCCTTCTTTTGCACGACCTCCGGTGTGGTGAGCCCGAACAGGAAGAAGTTATCCGCACCCACTTCCTCGCGAATCTCGATATTGGCGCCGTCGAGTGTGCCGATTGTCAGCGCGCCGTTCATTGCAAACTTCATATTTCCGGTCCCCGACGCCTCTTTGCCAGCGAGCGAAATCTGCTCGGAGAGATCAGCCGCCGGGTAGACCTTGTGTCCGAGTTTGACGTCGAAATTGGGCAGGAAGATGACCTTCAGGCGGTCGCGCACCAGCGGATCGCCATGAATGACCTCGGCCACGGAATGAATCAGTTTGATAATGAGCTTCGCCATGCGATAGCCAGGAGCCGCCTTGCCTCCGAAGATGAAGGTCCGAGGCGCCAAATCGACGTCGGGATTGTGCTGAATGCGTTTGTAGAGGGTGAGAATGTGCAGGACCTTGAGGTGCTGGCGCTTGTACTCATGAAGACGCTTGACCATCACGTCAAACATCGAATCCGCATCAACTCTGATTCCCATCCGCTCATAGATGTAGGCAGCAAGATGTTCCTTGTTCTGGCGCTTGATTGCGCGCCATTCGCGGGTGAGTTCGGGGTCGTCCATCTTCGACTCGAGATGACGGAGTTTTTCAAGATCGTGAATCCAGGCTTTGCCAACGCGGGATGTAATCAGGTCCGTGAGCCGCGGATTGCTGAGCACCATCCAGCGCCGCGGCGTAACGCCGTTCGTCTTATTGGAAAACTTTTCGGGGGCGAGCTCATAGAAGTCGCGCAGGACAAGTGCCTTCAGCAGTTCGGTGTGAAGCTCGGCGACGCCATTGACGGCGTGGCTGCCGACGACGGCGAGGTGGGCCATTCGCACATTGTGTCCGCCGTTCTCATCGAGGATTGATACCCGTTGAAGGCGCTCCTTATCGCCTGGATACCTGGCGGCGACTTCTTCGAGGTGGCGGCGATTGATCTCCTCGATGATCTCGAAGTGCCGCGGCAATAGCGCCTTGAAGAGCGGGATCGGCCACTGCTCGAGCGCCTCTGGCAGCAAAGTGTGATTCGTGTAGGAGAGAGTGCGCGTGGTGACGCCCCACGCGGTTTCCCAGTCCATATTGTTTTCATCGATCAGCAGACGCATCAATTCGGCGACGGAAATTGCCGGGTGTGTGTCGTTCATCTGAACAGCGAACGAGCGATGAAGATCAGTGAGTGGCCGTTCCTGGAGCTGTTGAATCTTGAGAATGTGCTGCAACGAGCAGGAGACAAAGAAGAACTGTTGTTCCAGGCGCAGTTGCTTGCCCTGGATTTCTTCGTCATTGGGGTAAAGAACCTTGGAGATGTTTTCGGATGAAACCTTCTCGGCCACCGCTCCGAAGAAGTCCCCGGTGTTGAATGTTTCGAAGTCAAATGACTCGACGGCCTCGGCCGACCATAGCCGCATCGTGTTTGCAGTATTGGTGCGATAGCCAAGGATTGGAGTGTCGTGGGGAATACCGCGCACGACCTTTTGTGGAATCCAGCTGACTCTGGTTTGACCATCGGGATCGGTGTGCTTTTCGGTATGCCCTCCGAACTTGACATCGAAGGTGTCCTCGGGCCGCTCGATTGCCCAGGGGTTGCCGAGGCGAAGCCACTTGTCGGTCGTCTCTACCTGCCAACCGTCGCGAATTTCCTGGTCGAAGATTCCGAACTCATAGCGGATGCCGTACCCGATCGCTGGGATATCGAGGGTGGCCAGCGAGTCCATGAAACAAGAGGCCAAACGACCAAGTCCTCCATTGCCCAATCCTGGCTCTTCCTCCTGCTCAATCAGCTTCTCGAGATCGAGGCCCAGCTTGCGCATCGCCTCGTCAGCTTCGTCATAGATCCCAAGATTGATCAGATTGTTGGCGAGATGAGGTCCCGTCAGAAACTCGGCCGACAGATAACACACCACGCGCACATCCTGGGCCCGGTAGTTCTGCACGGTATGAATCCATCTCTCCACCAGCCTGTCGCGCACCGTATGAGCAAGCGCCATGTAGAGGTCGTTCATCGTGGCTCGGTCTCGCGGTCTGCCCTGGACAAAGAACAGATTGTCAAGAAAAGAATGAGCCAGGGAATCGGCGTCCAGAGCCATTCGTTGACTCTTGAGGGAACCTTCCGGATTGAGATACGGCAATGTCGACAGGACCATGATCTACCTCTTCATTCGGCTATGGCTGAGTCGGATACCGGGACGGACACACTGCCTGCGGTCTCCGACGGACACACTTATAACTCCGGCGTGCCTTTTACCGCCATCGGATCACCCCAGTGCGCAGTCATCGGGCGTCCGGACGGATGCCCGCCGATTCAATCTCTTGGAGCGCCTCCGGCCGCACCAGACCGGTGGGATCGCTCTCCGCGCTGTGGGCGGTGAATCTTCCGTGGCTGCGGTGGTTCAGGATTGCCTCGGCCAGGATCGAGCGCACGGAGTTACCAGTTGAGAGGAATAAGACATGGTGTCGGTCAGCCATTTACCCCTCATGTAATGTCAGGCGTGCGGGAGCGTGCGACTGATTGACAGCCCCGAAGAGACAAACTTTCTGACCACGATCAGAGCGAGCCGAGTCTTCTGGGCGCACTGTGCGCAGTTCTGCGCCTGGCCCGTGAGGTCTCTCACGGACAACTGAGTATTGGGCGGAAGGAGGGCAACTTCAACTGTCAGAACGAACAGGTAGCCGCGGCCCGCGCGCCTGGCGATCAGCGATAACCACAGCTAAAACGGCCAGGGGCAGCTGAACTCGACGTCGAAACGTCCTCTTTTGTCATCAGTTTGTAAAGCTAATGAGGCCCTGTGCCCTCAGTGCAAGTTCTTTCTTGACCCTGTAGATAACTACGGGGTTTAGGCTTGCATCCATGGAAGTCCTGACAAGAGGCCAACTTGCGCAGCGCGTCGGCGTAAATCTGGAGACCGTGCGTTTCTACGAGAAGGAAGGTTTGCTTGCTCCGACGTCGCGGACCGCGTCGGGCTATCGGCAATTCGCGGAAGACACGGTAAACCGACTGGAATTCGTGAAGCGGGCCAAGGAGCTTGGGTTTTCATTGGCGGAGATTCGCGAACTTCTCGTTCTTCAAGACAGCAACGCGGACTGCTGCGACGATGTCAGGGATCGGCTCCAGAAGAAACTCTCAGCCGTGCTTGCCAAGAGGGCTGAGTTGGAAAGCCTCGAGGCGCAGCTGCGTTCAGCGCTGCGGAAATGCAACCGCCAATTGAAGCAGCTTGCACCACAGCACTCAAGCGAATGCCCGGTTCTGAAACAAATGGCAGGATCAGCCAAATCGCGGTCACGATGATTTCCGCAGCAATATCCGAACCTCCGCATCGTTCTTCTCGAGTCGTTTTCTTGAACAGTTATCGGCTCGAGAGGGTGTCCGGAACAAGTTTGGGACACCATGCTCCACTGGGGTGGTCTGGGGGAGGCGCCCCAGTGGATGCAAACGATCAAGCTGGGCCGGCTTCTCAAACACAGCTTGCCGGGTGACTTCTGCGCCGTGCGGGGTCGTTACTGCACATTGATGGTTCCTGCAACGACAAGGCTCGACATCGCCGACGAGTTGCCGAGATACACGGTGTAGGCGCCAGAGGCGACCTTCCACGCATTTGAGTTTGTGTCCCAGTAGGACATGGGGTGCGAGGAGTCGTTCTGGTCGACCTCGATGGTGACACTCTGCGAGGCGCCGGGATCGAGCTTCACCTTTTGCCAGCCGACGAGCCGTTTGGGTGGTTCGTTGAGATTGGCCGGCATACCGAGGTAGACCTGCGCAACTTCGGCTCCCGCAACGGTGCCAGTGTTGGCCAGCGTGAAGGTGATCTGGAAGTTCGGCTTCGAGGTGGAGCTGAGGTTGTTCACGGCAGCAGGATTGGTAATCGAGAAGCTTGTGTAAGAGAGGCCGAATCCGAAGGGAAAGAGCGGCGTCAGGCCATTCGCGTCGAACCACTTGTAGCCGACGTTGTAGCCCTCGGAGTAGTTGACGTTGAACGGAGTGGTGCCGTCAGGCGGCTGCGGAGTGACGGGCCTTGGGAGTTGGGAATCGCCCGCCGGGAAGGTGATCGGCAGCTTGCCGGAGGGGTTGGCCACGCCGAAGAGCAGGTCTGCGATGGCGGGGCCTCCGTTCTGGCCGGGATACCAGGCCTCGAGCACAGCGCTGACCTGGCTGAGCCACGGCATCAGGATGGGCCCTCCACTCTCGACGACGACGATGGTGTGCGGATTCGCCGCCACGACGGCTGCGACCAGCGCGTCCTGATTGATGGGCGCGGGATTGACCAGATCGTTGAGTGCGAGGCTGGGCTCGTCCATTCCTTCGCTCGCCCACTGGTTCACGAAAACGATGGCGACCTGTGAGGAGGAGGCGAGCGCGGCGGCCGCGCCTGCGTTCGATCCGTCGGCGTACTGCACCTTCGCACCGGGCGCTTTGGCCTGAATCGCTTGCAGCGGCGAGGAGGGATCCCACACGACCTGAGACCAGCACGGCGGACAGGGATTGTTAGGCTGAGTGTGAAGTGCGCCGCCAACGGGCTGCACCTGTGCCGAGCCTCCGCCGGAGAGCACGGCGGTGTCGGCGTGCGAGCCGATAATCGCGATCGACTGCACCGAGGTGCTGAGTGGAAGCTGATTCGAAGCATTCTTCAGCAGAACTGCGCCCTGCTCCTCGACTTCCTGCGCAACAGCGGCGTCGGCAACGGCGGGGATGGGCTGAATATTCTGCGGATTGTCGAAGATTCCAACCGCATACATCGCGCGCAGGATGCGATGCACCATGTTGTCCAGTCTCGACTGCGCCACCTGGCCGCCCGATACCGCCGTGCCGAGCGATGAGAAGTACTGCTGGTTGGGCTGTTCCTGGTCGAGGCCATTGTTCGCTGCTATCGCAGTGCTGTGGGTGGCCCACCAATCGGACATGACGAAGCCGGGGAACTGCCAGTCGTTCTTGAGGACGTCGTTGAGCAGGTGGTTGTTCTCGCAGTCGTAGACTCCGTTGGTGAGATTGTAGGAGCACATGACCGACTGCACGTTTGAATCCTTCACGCCGATTTCGAATGCGAGGAGATCGCTCTCGCGCCCGCTGCGCTCGTCGATGACGACGTTGGCGGTGGTGCGGCCCGACTCCTGGTCGTTGAAGCTGAAATGCTTGATGCCCCCGATGATGTGCTGCGCCTGGATGGCCGAGATGTGCGCCGCGGTGATTTTGCCAGCAAGGATCGGATCCTCACCCTTGGTCTCGAAGGTGCGGCCGTCGCGCGGATCGCGGCCGGTAAGGTTAATGTTGCCGCCGAGATTCACGTTGATGCCGTAGGCAGCCAGCTCCGTTCCGATCACGTTGCCGTATTTGGTCGCTTCGTTGAGATCCCATGTCGCCGCGCTGGCCATCGAGGAGGGCAGCGCTGTCGCCTGTCCTATCGCGTTGCCGGCGCCGACACTGCCGTCGGCGAGGTAGAGCGCGGGAATGTTGAGGCGGGTATTGCCTGGGACCCAGCCGCCCGCGCCTCGGGGCACAGTGTAGTTGTAGTTGCCGTCGGGAACGGTGACACCGCCCTGAACCAATTGCAGTTTTTCGGCCTGCGTCATCTGCGCGAGCAATGCGTCGGCCTTTGCGTCGGGAGTTGTCGGCGGAGGTGGAGGAGGGTGAGAGGTGGAAGTCCCGCCGCAGGAGGTCAATCCCGCAGCTGCTACGAACAGCAGAAGACCGGCGACAGCGGCCTTTAAGGCATTGAGAGAAGACATCATTGCATCCCCACGGATTTCAATCGGGAAGTCAAACGCAATGATAGACCGGCGTCACCGGCAATGGTTCCAATAGGCATGTACCGATCTGGTGACCTGCGGCGCAAATCTTCACACGGTGTGGGATTGACGGAACTTTCCACCGGCGCTACTCTCTCCCCATACAACGCCACTTGGTTGCCCGCGCCAACACGGAGTTTGTTCGCATCGGCCTCGATCGGGTGCGCAGCTATGACCCCAACGGCCAAGACCTGTCGTTGGGAGCCCCGAGAATCTTGGGCTCATTCCCGCCAGGCGCAATTAAATTCGCTGAATTTTCACCCAAAATCAACCTGAAATCATCCAATAACCAGACACTTTCTGCCAAGATGGCAGGGCCAATGGAGGCACTCTGAACGCTGATCTGGAGATCACGCCAAATCTTGAGCCCCTTTTCGGGACCCGCGATGAAAACCTCAGACTGATGGAGGATTCACTAGGCGTCAAGATCGACCTTCGATCCGACGCTGTACACGTGGAAGGGCCAGACGAAGCAGTCGCCAGAGTCCAGCGGATCTTTCAGGACTTCGAGTCTCTCCGCCGCCAGGGCATCAATCCTCACAACGGCGAACTGAATGGCATGTTGCGCCTGGTCGTGGCCGACCCGGCTACGACGTTGCGTTCGCTTGCTGATGCGGGCAAGGCGCGCTCAAACGGCGTAAAGCGATCGGTGCAGCCGCGCTCGCTGAATCAGCGTAAGTACATTGAAGCCATCGAGCAGAACGACATGGTCTTCGGCGTGGGACCCGCCGGAACAGGTAAGACGTATCTCGCTGTGGCGATGGCCGTTTCCGCGATGAACGCGAAGAAGGTGAGCCGCATTGTGCTGGTGCGCCCGGCCGTTGAGGCAGGCGAGCGGCTGGGCTTTTTACCCGGTACGCTGCAGGAGAAGGTGGACCCCTATCTGCGTCCGCTCTATGACGCGCTGTATGACCTGCTCGATCCCGAGAAGGTCGACAAGATGCTCGAGAAGAACATCATCGAGGTGGCGCCGCTCGCCTTCATGCGTGGGCGCACGCTGAACGACGCGTTCATCATCATGGACGAGGCGCAGAACACCACGATTGAGCAGATGAAGATGTTCCTGACGCGCATGGGCAACAACTCCAAGGCGGTGATCACAGGCGACATCACCCAGATCGATCTGCCAAATCCGCGCAAGTCGGGCCTGGTGGACGCGATCAACGTGCTGGATGGAGTGGAAGGAATTTCGTTCTGCCACTTCGCAGACTCCGACGTCGTGCGCCATGCGCTGGTGCAGCGGATCGTGCGCGCCTACGATGCGTCCAAACCGCAGCAACAGGAACTGCCGCTGAGTCTCCCGGAGGCTGTCATCGAGCCGGCAGCTGAACCGCAGGCGCCGCAGCAGACGGTGCACCCGGCAAAACCGCAGTAAATGCACCCTTCGCGTAAAATAAGGGAAGACACGGGGCTACGCCAGTCGTGGCCCCGCGCACGATGATCCTTCTCGACCCAGACCTGGATTCCGACCTCTCAAAGTTGAAACCGCGGAGGGGGTCAAGCTCCGCTCCCACGGCCATACCCCGGAACCACCGCCTTCCGTCCGCGCAGACGCTCGCCCGATTTCTCGGTAACGCTCAATCTGCGTTGAAGCTGCGGGGCCAGGTGACAGTATTGCTGACAACGGACGGCGCCATCCGCCGGTTAAACCGGCGGTTTCGCGGGAAGGACAAAGCGACGGACGTGCTGTCGTTTCCGGCGGCCGACGTGGGACCGTTGAAGATCGCAGGGGACTTGGCGATCAGCATTCCCACGGCCTGCAGGCAGGCTGAGGAACGTGGCCATCCTCTCGGCACAGAAATCAAGGTCTTGATGTTGCATGGCTTGCTGCACCTTGCAGGATACGATCACGAAAGAGATAACGGCTCCATGGCCCGCCGGGAGCAGACTTTGCGAGCCAGGCTGAGGCTGCCGCATGGGCTCATTGAACGCAGCGCCGGGCAAGCGACGGAGAAACTTCCCTCGCGGGCTAAAGCCCCAGTTAGCTCTGGATTGCCCACGGCACGATTAAAATCGTTCCCTGATACAAAACAGGATGATGCTTTGGCACGAGTAAAGTCGCGGCCTCGCAAAACCCAAGGTCTCGCCGCGGTCCGTCCACCAAAGACGGCAAATTGTGCTGCGAAGGGTCGGCGCCCATGAGCTGGATGACGGTCGTGCTCCTGGCGCTTGCGGCGCTGGTGGATACCTTTGCCGCGTATATCAGCCGCGTCTATTCCGAGTTCGGCAAGATTCTGCCCCGAGAGGTGCAGGACAATCTTGACGAGTGGGAAGAAAAGGTCGAGCCGCTGATCGGGCTCACGCGCGAACACGCCGCTCTCTGTGCGGGGGTGCTGCAGCAGCTCACGCTGGGCGCATTTGCCCTCGCGATCGGCGCGGTGCTCTGGGATCGTGCACCGCGTGCCGCGCCCCCTACCTATCCGGAGATTGCGCAGGCCATTCTTGTGGTGGTGCTGGCGGTGGTCTTCTGTAACCAGATCCTTCCGAATCTTCTCTTCACGCATACAAAGGGCCGCTGGGCCGCGCGGCTGGTCTGGCCGATCCGCCTGCTTCTGTGGCTCATGACGCCGATCACGGCTGTCATCCGCTTCTTCTTCTCGCTGGCCGCTCTGGCTGAGGAGGCGGCCACCACAGACGAGGAGCCGGCGCCCGACGTGGAGTCATTGATCGAGGCGGGCGAAGAAGAAGGCATCCTGAAGGAGAGCGATCGGGAACTGGTGAAATCGGCCGTCGAATTCGGCGATAAGCTGGTGCGCGAGGTGATGACGCCCCGGCCGCAGGTCTTTGCAGTTCCGCAGTCAATCACGCTGGAGCGGTTTCTTGAACTGCTCAAGGAGCATAACTTCTCTCGCGTACCGGTTTACGACCGCACTCTCGATTCGATCAGCGGCATCGCGTTTGCTCATGATCTGCTGCAGATTACGGATGAAGAAGCTCGGACACGCACCGTCGCCAGCATTCAGCATCCTGCGGTGTTTGTTCCGGAAACGAAGCGCGGATACGACCTGCTTCGCGAGATGCAGCGCGAGAAACAGCATATGCGCATCGTCATCGACGAGTATGGCGGCGTCTCCGGCCTGGTCACGATCGAAGATCTGCTCGAGGAGATCGTCGGCGACATTCGCGACGAGCACGAGAAGGACGGCCACATCGGCGATCCGCAACTCGAGCCGGGCGGAGTCTGGGTAGTTCCCGGCGATTACCCGGTCAATGAAATCCCGCGGCTTTTCGGCCACGACGTTGAGGTCGACGGGGACCACGAGGCGACAACACTCGGCGGCTTGGTGAGCGAAATCGAAGGCCGAATTCCGCTGCCCGGCGAGGTCGTGATGCTGGAGCACAGCGGGCTGCGGATCCAGGTGATTGCGTCGACGGATCGCCGCGTCGATCGCCTGCGCATCTTTCCGCCGGCTAGAGAAGAGGCTGATGCGGTAGGTAAATGAGCCGCGGCTATACTCTTGTCAGTCAGATTCTCCCGACACAGGTCACATTCTGTGCGATACGACGTACTCATCGTTGGAGGCGGCCCAGCCGGATCAGTAGCCGGCTGCAATCTTGTCGCTAATGGCCTTCGTGTCGCGATCCTCGATCGGTGCCGATTTCCCCGGCTGAAACCGTGCGGCGGTGGAATCAGTTGCCGAGTCTACAGCCGGTTTCCTTATCTGGAGCCTGTGTTGCGTTCCGTTCCAACCAACTTTGTCAACAAAGTTGTATTGGAATCTCCCTCCGGGCACGTCATCGATTTCGAATCTGATGGGCCTATGTATGCGTTGATCCGCCGCCTTGAATTTGACGAGGCTCTTCTGGATCATTGCAAGAAGGGCGGCATTGAAGTCCGAGAAGATGTGACGGTTTCGCGTGTCACTGTGACCGAAAAAGGAGTTTGTCTGTCTTCCACCTCGGGCGAAGAGTTTGAGGCTGACGTGGTTATCGGCGCCGATGGGGTCAACAGTGTCGTGGCGGTGCATGCGGGCTTGCGCGGCCCCTGGCGCCCGACCCAAGTTGCAGTGGATGGAACCGAGGAGAGCCCCTTATCCGACGTCAGTGCCGGTCAGGCCGCAATGCATGTCTATTTCGGCCTGGGCGGCGGTTACGGATACGGATATGTTTTTCCCAAGCCTGCGCATGTGAACTTCGGCGCCGGCTTTCTGCTGGACTATGTCAAGAAGCATGTTCCTGCCAAGCCCTATGCACAGCATCTCAGTCTCTTCGAGGATCTAAGAGCGAGAGGAGTGCTCTCGGGCCACTCCGAGCGGGAGAACTTTCACTACTATCCTTTGCCTTTTGCAGGGCCTCTCAAAAAAATCTCCACCCATCGCATCCTGCTGGCGGGCGACGCCGCGGGGTTTGTGAATGGATTCACGGCCGAGGGAATTTACTATGCGATGGTGAGCGGCGAACATGCAGCGAGGACCGTACTGGCCGCTGTCCATGCGCGCGATGCATCCGCCAGGTTCCTTCGCCGCTACGACGAGGCATGTGAAGCAGAAGTCGGTCTGGAACTGCGGAAGTCCGTTGCGCTGCAAAAGCGCTTTTATTCCAATCCGGCGCTGATCGATCTTGTTGTGGAGTTCGCCAGCCGCAACGCTTCCGTTAAGGCGCTCGTCGCTCGATTTGGGACCGGACAGTTGTCCTATGAAGAGATGAAGAGGCGCATTCTCGTTGAGGCGCTGCCGGATTATCTCGGCTATCAAACGAGGAAGCTGCGAAACTGGCTCGGCGCAAGTGCGCCACTCTCGCACTAGTGATCATTCCGCTGATCTCCCGTTTTTATTTGTCCGTTCCCTGCGCTCGTAGGTGATCGATAATTGGATACGGGAGAGCTCATCTGCGCTCAGGATTCGTCGCCATCCTCGGCCGCCCGAATGCGGGCAAGAGCACGCTGCTGAACGCGCTCACAGGCGAGAAGGTTGCGATCGTCACGGCCAAGCCCCAGACGACGCGCAATCGCATCGCCGGAGTCGTGGAAGTCGAAGCGCGCAAGGGCGTCCATCCTGCGGCGCAGATCGTCTTTGTCGATACGCCGGGAGTGCACAAGCCGGCGTCGCAGCTCGATCGCCGCATGCTGCAGGAAGTGCATGAAGCGCTGGAGACACGAGATCTGGTGCTGGTGCTCATCGATGCCAGCCGCCGCGTGCAGCTCGAGGCTGCGGGCGAGCCAGGGGGTGCCCCAGGTCTAGCTTCTGAGAGCTGGGAGACCCGCTCAGAATCCCCTCGACTTCCGAAAAAGGCCCATTCCGCGTCGACAGAAGACGAATTTCTCTTCAGCCTTATTCGCGCGCTGGACTGCCCGGTGTTTCTGGTTCTGACCAAAATAGACCTGGTTGCAAAGGACGTGCTGCTGCCGCTGATCGAGATGCTGACCAAGCAGTACAAATTTACCGAGGTGATTCCGGTGAGCGCGCGCAAAAAGGATGGCCTCGACATTCTGATTCGCAAGATCGTCGGTGTGCTGCCGACCGGCGAGCGCTACTATCCCAAGGATCAGTACACCGACCAGCCGATGCGGTTCATGGTTGCGGAACTGATTCGCGAGCGAATTCTCGTCGAGACCGGCGAAGAGGTGCCATACGCGTCGGCGGTGGTCATTGAACGCTTTGAAGAACCTCCGGCGGAGACTGCGGCTCCGCGGAAGAAGGGTCCGGCTAAGCCGCCCCTCACGCGCATCGCGGCGGCAATCTATTGCGAGCGCGATGGACAGAAGGCAATTCTGATTGGGAAGGGCGGGCAGAAGCTGAAGGAGATCGGGACTGGCGCGCGCAAGCAGATTGAGTCGCTGCTGGGAACGCGGGTTTTTCTGGAGCTTCACGTCATCGTCGAGCCGAATTGGCGCGAGTCGAGGGCGTTTGTCGAGTCGCTGGATTGGCGGCGGCAGATGGAGGAATTGGTGGACAAGCAGGAAAACGACACGGAATAGGGGAACAAGGGAATGGGGAGTTCGAAATCCTAAGGCCAGCGTCTGGACCACAGAAGCAGATCAGATCCAATCCACAGCCAGAGGCTAGAGCTAACAGCTAAAAGCTGCTTCTATGCGCCGCGGACTTTGCCGCGGCCGTTGCTTTTTACGGTGTACATGCGGGCGTCGGCGGCGCCGATTATCGAATGAACCGCGTTCTCGGGCGGGCAGGTGGCAATGCCCACGCTGGCGCTCACAGTCAGATTGATGCCGTTGCCCAGGCGGAAGCGAGTATTGGTCAGCTCCCGGTGGAGGTTGGTCGTCACATTGAGGGCGTCGGTTGCGGAGGTCCCGGGCATCATGATCACGAATTCGTCCCCGCCGTAGCGGAAGCACATGTCCTTATCGCGGCTCAATTCCCTCAGCCGCAAGCCGACATGCCCTAGTAGTTCGCTGCCGATCAGGTGACCGTGCACGTCATTTACAAACTTGAATCGGTCCAGATCGATGAACGCCAGGCTCACCAGTCTCCCATGGCGCCTTCCGCGATCCAGTTCCTGCTCGAGCATTTTGTAAAGATGGCGGACGTTGTAGAGTCCCGTTGCATCATCGGTGATGGTGAGCTCCTGGATGCGCCCCATGTCCCGTGCGTTCTCAATGGCGATGGCGGCGTGATCGCACAGGATGTGCAGGAATGCGATGGTGTAGTCGCTCATCTGGCTGGCGCGCGGATTCAGGATCTCGATCACGCCCTGCACACCTTTGCGGCCGCGCAGAGGCATTGCGATCACTGACCGCACGATGCGCTGAGCCGCAGCCAGCGTCTGCTGCAGTCGCGGGTCCTCGTGCTCTGTCTGCGGAACGATCAGGGTTTCACCGTGTTCCGCCACCCACCCCGCTACGCCCTCGCCGACTCTCACGCGCAGATCGCGCAGGGCTCCCTCGCCGTTGCCGGCGGCGATCGCATAGTAAAGTTCGCCTCGATGCTCATCCAGCATCAGCAGCGTCCACATGTCGGCTGTGATCAGGCGCTCCATCTGATCGAGAATCGTCCGCAGAATCGTGTCCAGGTCGAGGCTCGAATTGAGCGAACGAGCCAGCTGGTGGAAGACCATCAAGTCATCGAGCGGGATGCGGTTCTCAGTGGACTGGGCCATGTATGAAACCGGGGAGATACGTATGCTGTGCATTTTGTCACAGAGCCCGGTTCAAAAACGCGCCGGGAAAAATATCTTTTCGTTTGTGATAGATGTACCAAAGTATTGTGCACCTGCTGTGCCACAGGCAACCATTCAAACCGTTTCGTTTGGGTAATTTTTTGATCTCGTCGATCAGGTTGCGGCTCCCGCCTGGCTCAGCCGCCGATGTGCACCATCGAACGCGAGGGCTTCAGGAATCCAGGCTCACCGATGTGATGGCGCGCCTCCTTCCCGTAGATGGTGCCAGCGATGTAATCAGAGAGCGCGGCTTCGTCCTCGCCCGCTCGCATTCTGCCGTACAGGTCGTGCTCGATCTGGGAGAACAGGCATGTGCGGATCTTGCCATCCGAGGTAAGCCGCACGCGGCTGCATGCCCCACAGAAGGCCTGGCTGACCGGCGCAATGATGCCGATCTCACCAACGCCGTCGGGGAAGGTGTAGCGCCGCGCTGTTTCACTTGGGTCGCGCGCCGGCACGGGAACGAGGGGCATTTCACGGTTGATGCGGTCGACAATCTCCTTGAGCGTGACCACGATTTCGGGCGACCAAAGGCGGCCTTCTTCGAGGGGCATGAACTCGATGAACCGGACGACAACATCTTCTTCCCGCGCGAAACGGGCAAATCCCTCAATTTCGCTATCGTTGAATCCGCGCAGAAGAACGCAGTTGATCTTCAGGGGAGTGAGCCCCGCGTCGCGAGCGGCCCGAATCCCTGCAAGGACTTTTTCGAAGCTGCCGGGAACTCGCGTGATGCGCTCGAAGGTCGGCGCATCGACGGCATCCATGCTGACCGTGGCACGATTCAGTCCTGCTTCTTTCAGCGGCATGGCAAGCTTTTGAAGCAGGTGGCCATTGGTGGTGAGAGCGAGGTCCAGGGGCTCTCCGGAGATTGTGCGCAGTTTTGCCAGCTCCTCAATCAGCTCGATGAGACCGTTGCGGAGGAGCGGCTCGCCACCGGTTAGCCTGACCTTTTCGATGCCCAGCTTCACGAAAAGCTTGATCAGCTTGAGGTACTCTTCTATCCCGAGTTCCGGATACTGAGGCCCCATCTCGCCTGTCCTGCAGTAGACGCACTTGTAGTTGCAGCGGTCTGTAATCGAGACGCGAAGGTCGTGAATCACCCGGCCATGGCTGTCCGTCAGCCGGCGTGCGGGGGGAACCTCTGGAGCGGTCGCGATGGGAGAAGTAGCTGCCATTCCGTATACCTTAGGCTATATCGTTTCTGCCCCTTGCATGTACATAATGCAGGGAGCCGGCGCACTGGCCGGCTCCCTTTTGGATGCGATTCGAGATATGGAGCAACTTTAATCGATCCGCGGCGTACCAGATCGCAGGATCATTCCGGCCACGCCAAGCGCCAGCACGAGGCCCACGGCAATGACGAAGTAGTATGCCATGGGATGAACCCATCCCGGCGAGTAGGTCAGATCCTGGCCCACCCAGAGCAGCAGCACAGTGGCGATCACGGCAAATTGGCCGGCAATGACCAGCAGGGTATGCCCCCACTCACGGCGCTTGTCGAGCGCCTCAACCTGATCGGGGGTGAGGTTTTGCTCTTCGGGGGGAAGAAGGGAATTTGCCATCCGTCTCGGTCTCCTTGCGGCCCCTGGTTCGGCCTCCGGGCCATTGGGACGCTCACTGTTTCGATTCAATCACATGCATTGGGACCCGCGCCAGAGGTGCGGGTCCCGATTTTGATACGATCCATCGTTTATTCAGAAGGGCGGCGTCCGATCACTCGTTGAGAAAAGCCAGCGATTGCAGCGTGCTGATCTCGAAAGGCTTGCGGCAACGGATGTTCATGCAAGCCAGCTTGTCGTCCCGTCGCACCATGTAGGACTGAGCTTTGGCGAATTTGGCGCGGTCGCGTTCGTCAGCGTTGCGCGGAAGCTGAGCCCGTTTGCGCCTGACCACCCAGGTTACCTTGTAGTCGCCGGCTTGCCCGCATTTCGGGCAGGTCAGATTGTGGGTACGCGTTTCGGTCGTCTCGTTGAAAAACTCCCTTTCTTCCATCTTCACCGCTCCACTTCAGCGAAAAAAGCCCCGCCGTAGAGAAACTCCGCGACAGAGCATTCGCAAATAAGTTCCAGGTACTTTCTCTCTGGCCCGAACTACTCCATACTCATCCTAGCGATGGCGAAACGCAAGCTGGGCAGATTCTCGGCCACGAAGGCCGTGAAGGCAAATGCGCGCGAGCGCGTGGGCCAACCTAAACCTGCGCGCGTGGTGGAAGACAAGCCGCGCACCGGTCGCCAGGCCAAGCATAAGCAGAAACTGGAGCAGATTCTTCAGCAGGAGGAGTAGCAATGGCGAAGGCAGTTGGATTCGGCGGCATCTTTCTGAAGTCTCAAGACCCGAAGGCGCTTGCGGAGTGGTATGGCACGCATCTTGGGGTTCCGCGCAGCCCGGGTGGGCTCGCATTTGACGGACCCGAGGCAGCCGGGATGACCCTCTTTTGCCACTTTCCGGCGGATACGGGCTACTTCGGGGACGGCCCCCAGCAGGCAATGGTGAATTTTCGCGTCGATAATCTCGATGACCTGCTCACGCAGCTCGCGGCTGCCAACGTGCGTATCGATCCAAAACGGGAAGACCACCCGTATGGGCGATTTGCCTGGATCTGGGATCCGGAAGGCAATCGCGTAGAACTGTGGCAACCCGCGGCGACGTAGCTCCAGGCTCCGAACTGGCCACATCTACTGAGGCGATTGAGAGGGTTGAGGCTGCTGCGTGGCCTGTGGCTGCTCCTGCACGGTGTAGGGACCGGGCAGCACACGCGTATGGCCGCCGTCCGTCTCCTGGGTTAGCTGCGAGGTGCGTTTCGAATAGATGCGGAAGGAAACCACCAGATCCAGCGCTACCGGCACCGGCTTGCCCGCTTTTACCGCGGGCTGAAACACAGCCTTCTGAATGGTCTGCTCGGCATTCTCGTCGAGGCCGAATCCGATAGGGCGGGCGACAACTACCTTCTCGACTTTTCCGTCGCTTCCGACAACCGCGTGATACAGAGCCATACCGGCAACTTCGTTGGCTTGGGCAAACTCATTTGACGGCGGGTCGAGCGTGGAGATCAGCCTCGCTTTCTGATCTACGTTGTTCTGCCGGTAGACTCCGGGATCGTCCGGTTTGTAGTCCTGTTTTGCCGCCACAGCCTGGAAATAGAGCTTCCAGAAGTCGGGCATTGACTTGACCATCCTGTCATCGATTCCGTACGAAAACACTTTGTCCAGTGCTGCCAAAAGCATCTGGGAAGAGTGAGCCGGTGACGTTGTAGTGGTTGCTTTGTTGTCTCTCGGCGGTTGATCCACGAGCTGGGTTGAGGCTGCATTCGCGGGGGCAGTCCTTGGAGTGCGCTGTTCGCCGCTCGCGTCCGCCTCGTTTTTTCCCTTCTTCTTTTTCGGGATCTCAACCCGCTCGCGATCGAACGAGATTCGCACCGTCTTCTTCTTCGGCGTGATCTTCACCTTGTTGGTTGCCGAAGACGGGTCCTCGTTCGGCGTGGCACCGGGAAAGTGCAAGCCATAGCGGTCACCCTCGAGTTCCAATCTGTGCCTGGAAAGCTTTACCTTGCCAATCTGGATCTCGTTCAGCGTGAACGAACCCTGCGGGGAACGGTTGGTAAGCCTTCCCCATTCATCGAATTCGAGGTTATTGTCGAGATATCCGCTGCGGAGATACAGCGTCTTGCCAACAAGCAGCTGTTTCAGCTGGTCCTCCTGGATCTCACCGTCAGCGGTTTGAACTGAGAAGGCGCCCGCGCGCAAGAGCGGGTTTGTTGCCGCGCCGGCGGGCTGGGATGCAGACGTCTGGCCAGGCGCAGAACCGGTTGCGGCAGCCAGATAGATTCCGAATGCCACCGCAAAGAAGCCGATCGGCTTCAATCCAACGGATTCTGCCTGAAGAACATCGTTAAGCTTGTGCATCCAGTCACCTTTTGACCCGATGTGATTTTGGCTCAATGGTAATTCTGGCTCAATGTAGGAAGATTGCATCCACTGGCGGAAGGATGCCTGGTAATTTAAGTCACCGGCAGTATACGAAACATCACGGCCGAGTGTGTCTGAATCGCCACAGAATTCGACGGAAGAGCCCGAGCGCACGGCGGATGTCTGCTGCATCGAAATGCAATCTGCGCAGCATCAGGCGCAGGTCGTGTCGATTCGCCGCCTGCATCGTTTTTGGTGAATAGTGCGCGACGACCATAACCTGCTCGATCAGCTCTGCCAATATGTCCAGGTTTCCCGAGGTTGGTGAGCTGGTGTGTTCTGCTGCCTGCACTTGCCGTCGCGGACCGGGATGATGCGGATCCGTAGCCAGGCGAACTCGAAGCTCGTAGAGGCAAACTGCCGCCGCCTGTCCGAGATTCATTGACGGCTGCTGTGGATCGGTGGGAATCTCGACGAATACGTGGCAGTAAGAGAGATCTTCGCGGGTGAGCCCGTGCTTTTCGGGTCCGAAGACGATCGCGACGCGGCCGCCGCCGTCAAGCTCGGGCTTGAGAAACTGCGACGATTCATTGAGACGAACGACTTGTTGTTCCGGTTTGCGGTGCGTCAACGTGCCGGTGCCAATCACGAGAGTGCAGTCGCGAACCGCCTCGGAGAGCGTGGGAAACTCGCGCGCGTTCTTGAGAAGGTCGGGCGCGCCGACGGCGGAGCGCGCCTCGCGCCAATGCGGTTCGTAGGGCGCGACGACGGTCAGATCGGCAAACCCGAAGTTCGCCATGGCGCGGGCCACCGCGCCGATATTCAGGGGATTGCGCGGCGATACCAGCACCACGTCGAAGCGTTCGCGTTGGGATTCTGTGAGCAAAGAACGATTGTAGAAAAACCGGCAGACAAGTGAACAAGGAACCGAGGGAACAAGACGGCGGTGGTCGCTAGCGTCCTGGGTAAAAGTTGGAACGCGCGGGGAGTCTCGCCGCCATTTCGGTGACGGAGATACCCATCAGCACGTCGAGCATGGCGCGTTGGGCGCGGGCCCAGACTGGATGTGCGGGACACCAGGCTCTGCGTTCGCAGCCGATGCTTGCATTCAGACAGACATTGAGGGCAATGGGGCCGTCGACTGCTTCAATGACCTCGCGCATGGAGGCTTCGCGTCCTCGAGGAAGGATCGCAAAGCCGCCGGTTTTTCCGCGGCGCGACGAGATCAGTTCGGCGCCTGCGAGGGCCTGCAGCACCTTGGAGAGAAAGCTTTCCGGAACTTCGGCCGCGTCGGCCAGTTCGTGCAATCGCGCGCGCCTGCCTTCCGGTAGCGTTGCGAGATGCACCATCACGCGCACCGCATAATCCGCGCCGCGCGTGAGCTGCATCGAAGAGTTGCATTTTGCCGACGCTAGGCCCCTCTCAATACTCTCCGGCATGGCGATCTCCCTTCAGCGCATTCGAGACCATGACGGTCCAAATTCACCGAGACTCAGACTATCCAAGAGAGTCACATCGGAATGTATCCGCCATCACAGACCCCGTATCCGCTACTCGGATAAATCTTTCCGTGCCAATTGAATTGGAGAAAAGCAGTCCACAAGTCTTGTGGCCTGCCTTGTGCCCTTGCCCTGCGATTGAGGCAAGCACTGTTTACGCGGGACCGCGAGCGATTTTCTCCTCATGAGCAAACTCTGACTGAGATGATTTGCTCTCGGCGTTCGCAACTTTGGTTGAAGATCACGATTACGATTGCGAGCACGAGGTCGGGGGCTCTCTGCCAGGCGAGTAGAAACCAGGACATGTCGTTCTCCGGTTCTATTCCATGAAGGCTGAGAGCTTGATCAGCTATTGATCACCGAGCTCGTAGGGAATGGCAAATCGGCCGATCTGGATGACGGATTTTGTGTTCGGGGGCCAGATGTGCACCTCGGTAACGCCTCGGATCGAGGGCATCAAGTGGGCATCGGTTGTTCCCACGAGCGCGCCTGTCGCGGCCTCGTTGAAGTGCACCCTGAGCACGTCGCCCTCATGGGTGTAGCCGAAGACATAGTCGCCGGGCTTCAGTTCCACGCCGCCGGCCTTCAGTGGCCATTGAACAACAAGATAGTGCGAGTATTTGCCTTCGGCGCTGTAGCCCGCGGTGATGAGAACCACGCCGGCGATGTAGTGTCCGCGCGCGTCGGCGATACCGCTGGCCGTGCGCATCTCTGTCTCGATGTGCTCTTTTACGACGGGAGCGCGGGCCGGCAGCAGCGAGGCGAGTTCTGAGTCGGAGGCCTGCCGCCAGCTGGCCCTCTGCCCGTAAACCATAGAACTCGCAAGGAAAACAGAAAATGCAAAGAGAATAGTGCGTTTCATGATCACCCTTTTTATGACTTCATTTTTCTGACTTTCTGTGCCCTTGGTCTTCTGATTTTTCATGGCTTTGGTTTTCTTAGCGATTCGAGCGGAACGATGCCGCGCTGAATCGCAGCAGTAGCGGCTTGGGTTCGATCGGTGACGCCGAGTTTTCCGAGAAGACTGTTGATGTGTGTCTTCACCGTGGCTTCGGAGATGTCGAGAGCGGTGGCGATCTCCTTATTGCTGTGGCCGTGCACAATCTGCTCAAGCACATCGAACTCGCGCGGCGTAAGCTCCTCGGTGCCGACGCGCTCGGCGAGGCGCTGAGCAATGGCGGGCGGAATATGCGATTTGCCGGCGTGCACGGTGCGGATGGTCGAAACGAGATCATCCGTGGTCATGCCCTTCAGGAGATAGGCGCGCGCGCCCGCCTGCAGAGCGCGATAGATGTCCTCGTCGCCGTCATAGGTCGTCAGCACGATGAATCGCGCCTGGGGCGTCTCCATGCGGATGCGCTGAATGACCTCGACGCCGGACAGACGCGGCATCCGCAGATCGATGAGCGTTACGTTGGGCTGGCATTTCCTGAACTGCGCAATAGCCTCGACGCCGTCGGCTGCCTCGCCGACTACTTCGATGCCTTGCACGACCTTGAGCAACGCCACGAGTCCCTGGCGGACAACGTGATGATCTTCCGCCACCAGAACGCGTATGGTCTCTTGTGCTGCCATCACTCTCCCGACCTTTCCTTTTCGTCCTTGACTGTGATCACCTGCAGACGCACGGTCGTGCCGGATCCCGGTTCGCTGGTCACCTCGAGAGTGCCTCCAATTGCGTCTGCTCGCTCCCGCATCCCGGTCAATCCAAAGTGGCCAGGGGGAGAATTTGCGCCGTTCCCCGTTTCGAATCCGCGGCCGTCATCGCGGACCATGAGTGCGATCTCTGCCGGTCCATACTCCAGTTGCACGGACAAATGCCTGGCGCCGGAGTGCTTCTTCACATTATGGATGGCCTCCTGGCCCACGCGGAGAAGTTCGCGTTCCATCTCCGCCGGCATCGGGCGATAGGCTCCGTACAAGCTGAAGGTCGCTTCGACACCGTGCCCGTTTGCGTGCTCGGTGGCGCGGCGAAGCCTGACCGGAAGCGTGTTTTCGCCGCTATCCTGCGAACGCAACGCCCAGATGGACTGCCGTGCCTCGGCGAGCCCTTCGCGGACGTTCTGGCGGGCTGTATCAAGCATCTGGATTGCCGCGTCAACGTTTTTGTGGCGCAGGAGTTCGGCAAGAACCTCAAGCTGGACTGAGACGCCGACGTACCCCTGCGCAAGAGTGTCGTGGACCTCACGCGCGATGCGATTGCGCTCCGCCAGAACAGCGCTGAACTCGCGCTGCGCGCGCAACAACCTCAGGCGAAGCAGTAACCGGACAAGACCGGCGGCCATCAGCGTGAGCAGGATGTAAAACCAGACTGTCTCATAGAAGTGGGGCTGCAGCGAAAAGGCAAGAGCTGCGCCTTCCGTGTTCCAGACGCCGTCGTTATTGGCTGCCTGAACGCGGAAAGTGTAGTGTCCCGGCGGGATGTTGGTGTAGTAAGCAGAGCGGCGCGCACCGGCATCTGTCCATTGGTGATCGAAGCCATCGAGCATGTAGCGGTACCGCACCTTCTGCGGCGTGGTGAAGCTCAGGCCCGCGTAATCGAACTGGAAGTGATTGTGTCCGGCCGGGACCTTGAGCGCTTTGTCGTTCAGCCTCTGATCCACGTCATCTGCGGCGAAACGAACGAGAGCGACGGGCGGCGGAACGCCGTTGACTGGGAAGTGCGCCGGGTCCACCTGGACGAGGCCTTTCGGCGTCGCGAACCAGAGGAGGCCGTCAGGCGAGCGCCATGCGGTGGGATGGCTGTTGGTCGCGATCTCGCGGCTGCGTAGACCGTCGGCAGGACCGAATTCCATCCAGTGAGAACAGCCGCCTGCCATGTCGCAATCGCAGCGCGCAATGCCGTTGGCGGTCGCGAACCAGAGGTGGCCTTTGCCGTCGTCAAGGATAGCGTGAATCGATGTCTGATTGAGTCCGCTTTCGGCGGCAGATGAGAACCGCTGTCCATCCCACAGATTCCATCCGCGGCCCTGGGTCCCGATCAACAGAGTGCCATTGCCGCGCGCGAGCAGGGATGTAATGACGTTGTTCGAGAGCCCGTTTGCCGAGGTGAAGTTCGTGATTGCCGGCCTGGCGCCGCCGCTGAGTCGAGAAAGACCGGCAAGTGTGGCCACCCACAGGTTTCCGTGTGTATCGCGGGCCATTGCGCCGACCAGGTCGCTGCCAAGACCGGTGGATTGTGTGAATGTGTCGATATGTGTTCCCTCTGCGGAGACAGTCATGTGGGCCAGACCGCGACGTGTGCCAATCCAGAGCGAGCCATCGGCGTCGACGAGGAGCGAGCGAATGAAGTCGTCGGGGAGACCGTCAGCGGTGGTGTAGGCGCTGATGGTCCCTTTGCGAATGCGGTTGAGGCCGTCGGGAGTGCCAACCCAGAGGTCGCCGTTGGGTGCGGCAGCGACGGAGAGGATGATTTCGCTGGTGAGGCCGTCATGCGCGGTGTAGATCTTGATCTTGCCGAAGCCGACGCCGCTGCGCGTCACTGCGTTGAGGCCGTATCCGCTGGTGCCGACCCAGAGCGTGCCCGTGCCGTCTTCGACGACGGTGGTGGTGGCGTCGGATGAGAGGCCATCGCGGGTCCCGAGGGTGCGGAAGCGTTCGTCGCGAAGGATGTGGAGGCCGCCGGTTTCAGTGCCGACCCAGAGATTGCCCTCGCGGTCTTCGAGGATAGAAAGGATTGACGCCGTAGCGAGCGGATCTGTAACGGGGAAGCGCTCGAGTTTACCGAAGGCATAGCGGACAAGGCCGCCGTTGGTGCCGATCCACAGATCGCCTTCGCGATCGGCGTAAGCGGTCTGGATGCGGGTCCCTGGCAGTTCCTTCCCAACCGTCAGGCGGGCCTCTGTTTTGTCGCCTTGACCGAACGTGCCCGAAGTTGGGGTGACATAGGCCCAGCTGCCACCGCGAAACGCAGCCTTAAACAAAACCTTTCGGTTGGGTTGAGTGACCTCACCCGGAACGACTCGATCTCTCGTTGCGTTGACATCTCCCTTGCTCGTCGAAATCCATACCGTGCCATCGGGGTTTTGCTCCAGAGACCGGACATCATTTGCCGGCAGTCCATTGGCGGTGGTGAAGTTCGTGACCGCGCCGTTCTGCAACCGGGCGAGCCCGTCGGTGGTGCCGACCCAGAGGGCACCATCTTCGGTGGCGAGAAGACATTGAACGTCGTTTCCCGGGAGAGCGGGATTCGAGTTTTGATCGAAGTGGACAAAGCTGTTGCCGTCAAAGCGCACTAGGCCAACTTCGGCGCCAAGCCAGATGAAGCCGTCGCGAGTCTGAGCAAGCGCCTGCACGGTGTTCTGCGGGAGCCCGTTCTCCATGACCCACGACTGGCGTCCGTAGCTGGCCAGAGAGGTGGTGGGTTCAAGAGCAAAGGCCGCAGAGGCGATGGCGAAGAGGGTCGCGATGAGGCGGGGGACGCCGCGGGCTGGGGATTTCGTCCGGACCGGGTTGAGCTGGACGCAGGTCGACGAGGTTGTCGGATTCGATTCAGCTTGCGGCAAGTTCGCTTAGTCCGAAATGGGTAGCACTTACACCGATTATGAGCCCACGAGGCCGGAATCCTATAAGTGCTTTCGATTGTTGGCAAAATTCTCCATCGAAGGGTGGAGATTCGGGTCGTCCAAATGACTCAAGACGCAGTGCCTCGTGTTCACTACTCTAAGGATGCCTCCTGAAAGTTGCTGGTACTCTCTGGCAAGATTCCAAGGGCGGACCGATCACGGTGCCGCCCTTTTCCTTTTGTGCGGGGCGGTTCTGCTACTCTCGTTTTCGCATGAACTACGAAAACATTCGCGTGGAGAGACACCCTCCCCTGGCCGTAGTCACACTGGACCGCCCTAAAGTGCTGAATGCGCTGGACGCAGCGACATTTGCGGAACTGGATGCGGCTTTCAATCAGTTGCGGGACGACTCAGAGGCGCGCGCCATCCTGGTCACGGGGTCAGGCGCGCGTGCGTTTGCCGCGGGGGCCGACATTCGGGAGCTGGCTGCGGTTACAGAGAGCGAAGGGAAGTCATTCTCCCTTCGCGGGCAGGCAGTTTTCCGGAAGATCGAGACGCTGGGAAAGCCGGTGATTGCCTGTGTTCGGGGATTCGCACTTGGGGGCGGATGCGAGCTGGCAATGGCGTGTACGTTGCGGATCGCTGCCGAAGACGCCAAGTTCGGGCAGCCGGAGATCAAGCTGGGAGTGATTCCGGGGTACGGCGGGTCGCAGCGGCTACCGCGGCTTGTAGGGCGGGGAGCGGCGCTGAAGCTGCTTCTGACCGGCGCAATCATCGATGCGCACGAGGCGCTGCGGATCGGGCTGGTGGATGAGGTTGTGCCGGCAGCCGAGTTGATGCCCCGGGCCGAAACACTGGCGCACGAGATTGCCGCGCAGGCGCCGCTGGCTGTTGCCGAGACGATCCGCGTGGTGGACGAGGGGCTGGATCTGCCGCTGGATCTTGCGCTTCTGCGGGAGGCAGAGCGCTTCGGCAGGCTCTGCGACACAGCCGACAAGGCAGAGGGAACGCAGGCTTTCCTAGAGAAGCGGACACCGGTCTGGAAAAGCGAGTAGGGCTTGATTAGGGCGCGACAATAAAGCAACTGCAGGTTCCTTCCTTCAAGTTGGTCGGTCGGAATGACAGGTTTTGTTGGTCCACGAGCTTCTTCGCCGCCTTTAAGTCCCAGCACTAACGGATGGGGGGCAAATTCTCGCTTGCTGATATTCTTGAAGGGTGATTCTTCCCTCAAAAGCTGCTTCTTTTGCAGCGATGGCCGGTTTACTCGCGGTCTGTCTTATTGCCTGCCACAAAGAGGAGCAGGCCGTCGTCGGTGTCGCCAAAAACGCCGTGAATGCCGAGCAACAGGCCCAGGCGGCCGCGCAGGCGCGCGCTACGATCCGCGATCAGCAGCGCGAGGCACTGTCCCGCATTTCGCTGCCGACAAAGAGCCTCTATGTGGATGTTCACGATGCCGCGGCGTGGGCGAATCCATTTCTGGCGGTCGGACCGGATACGATTAACCTCCGGATCGTTCAGGCAGACGCGAATCCAAGCGATGTTGGCAAGGGCACGATGCTGCGACCCGAGGCTGCGAGGCGGCAGGAGATCCAGATCCGGCCGAGCGACCTTGCGGAGGCGATTGTCGCATTGCCGCAGGGCGCGTGGCGCTACGGCCGCGTGGTCGCTCTTGCCGAAATGCCCGGCGTAGTTGCGAAGGACCGGCCAAAGACCCGACGCAATGTGGAGGCGGCGATCCAGCAGCTGAATGATCTGGGGATCGTCGTTGAGGAGTGGCCGGGACGGTAAGGTGCTAGGCAGTGTGGGACGAATCGAGTCGTCACAGCTCCGGAGGCCAAAAGCATCCCTCAAGGGCTAAAGCCCATCGTTTTTCGGCGCGACTCAATCACCCCAGCGACGAAGACCTGTCGCCTGGGACCCCGATAAAGTCGTGTCCTGCCACAATGCGTCGGTGACGATTCGTAAGACAGCTGCCTGGTGCCCAGCTCCGGCGCGCTACCATTTCCTGCGTGGGAATCTTCACTATTCTGAATCAGCCTCGTCTCGATCACG
Organism: Occallatibacter sp.; assembly: GCA_035262585.1. Lineage (GTDB taxonomy): Bacteria > Acidobacteriota > Terriglobia > Terriglobales > Acidobacteriaceae > Telmatobacter. The sequence continues at coordinate 27,548 of DATFSO010000020.1, read as the reverse complement.
AGGGCTTCGATGCACATCGTGAGCTGGAGTCGCGGCTCAGATCGAAGCTGCGCGGCGATGTGTTGTTTGACGCCGGTTCGCGTGCACTCTATGCCACGGATGCGTCGAACTACCGGCAGCTGCCTGTCGGCGTGATTCTGCCGCGCGATGCCGCGGACGTGGAGGCGGCGCTGGACGCGTGCCGGGCTGTGGGGGCGGCGGTGTTGCCGCGCGGTGGCGGAACCAGCCTTTCCGGGCAATGCACGAACGTTGCGGTTGTCTTCGACTTCTCCCGATACATGAATGCAATTACGTCGATCAAACCAGGCGTCAAGCTGGCGACCGTGGAACCCGGCGTTGTGCTCGACCGGTTACGCAATGCGGCGGAGAGGTATGAGCTGACCTATGCTCCGGATCCGGCGACGCACTCGCGCTGCACGCTGGGCGGCATGATCGGCAACAACAGCTGCGGCGTACACGGTCTGATGGGCGGCAAGGTCGTCGATAACGTCGAGAGCCTCGATGTCGTGCTCTATGACGGCACGCGCATGACAGTGGGCCGGACGAGCGACGAGGAACTTGAGTGCATCATTCGCGCCGGAGGGCGTAGAGGTGCGATCTACGCGGGGCTGAAGCATATCAGGGACCGCTATGCGGGACTGGTGCGGGCTAAGTTCCCGCGGATTCCGCGACGCGTGTCGGGATACAACCTCGATGAACTTCTGCCGGAGAACGGATTCAACTTGGCGCGTGCCCTGGTGGGCAGCGAAGGAACGTGCGCGACGGTGCTTTCGGCGACGCTGAACCTGACCGAGAGTCCGCAGCATCGTGTGCTTACGGTGCTGGCGTTTCAGGATCCTTTTGATGCCGCAGATGCGGTGCCTGCCGCACTGGAACACAAGCCGATCGGTCTGGAAGGCTTCGACCAGATGCTGGTTGATTTCATGCAGAGAAAAGGGCTGGCGTCTGCGCAGTTACAGAAGCTGCCGTCGGGACTCAACTTTCTGCTGGTGGAGATGGGCGCGGCTTCTCCTGAGGAGGCGCAGGCCAAAGCGCTGAAGATTGCCGAATCATCGCAGTCATGGCCGGTGAAACCGATCGCGCATATCTGCACTCCTGCGGAGGCTGAGAGTGTCTGGTACGTCCGAGAATCCGCTTTGGGAGCGGTGGTGTTCGTGCCGGGCGAGCCCGATCGACACGAGGGCTGGGAAGACGCAGCTGTTCCTCCGGAGAGGCTTGGCGCATATCTGCGCGCAATCAAGAAGCTGATGGCGGAGTACGACTACAGCACGCCGCTCTACGGCCACTACGGCCAGGGATGCGTACACATGCGAGTCAACTTCGACTTCTGCAGCGAAGAGGGTCTGCGCAAGTTCCGGGAGTTTCTGGACCGCGCAACGGACGTGGTGCTGGAATTCGGCGGGTCGCTAAGCGGCGAGCACGGCGACGGTCAGGCGCGCGCTGCGCTGCTGCCGAAGATGTTCGGGCCGGAGCTGATGGAGGCCTTCCGCGAATTCAAGGCGCTGTGGGATCCGGATAACCGGATGAATCCCGGCAAGCTGATGGACCGAGTGCGCGTCTACGATCCGATCGAGAATCTCCGCCACCAACTGCGGCGGGGCCAATCGACTTCGGCGAGGCCGCGTCAGAAAGAAGGCTCGGACGGAAGCCTGTCTGTCGATTCGAAACTGCACTTCGCATTTGCGCGCGAGGGCGGATCGATGGAGCGGGCGTCGGAGCGCTGCGTCGGCGTGGGCGCGTGCCGCAAAACCGAGGGTGGCGTGATGTGCCCGAGCTATCGTGCAACGGGCGATGAGAAGCATTCGACGCGCGGGCGTGCGCATTTGCTGTGGGAGATGCTGGCGGGGTCGCTCAAGACGGAGGGCTTCGAAAGCGCGTCAGTGCATGAGGCGCTGGACTTGTGCCTGAGTTGCAAGGCGTGCAAGACAGAGTGTCCGGTGCAGGTGGATATGGCGGCGTACAAGGCTGAGTTTCTGGCACAGCACTACAACGGTCATTTGCATCCGCTGCATCATTATGTCTTCGGGTTTGCAGACAAGCTCGCGCAAATGGGATCGATAGCACCCAGGCTGACGAACGCGATTCTGACGGGATCGTTGACGGGCCCGACCGTCAAGAGAATCGTCGGGGTCGCACAGGAGCGGAAGCTGCCGCGGCTGGCCGCTCGGAGCTTTCGGGAATCGCGAGGAACAAAAAATGGTGCTGGACACGAAGCGCAAGCGCACGGACGGCACGTCCTCCTGTGGGCGGATACTTGGAACAACTACTATCATCCGCAGACGCTTGCCTCAGCGGAGACAGTGCTGACGGAGGCCGGATTTGAAGTGGAGGTTCCAGGCGCGCATCTCTGCTGCGGTCGGCCGCTTTACGATTTCGGATTTCTCGATCATGCGCGCGGTTATCTGAAGCGCGTGCTCGATCGCATGGGGTCGCAGATCGAGGAACGTATTCCGTTCATTTTTCTCGAGCCGAGTTGCGCGAGCGTCTTCAAGGACGAGTTGCTGGAATTCTTTCCCGACGACAACCGGGCGAAGCGCCTGAGAGAGCAGGTTTGGCTCCTTGCCGACTGGCTTGCCGACCGGGCTCCAGAATGGGTGCCTGGGCGGCTCGCGGGCGCTCACGTGCTGGTGCACGGGCACTGTCATCACAAGGCGGTCTTTGGCGGGCCGGCGAGCGAGATTGCGCTGCTCGAGCAGGCGGGTGCGAAAGTTGAGGCGATCCAAGCCGGGTGTTGCGGAATGGCTGGGCCGTTCGGATTCGAGGCGGATAAGTTTGAGGTCTCGAAGACCATTGCGCAGGACGGCCTGCTCCAGGCGGTGGAGTCGGCAGGGCCGATGACGATTCTTGTGGCCGACGGCTTCAGCTGCCGCGAACAGATCGCGCAGCTCGGACACAAGCCGGCGCTGCATCTTGCGGAGGTGCTGGCGCGAAGCTGCGGTTGCGGTGGATAGATAGGGTTCAGGGGTCAGAGAACAGATATCGGAGACTGATGACTGATGAAGGCTTTCTGTTTATTTATTCTTGCGCCTCTATCTGCACCCTGATCCCTGAACCCTGAACCCTGCTTCCGCAATATACTTCTCTGGACTGCACAAGGAGACCTGTTCCTGCATGCCAAAGAAGCTCGCCAGCAAAAAGGCCGCGTCAAAGAAGTCCGCCGCAGGCAAGACCCGAACAACCACCGGGAAGAAAGCTGCCGGAAATCCAGCCGAAGAAGCTGAGACATTACTAGGCTCCGAGGTCGTCTACGAGGGGCCGCTTTTCCGCGTGCTGCACGACAAGCTGATCGAGCCCGGCGGCAAGCCGAGCGAGCGCGACGTCATCCGCCACAACGGCAGCGTCGTTATTCTCGCCATCGACAAGTCAAAAAACGCGAGCGATCCCTGGGTCGTGATGGAGCGGCAGTACCGCCATGCAGCGCAGCAGTTCCTGTGGGAGCTGCCTGCGGGCAAGCTTGATGCGGGCGAAGAGCCGTTGGCGGGCGCGCAGCGCGAGCTGGAAGAGGAGACCGGTTACCGCGCTCGCAAATGGCAGCCGCTTGTCGAGTACTATGGCAGCCCCGGCTTTCTGGGTGAGTCGATGAAGGTTTTCCTCGCAGAGGGTCTGATGGCGGGCGACGCTCACCCGGAAGACGACGAAAACATCGAGTTCCGGCTGGTGAAACTCTCAGAGATCCTGAAAATGATTGAAAAAGGCGCCATCAAGGACGGAAAGACACTTTGCAGCGTGCTGCTCTACGCTCGGCGCATCGCGCGAACGCGCAAAAAGTAGCGTAAGCATTTTTCCTTACTCAATGATTTCAGTCATTTCGGGCTGCGGCGACGGCGCAAGGCCGTCAGTCCGGTCCCATTTTGTAAATCTTCTGCTTACATGCAATAAACCTTTGTCCGAGAACGAGCGTCATAGACGTAAGGTGGGCTTCCCCGGTTTATCTGCTCACTGAACTCTATACGAGGCAAGAAAGGCAAAACCCTGTGGCTCAGTACAAAGGCAAGGTGAAGTGGTTCAACAACGCCAAGGGCTACGGATTCATCGGACGTGATGACGGGCCAGATGTTTTCGTTCACTACTCGGCAATCCAGTTGGATGGTTACAAGACCCTGAAGGAGGGCGATGACGTGGAATTCGACATCGTCCAAGGGCAGAAAGGCCCTCAGGCGGACGCAGTTGTCCGGCTGAGAGACGCTGCCACCCATAACGCAGCTTAGTAACCGGAGAAGCTGGTGCGTTTATTCTGACCCACCGCACAGGTGGCGACGAATTTCAATGTTCCGAGCCCTGCTCCTGATTAACCCCAATCAACACGCAGTTATCCTGACCTCACAGGGCCGCAAAAGCGAAGCCTTTTCTGGCCCTTCTTCTCCCATCTCTCGCTCCCCCCTCGTATTTCCTGATTTTGTGACTGATACTTAGAGCGGTTCCACAGTTTTACGTGGCCTGTTCAGTTTCAGTGAGGGTGGATTTTTCTTGAGGAATAAGCCACTGCGCATCGTGGCTTCGGGATACAGCGACTTGTGGAACCACTATAATCGCGGGGAATCTGCGCGATGGATAACGTCACGATGGCCGGCCTGCTCAAAGAGACGGCCGATCTCATGGAGATCGACGGCGCCGACGGCTTCCGCGTCCGTAGCTATCGCAATGCAGCCGACGCCATGGAACAGACGACCGCTGACCTGGTAGCCGCCTCCGCCGATGTCGCCCAGCTTCTCGCGATTCCGGGCATCGGCAAGAGCATGGCTGCGAACATTCAGTCGATTGTCTCGACAGGGTCGCTTCCTCTGCGCGATCAGCTTCTTACCAAGTACGGAGCCGGTCTGCTCGAACTCCTCAAACTTCCGGGCATGGGCCCCAAGACCGTCGCGCTGCTTTGGGATGCCGGAAAAATCGGGAACATCGATCAGCTCGCTGAGGCCATCGATGCCGGACGGCTCAAGGGCCTTCCCCGCATGGGAGAAAAACAGATCGAGAAAATCCGAAAGGGCATCGATGAATACCGCCGCTCGGCAGGGCGTTTCCGGCTCGACGACGCGGAGGATGCCGCCGATCGCCTAACGGCTTATCTCCTTGCCTTCGACGGAATCGACCGCGTCACGCCCGCGGGATCCATGCGGCGGGGCCGCGAAACCGCGGGCGACCTCGACCTGCTTGTCACCGGTCCGGCCTGTGCGCAACAGAACACCGACGCCGCCGTAGAGTACGTCGCCGCATACTCGGGAATCCGCGACATGATCGCCAAGGGAGAAAACAAGGTCAGCTTCCACATTGCAAACGGCCTCCAGGTCGACGTCCGCCTGCTCCCTTCGGATTGCTATGGCGCAGCTCTTCAGTACTTTACCGGCTCCAAAGCCCACAATGTCGCCCTTCGCCAGCGCGCGCTCAAGATGGGCTACACCCTCAGCGAATGGTCTCTGTCGCGTCTGAATGACGAGTCCGTTGTTGCAAGTGCTACCGAAGAAGAGATCTATGCCGCTCTCGAGATGGACTGGATTCCTCCTGAGATGCGCGAGAACCTCGGCGAAATCGAGGCCGCGGCAAAAGGTGACCTGCCCTGTCTCATCGAAGCGTCGGACATCAAGGGCGATCTCCACATGCACACCACCGCCAGCGACGGCCACAACTCCATCGCTGAGATGGCTGAAGCAGCCATCGCCCGCGGCATGCAGTACATCGCGATCACCGACCACTCGAAGAACCTGGCCATGATTAACGGCCTCGACGATGAGCGGGCCCTTGAGCACCTGAAGCGCATCCGTGAGGTCGACAAGCAGATGGAGAGTCGCATCCGCATCTTCACCGGCATCGAGGTGGACATTCTTGCCGATGGAGCTCTCGACCTCTCCGACGAAGTGCTGGCCCAGATGGACGTTGTGATTGCCAGCATCCACAGCCGCTTCGAGCAGCCTCGAGACGAGATGACCGCCCGGATCCTCCGCGCGGTCGAGAATCCTAACGTCCACATTCTTGGCCATCCCACCGGCCGACAGCTCCTGCGGCGTGAGCCCTACCAGTTCGACACCGGCGCGGTTCTGCGCAAATGTGCCGAGCTCGGCGTTGCGGTGGAGCACAACGCATCTCCGGAACGGCTCGACCTCAGCGACCGCGATCTGCGGTTCGCAAAGGAGTGCGGCTGCAAGATTGTTATGAACACCGACGCCCACATCACTCGCGCCGTCGGCGACTGGAGATACGGTGTCCGCCAGCTTCGCCGCGCCTGGCTTGGTGCAGCGGATGTCCTGAACACCCTTCCTCCTGCTGAATTTCTTGCTGTCCTGCGCCCGCGCAGGTAACAGCCCGCGCAACCCGGCGTAACCGGGCTGCATCCTCAATGCATATAGCGTGTTTCAGCCGGGTAGAGCTAATATGGGGGCGCTATGAGCCTGCTTCAGCAAGAGTCCAGGAGTGATCCTGCGAGTGGTGAGTCCTATACCAAGGGAACCAGCCATGTCGTCGTTGCCACGATTGTTGCCGCCGTGATGGTCTCGATCGCGATTGCGATTTATGTCCTCGCCGGCGAAAAGCCTCCTGCCGCGACCGGCGAGATCCTCGACATGTGGGCGCACCCCATGCACTCGGAGACCTCAGGCTGGGACGCAAATGGCGCGGCGATTCCGAAAGAACAGATCGATCAGGTCCTGTTGTTCACGCACGTTCGCTTGCATAACCAGAGCAAGCAGCCGATCTTCCTGCACCAGATCATCGCCAATGCGACCCTGGCCGACGGCGTTCATTCGAGCTACGCCGCCACCCCAGCCGATTTCGAGCGCGTTTTCCAGGCCTACCCGCAGCTGATGGCGTGGCACGCCGCACCGATCTCGCCCAACCTCACCCTCCAGCCGGGCGAGACGAAAGAAGGCACATTCGTCTCCTCATTTCGGATGACGAAAGCCGACTTGGAAGCTCGCAAAGGGCTCGACTACACCTTCAACTTTCAGTATCTTCCGGCGCTCAAGCTCACGCCGAAAGGCGACCTTACTGAACGTTAGGCGGGACCGGCGCACCCTTCGGCGCAGAAAGATAGCCAGTGATGGTGTTCTTGGAACTCACATTGTTCACGACAATCTCGTACAGCGCCGGATCTTTCCCTGCATAGAACTGCAACGGCTCATTCACGTACCGGTCTTTCTTGTCGTACTGCTTGTCGTCGGCGAACACCGAGAGCGTAAACCGGCTCTTCTTCGGATCCGCCTTTTTCAACTCCAGGCTCACCGTGCCCACCGGCTTCTTCTGGCCCCTGGCAAGCGAGAACTCATAGTAGTTCCGGTCGCCCTTGTGCTTCAGCACTTCCAGTTCGTCGCGATTCCGGGCAATCAGGGAGGAGTGGCTGTCCAGATCGCCCTTCATTGTCGTCAGCTGAGCCACTGCGGTGGCAAGGTCAGTCTGCGTCTTGCCCAGATCTGTTCTCACGCCGCCCACATCGGTCTTCACCGTGGAAACATCGCCTTGAACAGCGGTAACCTGCTTCGCCGTTTCCGCCTGCGCGCTTTCCAGGCGCTTGTTGTCCGCTGCCTCGCGACGGACGATCTCGGCTGCGCGCGCATCCAGCTGCTTCTGTGTCAACCCGACACTTTTCGAAAGCTCGTCGGTCGCCACCCGCAGGCGCGCATTCGTTTCGCGCAGCTGTGCCTCGAGTTTGGCATTCTGCTGATTGGCTTCCGACAACGCCGTTTCCTGGTGTGCAATACGGTTGTTCAGCGCATAGCTCCAAACGAGCCCGCCCAGTGCAGCTAAAACCGCAAGCGCAATCGCACCCAGAAGTGCTCCGCTATACGCCGGGGCTGATTCGATAACGGTAGTTCTCTCATCGCTCATTCGTTCCTTCTCCTTAGGAGCTGGTTTCCTGAAGCCTTTCCGTCTGTATTTCCACTGCCGGCCTCTGTTCTATGAGACGCCGTTCACCGGCCAATCGCAACCGGGGAGACAGTCGCTTTTGTCTCCGCGAGCATGGAAAATCCGGCGTAATCGTTTCCTCGCCTTCGTTTTGCGTTCCGAAGACTACAGAGCAATATAGAGGAATCCGGGCCGTTGTGTCCGGAATCCTGCGTGGGCGGTCCCACCATCGTCACCCACGCCAGAAGTTAGCGATCCAACGGCCCCGGGGATAAAGTCCCGAGATCTTGTAGCGTCATGCGGCCTTAAAGTTGGCCCTTTTACAGGGCCCATTTATGAGACCGGTTCCACCGACTGCAACTCGCACATGGAGCAAATCTGCGCGACCCCTTTCGGACGAAGTTGAGATTCATGACGCTTAACAAAGCAGGGCCAAGAAGCGTGATACGCCACGCAGAAGCGGCCCGTCGGCGTGACAACTCTCGAATCGCTCGTTTATAAAGAGGCATTACCGCAATTTTCGCCGGGCCCCGCTTAGAGCCCGCGAATCTCCGGAAACGCAAAGTATAAAAACCGCCCAAAGAGGGGAGTTTCAAAGGCTATGTCTACCGCTGTCGCTGGCAAGGGACTGGAAGGAATTGTTGCCGCCAATTCCGGAATTTGTTTTATCGACGGCGAAGCCGGCGTGCTGGCTTATCGCGGCATTGACATCCACGAGCTGGCCGAAAAGTCCACATTCGAAGAGACGACTTACCTTCTCTGGAACGGTCGCCTGCCCGGCGAACTCGGCCTTCGCGAATTCTCCTCGCAACTGGCGCTCGCGCGCTCGCTCGACCAGCGGATCATCGATCTGCTCAAAACATTTCCCACCTCTGCTACCCCCATGGAAGTGCTGCGAACCGCGGTGTCGGCGCTCAGCTTCTATGACGCCGACGAAAAGGACAACTCGCACGACGCCAACGTCCGCAAGGCGTACAACCTTACCGCTCAGATCGCAATGATCGTCGCAGTCTATGACCGGATCCGCAAGGGTCTCGACATCATTCCCCCGGACCGCTCCCTCTCGCACGCCGGCAACTTCTTGTGGATGCTCAACGGCGTCAAGCCGTCGGAGACGGCAACCCGGACACTCGATATCGCTCTTATTCTTCATGCGGATCACGAACTCAACGCCTCCACCTTTGCAGCACGCGTCATTGCGGCGACTCTATCGGATATTCACTCGGCCATCACCGGCGCCATCGGCGCGCTTAAGGGCCCGCTGCACGGAGGGGCGAATGAAGGTGTAATGCGTCTGCTGCTCACGATTGACAAAGCGGGAGAAGATCCGGTCGAGTACGTGAAGGGAATGCTTGCCGCCCGTCAGAAGATCTCCGGCTTCGGCCATCGTGTCTACAAGACTGAGGACCCCCGAGCCACGCACCTCCGGCGCATGTCGGAAAAACTCGGCAGGGATGCCGGCCAGCCGCGCTGGTACGAGATGTCGCGCGCCATCGAACTCTACATCAACAAGGAAAAGAAGCTCAACGCCAATGTGGACTTCTACTCCGCCTCCACCTACGCCACGCTCGGCATCGACATCGATCTCTACACGCCGATTTTTGCGGTGAGCCGCATTGCGGGTTGGGCTGCACATGTCATCGAGCAGCTTGACGATAACCGTCTGATTCGCCCGCGGGCAGAGTATATCGGGCCGGTGTACCCGTCGACATATATTCCGGTGGCTGAGCGCCCGTAACGCAAGAAGCGATCGAGTCTTTTGAGATTCGTGGCGAGCTTGCTCGCACCGTATGGTAGTCTTGCTTCTCTCAAGGGTTACCCCAGCGGACAGCAGAGTCGATTCCCTTCTCTCGATCGTTGAAAGTCCCTGGCGGCCCATCGTTCCCGCGGAGAGAACAACGCTGGTCTCCCCTTGCATTTCGATCCCCAAAGGAGACACACCATGGTTCTTGGCCTCAGCCTCCAGGCATTCACGACCCTGCACGTGGCGATCAGCCTGATCGCTATCGCCGCCGGACTCCTCGTTCTGCTTGCCATGATCGGCGGAAGAGACCTCAAGCCCCTGACAGCTCTCTTCCTCGTCACCACGGCGCTTACCAGTCTCACGGGGTTTCTTTTCCCATTCAAAGGCGTCACGCCGGGGATCGTCATCGGAATTCTTTCCCTGATTGTGCTGGCCCTGGCGATGATCGCGCGGCGGCGCGGGTGGCCTGGCACCTATGCCATCACTGCCACCCTAGCTCTCTACTTCAATGTCTTCGTACTGATCGTGCAGTCGTTCGAGAAAGTACCGTCGCTTCACGCCCTTGCGCCCACGCAGACGGAAACTCCCTTCAAGGTTGCGCAGCTTCTCACGCTTGTTCTCTTCGTGGTGCTCACCGCGCTGGCCTTCAGAAAGCGCCGCGCCGCGATCTGAACCTTGTACAAAGCCCCTCCGTACCCCTCCGTTCGAGACAAATCGGACCGCTGCGGCCCCGTCGATCTGGGATCGCTCGCCTTAGCACCTAATCCGGTCCGAATCAGTGCCGGAGCAGACCGAACACAACCCCGCGGGCAGGCACGGGCACTGGGCGTTACCTGCTGCCTGCACTTCTGCATCGGAAACGTGCGGCATGGCATCCTTAACTCAGCCATATTTAGCCGGAGCCAAGCGGACCCGGGGTCAATCGAAAAATCGGAAGGTACGCGTTGCCGAGTTCTGAGTGTTATTCCATCGACGTGGCTCCCGGTGCGAGCCGGATATTCCTGGACTACTGCGCAGGAGCGGCGGAGGTGCGGCCATTCTACTCGTCGTTTCCGCGCGAGACGGCGTGGCAGGCACGTTGTCCCCTCCCCGGCCACTGGAAACAAATTGTCGAGGTACTGGCTGATCAGAACAGTTCGGCCGCGGCGCAACCCGCGCTGGATGCGCTGCGGGCCGGGGCCGGGACGGTCGTGACTGGGCAGCAGGTGGCGTTGCTCGGCGGGCCGCTGTTCACTCCGTTCAAGGCGGCGACAGCACTTGCCAGGGCGCGGCAGGCGACTGCGTCGGGCAGTCCCCATGTAGCCGTTTTCTGGTTAGCAACGGAAGACCACGACTTCGCCGAGATCAACCACGTCACATTTCCGTCAAGAAAAGAGCTGCGCAAACTGCTCTATGCCAAGGCGCCGGCGAACTCGGTACCGGTGGGCGGCGTTGTGCTGGACACGACGATTGAGCCGCTGATGGAGCAGACATGGGAACTGCTGGGCACCTCGGATGCGATGGATGCACTCGTGGCGGCGTACAAACCCGGGAGGACCTTCGGGCAGGCGTTTGGGGAGTTTTACCGAAGGGCGTTTTCGGCGCAGGGGCTGCTGGTGCTAGATGCCGCTGGGCGAGAGGTACACCGGATCGGTGCGCCGGTGCTGCGGGCGGCGGTTGAGCGTGCAGACGAGTTGCACGCGGCACTGGTGGAGCGGAACAAGGCGCTGGAGGCCGCGGGATATCACGCGCAGGTTGCAGTGGCGCCGGAATCGAGCCTGCTGTTCCTCATTGACACGCGCACGCGGGCGCGGCTGGGCCTGAAGAGAATTGCGCCGACTTCGGCAGAGCCGAACGGGCTATGGCAGGCCGGGCGCGAGCGATTCACGACAACGGATCTTCTGGGAATCCTGTCGGCGGAGCCGGAGAGGATTTCGCCATCGGCGCTGCTGCGGCCGGTGTTTCAGGATTATCTGCTGGCGACATCGCTGGTTGCCGGCGGCCCGGCGGAGGTCGCGTACTTTGCGCAGTCGGCGGTGCTCTATGAGCGCATCCTGGGACGAGTGACCGCCGCGGAGCCGAGGCTTTCGGCAACGCTGATTGAGCCGGCCATAGGCGAACTGATGCGGAAGCATGAGCTTGGACTGGAGCGCGTGCTGAAAGATTCTGCGGATTCGCTGGCCCAGTTGCTGGCGGCCCGAGCCATGCCGGTGGAGGGCAAGCGAAAGCTGGCCTCGGCGGGAAACGCGCTGGACGCCGAGCTAACGCAGCTGGTCGAGCATATGAAGTCGATGGATGCGGGGCTGGGGCGGTCGGCGGAGACGGCGGCGAGCAAGATGCGCTACCAGATGAATCGGCTGCGACGACTGGCGGCGAACTTCGAGTTGCAGCGCGAGGGCGCGCTTGGGCAGCATGCCGAGGCAATCGAGCGGGCACTGAATCCAGGCGGCGTTCTGCAGGAACGGGTGCACGGGGCTGCCTACTACTTCGCGCGGTACGGATTCGAACTGGCGGAGACGCTCACGGAGCTCGCGGGAAACCCGTGTCCCGGGCATAAGGCGCTGTGGCTCTAGCAAGTTCAATGTTCGAAGTTTGTAATTCTTAGTTCAAGAGAGTTTGCTTAGTTCTGCGAACCCTGAACTACGAACTGGTTGTTGCCGCGAGGGCCGGGTCTTTGGTTTGAGGGCCGGTCAGTCCCCAGCAGGCGTGGCCGTGGTAGGTATCGGCAAAGAGTTGGAAGCAGCGGCCGCAAACGGAGCATTGGAAGTTGTGTTCGACGATATCGGCGGGCCATTGCGGATTGAAGAGCTCCGGCAGCGGGCAGGTGCACTCTTTCACAACGAAGATGCCCTGGTCGACAAAGAAGATCAGCCTGCGGGCGAGTTCGAGATAGTCGCGAGGCTTTTCGAAACTCACACCCTCCATAAAGCCGTCGCACTTTGGGCAGGCCGCCATTGGAACAGTTTGACACTTCGCCAAACGCGCTGAGGCATGACGAAGGTACAACGGTAATCTCTCCCGAAAGGTGCGGGGAAGATTCACTGCCCGCTACGGGACTCCGAGCAAAGATCTCTGCGCATCATCCCCAGGCCGAAGCGAGGGGCTAACGAACTCTGCTCCTCCGGCGCGGGAATATTGTCGCGGTCCGCGGCTTTTTCCCAAACCGGTGCGTCTTGGGAGGCCGGATTTACGTCACTCTAAAATCCATGAATCTCAGCCGCACGCAGTTCCCCGAATGCCTGCGGACATTCTCGGATTTCTTCGGGAGGACCTTCGATCGATGAGTGCATTGCGCCGTTTTGTTCACAGTGGAGTTGCCTCGGCGGCTCTTTTTGCCTTGGCTTCTATATCGCTGTTTTCATCGAACGCCTGGGCACAAGAGAGACCCGCAGCCCAACAGCAGCAACAGCGAGGCGAGCAGCAACAACGGAGCGGCGGCGAGGAGCCGAAGGAGGCTTCCAAGGAAACGCCGGTTCCGCCGGAGAAGAGTTCTGTCACTCATCATGAGCTCATGCTGGGCGGCAAATCGTTGAAGTACACGGCGACGGCGGGGACGCTGTTGATCCGCGACGAGGATGACAAGCCGTACGGCAGCATCTTCTACGTGGCGTACACCCTGGACGGAGCGGATCCTGCGACGCGGCCGGTGAGCTTCCTCTACAACGGCGGACCGGGATCGGCAACCCTCTGGTTGCATATGGGGTCGTTCTCGCCTGTACGCATCGAGACAGACAGCCCGAAGGCCACTTCCGGTCCGCCCTTCAAGCTGGTGCCAAACCAGTATTCGTTGCTGGACAAGACGGATCTGGTCTTCATCGATGCGCCGCTGACGGGTTATTCGCGGGCAGTGGGCAAGGGGCAGGCGAAGGACTTTACCGGGGTGGACGAGGACCTGAAGGCGTTCGACCGGTTCATCGCCCGGTACATTTCGGTCAGCCAGAGGTGGAATTCGCCGAAATTTCTTATTGGCGAATCGTATGGAACGACGCGCTCGGCTGGGTTGTCGGACCTGCTGGCGAGCGACGGTATCCAGCTGAACGGGATTGTGCTGGTTTCCTCGATTTTGAACTATGCGATCCGCTCGCCCGGATACGACACCGTGTACATCAGCAACCTGCCGAGCTATGCGGCAGCCGCGTGGTACTTCAACAAGGTGCAGAACAAGACACCGGATGTGGCGACATGGGTGCAGCAGGCCCGCGAGTTCGCGGCAGGGCCCTATGCCGAGGCGCTCTTCCGGGGAGACAAGCTCTCCGCGGCGCAACTCGATTCGGTGGCTAAGGAGATGAACCGGCTGACGGGCCTGAGTGTGGACTACATCAAGGAGACGAACCTGCGGGTGTCGCCCACACGGTTCCGCAAGGAGATCCTGCGCACGGACCGGAAGACGCTGGGGCGATATGACATGCGTTTCGAAGGTGAAGATATCGATGCCGCGGGCGAGAATCCCAGCTACGACGCTTCGGACACGGGAATTACGGGCGCGTTTGTGGCAGCGATTCATGACTACCTGGAGCGCGAGTTGAAATATGAGAGTACGGACGCGTACCGGCCCAGCGCGGGCAATATTGGCCAGTGGGAGTGGAAGCACAGGCCTGCAGGCGGTGGACCGGGCGGTCCGATGAACCAGCAGCTACAGCCTTACGTCGCAGGCGACCTGGCTGCGGCGATTCGTAAGAATCCTCACCTGAGAGTGTTCTCGGCGAACGGGTATTTCGACCTGGCTACGCCGTTTTTTGCGACGGAGTATGACCTGAACCATATGAACCTGGAGCCGGAGCTGCGCGGAAACGTGCAGTTCGGCTATTACCCCTCGGGACACATGATCTATCTGAACGTGGATGCGCTGCACCAGCTGAAAGACGATCTGGCGGCGTTTATCGATAAGGCGTCAAAGCCGTAGATATCTTGGCTGCTGGTCGTAAGGGGAACAGAAACGCCGGATCGAGTTGATCCGGCGTTTCTGTTTGGGTTAGAGCTGGGGTTGTTGGGGAGGTGGTGGGGGTGGTGCCCCAGCTCCGGCGCCGCCTTGCATCTGGCGTCGCGCGCGTTCCAGCATGGCGTCGAATTTCTGCTTCTGCTCGTCGTTCAGGACGGATTTGATGTTGCTGTTGAAGTTCTCCATGATCGTATGGGCCTGTTGACGGCGATCATCCTGCGACAGGGATTGATTTTCCATCAACGCCTGCATTTTCTGCTGGCGGTCGACGAGCATGGGCTTGATCTGGGTTTGCTGATCTGAGGTCAGGTTGAGTTCCTGAGTCAGGTGTGCGAGCTGCCGGTCGGGGTCCACGCGCATGCCGTGGGTGGGGTGCGCTTGCCCCTGATCTGGGGGTGGTGGGGCAGGGTTGTCCTGTGCGAATGCGGCGCAGCTGGTGCCGAAGGCGAGCAGGGCGCCAAGAGCGATATGGGTGAATTTAATCTGCATATTTTGACGAATCCTCCGATTCTGCATGAGGAGCCGGAACCGATTCGGACAGCGGACCGAATTCCTCGCGGTGTCGCCGGCGACGAAACGGCCGGGGACTGCGTTCAGGGTGGTAGACGGAACTCCAAGGCTGGGGATGCGGCTGGCTGCGAGATTTTCAATAAAAGCGTTCTAAAACATTAGAGGCGGGCCAGCCGGTTTCGGGAGTGGAAGGATTCCCGGAACCGGCCGCCCGCTGGACCCTGAACCGGGTCTAGGTGGTATCTTTAGTTTAGGCGTGTTGTTGGGGAAATCAAGCCTTTTTTTGGCACGAAATGCCTGTTCGTGACAGCAATCACACTACCCTCTCACATTGCGCTGCGCTACGTTGACTTAGGGGTCATCCCCTGATACAAAAAGGTGTTCTACGAACGACCGGAAATAGCCTGTCTGCTTGAGTTAAACAAAAACAAACATGGAAGAAATTGGTCAACAAGTCGGTGCGCTGTTGCTCGGCGCTATCCCCACGATGCTGCTCTTCGTGGTGCTGGTGATTGCCTACCAGATTCTGGTGCAGAAGCCGTTGCGCCGTACGCTGGCGGAGCGCCGCGCCCGGACTGAGGGAGCTATAGAAAATGCGCACAAGGCTATAGCCCAGGCGGAAGCAAAAGCGGCAGAATACGCAGAGAAGCTGCGGCTGGCGCGGGCTGAGATCTTCAAGATGCGCGAACAGCGGGCGAGGCAGCGGAACCTAGAGCGCGAGACAGCGCTCGATGCTGCCCGGAAAGCCACCGGCGCAAAGGTGAACCAGGCGAAGGTAGAGATCGATGGCGAGGCTGAGCGGGCGAGGCAGGTAATTCAGGGCTTAGCGGGGGAACTGGCGAATCAGGTGGTACAGGCGGTGCTTCCACTGCCTGCCGGGAGTTCCCGTTGAAAAAGAAATCGCAGCGATCACAAATCCATATTGGGCTGTATGGGCTGACGCTTCTGGGAGTGCTGAGCCTGGCGGCGACGCCGGTTCGGGCGATGGCCGTTCTGCAGACTCCCGAGGCGCCGGCGCAGCCGGCAGTCCAGTCGCCGGCCGAGGAAACCACACATCCGGCGAAGAGCGAGGCCGCAAAAACCGAAGAACACGAGAACGACGAATACCGGCACGCACCGGTCGTGCAGTCGCTGGCGCGAATGATGCACATGGATGTGGAGACCGCGGCCCGGACGTTTGAGATTTTCAATGTCACCTTGATCGTGCTGGGGATCGGGATTCCCCTGGTCCGTGTCATGCCGCGGCTGTTGCGCAGGCGGTCAGAGAAGGTGCGGGCGGACATTGAGGCAGCACAGAAGACCACTCAGGAAGCCGATGCGCGATTGAGTGCCGTGGAGGCGAAGCTGGCGAGCCTCGACCAGGAGATTGCGAAGTTCCGCACCGAAATCGAACAGCAGATCGCGCAGGACGAACAGCGCGGCAAGGCGGCCCTGGAAGAAGAGACGGCCCGGATTGTGGCGTCGGCCGAGCAGGAGATCAGCGTGGCGGCGACGCAGGCGAAACGCTCGCTGCGGCACTTTGCTGCTGACCTGGCGATTGAGAAGGCGGTCAAGCAACTGGTGCTGACGCCGGAGACGGATCGCGCGCTCATTGCGCAGTTTGTAGCTGAAGCAAGCAACAACAACGCAACCGGAGGAAAGCACTGATGGCCGCGGCATTTGCATCCCGGTATGCGCGCGCATTTGCCGATGTGGTTTCATCGGCCAGGCTTGACGCGGTCGCGCTGGACCGGCAGTTCCAGGACTTTCTGGCAACATGGGACGGCAGCAAGGAGCTGCGGGATCTTTTCATGAATCCTGCGGTGCCAGCGACGCAAAAGGTTGCGATTCTTGACAAACTGAACGCGAAGATGGGACTGCAGCGGGAGTTGCGTAACCTGATCGCGGTGCTGATCGACAACGGTCGAATCGGCGAAGTACACGAGGTCGCGGCGGCTTGGCGCGTGGAGATGCAGGAACGGATGGGCATCCGCCAGGCGGAAATTGTAACTGCGCGCGAACTGAGCGAGGGAGAGCGGGCAGAGCTTTTAGTTGGGGTGGGCAAGCTGGCCGGTGCGCGAATCGAGCCGACGTTCAAGCTGGACACATCAATCATCGGCGGGACCATGGTACGAATCGGATCGACAGTGTGGGATGGATCGATTCGCGGGCGGCTGGAGAGGTTGAGGGAAGCGCTGATTGCGGGCTGAAGCCCGCGGTAGAGTTCAAAGTTCATAGTTCGAAGTTCAAAGCAATCGCCGAGAACTGAAGACTGCGAACTAAGAACTGTGAACTGCGAACCGTAAGGGAACTGAAATGGCTACCATCAAAGCAGACGAGATTACGCAATTGCTTCGCGAGCAGATCGCGAACTACGAATCGAAGGTCCAGGTCGACGAAGTCGGGACGATCACGTCCGTTGGCGATGGCATCGCACGCATCCACGGGCTGGACAAGGTCATGGCCGGCGAGTTGATCAGCTTCCCCCACGGAATTTCCGGACTTGCGCTGAGTCTCGAGGAAGACTACGTGGGCGCCGTGATCATGGGCGACTACACCGAGCTGAAGGAAGGCGAAGAGGTCAAGCGCACGGGCAAGATTCTGTCAGTGCCGGTGGGCGAGGCGATGATCGGCCGCGTGGTGGACGCTCTTGGTGCGCCGATCGACGACAAGGGACCGATCGTAACGACCGAGACCAACGCCGTGGAGCGTATAGCGCCGGGCATCATCGACCGGCAGCCGGTGCGCGAGCCGATGGCGACCGGTCTGAAGGCCATCGACGCCATGATTCCGATCGGGCGTGGACAGCGCGAGCTGATCATCGGCGACCGCCAGACCGGCAAGACAGCGGTGCTGCTCGACACGATCATCAACAACGCCAAGAATGACCTGATCTGCATCTACTGCGCGATCGGGCAGAAGCGTTCGTCGATTGCGCAGGTGGTCCAGACACTTACCGAGCATGGCGCGATGGGGCACACGGTGATCGTGGCGGCATCGGCCTCGGAGCCCGCTCCGATGCTGTACCTCGCTCCTTATGCGGCGTGCGCCATCGGAGAGTACTTCCGCGACAAGGGCAAGCACGCGCTGGTGATGTACGACGATTTGTCGAAGCACGCCATGGCGTACCGCGAGATTTCCCTGCTGCTACGGCGTCCGCCGGGCCGAGAGGCGTATCCGGGCGATGTCTTCTATCTCCACTCGCGCCTGCTGGAGCGTGCATCCAAGCTGAGCAATGAGCGGGGCGGCGGATCGCTGACAGCGCTGCCGGTAATTGAGACGCAGGCCGGTGACGTTTCGGCCTACATTCCGACCAACGTGATTTCGATTACGGACGGTCAGATCTTCCTCGAGACGGATCTGTTCAACTCGGGCGTGCGTCCCGCCGTGAACGTGGGACTTTCGGTTTCGCGCGTCGGCTTCTCGGCAGCGATCAAGGCGGTGAAGCAGGTTGGTTCGACGCTGAAGCTGGACCTGGCGCAGTATCGCGAGTTGGCGGCCTTTGCACAGTTCGGATCGGATCTGGATCCGCTGACGCAGAAGCAGTTGAATCGCGGCCAGCGGTTGACGGAGCTTTTGAAGCAGCCGCAGTTCCATCCGCTGACCTGGCAACAGCAGGCGATCGTGTTGTTTGCAGGTACGCAGGGATATCTGGACGACCTGGATGTTTCCGAGATCCGTCCTTTTGAGGATGGACTGCACAAATACTTCGCTTCTGCGCAGGGCGGGCTTTTGGACGATCTGACCAAGAAGAAAGCGCTTGACGACGACCTGCGCAACCGGCTGCACGCGGCGGTGAAGGAGTACAAAGCGAACTTCCGGGCAGAGCTGGCCTCGGCCAAGGCGTAGGAAGTTCATAGTTCGTAGTTCTTGGTTCGCAGTTGCGAACGAGGGCTATGCGGCGACTAGAACGGTGAACTAAGAACTTTGAACTGAGAACCGACAATGGCGAACGTACTGGATCTACGGCGGCGCATACGCAGCGTGAAGAACACGCGGCAGATCACGAAGGCCATGAAGATGGTCTCGGCGGCAAAGCTGCGCCGCGCGCAGGAGCGGGCGCTGGCCGCACGGCCTTACTCAAAGATGATCACAAGCGTGCTCGAGTCTCTGACGCGGCGCGTGGATATCTACGACGAGGAGACGGGCAACCTGCGCCATCCGCTGTTTGTTGTACGGCCCGAGAAGCGAGTGCTGGCCATTGTGATCAGCGGCGACAAGGGATTTGCAGGCGCGTTCAACGCGAACATTACGAAAACCGCGTTCCAGTATATCCACGCCAATCCGGACAAGGAAATTGATATCGAGGCGATCGGGCGCAAGGGACGCGACCTGCTGCGCAGGAGATTTCCGACTGCAACGTATTCGGAACAGACCGACGAGAATGGCGTGAAGCGGCAGGTTCGAAACGAGCGCAAGGGCAAGGTCGAGATCGTGGGCGATCATCCGGGGATGTTGCTGAAGCTGGAAGCGAGCCGGGTTTTCGAACTCTCGAAGAGCATCATCTCCCGTTACGTGAACGAGGAGATCGACGCGGTCTACATCGTTTACAACGAATTCAAGTCGGTGATTTCGCAGCGGCTGGTTGCGGAGCGGTTATTGCCGATTCAGAAGATCGGCAGGCGGGAGATTACCGCAGCGCTGGAGCCTACTGCGGAGCAACGCGCACGCGCCGCCGAGGTCGCAAGGACCGAGGGCATTGCGGTTGAGGAAGCGGATACGCAGGAGGCCGACGACGAGGCGAAGAAGTTCGGCACGGCGAACGTGGATTACATTTACGAGCAGCCGGCGGAAGAGCTGTTCAATGGACTGCTTCCGCAGTATGTCGCAGCGATTTTGTATCACGCGATGGCGGAGTCGGTAGCTGCGGAACACGCGGCGCGCATGACGGCAATGGATTCGGCAACCAACAATGCTTCGGAGATGATCGACTCGTACACGCTGCAGATGAATCGTGTCCGCCAGGCGGCGATCACCAAGGAGATCATCGAAATTGTGAGCGGAGCGGCGGCGGTGTAACGGCAGCCATTCGCTAATCGCCCTTACCCCATTCGAGCCGGGCTAAAGGCCAATGGCTAGGAGCTAGGGATCTAGAGGCTCAAACAAAGAGGCAGAACAATGGCACAAAACACAGGCAAAGTGATTCAGATCTCCGGTCCGGCGGTGGACGTGCAGTTTGAAGAGGCCACGATGCCGCCTATCTATCAGGCGCTGCGCGTGACCGGCGAAGGCTTCGATGTGCCCACTCCCATCGACGTGATGCTCGAGGTGCAGCAGCACCTGGGCGAGGGACGCGTGCGCACGGTGGCGATGCAAGCGACCGACGGCATGGTGCGCGGCATGAAGGCCATCGACCTTGGCGGCCCGATTCGCGTTCCGGTGGGCAAAGAGACACTGGGCCGCGTGATCAACGTGATCGGCGAGCCGGTGGACGAGTTGGGCCCGATTGGCGAGAAAGAGCGGGACCCGATTCACCGCCCTGCCCCGCTGTTTGACGAGCAGTCGACGCATGAGGAGATGTTCGAAACGGGCATCAAGGTCATCGACTTGATCCAGCCGTTTTTGAAGGGCGGCAAGATCGGTCTGTTTGGCGGCGCGGGCGTCGGCAAGACCGTCGTCATCATGGAATTGATCAACAACGTGGCCAAGAATCACGGCGGCTACTCGGTCTTTGCCGGCGTGGGCGAGCGCACGCGCGAGGGCAACGACCTCTGGCTTGAGATGACCGAGTCGGGCGTGATCAAGCCGGGCAAGTGGCAGGAGTCGAAGTGCTCGCTGGTGTACGGGCAGATGACGGAGCCGCCCGGAGCGCGCCTGCGCGTGGCGCTGACGGGGTTGACGGTGGCCGAGTACTTCCGCGACCGGGAAGGCGCCGACACCCTGCTCTTCATCGACAATATCTTCCGCTTCACCCAGGCGGGTTCCGAAGTATCGACGCTGCTGGGCCGTATGCCCTCGGCCGTGGGATACCAGCCGAACCTCGCGACGGAGATGGGCGAACTGCAGGAGCGCATTACGTCAACGAATAAGGGCTCGGTGACATCGGTGCAGGCCGTGTATGTTCCGGCCGACGACCTGACCGATCCGGCGCCCGCGACAACGTTCGCTCACCTCGACGCGACGACGGTGTTGAGCCGTCCGCTGTCGGAGCTGGGCATTTACCCTGCGGTCGATCCACTGGCTTCGACCTCACGCATCCTGTCGGCGCGCGTGGTGGGCGATGTGCACTACGACGTGGCGCAAGGCGTGAAGAAGATTCTGCAGCGCTACAAGGACCTGCAGGACATCATCGCGATTCTGGGCATCGACGAACTTTCAGAAGACGACAAGCTCACCGTGGCGCGTGCGCGCAAGGTGCAGAAGTTCCTTTCGCAGCCGTTCCACGTGGCCGAGCAGTTCACGGGCATTCCGGGCGCATATGTGAAGATCGCGGACACGGTGCGCAGCTTCAAGGAAATCATCGAGGGCAAGCACGACGACGTTCCCGAGCAGGCCTTCTACATGAAGGGTGGCATCGAGGAAGTACTCGAGACGGCCGAGAAGCTGAAGGCAACCGCGTAAGAGCAGTTCAAAGTTCGTAGTTCACAGTTGAGAAGCTGCATGGGCTACGAACCGGACTGAGAACTAAGAACTGTAAACTGAGAACTCATCTATGGCTGACGAATCCAATTCTCTGCGTGTCCGGCTGGTATCGCCGGAGCGCGTTCTGCTTGAGACATGCGCGAACGCTGTGGAGCTTCCGGCGAAGAACGGCTATATGGAAGTTCTGTTCGGGCATGCTCCGCTGGTGGCTGAGCTCGGTGCGGGCGATGTGCGGGTACATGGCTGTCAGGATGGCGGCGACCAGGTGTACAACGTCTCATGGGGCTTTGTGGAGGTGCTGCCGGATCGCGTGACCATCCTGGCGAACGATGCGCTGAAGCCCGAGGAGATCGATGTAGAGCGCGCGAAGCAGCAGCTCGATCGCGGGCAGAAGGAGTGGAACGAGGCTGGCGACAGCGAAGAGAAGTACGCCGAGGCGCTGCACCGGATTTCGGAGGCCGAAGCCAAGCTGGCGACGGCGCAGGAGAAGCACTGAAGGGTTCTGTTCGCAATGCGTGAGAGTAGAAGGCCCTGCTCGATCGAGCAGGGCCTTCGTGTGTCTGGATGCCTCCCCTCAGCGGCTAAAGCAGGACGTTTTTGCTTGCCCCGCTAACCGCACGACTGAAGCCGTGCCCCTTCAAAGATCGGCTTCATTCCCCACTGCTAGGGTTCGTCAGGTGGCACCGGCGTCGCATCGCCCACGATGCGCGAGGTCACGTGGGTCTTCTCGAATTCGCGGTTTTCGGCGTTGAGAATGACCTCGCGGTTGAAGAAGAAGAGAACGTGGATCTTGAATTCGGTGGAGAAGGTGACGGGGAACCAGACGCCGTCGGGTTGCGGCGCGTAGGTGACAGTGAAGCCGAGACCTGGCAGGTTCGTTCCCAGAAACGTGCGGACGGCAAACGGGATCTTGCGGGCCATACCGGTGGTGACGAGGACGGGCTGGAAAGCTTCGGTGTCGATGTAGGCGTCGCCGCTCCAGCCGAAGTCGTTCTTGTCCTTCGGGCGGAAGGTGATGTGGAAGACATCGCGGTCGTTGAGGCGCTCGCGGCCGATCATGCGGAAGGTGTAGTTGATCTGGTCCTTTGAGGTGAGCGGGAAGAGATGGGCGTTAACGCCGTCCTTCGATTTGTCGTGGATGAGGTTCCAGCGCATGTTTTCGACCAGATCGCGATCGAGGGTCTCATCGCTGTTCGGATCGAAGACGGGGTCCAGGTCTTTGCCCTTCTTCTCTTTCTGTTCGGATTTGTCTTTATCCTTCTGTTCGGATTTGTCCAGATCTTTGCCGGCATCTTTGGGCTTGTCTTCATCGCGAGGAAGCAGCGTGGAGTAGGTGCGGTACTTCTGGTTCTTCAGGAACCGGCCATCGACCTTCAGCAGTTGCTCGTGCGTGCTGTCAGTGGAAGGCGTAACCCGGTAGTCGGTGATCTCCTCGCACATGATGGTCTTGCCATGGCGTGAGGTCATCTTGGCGTGCTGGACGTAGACGTAATGTGCGCGCTCGGCTTCGGCCGCGTCCTGGTTGACGGCGACCCGGTTCATGACGGAGTCGGCTGAAGGGAGCTGCTCAGGCGTGGAGCTCTTGCTTTGAGCCAGGCAGAGGCATGAAGAGAGCAGACTGGCAGAGATCAGCCCAGGTCGAAGGCCATGCATCGGGGGATCACCTCCGGATGAGCGTTTGTATTTGGCTCTGTCTTGCTTCGCGACCCTATGCGCCTGAGACACGAAGATACCGGAAAGGTTGTTGAGAGCGAATATTATTGTGACGAATGACCGGCGCTATTGCGCGAGGCTTGGGACTGCTGGCATAAATAAGCTAGAAACAATTTCCAAGCATCCGTCAGGGGCTGAAACCCTTGATTTTATCCTCTTTTCGGCACGACTGAAGATCACCCCACGAACGAAGCCCTGTTCGCGGGCGCCCCGATGAAGCCGTGCCTTTTCAAAGCGGATCAATGCCTCAATGCTGGGGACTTAATGATGGGAACGAGAACGATGAGAGTGCTTTGGGCAGGAGTTCCTCTTGTCTTTTCAAGCCTGATGCTTGGCCAAGCCACTTCGCCGACACATGTAGATGACTTCAGCGGGAAGCCGAGGGTGGTGATCATCAGCGATATCGGCAACGAGCCGGACGACCAGATGTCATTTGTACGGCTGCTAATGTACTCGAACGAGTTCGACATTGAGGCGACGATTGCGGCCACGTCCACGTGGCAGAGAGCGGCTACGCATCCGGAGACCATGCGCGAGCTGATCGATGCGTACGGGCAGGTACGGCCCAACCTGTTGCTCCATGCGAAGGGATGGCCGGAGGCCGCCGACTTGCGGAGCCGCGTTTTCGCAGGTCAGAGCGCGTACGGAATGGCGGCAGTGGGGGCGGGAAAGTCGTCCGAGGGATCGAAAGCGATTGTACGCGCTCTGGAACGCGACGATCCGCGGCCGCTGTGGATCTCGATTTGGGGCGGGGCGAATACGCTTGCACAGGCTTTCGAGGATTTGAAGGCAGCGCACACGGCAGAGGAGACGTCGAAGCTGACTGCGAAGTTGCGGGTGTACTCAATCAGCGACCAGGATGATGCGGGACCGTGGATCCGGAAGGAGTTTCCGGATTTGTTCTACATCGTGTCGCCGTCGACGCCGACGAGCGGGGAGTATGCATCAGCGACGTGGACGGGAATCAGCGGAGATCGCTACTACCGCAATGCCGAGGGTGCGGACTCTACGACAGTGACGAACGAGTGGCTCGACACGAACGTCCGCGGCAAGGGACCGCTGGGAAAGAAGTATCCAAAATTCATGTTCATCATGGAGGGCGACACGCCTTCGTTCCTGGGGCTCATCGACAACGGGCTGAACGCGTACCGGCGACCGGACTGGGGCGGATGGGGCGGGCGGTATATCTATCGGCAGCCTTACGGGGAAACGCATCGGATCTGGACGCAGGGCGGAGACCAGTTTGTGCGCGTTGATTCGCGGGATACGGTAATGGGCACGGACGGGAAGGAACACGTAAGCGACCAGGCGACGATCTGGCGGTGGCGCGAGGCTTTTCAAAATGATTTTGCGGCGCGGATGACCTGGACTGTTGCGGACTACGCACATGCGAATCACAATCCGGTGGCGGTCGTAAACGGGCAAGACGGGACGGCTCCGCTCGAGATGGATGTGCAGGTGGGACAGAGCATCACGCTGGATGCAAGCAAGAGCAGCGATCCGGATGGTCAGCCGATTCATTTTCACTGGTTTCACTACGCCGAGGCGGGACTTGCGGACGGGAATCTTGCGGCGCTGTCGCTGAGCGGGGCAGATTCAGCGCGCGTGACAATTCGGGCGGACGCCGCTTGCAGACCTCTCTGGTTGCCGATGATTCGCTGCAAGGGAGACGGCGTGGCGCATATGATCCTGGCGGTAACGGATGAAGGGACGCCGCAGCTCACGTCGTATCGGCGGGTGATTCTGCGTGTGCACGCGGCCGCGGCCAATCAGTAATACACCGGACACGAGCTTTTCTCGGGTCCGGCTCGTACCAGATCTAGCTCTTCTTGATGACCAGCGGTACCGAGCCTCCACCCTGGGTGAAGGTGCCGCTGACAGTGTCTTTCGCGGCATTGATCTGGCCATCGTAGGAAGCGCCGAGACCTTTCATCACGATGGTCAGCTTATTGCCGGTGCGGGTAACACTCGTGGTTGGCATCCACGCAGGGCTCTGGTCGGGGCTCTGCACGGTTGCGGTCAAGCCGTTATCCATGTTGGCGATTTTGAAGAGGATGCGCAGATTGCCTGCTGGCGTATCGAGCGTGCCTTGCCAGGTTCCGTCGATGTCGGTGGGCGCGGCGGGTCTTGGAGCGGGTGCGGCCGCTTGGGGCTGGGCGCGATGGAAGGTTAGGGGGAGGGCGGCCTGGCCTTGTGACCAGGTCCCGGCGATCGCGGTCCCGTCCTTGTTGACCGTGCCCTCGTAGGCGCCGTTGATCGCACCGAGCTCCAGGCTGAGCTTCGACTCTTTCAGTGCGACAGTGTTGACCGGGATGCCGTTGGCGCCCTGGTCGATGCTGTCGAGCGCGCCGGTGAGAGTGCCGTCTTTGCCTGCGATGATGTGGAGGAGGAGACGGAGCTGCGCCGGGCCGGCGGTGAGGGTACCTGCCCAGTCGCCGACGATGGAGGTCTGCGCGGCTGACGACGCGGATGCCTGGGCAGCAGCGCGCTTGAAGTGAACCTGTGTTGGCGGCTGCTCGGGCTCGGTCTGGGTCCAGGTGCCGTTGACTTCGTTGCCATCGGTGCTGATGACGCCGGCAAAATCGCCGCGGATCGTGATGTCCTGGCCGTTGCTGCTGACGACATCGTTGACGGTCATCGCGATGTCGCTGCCTTTTACGATGGTGGACTTCACCTTGATGCCGAAGATGCTTTGGTCGATGTTGTCGAAGGTGGAGGTGATGGTTCCGTCGGATGCGGCAACGGCGTGCCACGCGACGTGGTAGGTGGTGCCGCCAGCGTCGAGGGTGCCCTGCCAGTCGCCAGCGAGTTTGGCTTGTGCAGTGCTGCTAAGTGGAAGTGCAAGGGCGGAAGCGGAGAGCAGGCACAGCCTGGCGAGTGTGGAGGGTTTCATCTTTCTCCTCAGCGCGGATTGGCGCCCGCGTCGCGCAAAAAACGGCGTCAGATTGGGAGGCAACTGCGTCCTGCTAACGGGTACGCCGGGGTACGCTGGAAAGTTCAAAGAATCTGCGCCGGTCTGACAGGTCAATCTAAAGACTGGGCTATGGCTTCCCTGATTTCCGTTGAGCGCCTACAATTGCCTTTGTTATGGGGAAAGCGAAGAAAGAGACGTTTGAGGTTGCATGTCCCGATTGCGGGGCGATGATCGTGGTGGATGCGGCTACGGGTGTTGTGATCAGCCATACTCCGGCGCCGCGCAAGAAGATGTTCGAGGATCTTGAGACAGCGGCGAAGGCCATGCGCGAACGGGATGAGCGTGCGGAATCGATCTTCCGGCAGTCGGTCGACGCGGAGAAGAACAAGGAAGATCTGTTCGATAAGAAATTTGCCGAGGCATTGCGTAAGGCGAAGGACGCTCCCGAAGGCAAGCCGCTGCGGGATTTCGACCTTGAGTAAGTGCTGCGCCGCAACCGCGGCATCGAGTCCAAGCTGACAACCGGGAGGAGAGCGCATGAGCCTGACGACCGTTCCGAGAAGTGAAGATCGACCTCAGAGGATAACCGAGATGCCGCGAAAGGAATCGTTCGACTGGGTAAAGGCTGCCGCGTCCGGGTCATTGATTGCGGGCGGGTTGCTGTTGCTGACTGGCCAGAAGCGTGCCGGGCTCGTATTGGCCGCGTCAGGCACTGCACTGGCGATGCTTGAGCACGAGCAGAATCTGCGCAATCTGTGGAACGCGCTGCCGGGATATGTCGATCGCGCACAGTCGATGGTCGAGCAGGTACGGGAGGCGGCCGAAGATATTGTTGAGAAGAGCCACTCGCTGCGCAGTGCGATGGCGCGCGAAGCGAAGACAACGATTCCGAGGTAAGGGCGGCGGAGTTGGCGGGTTAGCGCACGCGTTGCGGCGCCATGGCGCCGTTAGCAGGCTAGCGAGTCAGCGCGCCGCGATCAGTTCTAGAGCCCGAGTTGCCGGCGGCCGGCTTCGCTGATGCGATGCGGCGTCCACTTCGGTTCCCAAACAAGATTCACGTCAACTTTGCTGATATCGGGGATGGTGGCGAGTCGGTTGTGTACCTGCTCGAGGATCAGGCCTGACGCGGGGCAAAACTGCGTGGTCAGGGTCATGGTGACTTTGACCCACTGGCGCGGCCATGCGGGCGTGGAGTTGGCGTCGGGGCCGGTTTCGATGCCGTAGATCAGGCCGAGATCGACGAGATTCAGCTTGACCTCAGGATCGAAGCAGTCGCGGAGAGCGGTAAGGATGTCAGATTCGGATAACATCAGCTATTAGCTTTTGGCTCCCAGCTTCCAGCTTATTTCGCGTGGAAC
>DATFSO010000019.1:0-4462 GCA_035262585.1 Occallatibacter sp. | reverse complement strand
CTTCTTTTCCCACTTGCCGGCGCGCGTGGTGGAATCAGCACGGGGAAGGTGGCGCGCCAGCGCCAGCATCAAAGCCAGGGTGTGTTCGGCCACGGCGACCGCGTTCGCGCCTGGCGTGTTCATGACGGCGATGCCGGCTTTCGTCGCGGCTTCAAGATCGATGTTATCCACGCCTACGCCGGCGCGGCCGATCACCCGCAGATGCTGCGCTCCGCGAAGGATTTCTGAGCTTACATCGACGGCGGAGCGAACGATTAGAGCATCGGCATCGTGAAGGGCGCCGGCCAGACCGTCCTCCTTCTGCTGGGCGATCTGCTCCGCGGTGATCACAGTCCAGCCTGGTTCGTCGCGCAGGAGCTGTACGGCGTTGGGCGCAACCTTCTCGGCGATCACGATCTTCATGCCGTCCTCTCACCGCGCCATCGCAAGGGTGCGCTCCGACTCAGCATAGACCTGCTGCGCGGCCTGCAACCCTGTTCCCAGCTTCACTGCATAGCCAAGGCCGGCGAGCGCATGCTCGAGAGCGCCGATGGCGCCGATGGTATCGAGATAGTCGTAGTAGCCGAGATGGGCGATGCGGAAGAGCTTACCCTTCATCTCGCCTTGACCGTTCGCGATCACGGAGCCAAAGCGGTTGCGAAAGGCTTTGACGATCTCGCCGGAATCGATCGAGCCCGGCGACGCAATCGCTGTCAGCGCCGCTCCGGGTGAGGCAGTGGAGAACAGTTGCAAGCCCAGCGCGGTCGCAGCGGCGCGCGTCATGGCCGCCGCGGTCTCCGCGTTCTGGATCAGCAACTCGCGGCCCGCGGCCAGATCGCCGCCGCCCTGCTCGCTTATATAATCGAGCGCCGCTGCCAGCGCCGCTACTAGCGCCGTAGATGGAGTGTACGATGATTCGCCCTTGGCGCCGTTCTTGCGTTCCTTACGCAGATCAAAATAGTAGCGCGGGTTCTTCGTGGTCTCCATGCGCTGCCACGCGCGATCACTGACCGCGCAGTATGCGAGCCCAGGAGGAATCATGACCGCCTTCTGCGATCCGCCAATGATCACGTCCACGCCCCAGGCATCCACGTCAAACTGCGTGGTGCCGAGTCCGGTGATTGCGTCGGTGACCAGGAGCGTGTCCGACCCGCGCAAGACGCGCGCGATGCCCTCTACATCGTGGCGTACGCCGGTCGAGCTTTCCGTCGCCTGCATATACAGAACTTTGTGTTCCGCCTTCAGCGCTGCTTTCACCTGCTGCGGTGTCACTGTCTCGCCATAAGGCGCGCGCACAGTCTCCACTGCACAACCGTAGGTTTTGGCCAGACTTTCCCAGCGTTCTCCGAACTTGCCGGCGGAAACCACCAGCACCTTATCGCCCGGAGAGGTCAGGTTGGCTACCGCCGCTTCCATTGCGCCGGTTCCTGATGCCGTGAACAACACGACGTCGTTCTTGGAGCCGACAAAGGTCTTCAGATCTGCGAGCACGCGGCTGTAGAGCGCGCGAAACTCCGCGGTGCGATGATGCATGGTCGCCGCGGCCATGGCTAGTTGCGCGCTCGGTAGCAGTTGCGTGGGACCCGGAGTAAGAAGACGGCCTTTGCGAATCATCACCAATTCCTGTTGGAGAATTCGGTTCACGCGAAACCAATCCACCTTGGTTGCGATCAACGCTGCGATCAGCAAGTCGAGATGAGAAGGCTTGCGTCCATCGGTTTGATCATAAAGGGAAGGCAAAGGTGGCGCAATTTGGTGCGGAAATAGGCAGCGCTTATAATTCCTAAGTTTGCGTTTTGCCGAGGGTTGAGCTATGGGACTCAGCGATCAGATCCAGAAAGATATGGTGGAGGCCATGCGCAGTCGCGACGAACTGCGGCTTTCGACGCTACGCATGGTCAAAAGCGCGATCAAGAACAAGGAGATCGACAAGCGTGCGCCGCTCGACGACAAGGAGGCGCAGCAGGTGCTCAGCACGCTGGTCAAACAGCGCCGAGACTCGATCGAGCAGTTCCAGAAGGGCGGCCGCCAGGACCTGGCTGACAAGGAAGCCGCCGAGATCAAGCTGATTGAAGCCTACCTGCCCAAAGCAATGGAAGAAGAAGAGATCGCCGCGGTCGTAAAAGCCACCATCGCTGAGATGGGATCGCCGACGATGAAAGACATGGGCACAGTCATGAAGAACGCAATGACCAAGCTGCAAGCAACAGGCGCACGCGTCGAGGGCAAGACCGTGAGCGAGATTGTGAAAAAGCAGTTGGGTGGATAGAAGGTTCTCATTCGTCCCTTTAGGCAGTCACCAAAGATGTTGGTCATTGGTTTGAGCGAGGACAGATCAGACTCTTCGCGCATGGAATTCCCTTTAGAAGCATTGATCTTAGCGCGACTCCCAGCCCTTTAGCACTCTCCTAACATGGCTGCCAAAACAAAGGGTACCCTGGAAATTACTTGAATCTGGGAAACTAAGCTGCCCATACTACGGTCAAATCTATTAAAGATTTCCCCTGGGAATTTGACTCATGCGCTGGAGCGAGGTGTTCAGCGCGCGAGTTGGGGAAGGAACATGGTGACACAATGGTTTCCGAATCCAATCCACTGCATCAGTTCTTCACCGCCGTAGTCGAGCACAACTACGATGAAGTCGGGGTTCGCAGCGCAGAAGTTCAGAGCTACGTCGCAACGCTACTCAGCGAATTCTGCGAAACCCAGAACCTTTACAAGATCAAGAGCGTGGACGGCCGCACGCTCTGCGATGTCGGTGAGATGCTGCTGGAGTCGGACCCGGTTTACGGACCCGCCCCATCGTTTGAT
Source organism: Occallatibacter sp. (assembly GCA_035262585.1). GTDB lineage: Bacteria > Acidobacteriota > Terriglobia > Terriglobales > Acidobacteriaceae > Telmatobacter. The sequence continues at coordinate 1,672 of DATFSO010000019.1, read as the reverse complement.
CGCGAGCGCCAGGTACGCAAGCACATCGGCGACTACGCGTTGTTCTTCAGCGGAATGTTTCCGGAGAGCTTAAACGGGGCGCGCCTGCGCCGCAGCCGCATGGAAAGCCTGATCGACTTCGTGAGGGCCGGCAAAGAAAGCTACTACATCGTCTCCAAGTTTGAGCATTTCGAGTATGCCAAAGTGGCTCCGCTCTTCCGGCGGATGTCGCAGGAGTTCGAACAGCTGGTCTACGGCCTGAATCAGGTAAAGAACGAGCTCGAGGAGATGCAGCATCCCCTCATTCGCAGGGCCAATGAATTCTTGATGTAGCCGCGTAGCGCCCGTCGAGCACTCTTACTGCGGTGGCTTAGGCCACGGCGGCTGGACTAAGGCCGGGATCGCCCCAACCGCCTTGGGCTCGGGAGGCTTGAAGGCAAGTTGCTCCGCGAGAAAAGCGATGCGGTCACGCGTGGCTTCGGCGTTGAGCGCGTGCGGTGCTTGATAGATCTTGAGCTGTTTGGGTTCGCTAACCAAGGCGAAATACTCATTCGCCATTGCAACTGTTATGAACGGCTCGTCTGTCGCGTACTGCAAGAACATGCTGGCCGGCGCAGCGTGGGAAACGTACTTGCCCTGGTCCGTCCAGGAATACTTGGTCACAAAGGCGTCGAACTTCTCAGGTCCTACCTTCTGGCGATAGTCCTGAAACATCTTCTGCTTTGCATTCACCTCATCAGACAGGCTGCCCGCCATGAGGACGAAGGCCTTGAAGCGCTTGTCGATGCCGCTCAAGAAGCCGCCAGAGCCGGCGTCGCAGCTGTGGCCAACGTAAGCCAGACGCTTGGGATCGACATCCTTGCGGGACAGCAGAAGGTCTGCGCCACGGCGAAGGTTGATGTCTTGCTGCACTTCGACGGCGACCTGAGCCGCATTGAGAGGACTTTGGTCCTCAACGAACCCAGGCCGCACGCTCACGTGGTCGGGCAAGAGCGAGATGACGCCGGAACGAGCCAGGACGAGCGCCTCGTCAAGAAACTCGGTGCGGTTCTTCTTTTCCGATCCCGGCATGCACCAATGGCCGTAGATCACGGCCGGAAACGGGCCTTTGCCGGAGGGAACAACCAGGTAGGCTGCAACCACGCCGCCGTTTGGGCCCGCCGCCGCTCCACGATCCCCTACCGGGCTTGAGTAGGTGATGTCATACACCTTCGCGCTCTCCTTGTCCGTAATGCCGATCTGTTTCAGGTTGAGCGGCGCACTCTTGTCATAATCCCAGTGGCGAAGGAGTTGGTCCTGTGATTCCTGAGCGAAAGCGGGTGTAAACAAAAGAATGGCAAGCAACTTACGGAGTTTCATGCGGGTCGATCTCTCGGTTTAGGATCCTGCTTCAAGCTATTAGACACCGCTGGAGATGCGATTGTCACCTCTCGTATAGAATACTGTTGAAATCTCCGACCGGATTGAGCCTATCCATGCCTACACAGCCTTTGCATTTTGTCACGCTATCGGGCGTGCCGATCGCCGTCAGCGAGCTGAAGTGGCCTTTTCATCCCTCTACCTCCGGCTCGGACTGGCTGGTGCTGCACGGACGCGTGAACCTGCTGGGCAGCGACGAAGGCTTGCATGCCGAAGTCGCCGTGGGAATGACCCAGACCATGAAGGATGCTTTGGGCTCGCTGGCCCAGGAACA
>DATFSO010000018.1:0-3169 GCA_035262585.1 Occallatibacter sp. | reverse complement strand
GTCGGAGTCTGTAAAGTGAACTGAGATGTCGCTGTCGGTGTGGGCGGGAGCGTAGTGCTTGAGGGCAATTGTCGTCCCATTGAGCTTCAAAGTCCGCTCATCATCAAAGACTTCTGCAGGAATTGCCCCGGTTGGTGCGGGGTGGAAAGTGAAGTTCCAGCCCTCCACTCTCGTGGTGGTGGACAGATGCTTCCGCGTGTTCGTGTGAGCGAGGATGGCTGCACCTGCTGAGTGCAGCCATTCGTTGCCATCTGTGTGGTCAAAGTGCCAGTGTGTATTGATCAGGTGCTTGATCGGGTCGGAGTTAATGGAGGCCAGCGCGTTAGTGATTTGTGGGCGCGCGCCGGCAAACCCCGCATCAATCAGCAACTTCCCGTCGGGACCTGTCAGGACCGCGATATTCCCGCCGGCCCCCAGCAGAACGCTGATGTTGCCGCGGAGCTTCTGGGCCGTGACGGTACCCGTTGAGGCTGTCCTCCTGGCTGTCTGCACGAGGCCGTCATCCTGAGCGAAAAACCTGCGCGGAGCCACGAAAGCCACGGCCGCTGCCGAGCTGGCCGATGCAAGGAAGGAACGACGAGAAATACCCATATCCAATTTTGCGCTCATAAAAGATCCTTTCAATGGTAGCGTGGCAGCTCCATGTCAGTCGCAGCCTGCAGAAAAGCGGGCCGGCAGCAGGTCACCGTCCTTGCGTGCGGACTATCCCCGGCTTGGCATATTGCATGCTCCAGCGTGCTTCATCCCCAGGTGTGTACTCGTTGCCATCCCAAGGGGTCCCGCATATGTGAAGATAGGCGTAAGGCGTTCCAGAGAACATGATCCACGCGCCCGCATCTCGCACTGTAGTTGGGAGGCCGCAATGCGTCGAATCAAACGGCCAAAGCACCATCCAGTGTGGCCCTATGGGGATTGGAGGGCTTGTCTGATCGAAGGGCGTGTCGTTACTGTGTTGCGTGGCTCCGCAGAGCATATAACACAATCCTGGTGAACGGTTCGTAGGTGCAGGTTTTCGGGAAGCAGCGTCCCTGAACCACTGCATCCCGAGTTATCGACGCACATCGGGGGATCTCCAACTCTATTTTCGTTGCCGGGGGCGCAGATCCAGCCGTTGTTGCCTTGACGGAGGACCGTCATCGTACCGCGATGGTCCATCTCAGCAACCGTAGCATCGCGAGTGATCACTGAGGGCCCCGAGCGCACCGCTCGAGCGATCTTCACAGCCTTCTCCAGGTCATCTTCCGAAGAAGAAACCGGTATCTGCTCGGGTAATGCGATCGCAGCATTGCTGTAGCTTCCCGAAGCGCCGGTTTGCGCGTAAGCCCGGCTTTGAAGAATCGCCATAGCAGTCCCGAATAAGGCGAACCGGCCAATGGCTTCACGTCGCGTGACGGCTACGCTAGGTCCATCGTTGCGCTCTGGCTGATCTGGCATGCACCCTCCTGCGCGTTATTGCTTTTCGTCGACACTGCTCATACTCGCTTCCTTAGCTAGGCGGCGACGATCTGCCGTGGCGATGAATCGATTCATGTTAATCATCCTGGAGCTTCTTAGAACAGTGCATCTCAGTTGCTTCACATGATCCTCTTTCGTAGAGAGGTACGAGAGCTTCCCGCGGCTGGACTCAAATTCCATATTGGAGCAGCGGCGGATGCGGCTGCGCGTTGGCATGAGCTGCTGTGCCTACTTTCGTAGGAATGGAGGAGAAAAGGGAGACGAGGCCTTCAGAGTAGGTCGGGTGCGTGAAGATGGAATCGCGGATAGCGGTATAGGGAAGCTTGGCGCTCATCGCGAGCTGCACAGTGGCCAGCATTTCGCCCGCAGCCTCGCCGAAAGCGGAGAATCCAAGAATGGCGTCGTCTGTCGCGCCGATTAAGGCTTTGATAAAGCCGGTGGTTTGGCCGGTGGTGCGTGTCCGCAGCACGCCCTGCATGGGCAGCTTGAGGAGACGATAGGGAATACCGTTGCGCTTTGCGGCGGTCTCATTCAGGCCGACGCGAGCCAGTTCGGGATCAAGAAAGAGACACGAGGGGACAAGGCGACCGGTAGTGACGCGCGGACGTCCCAGGAGATTGTCACGAACAACGCGGAAATCGTCGAAACCGATGTGGGTGAAATGGGGACTGCCCGCGCAGTCTCCAACGGCGAATACGCCTTCCGCGGTGGTTTCGAGACGCCCGTTGACCTGGACGTGACCTTTAGGAGTGACCTTAACGCCAGCGACGTCCAGACCGATGCCGTCGGTGTTGGGCGTGCGTCCTGTGGCAACGAAGAGATGCGTGCCCTGCAGGCGCGTGGGCTGGCCATCGCGGTTCAGTTGCACGGTCACAGTGTGACCGGAAGTGCCCTGAACCTCCCTCACGTCAGCATTGTTGACCAACTCGATGCCTTCTCCGGTGAGCACTGAAATGACCGCTTGCGCGATGTCATCATCTTCGTCGTGGAGCAAGCGAGCGCTGCGCTCGATGATTGTGACGCGACTGCCGAAGCGGCGAAATGCCTGAGCAAATTCGAGACCGACGTAGCCTCCACCAAGGACCAGGAGGTGTTCCGGAACTTTATCAAGTTCCAAGGCCTCGATGTGCGTGAGCGGCCTGGATTCGCGAAGACCAGGAATCGATAGGATTGCGGCTCGTGAGCCGGTGCAGATCACGACTTGCGTGCCTATGAGCAGGCGAGTACCGCCATTCATGAGGGTGACCTCAATGGTTTTCGGTGCGACGAAATGGCCCTCGCCGAGGATCAGCTCTGTATGCGTTTTGTCGAACCGATCTTCGTGCATAGCGATTAGACCGCTCACCATTGCGCGCTTACGCTCGCGAACGACGGCCATGTTCACACCCCCGTGTGATGCGGGGAGACCGAAGTCGGCCGCGTGCTTTGCTAGATGAGCTACTTTCGCGGAGTAGATGATGTTCTTGCTGGGAAGGCAGGCAAATCGGCGCCGGGGACCTGGGGGTCGGGGTTTCCGGATTCGTGGTGCGTCCTCCGGAGGCGCGCCGAAAGCCACGGGAGCTCGTTCCTGGACGCTAACTTCGAGCGCATCCTCGAGCTGCGGCCGGACCTGGTCCTGGGTTTCTCCGACCTCCAGGCGGACATCGGCCGCGAGCTCTGCAAGCGCGGCGTGCCGGTCCACCTCTTCAACCAGCGGAGCGTGGCGGAGATCCTC
>DATFSO010000017.1:0-3324 GCA_035262585.1 Occallatibacter sp. | reverse complement strand
ATTTCGCCGAGCAGATTATCCGCGAGCTGTCTCTACCCGTCAGCCCGGAAGAGTTCGCATCCAACTTCCAGAGTTGGATCGTCGGCCTGCTCCCTGGCGCTCTTGATGTAGTGCGCAGCGTGCCTTCCCGGTTCACGCGCGCAACGCTAAGCAACAACAGTGCACCGCACTGGCGGCGGCTGATGACCGAGTTCGATCTCGATCACGCATTTCACCACCACTTCGCTTCCCATCTTACCGGTAAGATCAAGCCGGATCGGGAGGCCTTCCAGAACGTGCTGGACACCCTGGGTTGCAGCGCCGGCTCGGTCTTCTTTCTCGACGACAGCACGCTCAACGTCAAAGCCGCCCGCGACGTCGGCATGCACGCCGTACAGGTGCGCGGGCCCGCCGAGGCTCGCCAAGCCCTGGTCGAGGCCGGAATCTTAGTTGCTTAAATCAACCACGCTCAACCACGGAAGGCACGCCGGTCACAAAGGCCGTTCTTTCGATCATCCGCCTTCGTGTTCCTTTGTGTCCTTTGTGCTAAAGACCGCAGCCTCGCGCTTTCGCCGGAAGGCGAACACTACGGCCAGGAGTGGAGGCGCCAGGAGCACGCCCCAGAACGGAATGATGATCCCCATAACGATGGGAGCGAGTAATGCCGCCCAGAACGGCACCTTCGCCGTCCGCTTCATGAGATATGGCTGGAGTAAGAATCCGTCGAGGAACATGATCCCAGCGAACAGAATCAGCACATAGAAAAAGCGCATGTGATCCGAGCTGAGCGCGCCGAGAATCGCCGGGATGATCACGGCGATAGGCCCGCCGAAGTTGGGAACAAACTGCAGAAGGCCGGCCAGAAAAGCCCACAACGGCGCCCAAGGAATTCCGATGACCAGCAATCCCACCAGCCACAGCAAGGCCACCGCGGCTGAATCATAACACTGGGCTACAAACCAGTGCTTGAGTGCGGTTCCGGTGGTGCGTGCGTGGTCGCGCCAGTTCATACGGATTGGTAATTGAGTAATCCGGTAATCGGGTAAATTGACGGTCTTGGTTCTCAATTACTCAATTACCAGATTACCAATCTCCGTTGACTCCATTGCTACAATGAAACTATGAAATTCGGCGTCATCGTATTTCCCGGCTCCAATTGCGATCATGACAGCTACCACGCTGCGATCACCGCGACCGGCCAACAAGCCGCTATGCTTTGGCACGACTCGCACGACCTGGAGAACTGCGACGCCGTCATCGTCCCCGGAGGCTTTGCGTACGGCGACTACCTGCGTACCGGCGCCATTGCCCGCTTCGCCCCGATCATGGAGGAAGTAGGCAAGTTCGCGGCTTCCGGCGGCCTGGTGATCGGCATCTGCAACGGCTTCCAGATCCTCTGCGAAGCGGGACTGCTTCCAGGGGCCCTGATGCGAAATGCCGGCCTAAAGTACATCTGCAAGTTCGTCAACCTGCGCGTGGAAAACGCCGACACTCCCTTCACCAACGCCTGTCGCCAGGGCGAGGTGCTGCGCATTCCTATCGGTCACATGGAAGGCAACTACTACTGCGATGCGCCGACGCTCGAAACCTTGAAGCGCCAAAACCGTATCGTCTTTCGCTATTCGGCACCGGACGGCCAGATCACCGCTGCAGCCAATCCCAACGGATCGCTCGACAACATTGCCGGCATTTGCAGCGAAGGCCGCAACGTGCTGGGCATGATGCCGCATCCGGACCGTTCGAGTGAACCTCTGTTAGGATCGTCCGACGGGGCCAAGATCTTTAAATCGATGGCGATGGCAATGGTCGGCGCAGGGAGCTCGTTGTAAGTATCGAGCACGTTCTCCCCGTTTAAGCCGTCATTCTGAGCGAGTGCGAGCAAATGCGAGCGCGAGTCGAAGAACCCCGACAATTTCGACGTTGTACATACAGCATCAGGAAATTCTCTCGGCGCTGAGTGGTTTGATGATCCGAGAAGTCGGGAGAATTCCCTGAAGCGGCATCGCGGCAAACAGACATCCTCGGGGTCCTTCGACTCCCACTCACCCCGCCAAGCCGGGGCTCGTGCTCGCTCAGGATGACAGGGTTTATAGATTAGGAAATAAACATGCACCCTCGATAGGCGTTAGCAGTGAGCCCTCTATCACCGAAACGCCTCCTTGTTCACCACATAAGGCATCTTGGTCACATCTCCGCCATAGTTCCCTTCCAGAACGTCGATCAACGCTTGCGCACAGCGCCCGGCCATGCCTTTCGCAGGATCGACCGAGAGGCGCGTGATCTTGCCGGCGCTGGCAAAGTGGGGAAACAGGCGGCAGCGGTCGGCTATCTCGGGATCGCGCAGAGGAGAATCGGCGGGCAGAGGTTCTTTCTCAAAGACATCGAGCGCCGCGCCCGCGATCCAGCGCTCTTTCAGCGCCCTGTACAAGGCCTTCTCGTCGATCACAGGCCCGCGCGAGTCGTTGATCAAGTACGCGCCTTTCTTCATGAGACGGAGCGTCTTTTCGTTGATCAGATGGTAAGTCGGCGTGGCCGATTCGCCTTCGCGGACCAGTGGCACATGCAGGCTCACGAAGTCGGCCTGGCGCAGAGCCTCTTCGAGACTCACGTACTTGATCCACGTTTTTTCCTGCTGCAGACCGTTCTCGTGGCGAAGGTCCATGAGTTGCTGGATAGCGGCGACGAACTTCTGGTCCTGATAAACCGGGTCATAGCACAGGATGTTCATGTCGAACCCGGTGCACTTGTTGATCATCGCTTTGCCGATTCTTCCCGTGCCGATGACCGCAGTCGCTTTCCCGGTAATCTCATCACCCAGGAACGGAAGAAACGGATGCCATGAGCCCCACCGGTTCTCACGCACGAGTTTTTCGGCGTCCCAGAGACGGCGAGCGAGAGCGCCCATCATGAAAAATGCGAACTCGGCTGTGGCGTCGGTGAGGACGTCAGCCGTGTTGGTGAACGGGATCTTGTAGCGATTGGCGTCAGCGCGATTGATGTTGTCAAAGCCGACGGCAAGCTGGGCCACGACCTTGAGCGTGTCTTTGCCGGCCTCAAAGACCTCGGCGTCGATGGGATCGCGCAGGGTGGTGATCAGACCGTCGACGCCACTGCGGACTTTCTCCACGATCAGCTTTTTGGGCGGAGCTTCCGGACCAGGATAGATGTCAAGCTCGTAACCCTGCCGGCGCAGACGGTCTTCCGCGGGATCGCCGATGTGGCAGGTGGCAAAGACGCGAAGCTTTTTCGTGGATATCGGCAAAACCGTACAAAGCTGCTAGCTGCTGGCTGCTAGCTAGGAGCTAGAAGCTAGCGGCTAGGAGCGGCAGGCGATCTGCGTTCCTC
>DATFSO010000016.1:0-6944 GCA_035262585.1 Occallatibacter sp. | reverse complement strand
GGTTCGGTTGATCCTTGTTCCCCGACGTCGCCCCCGGCGTTTACACTCATCGGCAAATGAAAACTGTTGCTGATCGTCGCAGTTCCAGAGGCTGCCTTGCCCGGATTCGAGCTTTCGCGCTTACGATACTGGTCGGATTGGTGGCCGGACCCAACGCCACCGCAGCTCAGTCCGCTCCAAGCAAAGACCTGCTCATCTATGCCATCGACGTTGAAGGCGGCCAGGCCACTCTACTGGTTGCGCCGGGCGGTCACTCGCTGCTGGTCGACACCGGTTGGCCGGGGAATAACGGCCGCGATGCCGAGCGTATCCAGGCAGCGATGAAGGATGCGGGCATCACGCAGATCGACAAGGTGCTCATCACGCACTATCACGACGATCACGTCGGCGGCGTTTCTAACCTGGTGGCGCGCGTCAAAGTTGGCGAGTTTCTCGATCACGGCGTAAACCGCGAAGAGGCCGACGACACCCGTAACAATTACGCTGCATATCTGAAAGCCGTCGGCAGCACGCCGCGCCGCTCGCTGCATCCCGGCGATTCGATCGAGATACCCGGCCTTACGATCAACGTTCTCGTGGCAGACGGCGAGCACGTTGACGCAGTGCCGGGCATCAAGCCGACGCCCAACCCGTACTGCGCGAGCGAGCCGAAGTGGGATCTGGATCAGACGGAAAATCCGCGATCGGTTGGAATCCTGGTGCGCTTCGGCAAGTTCCATTTCCTCGATCTCGGCGATCTCACCAAGCCAAAGGAGATCGCGCTGGCCTGCCCAAACAACCCCATCGGCCCTGTGGATCTCTATCTCGCGACGCACCACGGGTACTACCAGTCGAACGCGAAGGCGATTGTCGATGCCGTCCACGCGCGCGTGGCCATTATGGATAACGGTGCGCACAAGGCCGGCAGTCCCGAGGCCTGGCAGACGGTGCACGAGAGCCCCGGTTTGCAGGACCTGTGGATGCTGCACACAGCCGAGGATTCCGACGCCGCACACAATAGCGCTGAGGCGCTTATCGCGAATCCGAAGGGCGACGGTGACGGGCACTACTTCAAGGTGGTGGCGCACCAGGATGGCAGCTTCAGCGCGATGAATTCGCGGACGGGGCAGACGAAGAACTATCCGCACGAATGATTCACGATCATATTTCGAGGATTTCATGGCCTTTTCGCGGCGCAAATTCCTTATTACTGCTACTGCGGCCGCTTCTCTTGCGGCCCTCACGCGCGCGGCGCGCGCGGCGTGCCCTTTTCGTGTTGCCGTCATCAATGACGAAATCTCGCAGGACTTCGATCACGTGTGTTCCGTGGTTTCCCACGACTTCGGCCTGGAGTGGATAGAGCTGCGCAGCATGTGGGGCAAGAACATAACTGATCTGCCTGACGCCGATCTACAACGCGCACGCGCTATCCTGGCCAAATACAACCTGCGCGTGACTGACATTGCCAGCCCGCTGTTCAAAGCCGACTGGCCGGGAGCGCCGCTCTCAAAGCAGAGCGAACACCGCGACCAGTTCAAGGCCGATTTCACCTTCAAGCAGCAGGACGATCTGCTCGAGCACTGCATCATGCTGGCCAAGACATTCGGCACCGACCGCATCCGCTGTTTCGATTTCTGGCGGCTCGAGAACGTTGCACCCTATCGCGTGGCCATTAATGAGAAGCTGCGCGATGCCGCGCGGCGCTGTGGCCGCAGCAACCTGATCCTGCTTCTCGAAAACGAAATGGCGTGCAACACCGCTACAGCGGAAGAAGCGGTGGATACACTGCAGTCGGTGCCTGAGACCAACTTGATGCTTAACTGGGATCCCGGCAACGCGGCGACTTTTCCCAATAACGACCCGTTTCCGAAGGGCTACGAGCTGCTGCCGAAGAAACGCATCGGACACTGCCACGCGAAGAACGTGGTGCGCAAGGCCGAGGGCAAATGGGAGTGGGCACCCGTGGGCACGGGCGTCGTGGACTGGGCTGGTCAGCTGGCCGCGCTTTACCGCGATGGCTATCGCTACGCCGTGAGTCTTGAGACGCACTGGCGGGGCGCCGGTACACCCGAGGCGTCAACGCGCGTGAGCTGGAAGGGGCTGAAAGAGGCCTTGGTCAAAGCAGGCACCGGCTGCTGACACCGCTTCGACGCATCGGCAACCCCGTCCGTCGAATCCTCGCGGACCGGGGTTCAAACATCGCTCAGGGGCTAAAGCCCAAATCATTTTTGCGGAGCCTTCGGCACGCCTGAAGTCGTGCCCTTTTACGAACCTATGTCCGGGCGCAGCTGAGAGGGTACCCTTGAAAAAGAGCATGTCAAAATGCAACCGCAGCCTCGTTCTGGCCGACTTCAAGTCGTGCCGTAGACCGGTACGGCCGCACCGTGAATCAATTTGGCATCCTCGCTGCACAGAAACAGAATCACCGCTGCGATTTCCTCCGGCTTCGGCCATGCTGCAAAGTTTGCTTTCGGCATTGCTCTTCGATTCGCTTCCGTGTCGATGATGCTGGGCAACACAGTGTTGGCGCGTACGCCGGACCCGTTGAGATCTGCGGCGAGTGAGTCCATCATCGCCAGTGCAGCAGCTTTTGAAGCAGCGTACGCTCCCCCTCCGGCTGCGTGGTCGATGGCAGCGCGCGAAGAAACATTGACGATGGCGCCGGAATGCCGGTTGAGCATTACCGGAACAACACTTCGCGACAGGATGAACCCCGAGCGGAGATTCAGGTCGAGCATCTTTTCGAAGACGTTTACCTCTGTCTTCCAGAGCGGGGAGCCGCCCGCATACGCGCCGACGCAGTTGACCATGATGTCGATCGCGCCGATGTTCCGGACAAATTCGGCCGTTTCATTCTCACTGGTGACGTCGACCCGGCGCCCCTGCAATTGCGGAGTCTCGCCGACGGATTTCTTAAGGCTCGAGAATTCCTCATCGACGCGGTAAGTGACGTGGACATTTGTACCCTCGTCCAAAAACGCCAAGGACACGGCACGGCCAAGTCCGCCGGTTCCGCCTGCGATCAGTGCAGTCTTTCCGTTGAAACGTTTTGCCATTGAATCAATGTCCTCTTCGCCCGATTCCAGATATCCCGGACAGGTCACTTACTTGCAGGTTGGAGCGAACCAAGCAAGGTGGGGATTAACTCGGCGACCGTGGGATGGATATGAACGGCATCCCTCAGCGTAGTGTAGGGCCTGTCTGCGTACATGATGTCCAGGATCGAGTGAATTGCTTCGTCTCCGCCAACCCCAAAGATAGTCGCGCCCAAGATCCGGCTTGTCTTGGCATCGACGAGGACCTTCATAAACCCGAACGTCTCGCCCTTCTCGATTGCTCTTGAAACGGATCGCATGGGACGCGTGGCGATAAGGAGTTCTTTTCCAGTAGCGCGTGCCTCTTCCTCGGTCATTCCAACTTGTGCGAGAGGCGGATCGGTATAAGTAGCCCACGCGGCAATTCTGTCGGTCACACGACGATTGCCGCCATCGAGAAGGTTGGACGCAACGATCTCAAAATCGTTGTAAGCCGTGTGGGTGAAAGCGCCGCGCCGGTTGCAATCGCCCAGAGCCCAGATGTGCGGCACGTTGGTGCACAACTGATCATCGACCGAAATAAAGCCGGCTGCGTCACGCCGAACCCCTGCCGCTTCCAGGCCCAGATCATCCGTGTTCGGCACTCGCCCCATCGCGAGCAGAACATGAGAGCCGTGGACCTCAGGATCGCCTGCTTTGCAACTCACGTGTACGCACACACCGTCGGGAAGCTCTGAAAACGAGATGCATTCGGAGTCGAGGCGCAGACCGATCCCTTCCTGCGAAAATAAGTCGGCGAGCAGTTCCGAGGCAGCCAAGTCATCGCGGTGCATCAAACGAGGCTTCATCTCGACAAGGGTGACCTCGCTGCCGAAGCGTCGAAACATCTGCGCAAACTCAACCCCGACAGCACCTCCGCCAACCACGACCAGATGCCTGGGCAGCTCCGTCAACTCAAGCAGGGATGAGTTCGTTAAATACCTCACGGATTGCAGGCCCGGCAACTTGGGTGCTGCGGCTCGTCCTCCGACGTTGATGAAAATCTGCTGACCGCTGAGGATTTCACCTCCCACCTGCACCTCGTGCGAGGAAACGAATCTCGCCTGTCCGTACACGACGGTTGCCTTGGCGTTATCCAGCATCTTGCGCAGACTATCCCTGGAGCCCTGGACGACTTTGTCGGCACGAGACTTCACCTCGGCGAGGGAAACGCGCACATCGCCTCCCAGGTGAACACCGAATCGCGCTGCCTCACGCGCAATCTGTGCCACCTTCGCGCTTGCAACCATCGTCTTCGTGGGTGTGCATCCGGTATTCACGCAGGTGCCACCGAGGACTTTGCGCTCCACGAGCGCAACTGTCCTGCCAGCTGACGCGAGTCTGGAAGCGAGAAACGGGCCGGCCTGGCCCGAACCAACGATGAGAGCGTCGAATTGCCTACCCATGCTTCTTCCCTCTGCAGCAGGAAATGGGGCGTCCTGAGGACGTCCGGGGCCTACCCAGAGCTTGCCCGCTCGGCGATCAATTTACAAGGGATGTCTGTAAGTCAATCGCAGACAATCAAATGACAATCGCCTTACCGACTTCTGACACATGTCTCTGCCGGCTCGCATAGCTTCGTAGAGTGCTTCTGCGGTGAAGCCGGAGGCGGATGAGGCGGCAGCTGTCGAACTTTGTCTATGGTTTGCTGGACTACGCGGCCTACCCGCTTGGGATGCTCGCCGTGGCGCCTTTAATCATGCGCAATCTGGGGGTTGCGCAGTACGGTGTCTGGACGGTGACCACTTCGATCGTAAGCGTTGGCTCGATCGTGGCATCGGGATTTGGCGACGCCAATATACAGAGGGTTGCGAGCCAGAGGAGCCTGGGCACCTCCGCCACTCTGCTGCGGATGGTGCGCGCCTCGATGGGCATCCACCTGGTGCTCGGCATCGGGATTGCTGCAGCCACCTGGCTGTGGGCACCTTCCCTCGCGGGCAAGTTGGCGCACGGCAACGATGCGCTTCAGCGGACCAGCTTATCGTGTATCCGAATCGCCTCACTGCTTACCGTGGTCCGTGCTGTAGAGACCGTCTGCGTCAGCACACAACGAGCCTTCGAACGCTACGGCACGGCGGTGAGGATCAGCATTGCGGGGCGCCTGCTGAGCCTTGCCGCGGCTGCGGTGATGTCGATCTTCGTGCGAGGAGTGGTCGACATCATGGCGGCGGCCTTTGGATTTGCGTGTCTGGCCTTGCTGCTGCAGCTGTTGCGGCTAGGACAGCTGCTAGAGAGCTGGGAGTTGACTCCGTCGTTCGATCGAGCTGCCACACGAGAGCTGTTGCAATTCGGGATTTTTGCCTGGTTGCTTTCTGCTTCCGGTGTGGTGTTCGGCCAGGCGGACCGCCTGGTTGGCGGAGCTTCGATGGGCGCGTCTGCAATTGTTTCCTACGCTCTTTGCGCGCAGCTTTCGCAGCCTATTTATGGCCTGACCGCTGCCGGGTTGCACTTCCTCTTCCCTTATGTCGCCCGGCGGCGCGCGACCTCGACGATACGGGAACTTAGAAGGATCCTGGCGATCGCATTTCTCGCCAATGTGCTCATGGTCCTGTTCGGGACGGGCCTCCTGCTCGCGTTTTCGGAGAGGATCCTTCACGCGCTTGCCATCGATCCGATTGCACGTGCAAGCGCTCCGCTATTCTTGCCGGTCTTGGCCGGTTCTGCGCTTCTTGCCTGCAGCGTAACCGGTTCGTATGCCATGCTCGCGCTGGGCCGCGTCCGACAAGTTGCACTGCTGAATGTTGCAGGCGCTCTAGCTCTACTGCTGGTGATCAGCTGCTATCTATCAGGGTTCGGGATGACCGCACTGATTGCCGGGCGAGTCGCTTTTGCCCTGATTGCCTTATTGGTCTATGTCCCGCTGGTCTGCGAATTGCGAAGCAGTGGGCTCGACGCTGGATCTTTGTCTCCGTACCAAACGGCCGCGGAGGGCGCATGACATCACCAGCCAATGTGATTGCGCTTCGGGGGGAGACTGAGAACCAAGCCATTCAAGCAGCACTGCCAGAACTCGGCGCTGACATTATATCGACGGCGCAACCCCGCGCCAACGTGCTCGGCATTCAAATAGACCCTCTCGATATGACGGCAGCGGTCGCACGAATTGCCTCAGCACTGGCTGCACGGCAGAAGGGTTACATCTGCGTCGCGGGAGTGCACGGAATCATGGAGGCGCAGCGCGATCCTGAAGTGCGAAAGGCCTATGCGGAAGCGCTGATGACTGTCCCAGATGGAATGCCGACCGTTTGGGTCGGACGATGGCAGGGATTCAAACTGATGCAAAGAGTCGCGGGTCCTGATCTGATGCTGGAGATCTTTCGTCGCGGCCAGTTCGCAGACTACAGTCACTTCTTCTACGGCGGAAAGCCGGGCATCGTGGAAGAGCTCTCGACAATCCTGTCACGCCGTTTCCCAAGGGCCCGTATTGTGGGTACATACACTCCGCCGTTTCGGGAGCTGACGCGCGCGGAAGAGCGGAGTCTGATTTCGACGGTTCGTTCGCTGAGGCCGTCTATTATCTGGGTCGGCATCAGCACACCCCGCCAGGAGATGTTCATGCGGAAATATCTTCCGCTGCTGGATACGTCGCTCATGTTTGGGGTGGGGGCTGCGTTCGACTTCCACACCGGGCGTATCAAGGATTGTGCGGACTGGATCAAGCGCGCAGGCCTGCAGTGGCTGCATCGGCTTATTCAGGATCCGCGGCACCTGATGTGGCGCTACTTGCGCAACAATCCGGAGTTCATCTGGCGTATAGCGTTGCAGTTGGCTGCCGTGGACTCGCCGGCCTCCGGTTCTCAACCTGAGGCAGCGGTGAAGGAGCATGCGCTTCTCTGCGGGTCGGCGACCGACCCCTCCTCAGGAGATTGAGGAGGCCTCTCGCGGGCTAAA
>DATFSO010000015.1:0-33721 GCA_035262585.1 Occallatibacter sp. | reverse complement strand
AATCTCGGAAGACGGCCCAAGCGGCACGCCGGAGGTCCGCTTCAACCTCATCGCTGAGATGGAGTCTGAGGCCGCGATGCCGATTACGCTGGTAATGTCTGTCTTCAAGTTCGATCACATGGAGTGGGCGATCGAAAAAGCGACCGAATTGGGAGTCGCGGCGATTGCTCCCGTGATTGCACGCAGGACCGAGAAGCATCTCGCTCAGGCCGCCACGAAGCGCGTTGAGCGTTGGCGGCGCATCGCTCATGAGGCATCGCAGCAGTCGAGAAGATCAGATGTGCCGGCAATCCACGATCCTGTGAAGCTGTCAGACCGCGTGAAGGCAGCCTCTCACGATAAGCGGCTGGTGTTGGCCGAGCAGGAGCGCGGCACAACACTCCGCGATGCTATGCAGGAGACAATCTCGGAAGCCGGCGTCGAAATGCCGGCATTCGAACTTGCGATCGGACCCGAAGGCGGGTGGGCGCCCGAGGAAGAAGCGCTCTTCGATGCCAACGCCTGGCAACCCGTGTCGCTGGGGCCGCGCATTCTGCGTGCAGAGACGGCTGCGATCGCAGCGCTGGCGGTCGCGGCTTCGATGCTGGAGTGAGAGCGGCAGGTGAGATTCGTGGTTTCCAGCCCTTGCGGCAGCGAAGATGGGCGCTCCGTCTTTTCGGAACTCGCTACAGCGAGACACCGCGTTTCCACGGGATGAAATCGTTCTGGCCAAACTCTTCTGCTTTGGTTAGATGCTTGCCGCTGGCCACATCGATGCACAACTCAAACAACTGTTCAGCGCATTGGGGGATCGTGGATTCGCCAGTGACGATGCCTCCGGCGTCGAAGTCGATGATGTCGCCCATGCGAGCCGCAAGTTGCGAGTTGGTCGAGATCTTGACGACCGGTGCCACGGGGTTGCCGGTGGGAGTGCCAAGCCCGGTGGTAAAGAGAACGAGGTTGGCGCCGGCTCCCGCTTGCGCCGTCACGCACTCAACGTCATTGCCGGGAGTGCAGAGCAGGGTTAGGCCCGGCGTGGTGGCATATTGCGGGAAGTCCAAAACGTCGCGCACGGGAGCGACTCCGCCCTTGCGTGCAGCGCCGGCCGACTTGATGGCATCGGTGATGAGGCCGTCCTCGATGTTGCCGGGCGAAGGGTTCATCTCGAAGCCAGAATGTACCGCCTTGGCACGCGCGGAGTAGGCCTGCATCAGATCGAAGAAGCGCTGCGCGAGTTCGTCTGTGCCGCAGCGGTTGATCAGTTCCTGCTCGACGCCGTGAAGCTCGGGGAATTCGCTGAGGATGGTTTTTGCGCCGAGTTCACCCAGCATGTCGGAGATATAGCCGAGCGTTGGATTGGCGGAGATACCGCTGAACCCATCGGAGCCGCCGCATTTGAGTCCGAGCGTGAGGGCCGGGAGCGGAGCCGGTGCGCGAGTGATGCGATTGGCCTCAACGAGGCCCGCAAAGGTTTCTTCGAGAGCGCCGGTCATCAGTACAGTCTCGCGGCCTAAGCGCTGCTGATCGAAGAACAGGACCGGCTTGGTCAATTTGGGATCGCGGGCGCGAAGTTCATCCATCAGCATTCCGGCCTGGGCGTTCTGGCAGCCGAGACTGAGCACCGTTGCCCCGGCGACGTTGGGATGATGGATATATCCGGCGAGCAGGCCGCAGAGCGCTTGTGCGTCCTGACGCGTGCCGCCACAGCCCCCCTGATGCGCGAGGAATCGGACCCCGTCAACGTTAGGAAAGATGCGTTCCCTACCCGGAAGAGCTTCGTGTGCCGGGCCTCTTGCATTCGCCGGCTGATTTGAGATCAGCTGGCGCACGAGCGGTCGATAGCTGTTATGCGAACTGCAGTAGCCAAGCTCTTCTTCGAGGGCCTCGCGCATACGGTCGACGTTGCGGTTCTCGCAGAAGACCAGCGGCAGCACGATCCAGTAGTTGCGCGTGCCAACCTGACCATCAGCGCGGTGATAGCCCATAAAGGTACGCCCGGCCCAGGCGGAAGGATCAGGAAGGTGGAACGAAACAGGATGCCGCTGCGCAGTGTAGCCGCCGGTGCGATGGCGTATGTTGCGCGTGGAGAGGAGTCCGCCCTTGAGGATGGGCTGCGTAGCTTCTCCCACAACCATGCCGTACATAATGACCAGGTCGCCCGGCTTCAGGTCCACGAGTGCAAGCTTCTGTTTTGCTGGAATGTTCTCAGCGACGGTGATCGTTGAGCCGGACGACGCGGGGCCGAAGCGAACGGCGATGCCTGAAGCGATTGGAGCAAGGGCGACGACGACGTTGTCGCGTGGATCGATCTGGAGCGTGATGTCGGGCATGAGGGCAGTTCCTCGGTCGTGCCTGCGAATAGGCAGTCTTTGCCAAGGATATCGCCTGAGATCGGACACTGAGGGTTCGTCGGATATGATCGAGGGTTCTTGAGGAGCGAAGAGATGAAGGCGATAGTGCTGGAAGCTCCGCGGCAGGCGGTGCTGAAACATGTGGAACAGTCGCAGCCCAGCGCCGACGACATGTTGCTGCAAGTACGCATGGTCGGACTGTGCGGCACCGACCTGAACTCATTTCGAGGCAACAATCCGCTGGTGAGCTATCCGCGGATCCCGGGGCATGAGATCGCGGCGACGGTGGTTGATCCTGGCTCTCACAAGGAATGGCTAGCAGGTACGGATGTGACACTTTCGCCTTACAAGGGTTGCGGGCGCTGTGCTGCGTGCCTTCGCCATCGCCCGAACACCTGCCGTGACAACGAGACCATGGGCGTGCAACGTGACGGGGCACTTACGGAGTTAATTTCAGTACCGGCATCGAAGTTGTTCCGCGCAAATCTGACATTGAAGGAACTATGTCTGGTAGAACCCCTCACGGTGGGCTTTCACGCAGTGGGACGCGGGCGCGTTGGTGCAGGCGATACCGTGGGTGTCTTCGGTTGCGGCGGGGTTGGGCTTGGCGCTGTGGCTGGTTCGGCTTTTCGCGGCGCGACGGTGATCGGCATTGATCTGGATGAACACAAGCTCGACACAGCGAGGAAGGCGGGAGCCGCGCACACCATCAACTCGAAAAACAGCGATCTCCACGCGGTGCTCATGGATCTCACGAATGGACGCGGCCCGGATGTGGTGATTGAGGCAATCGGATTGCCGGCGACCTATCGCGCAGCCGTCGAGGAAGTGGCCTATGCCGGCCGCGTGGTCTATGTCGGCTGGGCCAAGGAACACGTCGAGTACGAAACTAGACCATTTGTGCACAAGGAACTCGACATCTTGGGCTCACGCAATGCGATGCCGGAGGACTTTCGCGAAGCGATCCGGATGCTGGAGACGAAGCGCTTCCCGGTGGACGAGGCGGTAACGCACATCGTTCCTCTCGAGGAGACGCCGAAGATCCTCGACGAATGGAGCCGGGAGCCTGAGCGGTTCACCAAGATCATGGTCGAGGTGAGCTGATGCTGCCCGCACCACAGCCGATCACAAGTGGGCGAAGCGCAGCAGAATCCCCGCCATTGCACCGCCTGTCAGGGGTCCGAGAACAGGAATAGCCGCATATCCCCAGTTGGAATCGCCTTTGCCGGGAATCGGCAGGATCGCGTGGATAATCCTCGGGCCGAGGTCGCGAGCGGGATTGATGGCATAGCCGGTCGTTCCGCCCAGCGAAAGGCCTATGCCCCACACAAGGCTCGCGACGAGCCACTGGCCAACGCCCGCGGCTGGTCCGCTTCCGGAGACGCCGTGAGAGAAGATAGCGTTCGCAACGATGACCAGCACCATGGTGCCGATGACCTCGCTGGTGAAGTTGGCCATCGGATGGCGGACAGCGCCGTTGGTGCAAAAGACCCCAAGCTTGGCAGCTGGGTCCGGTGTGAGAGACCAGTGAGGCGCGAAGTGCAGTGCAGTGAGACCGGCGCCGCAGATCGCTCCAAGCAGTTGCGCAGACCAGAGCACGGTAAGGTGCGTATAGTCCCCACCAGCGATTGCCGTCGAGAGCGTGATGGCGGGATTGAGATTTGCGCCGGGACTGCCGAAGGCCTGAGCTACAAGCATGCCGCAGAGAACAGCAATTGCCCAGCCCGTGGTGACGACCATCCATCCCGCATCGGCAGCATACGATTTGCGGAGCGTCACGTTCGCGCAGACGCCGTTACCAAGGAGAACGAGGACGAGGGTTCCCATGAACTCGCCAAACCAAACCGAATGCATATTTTTCTTTCCTGAAAGTCGAAATGAGTGTCGCAGATAGGGAGTGAGATGGGCAACCCACGTGCTCGGGCAAGAGCTCCGCGTAGAATCCATGGCATGCCAGGATGGATCATTCGCGAGGCGCGATCCGGTGACGAAGCCGATCTCGCAAAGCTCATGGCCACTCTGTGGACGGAAGGAAACGCGGAGGGGCACCGCGGCGAGGCAGAGATGCTGATTCGGACCCGGATGTGCGGGACCCAGCCGGGGACTGTCTTCGTGGCCGAGGAAAACGAGCAATTAATCGGTTTCATACAGGCTGGCTTGCGGTCGCATGCGGACGGATGCGATCCGGCGCAACCGGTTGGCTTCATCGAGGGATGGTTCGTGCGCGAAGACTCTAGAGAAAGAGGGATCGGCCGTAGATTAATGCAAGCTGCCGCGGATTGGTCGCGCGGCATGGGATGCAAGGAAATGGCGTCGGACGCGGTCCTCGATAATCCAGGGTCGCATTCTGCGCACACAGCGCTCGGATTCGACATCGTGGACCGCTGTGTGCATTTCCGCAAGAGGATCTGACCACGAAGATCGGAGCATTGGAGCTGTCCTTTTTCTTTTGAGCCTGGCATGGCAGGCAGAATAGGATTGCATCAACGGAATACGCGCTGGTGAGGAGACGGGGATGCGGAGGCTGTTCTTTGCAGTCGGAGTGGCTACGATGATCGCAGCAAGTGCGGTTGCAGGTGCACAGCAAGGAGCGCACCACTGGGCGATAGTGATTCACGGTGGCGCAGGCGTCATCGAGCGCTCCAAGCTTGGGCCCGAGGGCGATAAGGAGTATCGCGCGGGACTCGATCGCGCGATTCACGCGGGAGCAGCGGTTCTCGACAAGGGCGGTTCGGCATTGGACGCCGTCGAGGCTGCCCTTCATGTGCTGGAAGACGATCCGCACTTCAATGCCGGCAAGGGCGCGGTCTTCACACGGGAAGGCAAGAACGAGATGGATGCCTCCATCATGGATGGGTCGAACCTGAAGGCGGGTGCGGTCGCCGGTGTGCAACGCGTGCACAGCCCGATCAGTGCGGCGCGTGCGGTGATGGAGAAGTCGCCCCATGTGATGATCGCCGGCCGCGGCGCAGATGAGTTTGCGGCCAGCGTGGGATTGAAAATGGAAGAGCCGAGTTACTTCTTCACCGAGAGCCGCTGGGACTCCCTGATCAAGCAACTCAAAAAACAGGGCCTGCCAATTCCGCCGCGACCCGCAGGTGTGCCTCCGGCGGGGGAGAAGATTCCGGTCGCGATGCTGGAGGAATCGGATGATTCCGGGGTTCACGGCACCACGGGCGTGGTCGCGCTCGACAGGAACGGCAATATCGCAGCGGGCACCTCAACAGGCGGCATGCAGGGCAAGATGCCGGGGCGCGTTGGTGACTCGCCGATTATCGGCGCGGGCACCTATGCCTCGAATCAGTCGTGTGCAGTTTCGGGCACCGGCACAGGAGAGTACTTCATCCGGCTCGGCGTCGCGCGCGAGGTCTGCAACCTGGTGCAGTTCAAGGGCATGAAGCTTCAGGACGCTGTCGATGAGGTCATTCACAAAGAGCTCGAGGCGCTGCACGGGGACGGAGGAGTCATTGCGATTACTCCGGATGGACAGCTTGCGTGGAGCTTCAATACTCCGGGGATGTTCCGCGCGAGGCTTGAAGAAGGCGGCCAGGTGCAGATGGGCATCTATCGCGACGAGCCGTAGAGTGGACAGCTCAACGGATGCCCACGAAAGCAGGAGACAGCAAAGTGGCATTCAAGCCTCTGGAAGTTGTCCAAGTACTCGACAAGCTCGAGGAGCGTCATGGCTCCCAGGAACCATGTTGGCCGGTAGAGCCATATGAGTTTCTGATCTGGTGGCACTGTGGATACCCTGCCAGCGATGTGACCTGCGCGCGCGGATGGGATGCACTCAAGAAGAGAGTCGGGATCGGCCCGCGCCAGATACTAGGCGCGAGGCAGACCAATCTGGCAGACGCTCTCAAGGCGGGAGGTATGGTTCCGGAGTTGCGAGCGATGCGACTGCAGGAGATCGCTAGCCGTGTCGAGAACGAGTTTGGTGGAGATCTGCGCGGTGGGCTTTCCGGTCGAATCGAGGACGTCCGCAAGATCCTGAAGCGATTTCCCGGAATCGCCGACCCCGGCGCGGATCGCATCCTGCTATTCGGGCACCTCAAGCCGGTTGCAGCCGTTCCCTCCAACTGTACCCAGGTACTCGTGCGGATTCAGTCTGGGCTGGAGCGGGAGAACTACGGCGTCAACTATCGCGAGGCGCAGGCGTTGATCGAAGCAGAGGTTCCAGAGCAGTTTGATGCCCGGATCCGCGCCTATCTTCTGACTAAGCAGCATGGGCAGACAATCTGCAAACGCAGCAAGCCAAAGTGCGGCGAATGTCCGATCAGCGGGAGCTGCGCGTACTTCGCGGGAAAGAATCGAGGACGAAGCAGGCCGGATTAACGGGTTCTGACAATTCGATGACAGGCTCAGTCGGATTGCGCATTAGACTATCGCCATGGCGCTGAAATTCACCACCTCGTACACCGAAGACGCGCTGGCAATCTTTCGCCAGTACAAGCAGCTTGGCGAGCGGGCCATGCAACAGGTGAGCGACGAGCAGCTGTTCGCGTCGCTCGATGACGAGTGCAATTCAATTGCGATCATCGTGAAGCATATGGCGGGCAACATGCGCTCGAGGTGGACCGAGTTCCTGACGACCGATGGAGAGAAGCCAAACCGTGATCGCGACAGCGAATTCGTCGATCCGCCCGCGACACGTGAGGCGTTGATGAAGGCGTGGGAAGAAGGCTGGGCATGTGTTTTCCATGCAATTGAACCGTTGACGGAGGCGGATCTCCGCCGCTCGGTGACCATTCGCGGCGAAGCCCATTCGGTGATGCAGGCCATCAACCGTCAGCTTGCGCATTATCCGCAACACGTTGGGCAGATCGTCCTTCTGGCGAAACATTATGCGGGAGAGCAGTGGCAGACTCTCAGCGTTCCGCGCAACAGGTCGGCTGAGTTCAATCGCAGAGTTGCGGCTGGAGAGGCGAGCCAGCGGTAAGTCCGCCACAACGATCAGAAGGCCATCCCAGAGAGATGGCCTTCTGATTTCGATAAAGGCTAGAAGCTTACTGGGATGACGCACCGTTGCGGGCTTCGGCCTTCTGTGCGAGGACCTTGTGCGCGGTGTCCTCAAGGGCCTGCGCCTCGGGCAGGAAGGTAAGAGCCTTCTGGATCATCGGATCCCAATCGGCCATTACATGCAACCCCTGCAACTGGCCAAACTGGCTGGTGATGATCTTCTCCTTGATGTTGACCTTCAGCCAGTCGATGTTGTCGATGACGTCCTTATCCGCAACCGGAATCTCCTGGCTGGTAAGGTACTGCTTGAACTCATTCAGCACTGCCTGGTCGACCTGGAAATTCTTATCGACGGTCCTGTTGGAGAGGTAGTGTGCGGCGAAGTGGAAAAAGGACTGCCGGATAATCAGCTCGTCCTGGAACTGGTTGCCCTTGGGTGTATCGATCTTCTCGTCGGGCGTGATGCCCCCGCCGCCATACACTGTGCGGCCTGAATCGGTCATCTTGACTTCGCGATTGGTCGCGTTCGCGGCGGATGCGCCGGCGTGATTGTAGTAGTAGTCGTAGAGAGAGATTCCGGAGTAGTTACGCTGAATCAGGCGGCCCGAGGGCGTGTAGTAGTGATAAGTCGTGAGCGCGAGGCCGGTGTTCTCGCTCAGGTTATAGACGGTCTGCACCAGGCCCTTGCCAAATGTGGTTTCGCCAACAATGAGAGCGCGGTCGTGATCCTGCAGTGCGCCGGAAACGATCTCAGCGGCCGAAGCTGTATTGCGGTTTACCAGAACAACGATCGGGAAGGTCTTGCCGTCGTTGCCATGCGTTGCAGTGTAGTTCTGGTCGGGATAGGCGCGGCCGCGCTGCGAAACAATCGTCTGGCCCTTTGTCAGCAGATGATCGCAAACCTCAACCGCCTGGCTAAGCAGGCCGCCGGGATTGCCGCGAAGGTCTAATACCAGGCCCTTCAGGTTCGGGAAGCTGTCGATGGCCTCATTCACTTCCTGGGCAGTGGTTTCCTGGAACTGGGTGAGGTGGATGTAACCGACTCCGGGGCGGATCTCGTATTTCAGATCGACGGAGGGATGCGGAATCTCATCGCGGACAAGGTCGAATGTCAGCGGCTTGGACTGGCCTTCGCGAGAGACAGTGACTTGGACGTGAGTGCCCTTGGGTCCCTTCAGATTCTTGGCAACCAGGTCAGACGTCATGCCCTCGGTGGACTTGCCATCGATTGCCGCGATGATGTCGCCCGGGCGAATGCCGGCTCGGAACGAAGGCGTCCCTTCGTAGGGAGTGATGACATAGACCTTGTTGTTTTGCTGCTGGATGACCATGCCGACGCCGTAGTAGTGGCCGCGCTGATCCTCGCGCATCCTGGCATAGGCCTTGGGATCGTAGAAGTTCGAATGAGGATCCAGAACGCGCAGCATCCCTGGGATCGCGCCATCGTAGATGGCAGCGTCGGCCTTGTCACCCTGGATCGGCTCCGCGTAGTTCTGCTCGACAATCGCGTAAACGTCGGTGAACGACTTCAGGTTGTCGCGAATCTGGCTTTCATCCTGCGAAGACTGCGCTCCGACCCTGCGCTGCAGAAACATGCCGGCGATGGCACACACGGCAAAGAATACGATGAGGCTGAAAAGTGCCCTTCGGGCAGGGGGAGTCATAGGCGGAAGGAACCTCCGGAGTGCAACTGCAACAGGCGCCTCCGAGGCACCTCGCAGGCCAATCTTACGCTGAAGTATAACACTGCTTCATTTGACGCACCCCGGCGCTCTTCGGATAGGTCAGTTACCGGAGATAGCTCACTGTAACCGCTCCTTTTCCGTAGTCCGTGTCGGAATCGCCGCGATGCACTGTCCTTATGCACCACGTTTGCTGCCCATGGATTTACAATGACGTCTATGCCTATGGTGGGGCTCTTCGACCACCCGCTGTGTGGAATGATGAATTTGAGACCCTTACGTATCCCCGGAGCAATCTCGCTCTCTGCCCTTCTGCTTGCAAATCTTGCGTTTGCTCAGGCGCGTCCCTCGTCTCCTCAGAGCCCTTACGGCGGCTCAACAGTCGAGGAGATTATTGCCCGCATCAACGACCAGATCATCACCAAGTCCGACTATGACCGCGCCCAGAACGAGCTGGACCAGGATATGCGCCAGCGCGGCGCCTCCATGCAGGAGATCTCAGAGGCGCACAAGGATTTGCTGCGCAACCTGGTCGACCAGCAACTGTGGCTGGCCAAGGGCAAAGAACTGGGGATCACGGGCGAGACTGAATTGGTCAACCGGCTCAACGACATCCGCAAGCAATATAACCTCGCCACGATGGAGGACCTGGAGAAGGCGGCCAAGGAGCAGGGCGTCTCGTTTGAGGACTTCAAGGCCAATATTCGAAACCAGATCATCACCCAGTCGGTGATGCGGGACCAAGTCGGGCGCAAGATTGCGCCCACTCCCGGCGAGATTCAACGTTATTTTGACGCTCACAAGCAGCAATACGCCCAGCCGGAAAGCGTGAAACTGAGCGAGATCCTGATCTCTACCGGGACTCAGCCCGATGATCCTCAGAAACTTGCGGAAGCGAAGGCGAAGGCTGACGATATCGAAAGCCGTCTTCATTCAGGCGCTGATTTCAGCCAGACGGCTCGAAGCTTCAGCGAGGGCTCGACAGCAGCTTCGGGTGGCGATCTCGGCCAATACAAGCGCGGTCAGCTCGACAAGGTCTTCGAGGACAAGACATTCAATCTCAAGGCCGGCGAGGTTACTGAGCCGATCCGCACCAAGCAGGGTTACGTGATCCTGAAGGTTGACGAGCATGTTTCGGGCGGGATCCCGCAACTGAAGGACGTTGAGAACGACGTTGAGCAAAACTACTTCGAAGAGAAGGCCGGCCCGGCTATGCGGCAGTATCTGGCTCAGATGCGAGATGAAACCGCCATCTACATCAAGCCGGGATACGAGGACAGCGCTGCCACACCAGCCGAGAAGCATCCGAGCATAACGTTCAGTGCGTACACTCCGCCGACAACAAAAAAGGCGCGCAAAGTAGAACGCACCCGGTTCCGCGAGACGACCCACACGTTTCGGCAGAAGTCTCCCACGGCAACCGCGACCGATCAGTCGGCAGAAGCAAAGGCAAGTCAGGCTTCAAAATCCTCGAAGAAACAGAGTTCGGACCAGGCCTCGATGAAGCCCGGCAAGAAGGAGAAGATCCGCTACGGTAAGGCTCCGCAGCAAACCCTGCCGTCAACCCCGGCGGGCCAGGTCGAGGATGCCGGCGCAGGCACGGAACAAGTTGCAGCGAATGCGAATGGGGAACCCGACAACCCGCTTGAGAGCAACGTCAAACCGGAGAAGAAGACGCGGTATAGCGATCGCGCAAAGCTTCCCAAGCAACCCAAGCCAAAGGGACCGCAACTCGATCCGGAAGCGCCTGCGCCGCCCAATGCAGCAGAGGTAGCCGACCGTCAGGCTCAGGCCGGACCGCTTGGCCTGGGCGGGAACCAGACGCAAAACAAGAAGAAAAAGAAGCCGACCACTACCGGCGACAAGACGCGCCTGAGCGACCAGAAGAAGACACCTAATCAGACCGAGGACACGGGTGATCGGCCACTGGGGAACGCGCAGCAGCAGCAGGCGCCGAATGCCACAACTCCCTCCCCGCAGCAGCAGGCGCCAGGTAGCACGACTCCGGCGCCGCAGCAACAGAGCACGCCGCCGCAACCGCAGCAGCCGCCTCAGTAGAATCCGTCTGATCGCAAAACGATACGGCCTGAGATTCAATATCTCAGGCCGCATTGTTTGCACTCAATAACTTACTCGATCATTCTCCAGAACTGTGCCTGTGTGCCACACTTTCAAGATGTTCTCGGGCAGTTCGGTGACGGTAGATACTCGCTGTCTTTGCCACACTTCGGACAGCGGATGTGGGTTGAATCGAGACGCAGGAGTTCTCTGGGTGGGATTCGATGGCCGCAGTGCTGGCAGAGATGCGTGAAGTCGTAGGTCTTCGGGGCTGCCTTCTGTCGCCTCATGGCGTGCTGAATCACTTTCGATGGCAACCGTTCAGGTTCCATCAACCATGTATTCGGCCTGGTAAAGCTCCATGATTTCTTGTTCAAACTCTCCATCTGGCGAGAGAGGCGGGGTGTCCAATCAGCTTGTCGGCCTGAGACTGCGCCTACCGGAAGTTACGGACTGCCCCGCATGCGAACCGCGCTCCATAATCTGCTGGTAGTTCGATGGATCCTGCAATTTTTTGGAGTGAAGCCGTTTCTGGATGAGCTTAGATTCACATGTTTCCTGAACCTGGGTTGGCGGCCGCGCGCTTCTTGACATCGGCGACCATGGCGATGAAGCGCGGGTCTCTGTGCAGCGATTCGAGGTCGGGGAAACTATCCATTCCGAGCCCCCAGGATATCGCCAGACCGTGGTCAAGCGCCTGTCGTAAGAGCGATAGCGCCTCTGAGCGATTCCCTTTGCGAGCCTCGATACAAGCAAGATAGTAGACATGTACAGCCGTGTTCGAATTCTCCGGCCCCAGGACGCGGCTGGAGATGTCGATCGAATCCCTCGCCAACTTCTCAGCCTCGGCGTATCGAGCTTCGCGGGACAGAACAAGCGCGAGGGCCGCCATCGTATTTAAGGTCTGCGGATGTTCCGGCCCAAACACTCTTCGATGACCATCGAGAGATTTCCGCTCGAGCTTCTCCGCTTCAGCGTAGCGACCTTCGCAGAGCAAGGCAAACCCCAAGTTCTCCATCGAAACCAGTGTTTGCGGATGGTCCGGTCCCAACACACGGCGGCGGATGTCGAATGCTTCCCGATTCACCTTCTCCGCTTCCACGTAGCGATGTTCGGCGAAAAGAGCAAATGAGAGATTATTCATCGAATTCAGTGTGTCCGGATGTTCCTGCCCCAGGACACGGCGGTTCGTGTCGAGAACCGCTCGAAACAATGTTTCCGATTCAGGGAAGCGTCCCTCTGATTCGAGGCACAGCGCCAGGTTGTTCATCGTACTCAGTGTTATTTGATGTTCCGGCCCCAGGACACGGCGGCTGATGTCGAGTGTTTCCCGGCCTAACCTCTCCCCTTCCGCGTCGTGTCCGTCGTACCTCAAATCATCCGCCAGGTTGTTCATCGCATTGAGGGTCTGCGGACTCTCCGTTCCCAGGACGCGGCGGGAGATGTCGATTTCCTGACGAAACATCTTCGCCGCTTCGGCGTACTGGCCACACTGTTCCAGGGCCCCCGCCAAGTCATCCATCGACGCCAGAGTGTCCGGATTCTCCGGCTCGAGGATGCGCCGTCGGATATCGAGGCTCTGTTGCTCAAGGTCCTTTGCGCGGGAAAATAGCCCGAGGTTGATATACACCTCTCCCATCACCTGCATCATCCCGGCCTGCGCGTCCGGATCTTTTGCCATCCCTGTCTTGATATCGTTTGAGGCTTTGTCGAGAATCTCCCTTGCAGTCACGGTATTGCCACGCGCTTCACTGGGGTCCGAAACCTTGAACATGCCGGTTATGAAGTCCGTGATCCGAGTGGCACGATCGCGTTCACGGTTGGCGCGGTCACGCTCGAATTTGGTGCGCCGCAACTGTACGCCCTGCGCCACGGCAAAGCCTGCGAGCATCGCGACCAACCCAGCGGCTACTGCCACACCAAGCCGATGCCGTCGTACGTACTTTCGCGCGCGATATGCTGCACTGGGCGTATGGGCAGATACCGGCTCATTGCGCAGATACCGGCCCAGGTCGGCGGCAAGTTCCGAAGGTGATCCATAGCGCCGCTTGCGGTCTTTCTCCAGCGCTTTCAGCACCACCGCATCCGGATCACCCCGAAGCTGCCGGTTCAACGATGGCGCATCGGTGCTCCGATTCTTCGCGGTAATGGCCGAGTCGCCGCCCAGCGACATAATGCGCGAACTGGGCTTCGGGACTTCCTTATCGCGTAAACGATGCAATATCTCGTCATAGGCCAGCTTCTTCAAATCCAGCGGCAGCGCGCCGACCAGAAGCTGATAGAGCACCACGCCCAGCGAATACACGTCGGTGCGCGTATCGATATCTTCGCCCTCTGAGTTGGCCTGCTCGGGACTCATGTATTCGAGCGTGCCCAGAAATGTTCCTACCCGCGTGTACACGCTTACATCGGTAAGCCGCTGCGACGTGGCCTTGGCCAGACCAAAGTCGATGATCCTCGGCATCGGCTTGCCGTCCACTTCACTGACCAGAATGTTCGAAGGCTTCAGGTCGCGATGAATAATCGCCTTTTGATGCGCATGCTGCACACCTTCGCAGACCTGGATGAACAGTTCCATGCGCTGCCGGGTCGTCATCTTATGTTTGTCGCAGTACGTCGTGATCGGAATGCCCGCCACGAACTCCATCACAAAGTAAGGCCGTCCTTCGGGCGTCGATCCCGCATCGAAGACCTTGGCGATGGCAGGATGATCCATCAGCGCCAGCGCCTGCCGCTCCGAATCGAAGCGAGCCACCACCTCACGGGTGTCCATCCCGGCCTTGATCAGCTTGAGAGCCACGAGCCGTCGCACCGGCTTACTTTGTTCGGCCAGCCACACCTCTCCCATCCCGCCTTCGCCGAGTTTTTGAAGCAGCCGATACGGCCCGATGGAAATTCTTTCTACTGAAGCGAGGTCAGCCACTGTCTGGGTGGCGGCATCCTGTTGGTCCCGAGCCAAACCTTTGGCAGCAACCTCCATCGCTGGAACCTCGAGAAAGTCGTCTTCTTTCTCGTGTTGCGCCAGAAGCAACTCGACAGCCCTGCGCAGCGCTTCATCTCCGTCGCAGGCTCGGTCGAGAAAGGCAGCTCTCGCGCTCTTCTCCTCGTTCAGCGCGGCGTAACACAAGCGCTCGATATCCTGCCAACGCTCAGGCTCCATCCAAACTCTCCCCGCTCAGTTCGCAACGCAGCCAATTTTTTGCCATCTTCCAATCGCGCAGCACGGTGTCGCTAGAGACCTTCAGAACCTCAGCCGTTTCCTCCAGATTGAGCCCGCCGAAAAAGCGCAGTTCCACCACTTGGCTCTTCCGCGGATCCACCTTTGCCAAAGCCTTAAGCGCCTCATCTAGGTCGGCAAAATCCAGACCCGGCGTTTCCGCTCCGTCCAGAGCTTCGTCGAGGCGAAGCATCGGGACCTCTCCGCCTCGTTTCAAGGCCCGGCGAGATCGCCCCCAATCTGCCAGAATCCGTCTCATCGCCTGGGCACATACGGCTAAGAAGTGAATTCGATTTTGAAAATTGGTATGCGCAGAATCCACTAGCCGTACATAAGCCTCATTCACCAGCGCGGTGGTCTGAAGTGTGTGGCCGGGCGACTCGCGAGCCATATAGTACCGCGCCATGCGGTGCAGTTCGTTGTACACGAGCGGCATGAGTCTTTCGAACGCGGTCTCGTCCCCATTGTTCCAGGCCTGGAGAAGCTGCGAGACTTCGCTAGAAGGGGACCTTGGCATGAGCCCAGTGATGATGCGCTGTGTGATTGCGAGCAGGTTAGCAGCCTAATGATTCCAGGTCTACTTATTTAATTTTTGCCAGCGTCCGGAAGCGAATCCTTTACCCCTTGACGATTCCGGTCAGACATTTCTTCCCGCCTCTTGCGGTTTTTCATCCGCCGTTTCCGCTTATCCAATAGAAACAAACAAAATCCGAGAAGAGTTGGGGGATATCACGATGGCAATCAGCAAGAAGTCCATGATCAGCAGTTGAAACTCGAAGAAAGTCACCAAGAAGTTCAGCCCGAAGGTCGCGAAGCCGGTCGCCGCTTGCGAAAAGCTCACAACAGCCTGTGTTTCGAAGTTCTGATGGGCAATCGGCAGTCACAACAAAAGCAGCCAGAGCATGCGATATTGCGCGCTTGCCTGCACACGGTGGAAACGGCGCCGGCTGCTCTTTCCCCTGATCAAGGAGATCACTATGGAAGCCACAACTCTGATGCGAGTTGCTGAGACAACGTTCGTCGCTGTTCTGACGATTGCGGTTCAACCATCGGCACAAAGCCAGACCTACACCACGATTGATCCCCCGGGATCAGAAGGCACCACGCTCTCCAGCATCAACCCAGCGGGGGCGATCACGGGATTCTTCCTCGATGCGAACTTCGTACCCCACGGGTTCCTCCGCACTCCCAACGGCGCGATCACCCCGTTTGACCCTCCTAGCTCGACAGGCACCACGCCTGAAGCCATCAACCCCGGCGGAGTGATTACGGGGTACTACACCACGGGAGACTATGCGGATGAGAATCTCGTATCCCACGGCTTCCTGCGCGCTCCCGATGGCACCATCACCACTTTCGATGCCCCGGGCGCAGGCACGGGCTTCTTCCAGGGCACCACGGTCTACGCCATCAACCCGGCTGGTGCGATCACGGGATACTATACCGACGCGAACTCCGTATCCCATGGGTTCGTGCGGACAGTTACTGGCACGTTCACCTCGTTTGATGTTCCGGGCTCCGCAGGTACAGTGGCTGATGCCATCAATCCGACAGGGGTAGTCACCGGATACTACATGGCTCCACTCGGTGGAGGTTTCTCCATACCGGTCGGGTTCGTGCGCGATGCCAAAGGCGCCATCACCATCATCGCCCCTGAGGGTGACTTCACTTACTTGGTTGATGACTATCCGTCATCCATCAACCTAGCGGGCACGATCGCAGGAACAGCCTCGAATATCAATGTCAACGCCTCGGGTTTTTACCTGCGCGCTAAAGACGGCAGCATCACCTGGTTTGACAATCTTCCTGGGTTAGGAAGTGCCTTGGGAATCAACATCAATCAGGGAGGAACGGCGACGGGAGACTACATTGACTGGGACTCTGGACAGATTCTCAGCTTCGTGCGCACCGCCGACGGCCAGGTCAGCTTGATTGCGGATCCCAACGCAGGGACGGGGTTCTTCCAGGGTACAGAAGCCTACCTCATCAATCCTGCGGGGCAGATCGCGGGAAATTACTCTGACGAAAACTATGTCTCCCACGGATTCCTGCGGACTCCGTAAGTACAATCTCACTGGGTAGCTCGGCGAATCACATCAAGCAGAGGTTCGACAGCGCGGGATTTGCTCTCGCGCTGTTTACTTGCACC
This sequence comes from Occallatibacter sp., assembly GCA_035262585.1. Classification (GTDB taxonomy): domain Bacteria; phylum Acidobacteriota; class Terriglobia; order Terriglobales; family Acidobacteriaceae; genus Telmatobacter. The sequence goes on along the minus strand of DATFSO010000015.1, from coordinate 17,326 downwards.
GGCTAAAGGCTTTGCGACTAGGCCGGAAGCCAAAGAACGGCTTTTCCTGCGCTGCGGTTGGCAAGCCGGATTTGAGCCTCATTTGGTCACTGGGACGGGTTCGACGGTCCCTGCTGAAGTCCAGCGTTTGGCAAATCTGGTATCGAACGGATAGGTTCGCCCAGCACAGGTTTTACTGAGTTCGCCGCATGATCCCGCTGCTGCATCAGTCCATTGAAGATCTCGATCACACTAATCTGATCGTTGTAGTCGAGAGGAAAATTGGTGAGAACCGCCATCTCGCACCTCCTCCTTGTCTTGCAAAGTACAACGGCTGGACCCATTGACTTGTCATCGTCCGGTCAGGCTGAAGTCATTGTTTGCGCCTGGCTACACTCATAGAAGCGCGAAAGGCCGGGAAAAGGGGAAATGCCACCAAGTGGAGGCGATCTCAGAGTCGCACAATTTTCGGATTTGTGAAGATAGTTACCGTATTGTCGGCAACTCGAAAGTTACGGGAAGATGCCAGCTTCCGATGCTGTAGAAACGCGCCACTGCATGGGTGGACGAGGCGCTGTGCCACAAAGTGCGCCACACTTTAGCGCTAATATGCCACAGCATGAGCTGTCAGGACATCTAGTGCAGAGGAATGGCCTACTGATTTAGCGGTCCTTAGCGCATCTTGGCTGGCATTAATAGCAGGAACAGAACCCGTGTTCTCAGATTCAATATCTCTGGCCGCATTGTTTGAGCCCGGGTAGATGTTCCAATCGCGGCCTCGCCGCTTTTGATGCCCTGAGCCGGTTGCTGTATTCTTTCCGGCAGAATGAAGGACATCTACATAGCAGATCTGGCGGCTTTCGATGAAAGCAGGATTTTTGATGCATTTTTTCTGGTATTGCATAAGCAACAACGAACGACGAAGGCGAATAATCCCTATCTAAGCCTGATTCTCTCCGACAAAACAGGGCAGGTCGAAGGCCGAGTCTGGGAGCCGGGTGATTCGCGCATCGCAAAAGACTTCGAACGCGGCGATATCGTCAAGGTTCGCGGTTGTGTCTCGCGGTTCGACGACCGAATGCAGATGAAGATCGATAACCTGCGCAAGGCTGCAAACGGCGAAGCAGAGAGAAGCGACCTGCTGCCGAGCACCTCGTGCGATGTGGACGAACTGTGGAAGAAGCTCCTCGGGTTTGTGGAAAGCTTCTCCGATCCGAATCTGAAGTTGTTGCTGAACACGCTGCTGGCCGATTCAGGCTTGGCGCAAGCCTACCGGGAGGCGCCTGCGGCCAGACAACTGCATCATGCATGGCTCGGCGGACTGCTCGAGCATGTCGTCAGTCTGCTCACGCTGGCCGATCGGATTGCGCCGCATTATCCGATTCTGCATCGCGACCTGCTGCTGACTGGAGTAGTGCTGCACGATATCGGCAAGGTTCGAGAACTGGCGTGGGATACCGGGTTCGAGTACACCGTGGAAGGTGTTCTGCTCGGCCACATCCAGATGGGGCTTGAACTGGTTGAGAAGGCGATCGACAGCCTGCCGGATTTTCCGCCGCGGCTGAAGACGCTGGTACTTCACCTGATCCTGTCGCACCACGGCAAGCTGGAGTTCGGCTCGCCGAAGCTGCCTATGATTCCCGAAGCGCTGGTGCTGAACTTCGTTGACGATCTCGATGCGAAGATGCAGGCTGTCGCGAGCGAATTTGAAAAATCGGCGCGAGAGGGCAAGGGACCTGATGAGTTGACAGGCAGAATCTGGGCGCTCGATCAACGGCAGATGCTGAATACGCGCGAATGGTTGAAGAAAGACGCAAAGCCCTCGACGGGCACGCTATTTTAGAAACCACTCCCACTGATCCTCGGTGAGAGGAACCACGGAGAGCCGGCCGATCTTAACCAGCGGCGAGTCGCGGAAGATTGGCTCGGCCTTGATCTCATCGAGCGTCTTCGGCGACTTGAGTCGCTTGCCTACTTTTACCCGCACGACCGGAACTTTGGGATCGCTGGGATCGACGCTGACAACGGAACCGGTGCCGACAGCGGCGCGCTCATCGCCGGTGTGGTAGAAGATCCACTTCGTGCCGGGCTTCATCTCGCGCAGATTCCTTACAGCCGTGGGATTCGTTACGCCATCCCAGTTGGTCTCGTTGTCTCGCAGAAAATCGTCAAAAGAGTAGACTCCCGGCTCGGTCTTGAAGAGGAAGTAGGCCATGCGGTCAATCGTATGCGAGGAAGCGGGTATAAGGAAACAGGGATTCGGAATCAGGCGCGAAGGCCGGTCGCAAGACCTGACTACGCCGCCTTCACGATGAGACGCTTTCCAAGCGCTCTCATCGCCACATCGATCCGGTCGATCTTCGTTGGGTGTTTAAGATCCGTGAGACGATTGACTTCCTGCTTTGTGGTGCCTATACGTCGTGCCAGGTCAACGGGACGCACTTTCTGGCGAAGCATCTCGTTCAAGAGCAGGATTTTTGCCGTCAGACTTGGAGCAACTTCCACAACTGCCTGTCCTCGCCGGGCCTGCGAGGGCATGGGAACTGGGCGCTTCTCATCAAAGTAGAACTCCAACGCAACTTCGAGTGCCTCATTTGCCATTTCGAGCGCGTGGGCGCGGTTATCACCCTGTGTAATGGCCTCAGGAATATCAGGGAACGTAACAAGGACGAACTTTCCATCCTTGCGGAGATTTACCGGGTATCCGCGCATATCACTCCTTATCCTTGAGCCCGAGTTGTTTCTTGATGACCTCGACGAGACCCTTGCCCTGTTCCGCGCTGTGCATCGGAAGAACAGATTGTCGTCCTTGGTAGAGGAGCTTAACGTGCGACCCCTTGGTCTTCGAACGCCACTCCCCGCTTCGCCAGCCAACCCTTGACCTCCGTGCTCTTCATGCGCGGATTCCATGGTACACATTTTTGTTTACTATGCAATGGACAGGTTCGTTGCACGGCGCCAGGGTTGCTGGACCGCGATCGTTGAAGACCGGGTATTTGACTCGAGTCTTCGGTACAATGGAATCAACATGATCCGATTTTCAACAGCGGGCGAGTCGCACGGAGAAGCTTTGATTGCGCTGGTTTCCGGGCTGCCTGCCGGGCTGCCGGTCGACCTCGAATTCATCAACCACGAACTTTGGCGCCGCCAGCAGGGCTATGGCCGCGGCGGACGTATGAAGATCGAGACCGACAAGGTGCACATCCTGTCGGGCGTGCGTCATGGCAAGACAATCGGGTCGCCGGTTGCGATTGAGATTGTGAACCGCGATTGGAAGAATTGGGATGAGAAACTGCCGGTGGAGACCGGCGATCCGGCCAAGCACCAGGCAGTCGCCTCGCCCCGGCCCGGACATGCCGATCTTGCGGGAGCACTGAAGTACAACTTCCCCGACGCGCGCTATGTACTGGAAAGGGCTTCCGCGCGGGAGTCCACGGCACGCGTTGCCGCTGGCGGCTTCGCGAAGCTGCTATTGAGGTACCTGGGAATTGAGGTGGCCAGTCACGTGATCCGCGTGGGGCGCGTTGACCTGGAGCGCGCGGCAGCATGGGACGAGATCGTCGCGGTCAGCGAACGTAGCGAGATCGTGCTGAGCTGCGTGGACGCTGCGACCGAAGCGCGCATGAAGGAAGAGGTCGAACATGCATCGCGCACGGGAGACACGGTGGGAGGTGTCTTTGAGGTGGTGGTCCATGGCGCGCCCGCCGGTCTCGGCACCTACGCCAACTGGGATGAGCGGCTCGACGGCCTGCTGGCCTGGTCGGTGATGAGCTTGCAGGCGGTAAAGGCCGTGGAGATCGGGCGCGGAGTCACGGCAGCCGAATCGTTTGGCTCCGCTGTCCACGACGCGATCCACTACGCGAAGGAAGACACCGGCAAGCCGACCCGGTTCACGCGCGAGCAGAACAACGCCGGCGGAATCGAGGGAGGCGTCTCCAACGGCGAAGACATTGTGGTGCGTGGCTACTTGAAGCCGATTTCGACACTGCGGCGGCCTTTGGAGTCGGTCCGCTTTGACACGCGCGAGGCGACAAGCGCAAGTTATGAGCGGAGCGATATTTGCGTGGTTCCGGCGGCCGGCGTGGCAGCCGAAGCCATGGTGGCGCTTACAGTTGCGGGCCTGGCCCAGCAGAAGTTCGGGGGCGACTCGGCCGACGAGATGAAACGGAATTTTCTGGGATACATCGAACAAATACGGAGCTATTAACAGCAAAGATGATTTTGAAGATTGTTAAGTACCCTGAGCCGGTGCTTTCGCAACCGGGAGAGCCAGTGACGGAATTCGACGCGGAACTGAAGAAGCTGGCTGACGACATGTTTGAGACCATGTATGCCGCGCAGGGCATCGGTCTCGCTGCGCCGCAGGTTGCCGTATCGAAGCGCGTCACCGTAATCGATCTGACAGGAGGAAAGGATCCGGAGCAGAAGATCGTGCTTGTGAATCCAGAGGTTATTTTTCGTGAGGGCAAGCAATACGAAGAGGAGGGCTGCCTGAGCTTTCCCGAGATTCGCGAGAAGGTGCAGCGCGCGGCCCAGGTGAAGGTGCGAGCGCAGGATCTCAATGGCAAGTGGTTTGAGTTGGATGGGGAGGAGCTGCTGGCGCGCGCATTTCAGCACGAGATTGATCACCTCGACGGCACGCTGTTCATCTTCCGCATGAGCGCCCTCAAACGCGACCTGGTGCTGCGCAAGATCCGCAAGATGCAGCGCGAAGGCACGTGGTAGGAACGTGAAACTGGTTTTCTGCGGCACTCCGCGCTTTGCCGTGCCTGCGCTGAAAGCGCTGATCGAGGCGGGCCACGAAATTCCCCTCGTGGTCTCGCAGCCCGACAGGCCTGTAGGCCGCTCGCAGCAGCTGACCGCGCCGCCGGTAAAGGAAACGGCCCTCGCCGCCGAGCTTACAATTACGCAGCCCGAAAAGATCAAGAACAATGCGGAGTTTCGCGCGCGATTGGAAGCCATAGCGCCGGACGCGATTGTGGTGGTCGCTTACGGACGCATCATTCCCCCCTGGATGCTCGCGCTGCCGCGCTTCGGCTGCATCAACCTGCACGCTTCGCTGCTGCCCAAGTATCGTGGCGCCGCCCCCATCCAGTGGGCAGTGGCGATGGGCGAAACGGTAACCGGCAATACGACCATGCTGCTGGAAGAAGGTCTGGACACTGGACCGATCCTGCTACAGCGCGAAGTTCCGATCCGTCTCGACCAGACGGCCGCAGATCTGTTCGATTTGCTGGCCAATCAAGGAGCGCCGCTTGTGGTCGAGACACTGGCCGGTCTGAGCGACGGCTCGATCGCGCCCAAGCAACAGGATCACTTGCGTGCGACGCTGGCTCCTATACTGCTACGCGAGGATGGCCTCATGGATTTCGCCGGGTATACGGCGAGCCAATTGATCAATCGCTGGCGCGGTTTTCAGCCCTGGCCGGGCGCGTTTACGTTTCTTGAAGGCAAGAAGCTGATCGTGCACTGCCTGCAGGCGGAAGCCAAAAGCAGTGAAGCGGAACCGGGAACAGTTGAGATAATGGACAGCCGCCTGCTGGTCTCATGCGCGCAGAACACGAGAATTGAGATCACTGAGCTTCAGCTCGAAGGCAAAAAGCGTATGGCTGCAATGGAGTTTCTGCGAGGCGCCGGGTTGAAGTCCGGAGCACGGCTGGGTTAATGCGATGAGTGCGGTTTCGCCAGCGCGTCGCGCTGCTTTTGCCATTCTCAAAGCGATCGGCGAAGGCCGGGGACATTCTGACGCGATGCTGCGAGCCAAGAGCGTCACAGCTCTCTCGACCGCAGACCGCAATCTCACCACTGCTCTCGCTCTTGGCGTTCTGCGCTGGCAGATTGATCTCGACCGGAGCTTTCGCCCTTTCCTGAAGCACCCTGATGCAAAGCTCGATTCCGAAGTTCTGATTGCCCTGCGGCTCGGTGCATTTCAGTTGTTGCGGATGGATCGCATTCCGGTTCACGCCGCAATCGACGAGAGCGTCGAGCTGGCCAAACAGGCCGGTCATCGATTTGCTTCGGGCATGGTCAACGCTGTGCTCCGCAGGCTTGCTGATGCTCGTGGTGAACCGGCAGAAAACATGTCAGACGATTGCTGTCGCGCCTATCCGGCGTGGCTCGGCGATCGCTGGAAGGCGAACTACGGTGAGGGGACGGCACGCGCGATCTGCCGCCACGGGCAGACGCAGCCGAATCTGACCGTGCGGATCAGCGGAGACTTCGTTGAGGAGGCGCTTGCAGCCGAAGACATAGTGCTGCGGCCGGGCGAGCTGCTCACTCCGGCGAGGCAGGTGGTTGCCGGCGACGTTACGAAGACAACGGCGTTTCGCGACGGGCGCATTCGGATTCAGGACGAGGGCTCGCAGTTGATTGCCGAGCTTGTGCCGCGTGGCCGCGCCATGCTGGATTGCTGCGCCGCCCCCGGCGGAAAGACGCTGATCGTTGCCGAACGCAACCCGGACGCACGCATTGTGGCCTGCGAGTCGAGCGCGCAGAGGCTCGCGCAGCTTCGGGAGCGGCTAAAACCTCTTGGAAGTCGCGTTCAGTGCAGACTCGCAGACGCAACCGCGATTGAAGATGACTCTTCTTTCGATGTGGCGCTCGCCGATGTGCCCTGCAGCGGCACCGGCACGCTGGGACGAAACCCGGAGATCCGGCATCGGCTCCGCCCCGAAGACTTGCCGCGGCAGGCCGATCGGCAGAAGGCGATTCTTCGCGGTGCTTTGCGTGCCGTCCGTCCTGGCGGCTATGCGCTCTATTCCACGTGTTCTCTGGAGCCGGAGGAAAACGGGCAGGTAGTGGAGACAGTCATCTCCGAGCGCGCAGATGTGCAATTGGTCCCACTGCGGGGAAGGATCGAAGAACTTCGTGTCGACGGCATTCTCGTGGACGCCGCTGCAAAGCATCTGATGGAAAGCCTTACACCCGAGGGCGTCTTGCGCCTGTTGCCGGGCGTGCTCGGCACAGACGGTTTCTACGCGGCGCTGATCCAGCGCAAGGCTTGAGTGTCAGAGCCCGGTGACCGCCGCTACTTCCTAGGCTGAAGTTGAATCTGCAATCCTGCGCGAGCAATGCGCGGAGTGGCCAGTGTTGTATTGGGGGTCTTCGATACCTCGATGGCTCGGTCGAATAGGTTCTCGCCGGCGGCGAACAGCGTGAGATGCGATCCGACGTCATGAGAGCCGTAGGCATCGAGACGAAAGTATCCGTGCAGCAGAAACAGGTTGGCGTCATCGTCATATTGCTTTCCGCTCAACCGGCTTTGCAGGCTCAGGATGCCAAGACGCGGCCTAAATGCACGCACGTTCAATGCAGCCATGTTGCGTGCGACCGCAGGAATCCAGTTCCCCAGGTCCTGCGTTCCGCGAGAGACGACGGCATGCGCATACTGGTAGCCGCCATCCACTGCGAGCCAGGTCTGCGGTGAAAGTTCGAAATCAATTCCCACGCCACGGCTCTCGATCTGGCCAAGATTCTCGCGTTTCAACAGGATCGGCGACGAGTTCGAATTCGTTGTGACGGCGACGATGGGACGATTGACTTCGGTATCGAAGTAGCTTGTGCGAATCGTTCCCCAATGCCACTCGCTTGCGACACCGGTTTCCCATCCTGTCGCGCGCTCGCTGAGCAGCGAAGGGTTCGGCAGCGTGAGCTTGTTGCCGACCTGGGTCGACCGGTAAAGCTCGCTCGGTGTCGGCGCGCGAAATGCCCGAAACCCCGATGCCGAAAGCGCCCAGTGGTTCCCGAGCCTTCGCGACAGTCCCATGCGCGGATTGAAGAGCAACTCGTCGCTCGAGGGTGGCTGCGCCGGGGCCTGCACCCATGAAGTGCCATTCCAGACAACCAGGTGCGCATTGTAGTTCTGAAACCAGTCCACGCGGCCGGAGGCAGACAACGTCCACGCGTGATGCGTCCACATTGCCTCGGCGTAGCCAGCAGAGTCGCGTTGATGATCATGCAAGTTAGTCAACGTCGCAGCTGCGCCAAATGTCTGCTCCTGGTCCCATACACGCACATCGCGCACATCAGCTCCTGCAATGACCAGGAGTTCCGCGCCCATCGGCTGACTCCAGTGCGCCGCCGCGCCGAGTTGATTGTCAGGCGCAAGAGAGAAACGCGTTGGAGTCTCTCCGCAGCGATAGTGGCAGGTCGGGTCAGTGATGGTCGGAGCATTTGAAATGCTCGAGAACGTCTGCCTATAGTGCTCTGTCGAACCGTAGAAACGGAGCGCCGCCGTAGCTTTGTTTGGCGCCTGCCAGTCGGTGCCTGTCGCGTAGCGCCAGAGGCGTGTGCCATTTGTCTGGTATGGAGTACCGTTCGCTCGCGCTTCGTTGAATCCGCTCCCGCGCACGAACAGCCGCAGAGCTCCGCGATTGTGCTCCGCATCGACGAGTCCATTCTGCCCGTGCATATTCGACGCTGTATCGATCGGGCCACGCTGATTCGAAGCGATCTGGATGAATCCATCGGTCCCCATGACTCCAGCGGATCCCATCAGGCCCCACGCCCCGAACGTGTGCTCGAGCAAAGCACTGGCATCATATGTTCCCAGGCCGCCGTAACTCGATCGCACCTTGAGCTTGCTGAAGGATGGCCTGACCGGCACAACGTTCAGGACACCACCGATCGCGCTCGAGCCGTAGAGGTCACTGGCGCCGCCACGGAGCACCTCGATGCGATCGATTGTGAGCTCCGGTTCTTCTTCCCAGTGAATCCATCCGCCCACTGCATCGTTGAGCGGCACGTCGTCCTCGGTGACCAGGGTGCGGCTTGCCGAGGTCGACCCGAGCCCGCGCAGGCTGATTCCCTGCGACGTTGGATTCGCCACCAGCGAGCTCGATCGGCGAAACAACTCCACCCCGGGCAACTGCCGCACCTGCCCGTCCATTGTCTGAGACGCAGTCGTCTCCAGGGCGAGCTCCGATATCGAGCGCGTCGTGGCGGGGCTTTCGAGCGACCCAAGGGGCGTCCGGTAGGCGGTAACCGTTACCTGCTCGCTGGCGTTAGCGGGATCGAGCTGAACCGTGGCGCTGGCGCTGAGTTCGACGAATTTGCTCGCGAAGCCCTGCGCATCGATATGGAGCCGACATGGAATGCGGCATTGAATCGTCAGCTGTCCGTTGGTGTCGGTGCGGCCCAACAACTGCCCCCCAGGCTCCTCGACGCTCGCACCGGCAATTGCCGCACCGGATCGATCGACCACCGTCAGCGTGAGAGCCACCGGCTTCTGCGCACTTAGCACAACCGCCGCGGCCGCGACAACGGCGAGCGCGAGAGCGATCCTACCCATTTGCCGCAGCACGCCAGTCATCGCTTTCCATCCGCACCACGGCATCGGTTTCACCTTCGCAATTCGTCCTGAGGGCCTGCAACAACTCTGCCACGGTCTGGCTATGACCGGCGATCTTTAGACGCGGAGCGATCTCAGACAGAGGAACCAGGACAAAGGCCCGTTCAGCAATTCGAGGATGAGGAAGGTCCAGGTCCGGCTCGCCGATCTCAAGATCGTCCATCAGCAGAATATCCAAATCCAGCGTCCGCGGCCCATTGTGGATGCCCTCCGCACGGTTCCTGCCGAACTGCTTCTCGATCGACAGAAGCGCCGCCAGCAATTCCCGCGGCCCCAGTTCTGTGTCTAGCGCCACCACCGCGTTCACGAATCTGGGCTGTTCAGCGAATCCAACGGGTTCGGTGCTGTAGAGCGACGAGCGTTTCGTTACGTCGCCAAGTTCTGCCAGCCGGCGAAGCGCGGAGGACATGGTTGCCTCAGGCGGACCTGCCCAGCTAGGCAGGTTGGCACCAAGCGCAATGTATGCGGTTCGCATCTGTCTAGACCTGCGTCTCCTGCATTCTCTTCGCAACCACACGAATCCGCATCAGTGTTGCTACCAGAGCAGCCAGCGCCGCGTACCAGAAGACGAATGTAATCCGCACAACCCACGCCGGTGCCTCGCCTACACGGCGGAGCAGAAAGGGCAGGAAGTTCCAGCAGGTGATGTGGACATAATCCCAGGGATCCTGCGTCATCGGTACGTTGTTCAGGCCCCACACGCCCATCTTGCCAAGTGCAAAGGCAACGATGTCTTTCATGCGCAGCGCAATCACGAAGGTTGGATGCCCGAGAGTCTCCATCTGGTAGATCTCCAGCGGAAACCAGAAAGTGAGGGATGCAAACTGGATGACCAGGCTGGCGCAGAGCAAGGCCATCCCGCATGCCCAGACCACGCGGCCTGCCTCACGCCGAAACGTCAGCAGCAGCGGAATCCCGACGAGCGCGACCAGCTGAACCGCCGTCGAGACGTACCGGTCGCCCCAGGCAAAGTCGCCCGCCCATGCAAAGTAGCGCGCATAGAAGCTGAGATATGCCAGGAACATCAGGAATGTGGCTATTCCATAGGCGCGCACTGCCGGTGTGAGTCTCCGCCAGAGTAGCGCCAACATCAACAGTGCCAGCATGATCAGCGGGTCGAAGAGGAAAATCGACTTCTCCGGCGCAAACAGCGCCCCGAAGAAGCCAACGTGCCACGGCGTTGTCCAGGGATAGTTCGACGGCAGGCTCGGATCCCGCGCCAGTGTCTCTTTCGCAACGAGACCAACATACGTGTTCGTCCATGATCCGAAACGATAGAACTGATAGAACCTATCGAGGAATCCGAAGAAACAGAATACCGGAACCGCGATCATCGCATAGGCGCGGCACCGCTCCCACAGTGCGCGCCCGCGCAAGCCATCAAACCACAGAACCAGAAGCACGAAGAGCGCACCAGCCAGCAGGTCCATTCCTGTCGTGAGCCGCGTGAGAAGGTTGAGCCCGAAGGCGCCGGTCCCGATCAGCAGTGCGCGCCGGCTGCCCGTGCGCAGCCATTCATACTGAAAGCAGAAGCCTGTCAGCGTGAGAAGGCAGATGTAATTGTTCTCCATCATGTTCTGCGTGTAGTGCAGGTGAGTCGTTCCAAGCAGAAATGCCAGAACACCAGCGACCGAGTGGTTCACGCTGAACTCAAATTGTCGCAGTAGCCGGAAGCACACCAGGGCGGTGACGACGTTTACGAATATCTGCGTGAAATACGTGACGACAATGTCGCGAACCGTCGGATCGGTGTCGCCGTAACGATCGAAGAGCGGCAGCTTTTGTACAGCAGTTCCGAGCAGGTCAGGCGGCAGCATCAGGAGCGATTGCCCGATGCCGTACCAGCTCTGCAGAGAGCCGTTGCGCCCGTGGACGCCGAACTCGGGATATTCGTCCGGCAAGACCGGCGGCTCTGACGTCCAGAAGGAATGCGTCGATTGCAGGCGATGCATGGTGTCGGCGCTGCCCAGCTCGCCCGACTGCACCACGATGGCGATCAGCGCCGCGGCGAGCGCGAGAAGAAAGACCGGACTGCTGAATTTGCTACGACTGCGATCGTTCATGAATGAGTGGTTGTGCAGGGAACCTGGAACTCCTCTATTCATCCTAATTTCACGGCTTCGAACTGCGATGCACCTGGAACGAGACGCCCCCGGACAAGATGTTTTCGAGTCTTATCTGGTAGCATCTCTCTTCGGAGACTATTCAGCATGGAAGCCCTAACCAACATGGGCCTCGGGGCCCGCCGTAATGAGGACATCGCTCTCGATCTGCTCAAATTCGTCGCCGGAACCGCCGGCGTCGGTCGTCCCGCGGCCGGTTCCACGGGCTTCAGCGGCTCCGGAAGCGGCAAGCCGGATGAGCAGGTTGCCCAGCTCCTCGAGCTTTACACGCGCTGCCTTCGCGCGGTGGAAGGAAAAGGGGCATAACGATCGCAACGGAAGGCAATCTGCGCGTTGCCGTGATTGGCGCCGGCGCCTTCGGCCGCAATCATCTTCGTGTCTATCGCGAGCTTGAATCTGCCGGAAAGGGCGTCGTTCTCGCTGCCGCAGTTGAACCGGACTCCGCGCGGGCTGCTGAAATCGAAGCGAAATACTCCGTACCGGTTTTCGCGTCGATCGAGGAACTCCTCGCAGCTGATCTGCGTCTCGACGCGGCCACGGTTGCAGTGCCAACGATGCATCACCACGATGTCGCGGCCGCGTTGCTCGAGGCCGGACTCGACCTTCTCGTCGAAAAGCCCATTGCAGCCACACTCGAGCAGGCGAACGAAATGGTTCTGCTTGCAGAGAAGCACAAGCGCATCCTGCAGCCCGGTCATCTTGAGCGATTTAACCCAGCAGTACTTGCCGTGCAGCCGCAGCTGAAGCGGCCCATGTTCTTCGAGGCGCACCGGCTCTCGGTTTTCACGCCGCGCTCGCTCGATGTGGACGTCGTTCTGGACCTGATGATCCACGATCTGGATATCGTGCTCACCATAGCCAACTCGCCGGTGCGCGAAGTTCGCGCCGTCGGGCTGCCGATCCTCTCGCCCAAGGTCGACATCGCCAACGTGCGCGTCGAGTTTGAGTCCGGATGCGTTGCCAACTTTACCGCGTCACGCGTATCGACCGAGCGCGTTCGCAAACTGCGCTTCTTTCAGCCGCGCAGCTATGTTTCGATCGACTATGCGCGCCAGGACCTGCTCGTCATTCGTCTCGATGCGAGCATCTCCCCCGAAATCGCAGCTGTGATTGCCGGTGGACGTGTCGATCCGGCCGTGATGGCACAACTGGCAGCGGCCGTGGGCAAATCCGGTGCTGCCGCGGGCCTTGAAGCCAGTCCCAATCCCGGGTTGTCATTTCTCAAGCCGCAGGTCACTCAAGGCGAGCCATTGCGCCTCGAGATTCAGTCTTTCCTGGAATCTGTGCGCACGCGCCGCGATCCTTTGGTTACCGGCCGCCAGGGTCGCGACGCGCTCGCTCTCGCACTCGAGATCCAGTCCACGATGGCCGGCCACGCCCATCGCGCCGGGTTGGGCGACTTCTTCTCGCCGACCGCCTGAGGCTGGTCGCATGAAGGTCTTGAAAGGGCACGACTTCACGCTTGCTGAAGAGGTTTGTCGGATTCGTGTTTTGTAACAGGACACGAGATTACCCGTGCCGCAAGATCGATGGTGCTTTTAGCCCCTGAGGGACGCGGTTCTTCCCTTTCTGACAATCATGAGACCAGCGCCGCGAGCCGTAGCTGCGTCTACGCAATTCCCAGCACACGGTTTGCGAATCCCACCACGTACTTCCACACGAGGTAGTACGCAGTCATTGCGACCGCGAGAAACAATGCGATCAGAGCGTATGGGACGGTGATTGCATTGAACCACGTGACCGATGTTGCGGCAAGCACGAGAACTCCAGCGTGTGTTGCGATCGAAGCCCCTGCCGGTAGCATCAGCAACGGCAGAAACGCACCATGCAGGCCTACGGGCAAATGCGTGCGCTCACGCGACCACTCCCACAGCACGTTCCACAATCCCCAGAGTGCCGGTACAAGCGCCATCGGAAAGACCAGGCCGCGCTCGATCGGAAACGTGATTTGCATTCCGAGCCGCAGCACAATGAAGGCCAATAGCAACAATGGAAGCACCATCGTTGGCACCAGCGTGCCCGCCATGAATGCTCTCAGATACGGATGCGTGTTCATTTGGAACCTCACTTTCCGCGGCCTCTCCCGCTTAGAGGTAGTAGAGAATCACCGGAATGGTGCGCGGCGCGATCGAGACAAACGCCACAAGCCCGCCGGCAAGCGCCCAGTCAAACCATGGGACGGAAGCCGCTGCACGCGAGCTTTGCTCGTCCATCCGCTGAAGCATCGCGGGCCAAAGATCGCGATCCGGTTCTCTATCCCGTCCAAGCGGTGGCAAGGCCTCCCGCAACAGCTGCTTCATTCCCTCTGTTTCCTGATCCCTGATCTCTGATCCCTGATCTCTGCCCGTCATGGCGTTATCCCCTGCTCCTGTAATTCCTTTCGCAACAAACGCAGCGCGCGAAAGACGCGCAGTTTGACTGCGGCGACCGTGATCCCCAATGCTTCGGCAACTTCCTTGTGCGGCAGCTCTTCCACCACCGCCAAGGTCGCCGCAACCCGCAATTTTGCGGGCAATCGTCCAAAGGCCAGCGCAGTCTTTCGGCGGATCTCCTCGACTACGGCGGCGTCACATCTGCAAGGCGCGGCAACCGTCTCGAGCATCTCAGGGACGCAGCTCTCCGGCTTTCGGCTCCGCAGCCAGTCCAGCGCCGCATGGGTTGCAATCCGCCGCGCCCACGGCTCGAATCCGCGGTTCGGATCGAATCGTGCGTGCGCCCGGTAGATGCGCCAGAAGGCCTCGACTGTAATGTCCTCGGCTGCCGAGCAGTCGCGCACAATGCGTACCACCCATCCGTAAACAGCGCGCTGGTGCAAGCGGAAGAGCGTCTCGAAGGCGTCCACGTCACCGTGGCGAAACCCGTCCAGGACGCTGCTCCCGTCCTCCTGCATGCCCGTTTTCCCTTCTCACTCGGTCTTGCGCTTCATGCCGTTGAAAGGTTACACCCGAGAATTCGCGTGCGTCAGAAAACCGATTTTCCAAGGCATTCCCGGCAGTTTGCTCCTTGACCGCGCAACGTCTCACGCTATACCGTTGGCCCGGCGGGTGAAGAGAAGTCTTATTGCCTTGGAGTGCACTTCAAGACTTCGCCCAGTCGCGAGGATTCCATGAACAGACTCGAATTGCGATCGTTTGCAGTGCTCGTTGCCCTCTGCGCAGCTGCACTTGCCGCCAGTGCGCAGAGCAATCAAGCTCCGGCGTATCTTAATCCCAACCTGCCGCCCGAGCAGCGAGCTGCCGACCTCGTCCACCGGATGACGCTGGAGGAAAAGGCCTCGCAGCTTGTGAACCAGTCCCGCGCCATTCCCCGCCTCAACATCGCGGCCTATGACTGGTGGAGCGAAGCGCTGCACGGCGTCATCAATGGTGGCGTCACGGAGTTCCCCGAACCCGTAGGGCTGGCAGCCACCTTCGATACGCCCGCAATTCACAAGATGGCCGAGGTCATCAGCACCGAGGGCCGCATCAAGCACATGCAGGCTGTTCGTGAAAAGCGCGCGAACATGTTCTTCCAGGGACTCGACTTCTGGGCGCCCAACATCAACATTTTCCGCGACCCGCGCTGGGGCCGGGGCCAGGAAACCTACGGCGAAGACCCGTTCCTGACCGCGCGCATGGGAGTTGCTTTTGTTACCGGAATGCAAGGCGACGATCCCAAGTACTTCAAAACAATCTCCACGCCCAAGCACTACGCTGTTCACAGCGGCCCGGAATCGACGCGCCACACCGCCGACGTGACCATCAGCAAGCATGACCAACTCGACACCTACCTGCCGGCGTTCCGCGCAACTGTTACCGAAGCCAAGGCGGGCTCCGTGATGTGCGCCTACAACAGCATTAATGGACAGCCCGGCTGTGCCAACGAGTTTCTGCTGCAGGACCAGCTCCGCGGCAAGTGGAATTTCCAGGGCTATGTAGTCTCAGACTGCGGCGCGGTCGTCGACATCTACCGGAACCACCACTACAAGCCCAGCCAGCCCGAGGCCTCGGCCATCAGCCTTCAGCGCGGCATGGACAACGAGTGCGTAGACGGCGGTTTTCTCGTTAAGGACGACCGGGATTACAAGGCCTATCTCGACGCCGTAAAGCAGGGCTTTCTGAAAGAGAGCGATATCGACACGGCCCTGGTCCGCCTCTACACCGCACGCATGCGCCTCGGCATGTTCGATCCCCCAGAGCTAGTTCCCTACTCGAAGATCGATGAGAGCCAGCTGAGCAGTCCTGCGAATCGTGAACTCGCACATCAGATCGCCGACGAGTCGATGGTGCTTCTCAAGAACGACGGCACTCTGCCGCTCAAGTCTGGCCGCATCAAGATCGCCGTCATCGGTCCGCTCGCCAATCAGACCAAGGTTCTGCTCGGCAACTACAACGGACAGCCCACGCATACGGTCTCCATCCTCGAAGGACTGCGCAAAGAGTTTTCCGGCGCCACGATCAACTACGTTTCCGGAACTCAGTTTCTTGGCCGCGATTCAGAGCCGGTGCCGGCCTCGGCTCTCACCGTCGATGGCAAGCCCGGCATCAAGGCCAGTTTTGCCAAGCTCGACATGAGCGATATCAATAGCCCCGAAGCGCAGAAACCAGTTGCCACGCGCATAGAACCAAAGCTCGACGCGGGCGCACAGCCGTTACCGCCTGAAACAGCCGGCATTCGTCCGCTCGTGATTCACTACGAGGGCTTCATTACCGCGCCGGAAACCGGCGACTATAACCTTGGCATGAAGGCCGCCGGCTTCTTCCGCATCCATGTCGAAGGAAAGAGCGTCACCTCATCCTATGAGGGTGATCCCTCCGAGGCGAGACTCGGAGCCGTTCATCTCGAGGCTGGTAAGCCCGCCGCTCTCCGGGTTGATTACTCGCCGAGGGAGAATGGCAAGCCCGAAGCAGTGCTGGTATGGTCGAAGATCGACCTCCGGCCGAAGCCCGAAGCAGTCGAGGCAGCAAAGAATGCTGACGTCGTCATCGCTGTTCTCGGCATTACCAGCGAACTCGAAGGCGAAGAGATGCAGGTGAGTGTGCCGGGCTTCAAAGGCGGCGACCGCACCAGCATCGATCTTCCCAAGCCAGAAGAAGATCTGCTTGAAGCTGTAGCGGCCGCCGGCAAGCCAGTGGTCCTCGTCCTCACCAATGGCAGCGCGCTCGCCGTCAACTGGGCCAACGAGCATGCCAACGCCATTCTTGATGCGTGGTATCCCGGCGAGGAGGGGGGCACCGCGGTGGCCGAAACGCTCTCGGGCCGGAACAACCCCGCAGGGCGCCTGCCTGTGACCTTCTACAAAAGCGTCGATCAGCTCCCACCATTCGAAGACTACGCAGTGAAAGGACGCACGTACCGCTACTTCACGGGCACGCCGCTGTATCCCTTCGGCTATGGGCTCAGCTACACGAAGTTCACCTACAGCGACCTGAACGTTCCGACGCAAGCCGTCGCTGCAGGCGAACCGGTTTCAGCCGATGTCACCGTGACCAACAGCGGCAGCCGCGAAGGCGATGAGGTGGTGCAGCTCTATCTCAAGTTCCCGAGCGTGGCAGGAGCGCCTCTCAAGGCACTGCGCGGATTTCAGCGTGTCCATCTCGCTCCGGGCGCGGCGCAGAAGGTGCGTTTCGACCTGAAGGATCGCGACCTGAGCATGGTCACCGAAGCTGGTGAACCGGTCATCGCCGAGGGCGACTACTCGCTTTCGGTCGGCGGCGGCCAGCCCGGAACCTCGGCACAAACCGTCACCGGGCAGTTTCACATCAGCGGCACCAAGAACCTGCCGGAGTAACATCAACTCGGGCTCAAGAGAAAGGGGCGCTTCCGCAAGGATGCGCCCCTTTCCTTTGACAAACAATGTCTGTCACTCCGACCGACCCTGAATGGAGTGAAGGGG
>DATFSO010000014.1:0-17796 GCA_035262585.1 Occallatibacter sp. | reverse complement strand
TCAGCGCGGCGTCATTGCAAACCGCGTGGATGCCGTAAAGACAAAAAAGAGTAAGGCACGGCTGCCACTTGACCCGGCTCTGGTCGCCTTGCTTCAAAGCTGGCGATCAATCTCACAGTTCCACGAGGAAGGAGATTGGGTATGGGCATCACCGTTTGTTGCCGGGGAGATGCCCTACTATCCAAACGCGGTTCAAAGGGACTACCTCGTACCGGCTGCAAAGCGGGCAGGGTTGGGCTCGATCGGTTGGCACTGTCTCAGGCATACCTACCGCTCGTGGCTCGACGATAACGGAACACCGCTCGGCGTGCAAAAGGACTTGATGCGTCACTCGGACATGTCTATGACAGATAAATATGGTGGGGCGCTCCTCGAGAGCATGCGGAAGGCTAATAGCCAAGTAGTGAGGATGGTGCTGCAGTGATTGCCATCCAGCTTAACTGGACTGTAAATGGACTGTAGGCCGCTGTAAATTATTGAAAGTATGGCGGAGAGACAGGGATTCGAACCCTGGATACCCTTTCGAGTATACACGCTTTCCAAGCGTGCGCCTTCAGCCACTCGGCCATCTCTCCGTGGGGGCGGGTCTGTGATGCGCCGCGATGACGGCGCTCTTCCATTGTAACGTATCGGGATCAGGCGCGAGGCATCAGCCTTGGCTCGAGTGATCCGCCTACTCGTCCTCTTTCAGCTGCTGTGCCAGATAATTCGCGATGCCCATCTCACCGATCGCATGCAGCTGGGCTTCGAGCCAATCGATGTGGTGTTCCTCGTCGGTAAGTATCTTCTCGGCCAGCTCACGTGAGGCATTGTCACCTTGAGCAACGCAGAGCTTGATGCCGTCGTTGAGGCGCTTCACCGCATCGTACTCGAGTTGAAGATCGTTCTTGAATTGGGCTTCGACCGTGGCACCGATATTGATTTTGAAGTAGTCGGTCATGTTGGGGGTGCCGTCGAGATAAAGAATCCTCTCGATACACTTCTCGGCGTGCACCATCTCTTCGATCGATTCTTTCTTGATCAGCTTACCGAGTCGCTCGTAGCCCCAGTTCTCGCACATTTCAGCATGTAAGAAGTATTGGTTGATGGCAGTCAGCTCCGCCTTTAGTACCTGATTGAGAAATGCAATGACTTTGGGATCGCCTTTCATGTCGCCTCGCAAAACTCAGGGATAAACAGATCTAGTGTAAATGGCAGCTGAGTATCGGCATTGCACTTACTGGAACGAAGCAACCGCGGTGGGCTCGTCGTCCTCGACCTCGAAGATCGTATACAGCTTTGTGATCTGCAAAAGGTTGTGAACGTTCTTGCTAAGGTTCATAAGCTTGAGCTGGCCACCGTGATTACGTACGGAAGTGTAGCAACTCATCAACTCGCCAACTCCAGCGCTGTCGATGTGACGAACATCGCGGAGATTCAACAGGATGTTTTTGTAACCCTCTCCAATCAGCCCGCTTACGACGGTACGAACAACGTTGGTGCCTTCACCCAGCCGGAGCTCGCCAATTGTATCCACAATGACAACGTCGTCAATCAGACGTGTGCTGGCTTTGATTCCCATGGAGCCGTCCACAACTTTCCGCTGAAACAGCCGAGCCGCAAAAGCCGCGTTCGGCCTAGCGGTCTATCCTACAACGCATGCAGGTTGATGCGAAAGGAAAAGCAGCCATGCTGGGTTAATCTGCAAGCTGTCTCCAACCCAGTTTTCCTCGTCCCCAGCGGCAGTTTCCACCAATTCGCCGCCACGCGAGATTGAGATGGGTGCCCTCGTTCGTGGAGACATACAGTGCTTCTACACCACCTTCTTCGCACGACAGCCCTGCGCGCGATGCTCTGACATTTATCGGAAGAAAACCCCTCTCGCTTCAGTGCGTGTTGAAGAATCGCGAGATTATTGGAATTTGAAGATCGCGACCAAGAGGAAGATTGCCTCGGCAACCGCGAGGGAAACCCAAATCTTGCGGCGAAAGCGCGTTCGCCCGATATCACGAACCAGTTGCAGCCGTGCCGCTAACAGAGAGGTGTCGACGGAAGGAGTAGCTGGAACCGGCGTGTTCATTGGTACGTCAACGGAGTAGACCGTCGCCGCTGGTTCTGGGGCATCGGGCAAAAAGACCTTCGGTCCAGTGATTAGGCTGGACCAATCTAGAATCTGCAGATTCGACTCGGCGCCAAATGCCAGCACGGGATGAGAGGTCAGCTGCAGCGCCGGAAGGCGCTCGGGAGCCAGGCGATCGCGAATACCCTGCAGGAGCGAGTTCCACCAGCCGTGGCTCAGCTCGTCTCCGAGGAGTTCGCCAACATCGACGGGGCGCGACTCCAGTTGCAATGGAGGAAGGACCTCGAGAGAGACCACGTCGCCGATGTTCGAAAACACGGTGCGATACCAGGGCAGTTGAAGCAGGTCGCCTTCCAGGATGCCAACATCGACAGGCTTAGAGGTGAGCTCCAATGGCGGCAGCCGCTCGGGCGCAAAACGATCCGCCAGGTTTATGAGCAGCGAACGCCATAGAGGAATGGTCAAGCCTTCAGGCGGTGAGAAATCAAGATCTGCCATTGCAAAATTCGCTCTTTCAATCGATGACGAACCACGTGAACCACGGGAACGGCCTCCGCGGAACGTCGTTCTGCGGAGACCGCCCCCTTTAGCTTCTCACAACTCAGGCCGACTGTGCCAAGCCAGCTCCTGCTGCGGTGCCGCGAACCAGGTAATGCTGTTCGGGCACGGCATATCCGGCAGCCGTGAAGGTCTCCTTGATCAAGCGGTTCGTATCGAAATAGACCTGCCAGTAGTCTTTATTGTTGCAATAGGGACGAACCGCAAGCACCGGCCCGGCCAGGTTGAAAGTCAGAATCTCCACGTCAGGGGCGGGACTCGTCATTACATTTGGAATACCAGCGAGCGCCTTCTTCAGCAGGGCCATCGCTGCATGCACATCCACGCCGTGCGCCAGCTGCGCAGTGAGTTCGACTCTGCGGTATGGATTGGTGGAGAAGTTCTGAATGACATCGCCAAAGATCTTGGCATTGCCAACGATATTGCGAACATTGTCCAGGGTATCAATGGAGCTGGCGAACAAACCAACCTCGTGCACCGTGCCCGTCACGCCGCCAGCGGTGACGAAATCGCCCACCTTCAGCGGCTGAAGAATCACGAGAAATATTCCGGCCGCGAAATTGGACAGCAGCCCGCTCCATGCCATGCCGATCGCAACGCCGGCGGCAGCGATCAGGGCGGCAAGGCTCGTTGTCTGCACCCCGAAGAAGCCGAGGATGGCAATCACAAGGATGATGTTCAGCAACGCAGCTACCGCATTCTGTATGTAACGAATGACGGTGGGATCAATCTTCTGTTTCGTCATCGCGCTGCTGATGATGCGCAGGGCGAGCGTAATCAACCAGCGGCCTACGATCCATAGGGCGAGGGCCTCCAGAACACGAATGCCCAGAGACACCGCCAGGTTCCAACCCGACTGCACGATCTGGTTCATTTTGCTTTCCATGAGATTTCCTCCGGGAAGTCGGCGCATGGCGGGAGCCCGCGGCGGTAATCAGACCGCGGCTTCGTCGCTTTCAACCGCAACAATTAAACAATGACTTTGTGGGCGGGGCAACACTCTCTGCAGCCTGGAGGCGCATTTTTCTCACGCTATTCGTCCCTCGTGCATCCACGAACTTTTCACACTATGGTGACACCCCCCAAACAACTTTGACCGCCGCCGCAGCTACATTGAGAACGGCTTGACGCAGTGTGCAACAGCAAAAGGCATCGCGCGTAAGCAATCTAAAAGTTTGAAAGGACGAAAGGAAAGTCTCATGAAAAAAGCTACTGTACTTGGATTTCTGCTGGCGGTTGCCATCGGGGCGAGCGCCCAGTCCGCCACGAAGGTCTTGCCCAACGCTCATGGCAAGGGTGTGGGGCCAGTTGCGATTCCCGGTCCCACGGCAACTAACTCGACGGTGAATGTTCCGCCGATCGCAAAGGTTCCGCCGGTGGCTGTGGGCGGCGGCAAGAGGAAGTAACACTACGCCAGGACCGGGGACTTTGTAGAGAGCGCCGGAGCCCTGGCATGCGTTGATGGGGCGGTAAGACCCTGCTCCGCCCATCGCCTCTGGAATTTCTCTTCGCGCAAGTGGAATCGAATTCGCGAAAATCCTCATCGGAATAGTTTGTGCACCCCAAGTCTGTTGTTCTGCACGATTTCAAATTGCGATAGCGGGTCGGCCTGTTGACCAACGTCCTTGCCTGGCGTGGTATTCTTGAGACCAAGTATCCGCTGCTCGGGTGCGGCCGGCGCTGATCGAAGTGCGCCGTGACATTTTACTTTTTCTTTTTCCGGAGCAGCTTTTTGCTCTGATCGCAAAGGGGTTATTCGTGACGCAGCGCGAGAAATTCGAGACCAAAAAACTCCCCATGATGCCGATTCGTGATGTCGTCATCTTCCCTTACATGATGACGCCCTTTGTGGTTGGCAGGGAGTCCAGCGTGCGCGCGTTGGAAGAGGCCCTGGCTGGTGACAAGAAGATTTTCCTTGCGACCCAGCACGACGCCAGCATCGACGAGCCCAAGCCGAACGAGATCTATCAGGTGGGCACGATCGTCAACATCGTGCAGAGCCTGAAACTTCCTGACGGCAACATCAAGGTTCTGGTCGAGGGTCTGGAACGAGGCAAGGTGCTACAGGTCGTCGACACCGACGGCTACTTCGAGGCTACGGTACGCACCGCAAAGTACTTCGCCGAGCCGACGCCGCAAGTCGAGAGCGCCATGCAGCGCGTCACCGGTCTATTCGAGCAGTACGTAAAGCTTTGCCAGTCATTGAATTACGAGACGATGATCGCGGCTGTCCGTAACGACGATCCGTCGAAGCTCACCGATACCATCGCGGCCAATCTCCAGCTTTCGATTGAAGAGAAACAGGAGCTTCTGGAGATCTTTGATCCGGCGGAGCGATTGAACCGGATTGGCGATGTGCTGGATGTGGAGATCGAGAAGCTGAACATGGACCGCACCATCCAATCGCGGGTGAAGCGGCAGATGGAGCGGGCTCAGAAAGAGTATTACCTCAACGAGAAGATCAAGGCGATCCAGAAGGAGCTTGGCCGCGGCGAAAAGAGCGAATTTGACGAGCTGAAGAAGAAGGTTGATGCCGCGGGTATGCCTCGTGAGGTCCACGAGAAGGCCTTGCAGGAGTTGAAGAAGCTTGAGGCGATGCCGCCCATGTCCGCCGAGTCGACGGTCTCCCGTAACTACCTCGACTGGCTGCTGGCGGTCCCGTGGAAAAAGCGTTCGAAAGAAATCCGCAATATCGATGTTGCCGAGAAGACGCTGAACGAAGATCACTATGGGCTGGAGAAAATCAAGGAGCGCATTCTTGAGTTTCTGGCAGTTCGTCAGCTGGTCAAGAATCCGAAAGGATCCATTCTTTGCTTCGTCGGACCTCCGGGAGTCGGCAAGACGTCGCTGGGCATGAGCATCGCCAAAGCGACGGGCCGCAAGTTTGTTCGGATGTCGCTGGGAGGCGTGCGCGATGAGGCCGAAGTTCGCGGGCATCGCCGCACGTATATAGGCGCTCTGCCGGGCCAAATCATCCAGATGATGAAGAAGGCGGGGACGAAGAATCCTGTCTTCATGCTGGACGAAGTCGACAAGATGTCGATGGACTTCCGCGGGGATCCGTCGGCTGCGCTGCTGGAAGTGCTCGACCCCGAGCAGAACTTCATGTTTGTCGATCATTACCTGGACGTCGAGTACGACCTTTCGCAGGTCTTCTTCATCGCTACCGCCAACGTGCTGCACACTATTCCACCGGCATTGCAGGACCGCATGGAAGTGCTGCGGCTGCACGGATACACCGAGCCGGAAAAGGTGGAGATCGCGAAGCAATACCTGATCCGCAAACAGCGGCAGCAAACCGGCTTGACGGAAGAAAACATCATCTTCAGCGACGAGGCGCTCACCACCGTTATCCGGAGTTACACGCGGGAAGCCGGTGTCCGCAACCTTGAACGCGAAATCGGCAACATATGCCGGAAAGTTGCGCGAAAAGTTGTGAAACAAGGCGACAAGTTCAGCGTTACGATCACCTTCGAAAACGTTGGCGATTATCTGGGCGTACCGAAGTTCCGCGATAGCGAGGTCCACGAGCGCAGCGAAGTAGGCCTGGTAACTGGATTGGCATGGACGGAAGTAGGCGGCTCGATCCTGACAACGGAAGTTTCCGTGGTGGAAGGCAAGGGCGGCAAGCCCATCCTGACCGGCAAGCTGGGCGATGTGATGCAGGAGTCCGCGCATGCCGCGATGACCTTCGTGCGCTCACGTTGGAAGAAGCTCGGCCTGCAACGCGACTTCTACCGTAATGTCGACATCCACGTTCACGTGCCCGAGGGCGCGATCCCGAAAGATGGGCCTTCCGCGGGCATTACGATGGCGACGGCGATTGCCAGCGCTTTGAGCCGAATTCCGGTTCGCCGGGACGTTGCCATGACGGGAGAAATCACGTTGCGCGGGAAAGTCCTGCCGATCGGCGGGCTCAAGGAGAAGCTCCTGGCCGCGCATCGTGCCGGCATCCTGGAGGTCATCCTCCCTGCCGATAACCAGAAAGATCTTGCCGACGTTCCGGAGAATCTGCGTAGTGTAATGAGGCTGCACTTTGTGAACACTATGGATGAAGTGCTGGCTTACGCGCTGGAGCGTCCGCTGCCTGAAGTGACGGAGGAAGATGCCTCGAGCATTCCGGCGCTGCCGCCTCCGGCCGAACAAGCTCCGACGGCCCACCAGTAACTGGTGACGGGTTGAGCCAAGGAACGCGAGGG
Source organism: Occallatibacter sp. (assembly GCA_035262585.1). Lineage (GTDB taxonomy): Bacteria > Acidobacteriota > Terriglobia > Terriglobales > Acidobacteriaceae > Telmatobacter. The sequence goes on along the minus strand of DATFSO010000014.1, from coordinate 10,980 downwards.
CTGTTCGCATCGCGTTCGGTCGTACTGGTAACCGGACACCACCCTGTGCGGGGCGACACCCTGTCTTTAAGCTCAGCAGGAAATCTGGAGTTATTTCCTGTTGCTTGACCGTTGCGCTGCTCTATTTGAAGTTATGAAGGTCCTGACGCGCTTTGTAACGTCGGCAGCAGACCCGGCGCAATTTCCGCCAGCGGGGGCGCCTGAGATCGCGTTTGTTGGGCGATCAAATGTGGGCAAGTCGAGCCTTCTGAATTCGCTGGTCGGCAGTAAAATCGCTAGAACCAGCAATACCCCTGGCCGCACCCAGACGATCAATTTCTTTCAGGTTCGGCGCCCTGGCAAGCCGCAGCCTGATTTCGTTTTTGCCGATCTGCCTGGCTACGGATATGCCCGCGTGCCCAAGGAAGTAACAGCACAGTGGGCACAATTCATCAATCCCTACCTGAAAGATCGCGAGCCATTGGTTCTATGCCTGGCGCTGGTAGACGTCACGATTCCTCCTCAGGAGCTTGATACGCAGTTGCTGGAGTGGCTGCGTCACGTGGATCGCAGGTTTCTCCTCGTCGCGACAAAGGCAGACCGCATCTCCGGCAACCAGTTGCGCCACTCGGTGCAGAGACTGAGTGAGCGCCTGGATGTTCCGCCTGATCAGATCGTTCCTTTTTCGGCCAAAACCCGCACCGGCTATGAGGAGTTGTGGCGAGCCATCAAAGTAGCGGCTGGAGTGGAAGATCCAGAAAATCAAATCGCTAGAACTGGCTCGTGAGGTTCAAGAAGAGCCGGCTTCGCAGAGCGAAAGCGCGGCGCCAACCTGATTTCTACAAAGGCCATATCTGCTGCGCTGTCTTGCGTAAGATCTGCTCTTTCGCAGCCTCGCTTAGAGGGAGAGCGCGAAAGTCTGCCAGATTACCTTCGATCTCCGGAACTCCCGGGCCAGGCCAATCCGTGCCGAATAGCGTTTTGTGCGCGATCTCCTCAAGGCGCGGAAAATACTGCAGCAGAGCCTTGGGTGGAATTCCGCTGATGTCGAGATAGATGTTGGCATGGCGGCGCAACAGGAAGAATGCCGTATCCATCCACAGCGGGCGACCACCGTGCGCCAGCAGAATCTTAAGGTGCGGAAAATCCACTGCTACGTCGTCGATGTAAATCGGATCGCCGTACTTGTTGCGCGCTCCAGGAAAGATGGATGTGCCGGTGTGCACCATGATGGGAATGCCATTCGCCTCGGCAGCACGGTAGATGATCTCTAACTCCTTTACCCCGCGCACGTAGTCGTTCGGGTACAGCAGCTGATGTGGAGGATGAATCTTGATCAGCCTGATCCCGAGTCGCACGATGTGCTCCATATCCGCCAGAACGTTGGCGGTATGCCGCGGATGAATGCTGCCGCAGGGAATCAGGCGCTTCGGATCTTCCGTCACGTACTTGGCAATGAATTCGTTAACCGCGGGGGTGAAGCCGATCACTTCGGGGGCTACGTAGTTGATGAGCACCGCACGGTCGATGCCGATGTTGTCGAGATGTTTGAGGAATGCTTTTGGCGACCGGCAATATTCAGCCACGCGGTCGAAATCCTTGCGCGATTTCTTCATCAGCGCCAGTGCTTCGGGCTTGAATAGTTCGATAGGCTGGATATGAACGTGGCAGTCAGTGATCATCTTGTATTAGTAGACACAGCCTGCATCAATTTGCACAGGCCAGCACGGCGCGTTTGGCAAACACTCGCACCATCTCGCGGCGATACTCGGGCGTGAGTGCGGAGGTGGTTAACGGCTTCGCGGTGCTCGCCGCGAGTTCTCCGATAGCTTCGGCGACTTCTTCGTTGGGAACCATGCCGATCAACCGCACATCGGCGTCCTTCAGAAGATGCGGCGCCGGATTAACTGCGGTGATTGCAATCCTTGCGTCATCCACCCTGCCAGAATTCATTTTTAGAGCGACCGCCACTCCGGCCAGTGGATAATCGATGCTGCCGCGCACGCGGAGCTTTTGATAGCTGCCTCGCCATCTCGCTGCCGATTCCGGCAGAAACACGCGCGTTACGATTTCGTGCGGTGCAAGGGACAGGCGCACGATGCCGTCGTTCACATAAAACTCCGACAATGGGGTACGTCTGACCCCGTCGGGGCCCGCGATTTCGATCTCCGCTCCCAGACAGAGCAGCGCGGGCGGTGTATCGCCGGAGAATGTCGCCCAGCAGAACTTTCCACCCGGAGCAACGTGGCAGAGGTCGCCATCTTTCTTCAGGCAGAATCCGCAGCTCTGGCGCCAGAGGAGCGACTGGTTGTACCAAAGGCAACGCGTGTCGAGGCAGATGTTGCCGCCAATCGTCCCCATGTTACGCAACACAGGCGATGCGACGGTCTTCACGGCCTCATGCAGCACCTGATAATCGTTTCGAATTAATACGGAATTCTCGATGACGCTCAATGTCGTGAGGGCGCCGATCTCTACCCCGTCTCCTGGTGCGGAGCGAATCCCATAGAGCTCTCGAACCCCCCGCAAATCCAGTACAAATGGCGGCGTGAATAGCTTCTGCTTCATGGATGGTAACAAGTCGGTTCCGCCGGCGACGATCTTTACGTCGCCACCATGCCTCGCCAGCATGGCTACGGCCTCGTCAAGGCTCTTGGGGCGCAGAAGCTGGAAGCTGGGCAGGCTCACTGCTCACCTCCGGCATGCGCGGGCTGTCTCGCAGGATCGAGCGGATGCCGCGAGGGCCCTTTGCCGCGAAACCAGAGCGAGCCTCCATGCTCGCGAAACTTCGCCGGCGCCGTTGGATCGACGGATGCCGTCATCTCAATCTTCTTCATGCCTTTCTTTACACGCAGCGCTGCTAGGATTCGCTCCGGAGTGAATGGCACCTCACGCAGCCGCACTCCCACTGCGTCGTAGATCGCATTGGAAATGGCGGGAATCGTAGCCGCGAGCGATCCTTCGCCCGCCTCTTTCGCGCCGAACGGTCCTTCGGGATCCACGCTCTCCACGATGATGCACTCGATATCGGGCGACTCGGTCGAGGACGGACTACGATACTCCAGCAGCCCGGGATTCATCAGCAGACCATCCTTCCAGACCATCTCCTCTTCGAGCGCCTGTCCGAGGCCCATCCACACCGAGCCGATCACCTGGCCTTCAACCGCTACGGGATTGAGGGCGCGTCCGCAATCATGCGCGGCCCAGATTTTGTGCACGGTGACTTCGCCCGTTTCCTCATCGACACTTACTTCGGCCACCTGCGCCGAATAAGAGTACGCGGGCGAAGGGCCGACGCCGGCGCCTTTGTGCTTTCCGCCGCGAGCTTCCATGGGAGGCGCATATGATCCGGTACCGGTGAGAGCGCCATGAAAATCAATGGCTGAGACTACAGCCTCCTCGAAGCTCATGTGCTCCTTTGCGCCTTCTTCCTTGCGCGTCTGCAATACGGAGCCGCGAAGAATCTGGCCGTCAACACGCCCTCGAGCCGCATCTTTCTCTCCCAGGACTTCCGCTGCGCCGGTATCGTGGTCCGCCGCGATACTTCCGCGCTTGTAAACACGATCCTTGCGCATGATGACGTCTTCGGGCGCACAGTCCATGCGTTTGGCAGCGGCGCTGATAATGTTTTTCCGTACTTCTTCCGCGGCGCGCAATGCAGCGTTGCCGGCCATGAAAGTCACACGACTGGAATAGGAGCCGAGGTCGATGGGAGTGAGGTCGGTATCGGCAGCGATAACTCTGACGCGCGATAGATCGCAGCCCAATACCTCGGCAACGATCTGTGCAGTCATGGTGTCTGAACCCTGTCCAATCTCCGATGCGCCGGTGTAAGCCACCACACCACCGTCGCGATCGATCTTGATGTTCACCGTCGAGTGCGGCATGTCGGAGCGGATGATGCTGTTGGCCGCTCCGCTGACATAATGGCTGCACGCCATTCCTAAGCCTCGGCCCCTGCCGAGCTTGCCTTTGCGCTCTTGCCAAGCCGAGCGCGTAATTACCTGATCGATGCATTCCGGCAGGCCATAGCTCAGCACGCGCAATCCATTCACGGTGACGGTGGGCGGTTTTAGCAGGTTCACGCGCCGCACTGCAGCGGGATCGAGGTTCAGCTTCACCGCGATCTCGTCCATCTGCGACTCGAAAGCGAAACGCACATTTACCGTGCCATGCCCACGCATGGCGCCACAGGCGGGCTTGTTGGTGAGGACGCGATAGCCGTCGTAACGGATATTAGGAATGTCGTACAACGCGCCGAGAAGAGCGCCCGAGTAGAGAATCGTGACCACGCCATACGAACAGTAAGCGCCGCCGTCCTGAACAACTTTGCACGCGACCGATGTGACTCGCCCATCGTTCTTGACGCCCGTCTTGAGATCGATGATGGTGCGTGGCCGGCCGCGATGCGCCCAGAAAACTTCCTCCCGCGTGTAGGTGATCTTCACGGGAGCCTTGGCGGCGCGTGCGGCCACTGCCGCGATGATTTCCAGCGGAATGATCTCGCTTTTGCCGCCAAATCCGCCGCCGACCAAAGGCTTGATGACGCGAATTTGCGACATGGGCATTTCCAGCACGAGAGACAGCTTGTGTTGCAGGTAGTAGGGCACCTGCGTAGAAGACCATACTGTCAGACGGCCTAGCGTCCCCGTATGTGGGTCGAGTTCAAAATTGGCGAGAGTGCAATGCGGCTCCATCGCCGCATGCGTGACTTCGTTGGCGATGTAACGCGCTTCGTGCACGTAATCCGCCTCGGCAAAGCCCTTTTCCGGATCGCCGAAGACGTGGTGATAATCCTTCTCGATGTTATGCAACCGGTTCTCGTGGATGAGGTCGGCCTCGGCCTTCATCGACTCTTCCGGATCGAAGTAGGCCGGCAGTGGCTCATAATCCACATCGATCAGCTCGAGCGCGCGCTCGGCAATCTCTTCGCTGATGGCGGCGACGCAGGCGACATGATCGCCGACATAGCGCACTTTCCCGACCGCTAGCGCTGTCTCGTCGTGGCCAACGGGAAGGATGCCGTAGGGATTGGGCGCGTCCTCGCCCGTGACGACGGCAACCACACCATCCAGCGCCTTCGCGTGCGAGGTGTCGATGCTCCTGATGCGCGCGTGAGGATAGGGTGAGTGCAGGATCTTACCTACCAACATACCAGGCAGTTTGAAATCGTCGGCGTACCTGCCCGCGCCGGTGGTCTTGCCGGCGGCGTCGATCATTGCGATGGGTTTTCCGATTACGGAGAAGTTGTTCATAAGCAATTAGCAGTTAGCTTCGAGCTTCGAGCCGCGAGCTTTGTACTGCGCTCGAGGCTCACAGCTCGTGGCTCTCAGCTATTTCGCCTCCACCAATTCCTCGTTCATGCCCTTCCGCTCGGCATCGATGGCAGCGCGGATGGCCTGATACATCTGCGAATAACCGGTGCAGCGGCACAGGTTGCTGCTGAGCGCGTTGCGAATCTCGTCTTCAGTAGGATCGGGATTGTTGGCCAGCAGCCACTTCACGGTCATCATGAATCCCGGCGTGCAGAAGCCGCACTGCGAGCCGCCAAAGTCGCCATAGGCCTTCTGCAAGGCTGCGAGGCTGCCATGATCGGCGACCCCCTCGACAGTCGTGATCTCCTGCCCTTCACAACTGGCGGCAAGCAAGGTGCAGGAGAGCACGGGAACGCCGTCGATTTGTACCGTGCAAGCGCCGCAGGATGAATCGTCGCAAGCGCGCTTGGATCCGGTTAAATCGAGGTCCTGGCGGAGGACATCGAGCAGGAGTTTGCTCGGCTCGATCGCCAGTTCATGAGTGCGTCCATTCACGCGGAGTTCGATGAGTTCTTTTTTCATTTTGAAGCCTTCAATAATCAGCATTCGGCCTTCGACGATTCTTTCCGGCTACTGCCAACACTCTCGTTGGCCAGGTGCTGATTGCTCATTCAATACAGAGGCACTGTCGGATCGATCTGTCTCGCCCAGCGATCGATTCCGCCGGCCAGCGATTGCACGTTCTCGAATCCTTGCTGCCGCAGCCAGTTCGTGATATTCAGCGAGCGCACGCCGTGGTGACAAAGGACAACGATGTGCTTTTGCGCGTCAAGTTCCTGCTTGTACCGCGCCGGAACATCGCCCATAGGAATGTGTTTGCTTCCGTCGATTTTGGCGGTGTCAAACTCCCATGGCTCGCGCACGTCGAGTACCACAATGTCGGAGTTTCTGTTCCGCAACGCTCTTAGTTCTTCCGGCGTGATCTCGTAGTCCATAGCTATTTGCCAGTCCATGCCGGCCGGCGGCGTTCGATATAGGCCGTGATGCCTTCCTGGGCGTCGGCGGTCTTCATCAACTCGTCGCAATAGATCTGCTCGGCGCGGGCCAGGCCCTTATCGAAGTGAATTGCGTCCCACGAGTAAAGTGCTTTCTTCGCCATGGCGATTGCCGCAGGACTTAACTGCGAAACGCGCTGCACGCATTCGGCAACCAGTGTCTCCGGATCGTCGGCCAAACCGTTCACCAGGCCTGCAGCCAAAGCCTCTTCCCCGGCCATGGTTTTTCCAGTTAGCACCAACTCCGCCGCAAGCTTCTGTCCCACAATGGCGGACAGGATGACGCTTGCCACAGGCGGGTAGCAGGCCAATTTGATCTCGGGGAAGCCCCAGACCGAATCGGGGGATGCGTACACGACATCGCAGACAAGGGCCAGCTCCGCGCCGCCACCGAGACAGTGCCGGCGAACGCTGGCGATCGTCAGCTTCTTGCTGCTTACGATGGACCTGATGACGCTATGAAACAACCCGAGCATGTCACGCACTTTCTCGGGCGTGTGGTCGGCGATATCGACACCGCTGGAAAAAGCGCGCTCTGAACCCGCGAAGACGATGGCGCTGATCTCGGGACGCGCTTCGATCTGTTCCAGCGCGGCACGCAGCTCTTCCATCATCGTAATGTCGATGACGTTCAGCGGCGGATTGTTGAGCGTCACGCGCGCCGCCGGCGGTTGAAGCTCAACGGCCAGGCGGGTAAACGTCGGGTTGGCGCTAACAGTCATGTTGCTCGTTGCGAACCGCAGATCCCTCGGCTTCGCCCTGAAGGGCTGTGCTCGGGATGACAATTCAAGAAACTTAAGATGCCTGCCTGAAGGCTGGCTCTACTATCGTTACTGCCCGCGAAATTTCGCCGGGCGTTTCTCCAAGTACGCCGACAAGCCTTCTTTTGCGTCTTCGCTTTCGAAGAGCAGTTGCTGGTTTTCGCGCTCCAGAGCCAGACCGGCTTCGAGCGGGATCTCCCAACCTGTCTGCACGGCGCGCTTGATCCGACCTACAGCTTTCGCTGCCTTGTTTGGCGGACAGAACTGGCGGGCGTATTCCATCACGCGATCCATGAAATTTCCGCCCTCGAAGATCTCGTTCACCAGACCGAGTTGCTTCGCCTCATCGAAGGAGAAAGTCTTCCCGGTCGCCATCAGCTCGATGGCCTTCGATTTTCCAAGGGCGCGCGACAGGCGCTGGGTTCCGCCCGTTCCCGGCAGCACTCCGAGATTCACTTCAGGCAAACCGATCTTGCCGCCGTCCTTGCGTGCAACACGCAAATCTGCAGCCAGGGCGACTTCAAGGCCTCCACCAACGCAATGCCCGTTCAGGGCGGCGATTACGAGCTTGGGTGTGTGCTCCAGCCGGAGCAACGTTTCGTTAGCGTGCAGGCAGAAGTAGTACTTGAAGGTTGGATCCACTTCCGTCAGCATCTGGATGTTGGCGCCGGCACAGAAAAATTTCTCGCCTGCCCCAGTCAACACGATGACGTAGACATCTTCGTCCATGCGTGCCTGAAGGATGGCGTCGTCGAGTTGCCGGTTCATCTCGTAGCTGTAGGTATTGGCCGGTGGATCGCTGAGTTCGATAACCGCAACACCTGATTGCACGCCATAGAGGATCAACTGCTTCTTATCGGCGGCCGTCGATTGTGTTGTGCCAGGCATTGCTGCGTGTCCCTTTATCATTTGTCGTTCGGTTGCTAGCTGCGCCGTTTTGGTTGCGCTTTCTTTGGCGAGCGGTTTGGCTCACGGCTGCCGTTCACCCCGCGGATTCCGCGCAGAAAGACGTCGCTGATCTGCCGCGCCAGTACTTCGGCATCAGGATCGACACGCGGGTTGTACCAGGTGTAGAGCCAGTTCATCATTCCGAAGAGCGCCATTACGGCAGTGCGCGTTTTCATTCCCGAGCTGCCGGCAGCGATCGACTTCAATCCTTCGGCTTTGACCAGGTCATCGACCAGGCCCACGCAGATGCGGTAGTATTCGCGCTTGATGCCGGCCAGTTCGGTTCCATAGCCGTTCTTCAGCACGTCATCTTCGTGCGAGAGCACCTTCATTGCCTTCGGCCGGGTGAGGGAATAGTCCACGTGATTATGGACGAACATGCGAAGCCGCGTTTCCGGATCGCTGCTGCCGGCCAGGCGCCCGCGCAGGCGGTCAATGATGGTGGTGAACGTGTGCTGCTGAATGAAGTAGAGCAGCTTTTCCTTAGATTCAAAGTAGTAATAAAGACCGGCGAGCGAGATACCGCTCAGGCGCGAGAGGTCGCGCATGGAGGCGCCCTCGTAACCTTTTTCCGCGAAGACCTCAGTGGCGTAGTCGAGGATCTCGGCCAAACGACGGTCAAAGCGGGTGTCTTGAGGCACGGGGAGGTCGGAGGCGCGGCTGGTGCTGGAGGCTGGCATAAGGTCGTGCTTGGATTCTGTCGAACGTTCGTTATAATTTTATCGCCAGCGGATGCCAGTGCGCAACATGAGGCAACGGGTTGAGCGGTTAAGCAGGCTTGCCTCGCCGCCTCGGCCCCGGAAACGATATTCACACGCTTGCCGGCTCCTGCGGCCGGAGTCGCTGCACGCCTGCGATGGGCGGGGGTTGTGTGTTACTTTCGGGCCGCCGGCAGAAGTCCCGATGGCTGCTCCAGCGCGCAATACTCACACCACAGCGACATGACTGTGATCGTAAAACGCAGCCGGCGAATATTGGATCGCCAGCAGCGTTTCATCGTCAAAGCGCTCGCGCGGACCGCGGAACTGGTCGAGATGCTGCTTGCAGGCATTGACCAATTCCGTCGGACAGCTGGTGCCAGCCTGCTCGATGAAGGTGCGCAGGCGTTCGATACCATACTCGTCGCCACCCTCGTTTTCGGCTTCGGAAATACCATCGGTGTAAAGCACAAGGGTATCGCCGGAATGCATTCGGGCCTGGGCGGGAGTGAACTGCTGGTCTCCGAAGACGCCCAGCGGCTGGCTCGTACTCTCGAAGATCCGTGTGCCTGACGGCCCCGACAGCAGCACGGGGAGATGGCCCGCGTTGACGATTTCGAGAGTGCCATCCTTCTTTGCCTTGCCATAGACCAGCGTGGCGTACTGCGTCGGCAGGGCGCTTTGGCGGAAGAGGCGGTTGGCGCGACCGATCAGTTCGGTGGCGTCCAGGCTGCTCGGCAACAGGGAACGGAAGACGGCACGGAGATTCGACGACAACATGGCCGCGGCGACGCCTTTGCCTGAAACGTCCGCCAGCACAAAGTGAAGGTCGCCATCGCTGCCTTCAATGAGGTCGCAATAATCACCGCTGACGACACCCGCAGGCTGATAGTGATAGCAGACATCCCATCCGGCGATGGCAACGTCGCAGGGCGGCAACAGCCCCTTCTGAATCTGCGCCGCCAGCTCGAGATCGTACTCGAGGGCGCGCTGCTGCTTGGGCGTGAGGCAGTCGAGACAGACACGGGCCAGAGGGTTCTCGCGCAGGCGCTCCTCTTCCACCGTGCCGAGGCAGGCCTCGCACACTCCGAAGGTACCGTGATCGATGCGATGGAGGGCGCTGTCGACCTCTTCCAACAGGCGAAGTACCCGCTCGCTCTCGTTCTCGCCCACTACCTCGCTGAGCCTGGCGCGCCCAGCCAGCAGCTGCTCGCGGACAGTATTGACGTAAACCGATTCTCCGATTGCCATAGCTAACCGCCTTATGGATGTTAGAGGGTTAAGAAGGTTGTTCGGATGCAGTCTTTTTTGTGCGATCCGGCCTGTGTTTTGCCCTCATTTAACAATAGCTTATGTCTGTTTGAGAGGGAAGACAGTCCGCAAGTTGCGGGCAAAAGCAGAAATCACCACAGAGGACACGGAGCGCACTGAGAATTACAGTGATGGGAAGGAAGCTGTTTTGGCTGAAAGCTGATTACTGACTGCTGACTGCTACTTCAACATCTCTTCTACCACTCCGTAGCTCGCATCCAGCGCGGAGTCGAGGGCGGCGGGGTCTTTGCCGCCTGCCTCTGCCATGTCAGGACGGCCGCCGCCGGAGCCGCCGACTTTCTTCGCGACCTCGGAGATGATCTTGCCCGCCTGTACGCGCGAAGTCAGGTCTTTGGTGACACCGACGATCAGCGCGACCTTGCCATCGCTGACCGAGCCGAGCACGACCACGCCCGATCCGAGCTTGTTGCGCAGGTTGTCGATGAGGGTGCGCAGCTGCGGGCGCTCGAGGTTGTCGGCGCGCGTGGCCAGAACTTTCACTCCCTTGACCTCGCGGACGTTTTCTGTGGCCGACGACACTGACGTTGCGGCCGACTTCATGCGCACCTGCTCCAGTTCCTTGCGCAGCTTCTTCACTTCGTCTTCGCGGCGTTCGAGTTCGCGGCGGAGTGCGTCGGCAGGAGATTCGTCGTCACCGCGCACCAGCGTCGAGACGACGTTTTCCAGCTGATGATCTTTGCGGAAGTGGCGCAGCGAGCCTTCGCCGGTAACGGCTTCGAGGCGCCGCACGCCGCTGGAGACGCTGCCTTCCTTCAGGATCTTGATCAGACCGATCTCGCCGGTGGCGGCGGTGTGCGTGCCGCCGCAGAGTTCGGTGGAGAAGTCGCCGATGCGGATGACGCGCACGCGGTCGCCGTACTTCTCGCCGAAGAGCGCCATCGCCTTGTACTCGTTGACGGCGACATCGATGGGCACGTCCTCGATGACCTCGACGCGGTCGTTGCGCAGCACT
>DATFSO010000013.1:0-81289 GCA_035262585.1 Occallatibacter sp. | reverse complement strand
TACCCTTCTTGCCAACCAGGTGGAGCGCCACACATACCCCGAATCCGTCCAATTCGCGTCAAGTCCGAGCATGCGGTTTACAGTTCGCGAATCGCAGTCACAGGGTTCCGGAGCATCGCTCGATGCGCCGGAAGGTAGCATGCTGCCAAAGACATTGCTCCCAGGAGCATGACGACGGAAACGACGGTGACGGGATCGTTGGCTCCGATTCCGTACAAGAGCCGGGCGATGATACGTGTCAGGCCCAACGCAAACGCCAGTCCGAGCGCCAGCCCGATGCCTGTGAGCCATAAACCCTGCGACATCACGAGTCGCAGTACATCGACGCACGAAGCGCCCAGAGCCATTCGTACTCCGATCTCGTGGGTCCGCAGTTGGGTTCGATAGGCCACGACTCCGTAGATCCCGGTTACCGCAAGGACCAGCCCGATCAGCGCGAACATTCCCGCCAGGGTGCTCTGTATGACCGCGAAACTGCTCGCCATCTGGGTACTCTCTCGCATGGAACGCACATCGAAAACCGGCAGCCCTGTATCGATTTGATGGATGGCGTTTTGCACCGCCGGTGCCAGATCGATCGGATTTCCCTCGGTCTTCACCTGCACCATCGTCTCGTACCCCGCCTGGAAAAAGCTCATATACACCATAGGCTCCGGTGGCTCATTCACGAATGTATGTGTTGAATTCCTCACAACGCCGACTACCGTGAAAAGGCTGCCCCACACCCTGAGTTCCTTTCCCAGCGGATCCTGCCCCGGCCAGTAGCGCCTCGCCGCGGTCTGATCCACGATGAGTACCCTCGGGGCCTTTTCATCGTCATCCGGTGTAAACTCGCGTCCTTCCAGAATGGGTATATGGAGGGATTCGAAATACCGCGGGGACACCTCGGCGTGGTACACCTGCAAAGATTCATGGGGGTGTGGCACATACCCTTCCGGATACGCATCCTCGCCCTTGTGGCCTAGGGTCATCCGAATCCAGTCCGTAAGAGACGCAACCTTCACGCCGGGCAATGCCGACACGCGATCAAGTATCTTGTGACGGATCACCTGTGTCTCGTCGTGGCTGTAGCCGGCAATATTCAGCCCCACGGACGCAGTGAGAATGTGATCCTGCTCGAATCCTGGATTCGCGCTGGCGAGATTCCGCAGTGTTCGCAGAAATAGCCCGGAGCAGATCAGCAGAGGAAGTGAAAGCGCGATTTGCGCCACTACCAGCCCGCTGAGCAATTTCCGGTTGCGTGAGCCGCCGGAGATGCTTGCAGACTCTGCCTTCAGTACCTCAATGGCCGGCGCGTGGGCCGAACGCCAGGCGGGGAGCGCGCCGCACAGCATGCCGGCCAACAGGGACGACACCGCAATCCCGATTACCACCTTATGGTCCATGCTCCCGTTGAGTATGAGGGGATTCGAGTTCGCCGGAAAGAACCATGCGAATGTCTTCGATGTCCACGATGTCAACACAAGGGCCACGGCTCCTGCGACGATGGAAAGCACCACGCCCTCCAGCACCATCTGCCGCACCAGTTGAATACGATTCGCCCCGAGCGACTGCCGGATCGCAAGTTCACGCCGCCGGGCTACAAACCGCACCAGCGTGAGCGTTGCCACATTCGCGCAGGTCAGCAACAGCACCACAGCGGCGAAGGCGAGCAGAACGGGCAGTGTCGCCGCCATGTATCCGTTGGCGCCGAAGGGCGAGCGCCACATGGGATCGAGCGTGATCCGGTTATCGCCGAGATGCTGGTCTGGATACGCCGCCACAATATGATGCATCAGGGTGTCGAGATCCTGGGCTGCCTGGCCACGGCTCACGCCGGGCCGCAATCTTCCTATAACGTTCAGCCAGTCCGCATCGCGATGCGTCATCCGCCACACATCGGTCCCGAGGGGATCGAGCGTTACCCACAAATCTTCCCGGATCCCCGGCATTGCTCCGACAACCCCCTCCGGCGCCACACCGATCACCGTCAGAGGATGGCGGGCGATCTCGATCGACTTGCCCACAATTGTTGGGTCTTCGGCATAGCGCGTCTTCCAAAGCGGATAACTCAGGACCACGTTGGGGACGGCATCTAGATGCGTCTCTTCTTCAGCCAGAAAGAAACGCCCCAGCATCGGCTTGATGCCGAGCACGTCGAAGTAATTCGCCGACACGTTCGCAATATAGGCACGCTCAGGCCGTGCGCCGCCAGTCAGCGTGATCCAATCGTGATGATATGCAAGTATCCCGGTGAAGGTGTGGTTCTGCTCGCGCAGATCGCGATAGTCGAGATACGAGAAGGGCGGAGTCGGAGAGAAGTTCCGTTGCCCACGCTGCAGGCTCACAAGGTCGCCCGTGTCTCGCGCGCCAGGAATCGGACGCAACATAGTCCCGTCGATCCAACTGAATACGGTACTGTTGGCGCAGATAGCTACGGCCAACATCGCCGTCGCGGTGATCGCAAACCCGGGGTTCTTACGCAGCTGCCGCAAGGCATAACGAAGATCCCGGCCTAGTTGTTCAAACCAGCCTCCGCCCCACATCTGGCGCGTCACATCCTGCACCAGAGCAATGTTTCCAAACTCCCGCACTGCCGCGTGTCGCGCCGTCTCTTCCGTCTCGCCCCGCTCCACTCGATCTGCAATTGCCATCTGCAGGTGAGCATCGATCTCTTCCTTCAATTCGCGGTTGCGCCTGTGAAAACCGAAGTCGGGAAACCACTTCATGACGCACTCTCCTCCGGCTTGACGTACATTACCGACCCAATCGCTTCGACAATCTGCTCCCATCGGTCCAGATCCGAGGCCAACTGCTTTTTCCCCTTGGCTGTGATTCGGTAGTATCGGGCTTTTTGCTTGCTCTCTGACTGCTTCCATTCAGACTGCACCCATCTCTGACGCTCCAATCGATGGAGAGCCGGATACAGCGATCCGGTCTCCACCTGAAGCACATCTCCGGATCGCAAACGTAAAGCCTGGACAATGCCATATCCATGCTGCGGCCCCCATTGCAGCGTTTGAAGAATGAGCATGTCCAGTGTTCCCTGCAACAGGTCAATCCGGTTCTTATACTGGTCTTTTTCGTTCATAGATGTAGACACTCTACTCCCAATGGAGGTAGATCGTCTACTTCGTTTCTTTTTTGCTTGTTCCTGCAGGTCGGCTTTCAACCATGCGCCGGCAGGCGAAAGTCCGCAATCAGCGGCAAATGATCAGACGCGATCAGAGCTCGGCGGCTTCGCCAGATTTTTGTGCTTTCCATCTCGAGCGGCTCCTCGAAGTAGCAGTGATCGAGGCTCAGAATAGGTAGCATGCCGGGAAACGTCGGAGCATGATGAAGATTGCGGCGCGGCCGATGGCTCAGAAAGCTCTGCTGCAACAATCTTGTCGTCAGCCCCCGTGTCCACTCGTTGAAGTCGCCTATTACGATGCGAGGTCCGTGTAGCTTTGGCTGGGCAAGGATCGTGGGGCCAATCAGCACTTCGATCTGCCGCCGGCGCTCCATGTATCCGGTGCCCAGGTGCACGTTGAACACATTCACTGTGTGTCCCTTGCCGACTTCAATCTTGCACTGCAGAACGCCACGTTCTTCGCGGCGCGATTTTGTGATGTCGTGCGTGCGCGCGTTCAGAATCGGAAAGCGGGTCAACAGCATGTTGCCGTATCGGCCACCGCGTAGTGGACGCGTCTTTCCAAATGCAACGTTGAACTCGGGAAAGGCCTCGGAGATTTTCCGCGCCTGGTCAAATTTCCCCGTGCCGCCCTTAGCGTCCACGATCTCCTGCAAACACAGGATGTCCGCCTCGAGTTCTTGAATCACCCGAATCACGCGATCTGGCGAAATGCCTCCGTGGATACCTCGGCACTTATGGGTGTTGTATGACGCAATCCGGAATCGGACGGAGGCTTTGCTCATTGCTGTCGCTCAAACACAAGGCCCATGAGTTCAATTGCGCGCTACGTGCAGGCTGCGCTCGATGCAGGTAAACCATATGATCGCTCATTCGGCCTCAAAGATGACCGAATCGGGAAGCCGCATCGTCACAGACACAATACATCAGAATCCTTTTTCACGACAGCCGTCTGCTCGGAGGTTTGCACCCCTCGCTTAGTCTCGCTCCGGCAGATTCTGCAGATCGATGCCGAGTTGCTGGCACTTCTTGTAAAGATGACTGCGCTCGAGCCCAAGTGCCTTCGCTGTTTGCGTGACATGGCGTCCGTGCCGCTCCAACTCGGCCAGCACTGTCTCGCGCTCAAATGCGAGGACCCGCTGCGCCAGCGGCTCCGTGGCTTCGCCATCTGCACGCTTCCTTGCCCGACCGCCAGTCTGCGCCGCAGGCAGCGCCATTCGAACATCTTCGGCCTCAACCTGTGATCCTGCCAGTAACAGCAGGCGTTCCACGACATTTCGCAATTCGCGGATATTCCCCGGCCAAGCGTATTCTTTGAGCGTCTCAATCGCTGCAGGGCTGAACGGCACAGGCTTCCAGCCGTTTTGAGCGCTGACCTGACGTGCAAAGTGCTCCACCAGCGCGGGCAAATCTTCGCACCGCTCGCGAAGCGGCGGAAGCGTCAGCGGAAACACCACCACGCGGTGATACAGGTCGCGCCGGAAACCACCTGACTCCACAAGTTGCTCAAGGTTCCGATGCGTCGCCACCACCACGCGCACATCCACCTTGGTCGGCTTGTCGGCGCCGATCCGCTCGACCTCGCCTTCTTCCAGGACGCGCAGCAGCTTGGCCTGCATGGCAACCGGCATATCTCCGATCTCATCGAGAAAGAGCGTTCCGCGATGTGCCTGCTCGAATTTTCCGTTGTGCCGTTGCGCCGCGCCAGTGAACGATCCTTTCTCGTGCCCGAACAGTTCGCTTTCAATCAGCTCGGCGGGAACGGCTGCGCAATTCAGCGTGACAAACGGTTCGCTTGCACGATGACTCTTCTCATGTAGCGTGCGTGCGACAAGTTCCTTGCCCGTACCGGTCTCGCCATAGATGCAGATGCGCGACTCGCTCGCGGCAACGCGCTCGATCTGCGCCATCACGCGCCGCATCGTCTCGCCCGTCCATACCATCGTGTGCTTGCCCACTCGCGTGCGCAGATCGCGGTTCTCCGCCTCGAGGCGCGTCAGCTTCATCGCGTTCTCGAGTGTCACGAGCAGTTTCTCGGTTGAAAGCGGCTTCTCCTGGAAGTCAAGCGCGCCCAGCCTCGTGGCGCGCACTGCCATCTCAATGTGAGCCTGGCCGCTCATCATGACAACAGGCGAAGCAACGCCGGCGTTCTTCAGATCCTCGAGCAGGGCAAGCCCATCGCGTTTCGGCATTACCACGTCGCTGAGAATCAGATCGAATGGCTGCGACTGCGCAAGCTCCAATGCGCGCGCCGCATTGTCGCACACAACGGCTTCGTGCCCTGCAAGCCTGAAGGCACGAGAAAGCGAAGCCAGGGTGTTGGCCTCGTCGTCGACGATGAGAATCTTTGCACTCATGCCTCTGCCCTCGGCAGCGAAATCACAAAAGTCGCCCCCCGTCCTTCGTGGCTCTCCACCGCTATGGTACCCGCATGGTCCGCTACCACCGACTGTACAATCGCCAATCCGAGTCCGGTGCCGTGCTGCTTGGTGGTGTAGTACGGCGTGAACAGGCGTTCGCACTCCTCCGGCGTCAATCCCTGACCTGTGTCAGAGACGCGAATCTCAACCTTGTCGTCGCGATTCATTGCCGAGATCGTCACCGATCCTCCGTCAGGCATTGCGTCCTTTGCGTTCAGCACGAGGTTTGACAGTGCGCGATGGAGCAACTCGGGATCCGCCATCAGCGGCATCGGAGCATTTTCGACATTCCCTACGACATCGATCTTCGGCCCGTCCTCGCTGCCCTTGGCATAGAGTGCCCGCACCCGCGCGACTGCATCTTTTGCATCGATCCGTTCCAACTCCGGCTTCGGCATCTTGCTGAAGTCGCTGAACCGGCCGATGATCTTCTTCAGGTTTCCGATCTCCATGCTCAGCGTCTGCGTGCTCTCGTTGAACACTTCGTCGAACTCCGCCGGTGGCAACTGCCGAGCCCGCGTCAGGTTCTCCACCGTCAATTGCAGCGGAAACAGCGGGTTCTTCAGCTCATGCGCAAGTCTTCGCGCCAGCTCCCGCCACGCGGCCACGCGTTCGCTCTGCACCAGGCGCTCGCGCTGACTTTCAAGCTGTTCTGTCATGTGATTAAAGCTGCGCGCCAGCACGCTCACCTCGTCGCGTCCACGCACCGGTACGCGCGCATTCCAATCTCCGCTTGCGACTTCTTCGGCGGCACGCGCCAGTTGCTCCACCGGGCGCGAGACGCGCGCCGCGATCCACAGGCTGAAGATAATCGCCAGCAGAATACCAGCGCTTGCCACGCCATAGGCAATCGCCCGTATCTGCTGCTGTTCCGCAACGAGGCCGCTGCGGGATATTGCGACCGTCAGCACCGCATGCACACTCCCGGCGGAATCCTTCAGCGGAATCGCCGTTGCGCTCACGCTGTCTTCGCGTCGCGGAGTCAGGTAAAGGGTGCCGCTTGCCTGTTCTCCGGTTCTGCGAGCCTGATCGATCAGCGATCCGTACTTTGCAGCGCCGGGAACGTCCCCGCTGGGGCTGACGAGGCGCTTCGGGTCGAAGACTGCTGCGATAGCGTCTCCATGCTTGTTCGCATCCGCTTGCGCGGCAGTTCCAGCATCGCTGTAGAGCCCAAGCTGCATCCCGGGAACGACAGGCAGATCGGCCAGAAAACTCTGGTCGAGTTTTCTGCCGCCCACGAGCTTCACTGCTGGCTCGGCGCCTCGAATCGCACGAACTGCAAACAGGCCCAGTACCGAGCTTCCATCCGGCAACTCCTCGCGTTTCAGGAATGGCGTCTGCGCCACTTCGTTTGCTGCCGGCTCCGGATATCCAAATCGCGCCGGCCATTGTGCCGAACTCACGATGTTGCCGTCCGGTCCAATGATCTCAAGAAAATCGAGCCGGGCATCCTGGGCCAGCGTCTGTGCCTCATTCAAATACGGAGCAGAATCGCCGGACTGCACCAACTCAAACGCCATGCTTCGCACGCGCTCCTGGCCGGCAATACGCTCCGCCGCAGCGGCAACATCCGTCGAGCGGTGCTGAAATTCGCGCTGAAACTGGCTTACGAAGAGCGCAGTCTCCTCCTGATCGCGTTGTTCAAACACGTCGCGAATTCGCACGAGTACGGTCCAAGCCACAGCGGCAACAGCCGCCGCTACGGTAAGCGAAAAGAGCAGCAAGAGCTTTTGCCGCAGGCTCACTGCGCATCCTCCAGCGAGGCCTCGGCAAGGTCGGGCGTGCCGTCCGCGCGCAAATGCAGATCGCGCACGCGCGGCCCGCTTGCGTAGGCGCGCGGCAGGTCGAGCAGCGGAATAGTCTTCTTCTCATCGAGCGCCGTCTGCTCCGCCTTGTATAGTTCGGCCGGGGAGGCCGCTGTCACAGTATTGTTGTTGCCAGAGGCGCGTAACGCTTGTTCCAGCGCTGCCTCAGGGTCGGTGCCCGCGATCGGCAGTAGCCGCAGCGCAAGATCCGCGCGCTGCCCGCTATTTACCACTTGAACATTGAATCCCGCTTCATGCAGATTCAGGGCGATTCTCTGCGCCGCCAACTGCATCGCGCCGTCACCTTCTGTGCTCAACGTAAGCGAGCCGGTCGATAGTCCTCCGCGCAACTCGTGCGCCTTGTTCAGGTCGCGGTCGGGCGGAAACAGGAACGAATAACCTGTCAGGCGCTGCGGCAACAGGCTCGCCGTCACCTCGCCCTGCCTCTGAAAGATCACATTGGAGAGTGCACTGCGATCGATCGCCGCCGCGATCGCTGTGCGCAGCTTCACGTTCGCCAGCGCACCCGCATCCGCCACCTGTAGTGCGAGCAGCGTTACCGGGGGCGAAACCAGCGGCGACATCCGCTGTTGCTGCGCCTGCCGCAACTGCTCGGCCGGAACTTCGACCACGTCTGCACGACCAAGGCTCAGATCGAGCCACTGCTCGCGCACAGGCCGACGCACGCGAATCTCTATTGTGTCCGCAAACGGCCTTCCTGACCAGCAGTTCTCGTTCGCAACCAGCGTCAGCGCGCCATTGTTGAATCCCGTTGGCTGGAACGGTCCCGTTCCGACTGCGCCCACGGGTGTTTTCCCGTCGCTAGTCGCTGTTATCGAGATCAGAAACTGATCGCTCGCGAGTAGCCCCGGCAGATTCTGCATCGGTGAGTCGCCCGTAAATATGACCAGAGGCCCTACCGCCTTCGACGCTGCCCAGGGACAATCCGCGCTGCACGATGCCGTGAGCGACGCAACCACCACAGCCGACGTCAGCGGTGAGCCGTCCTGAAAATGCACTCCCGGCCGCAGACGAAACTGCCAGCGATGAAAGTTGTTATCTGCCTCCCACGTCAGTGCAAGCGCCGGGCGCAGATTGCCGCTTGCATCCAGTTGAGTCAAGCCATCGAAGACGAGCCGACGTGCGACTCCATCGGGCCGCTGCCACGCATCGCCCGCGGTCTCCACGTGCAGGGTTCCGCCGTAGTGCGGACGTGTTCTTCCCCAGGCGCATAGCTCAACCATGACCAGAAGAAGACTAATTGCAGAGCGCCGAAACACGGTCCACCTCATATTGATTGGCTGCATTGCGCACCACCACGAGGGCACTCTTCCCATCTGGCGCAGGCCATAGAGCGGTCACGGTTCCCTCCATCGTCAGCGGACCGCTGGCCGGCACCGCCTCAGAGGCGGGAATCTCGAAGGCGCGCAGGCTGTCGTTTGCCGCCTCGCCAGAGCCAGACACAATCACCTGGGCTCCCGTCCCGCATCCGGACCGCACCACCGCAAAATCGCTGCCCCAATCCCGCGTGCCTGCGACCGTTCGCAGCGTGCCGTTCTCGATCAACTGCACCTTGCCGTCGATGCCGGTGACAAGGAGCGCGGCCCCGCCAACTGCACGCGGAATTATTCCTGCCGCGTAAAACGGCGGCAGATCGGCTCCCACGTTCGGCGTCACGACTCCGGTGAAGTAATCGCGCGCCGTGTTGTAGAAAGCTTTCACCGCGGGCGAGCCGATTGCACCGCTTGTCTGATACACCGCCCACGGGTCATCGCTCGCGCGGCAGCGCACCGTCCAGCCGCTCTCCGGATTTGTGCCGGGCGCGGCAATCGAATAACTTCCCGCACACTCCGCCCCTGGCGCGTAAGCGGTGAACCCATTTCCATCAGTATTCGCCAGCACCATGCCACGCGGGTCCCGCGTCATCTTTCTGTCAACTGGAAACGAGCTCGATTCAGTCCAGCCGCGAGCGCCCGGTGAATAGATGGAGATCCTGTCGTCAAACATCACGACAAACCGGCCTGCGATCTCAGCGGCCGAAAGAATCGGGCTGGACTCCGCGATGCCATTCCGATCGAGCAATCCCTGCACCCTCTCTCTGCGTAGGGCGATGCGAGTCGCTGCGGTTAATAGAGATGCCGCCGGCGCATCCACGTGTACCATCGCTACACGCGTCTCATTGCCCTGGGCCACCTCAGCAACCCAAAGGCGCTCGCGCGCGTTCTCGCTCAGCGTCACGCGAATCGCATTCGCGCTCTCTGTGCCGCCTGCCACCACGCCGTGCGCCTTCAAGTTTTGCTCGAGAGATTTGCGAATAGCGGGAATCTCGCTCGACTGAATCGTAGAGAGATTGCGGATCGTCAATTGCGCCTGGCCCGGTCCGAGAATGTCGGCAACCTGTCCGGCAAGATCGGCCGTGGGCTGAGCCCACTTGCTTTGGCTCGCCGCCCCTTGCGCTCCCAACTCCGCGAGGCCAGCCAACCAGCACACCACCAGCGCCACTGCCCCGATCAGCCTCATCGCCCTCTTCATTTCTGCGTTTGTTCTTGCGCGGATTATATCGTTTGCGGCTTCCTTATCGTCGACACCGGGTGCCCCATCCATTTCGCGATTTTGCGAAATGGGTGGGAAACTCGCGAGGCTGGATTCGCGCTCGTCTATTCGCGCCGCGGGAAACGAGGAGGCGCAGCTCCAAGCCACGCCTCCTCGCCATGCGCCACCACCCCACATCAATGCCCGCTGCTCTTCGGCTCTTGTTCCGACTCCGAATCCATTTCCTGCTTCACGACTGGATTATTCGCCGCCATGTTCTTGAATACATCGTTTGCGAAAAAGAATTTCCCATCCGACGGCACCATCAGCACCTGGATCTTGTCGGACAACCTCTCCGCCACGATCTTGTTGATCAGCAGCGGCGATTTGTTCAGCAGCGTTGCTTCACTCGTCATCCGTTCCGCGTTGGCCGCCGCCACCACTTTGATCCGGTTGGCCTCGGCATCGGCCAGCAGATTGCGCCGCTGCAGTTCGGCTTTGCTATCGATGACCTTTGCTTCTGCATCCGCCTGCGCGTTCTGGATCGTCGCCTCTTTGCGAGCCTCTGCCTCCAGCTTGCTCTGCTCAATCTGCTTCTGTTTCAGAGGCAGGGTGTACTGCATGGCGTCCGCTTCGCCTTTGGCTTCGATCACCTTTGACTGGGCATCGCCTTCGGCATGCTTCTCCTTCTGTCTTGCCTCGGCCTCGGCCTGTAGTTCGGCGATCCTCACCTGCTTCTGCTGGATGTCGGTGTCCACAGCGAGCTGATCGTCCTCCTGCTCCTTCAGCAGCAGCCCCTCCAGTCCCTTGGCGTACTGTTCCGGCAACTGGATGTCCGACAGCATGACCTCTTCGACGACGATTCCATCCGCCGCGAGCTTCTTGGTGATGATACCCGCAGCCGCGGTGCGAACCTCCTCGCGCTTCGTCGAGAAGATTTCGCGCACCGTGTACGACGGCGCAAGTTCGCGCCACGCGCTCGACACAATCGGCGGGACCAGTTCTTTATCTGCCGGTTGCGGCAGACGCGCCTGCACGCTCGAGAGCTTGTTCGGATCGAGGCGGTAACGAACCGTCACAGCCAGCCCGATATTCAACCCCTCACGCGATTGCACCATCATGTTGTTCTTCGTGCCGGGTTTGGCTGCGTCTAGAACGCCCGCCGTGAAGAGATGGTCGCGCAGATCAAACGTCTGCACGTTCTCGACCAGCGGCATTACGAAATGCAGCCCCGGATAAAGCGTCCCAGGCTCGGTCCCGCCGATCTGGCTGATGCGCACTCCGCCCATCCCGCTTGGCACTACCACCAGGCTCGAAGCGATCAGCAGCGGCAGGCATGCTACCAGCGCCAGCGCCACCGGTCCGCGCCATGCAATTGGTTCCGGTTCGGGTCCGAGATTGAAGCCTTCCGTTCCGAAAGCCGTTCCGTCCCCGCTCCGCTTCTTTCTCAGTTCGTACCGAATCCGCATCCACACGCCATACAGCGGAATCGCCACAGCGGCAGCCAGCAACAACACTCCCGCTATCGTCAGCAACATCTTCAGCGCAATCATTTCCCGCCTCCGCCACACCCGTTGTTGTGCTCTCCCCGTCCGCGCCCGTGCGCCCCGTGTTTCCTGGCTCCCGGCCATGGAGCAATCAGCAGCCGGACCAGCCCGCCAAACGTCAACTCCTCAAACAGCAGCGCCGCAGCCACAGGCAATAACGTTGCTCCCAACCCACTCATCGCCTCCGCCAGCAGTGTCATCGCCCACCCCCCTCACACTCGCCTCGATGCTTACCAATTGCCCGTCACTGCCAGGACTTCTCCGGCCGCTTCCGCTGTCACGGTCGTTGCTGTCACCGGCGCTGCGCCTGCTGTCTTCACCGGCAGCTGCTCCAGAGCGTCCACCGGCTTTTCTGCGTCGCCGAATAACTGTGCTGTCTCTTCATTGCGCCCGCCGACCAGCTCCACGGTGTCACCCACTGAGACCATCTCGTACATCTCCTCGAGATCCGCCTTGGCCATCCGGATGCATCCATGCGAAGCGGCCTTGCCGATCGACTTCGGTTCATTTGTCCCGTGGATTCCGTAGCCCTTGATGCTCAGTCCCATCCACCGCGTCCCCACCGGATTACCTGGTCCCGCAGGAACGATTTTGCCGTTGTGCGAGTAGGTCGGATTCTTGACGCGGCGCGCGATCGTGAACGTCCCGGACGGGCTCGGTGTGGAGGATTTTCCAACCGCGACGGTGTAGACCTTTTTCACCTGGCCGTCTTCTACCAATGCCAGCTTGCGGTCTTCGAGACTGACGACGATCACTCGTTTCTGTATCGGAGTCGCCTGAGCCGGAGCCGCTTGAGTTGTTGTCGTCTGTTGTCCGACCGCCGGAACTGCCAGGACCATCGCCGCGCTCACTGCTACCGCCCACTTGCTCAGTCCGTTCGCTTTCATCTCGTCCCCCCGTCCGATCTCTCATTGCCAACGCCCAGAGAGGTTGCAGGAGCCGTGCCAATGCGCCGTCGCCTGAAAACAAAAGCTTTAGGGGGTGAAGCGGCGAGCAGCCGCGTGTCAGGAGAAACACGGGTGTATATCGCCTGACACGCCCAGCTTTGCGAGAACTCGACCCTGGCGCCTGATATGTTGGCTCCAGTGACCCCGCACATCGTCATCGGCATTGACACCGGCGGTACCTTCACCGACTGCGTCTATCGCATCGGTGGCCGCCTCGAAGTGCTCAAGCTGCCCTCAACGCCGTACGATCCCAGCCGCGCCATTCTTGAGGCAGTCCGCCGCATCTCTAAGCTCGTCCCTGCCGATAGAGTCGAAGTTCGCCACGGCACCACCGTTGCCACTAACGCGCTACTCGAACGAAAGGGCGCGCGGGTCGCCTTCGTTACAACTGCGGGATTCGAAGACACGCTGGCCATCGGACGCCAGGCCCGACCCGATCTCTACGACTGGAATCACCACCGCCCCGCGCCGATCACCAGCCTCTGTTTCGGCGTGCCCGAACGCACGGGCCCTGACGGAATCGTCCTCCGCGCGCCAACGCAGTGCGAACTCGACGAACTGCGCACCGTCCTCCGCAAGGCCAAGCCCGATTCCATCGCTGTCTCGCTTCTTTTTTCCTTTGCGAATCCCGCACATGAACGGACCGTCGAAACAGCGCTAAGCTCATTGCGCCTACCCATCTCGCTCTCGCACCAGATCCTTCCTGAATTCCGCGAATATGAACGCGGCGCAACCGTCACGTTAAACGCCTACCTTGCGCCAAAGATGCAGGGTTACATCCAGTCGCTCGAACGCGGCCTCGCCCGCCGAAACGTGCAACTGAGCATCATGCAGTCCTCGGGCGGAATCTTGTCAGCAGTATCCGCTGCGCGCGAACCGGTCCGCACCATCCTCTCCGGCCCTGCCGGAGGCGTTATTGGCGCACTCAGCGTTGCACGCAGCGCAGGTATCGGTCAGATCCTCACATTCGACATGGGCGGAACATCGACTGACGTTGCTCTACTCGACGCCAACCGCGAGCCTCCCACGACGATCGAGGGTCAGGTCGCCGGTCTTCCCGTGGGCGTTCCCATGCTAGATATTCACACCGCCGGTGCAGGCGGAGGCTCGCTCGCGTGGATCGACGCCGCCGGAGCGCTGCAGGTCGGTCCGCAGTCAGCCGGAGCCGATCCCGGCCCGGCATGTTACGGCCGCGGCGACCGCGCCACCGTGACAGACGCGAATCTAGCGCTTGGCCGTCTCCATCCCGATCGCTTCCTCGGCGGCGCGATGCGCCTCGACCAAGCTCGTGCGCGTCACGCTCTTACCGAGTTGCACTCCTCCGCATCCTCGTTCGCATCGATCGAACATCTCGCAGAAGGAATTATTCGCGTCGCCAATGCACGAATGGAATCCGCTCTTCGTCGCGTTTCTGTCGAACGCGGCCACGACCCGCGCTCCTTCACGCTGCTCGCATTCGGCGGTGCCGGTCCGCTGCATGCCTGCGCACTCGCAGAAGCTCTCGGCATCCGTCGCGTTCTTGTTCCGTCTGCGCCCGGCGCACTCTCCGCACTCGGAATTCTCGACGCCGACATTCGCCGTGAGTTTTCCCGCACGGTGATGCTCGCGCCCGGTTCGCCACAGATTGCCGAAGTCTTTCGCGCGCTCGAGTCTGAAGCCCGCAGCGCCTTCGAGGCAGAAAGTCCGGAGTCCCCAGCGAAAGCGGGGACCCTGTGGGCGCGTCGCCGGGGTGGTAAAGGTGTCCAGCCGATCCTGTCTCGCTCCGCCGACCTCCGCTATCGCGGCCAGGGATACGAACTCCGCGTCGACTGGTCTGCCCGTGCCGGGGCGCGCTTCCATCAACTGCACGCGCAGTCCTACGGCTACGCCGATCCAGTACGGCCGGTCGAGATCGTCACGCTCCGTGTACAGGCCATTGCGCGCTCGCCCAAACCGCGCATCACTCGTGCGCGTCTCGGCGTTACCGATGCGCGCCAAGCGCGGATATCCGAACATCGCATCGTTGAGGACCGTCGCTGGCGCAGCGCTGTACTCTACGATCGCGCACGGCTTCGACCAGGCAATCGTATCGCCGGCCCAGCCGTAATCACCGAACTCAGCGCCACAACCTATCTTCCCACCTCGTGGACGGCAGCAGTCGACTCGCTTTCGAATCTCATCCTTTCCCCGCGCACAGGAGCCCGCCGATGACCACGCGCCGCCCACTCGATCCAGCCGAGATCGCCGTCGTCGGTCACGCACTCCATTCCGTGGCTGTGGAAATGGGCGCGGCCCTGCGCCGCACAGCCTTCTCGCCCAACATCAAGGAGCGCCGCGATTACTCCTCCGCCGTATTCTCCGCGGAAGGCGACCTGATCGGGATGGGCGACGACATGCCCGTCCACCTCGGGTCAATGCCCATGTCGGTGGCCGCTGTTCTTGCAGACCTGCGCCTCGCGCCCGGCGATGTCGCGCTGCTCAACGATCCCTACCGTGGCGGCACGCACCTGCCCGACATCACGATGGTCGCGCCGGTCTTTCTTCGCGGCCGCAACCGTGCCGCATTCTACGTCGCCAACCGCGCGCATCACGCAGATGTCGGTGGTATGTATCCGGGCTCTATGGGTCCCTGCCGCGAGATCGCGCAGGAAGGCATCCGCATTCCGCCCGTGAAGCTGATGCACGGCGGCAAAATGGACAAGCAACTTCTTGCGACGATCCTCGCCAACGTTCGCACGCCGAAGGAACGCGAAGGCGACCTGACCGCGCAGCTAGGAGCATGCCGTATCGGCGCCACGCGCATGGTGGAACTGGTGAAGCGCTTCGGTTATGCGCGATTGATCGAAGGTGTTCGAGCCATGCTCTCCGGTTCCGAGCGCCTGATGCGCAATGTGCTGGCATTGCTTCCCGCAGGTGAGTGGACTGCCGAAGACGTTCTCGACGACGACGGCGTTATTCCCGGCCCCATTGCCATTCGGGTCAAAGTCACGAACGACATGAAGCGCCGTCAGGCTGTCGTCGACTTTGCCGGCACCGACCTGCAGGTTCCCGGCAGCATCAACGCCGTTTATGCCATCACGTGGTCCGCAGTGTTCTATGTTTTCCGCTGCCTGCTTCCGCCGGGAGCCATCGCGACAGCCGGTCTTATGCGGCCAGTGCAGGTCATTGCGCCTGTGGGTTCCATCGTAAACGCGCGCCTGCCCGCGGCCGTTGCGGGTGGTAACGTCGAGACCTCCCAGCGCATCGTCGACACGCTCATGCGCGCCCTTGCTTCGGCATTGCCCGATCGCATTCCGGCTGCAAGCTCCGGCACGATGAACAACCTGACGGTCGGCGGACTCGATCCGCGCAACAACCAGCTCTACACCTACTACGAGACCATTGCAGGCGGGCACGGAGCTTCGCCTCAATCACGCGGCGCAAGCGGCCATCACGCGCACATGACCAACTCGCTCAACACGCCGGTCGAGGCGCTCGAGTACGCTTATCCTTTCCGCATGATCCGCTACGCAATTCGGCGCGACTCAGGCGGGGCAGGGAAGCATCGCGGCGGCGACGGCCTAGTCCGCGAGATTGAACTCCTCGGCGATGCACAGGTGACTCTGCTCGCCGATCGCCGTGCGAACCAGCCATGGGGACTCGCCGGTGGCGATGCCGGTGCTCCCGGCCAGACGACGATCATACGCGATGGCACAGAAGAAAGACTTCCCGGCAAATGCACGCGCTCGCTTCCAGCCGGCGCCCGGATTCGCATCGAGTCACCCGGCGGCGGAGGCTGGGAATCGTCCTGAGTACGCCGCTCGCATGCAGGTTCTCGCTTGTTGCTCCCTATTCCCTACTCCCTGCCTTCGGACTCCAGATCCGAAACTCTCCGCCCGCATGCATCAGGCTCATCAGGTACAGCATTCCGTCGTAGTACCGGTACTGCCCTGACGGAATCGGCGTGTTCCACAACGCTTCGGTGAATTCCCGCGCCCTCGCGCGATCGGTTGCCGCAAGCGAGGCCACAGCGTTGGTCCCGACCAGCCCCGTCGAATGATCCTCGTGCGTCAAGTGCGGCGTTGCACCCAACGGTTTGCCATCCAGCGTGTACACCGGCCCATATTCATTGATTCCCTGCGACGCAAAAAACTTCTGAATGCGATCGCTCAGCTCCTGCTCCGCCGGAGCCTTGCGCCACCAGGACCAATCGACCGACCAGTTACTCGCCGTGCGCCAAGCGTCGTACCCGAACTGGTCCGACTGCGAAAACCTGTTCTTGTGCGCCGTCCCGTCGAAATCTGCATAGACCGGCGCGAGCCCCGTCTCCGGATTCGTTGTCTTCACAAAAAATGCGCGGCTCGTCTCTGCGGTCCTTGCCCAGAACGCACGATCCTCCTTCGGTCCCCACCGAGCCCACAACTCGTAAAACGCGGGCAGATGATACGAGGGATCGGTGAACATTTGCGGAGAGATCTCAGGCACGAACAGGATCATCGGCGGTTCAGGATTCATCATCGGTCCAACCGTGTGCGTCCCGAACTTGCCCGGCGCCGAGATCACCGGCCGATGCACCATGGCCGTCAGCAGCTTGTCTGCTTCGGCGTGATAGTCGTAGATGCCTTTCCCATCGCCCCAGCGGTGCGACGCAAACAGAAGCGCCATCGCGAAATACGATTCTCCATCCGGCGCCGCACCCTCTGAGTTATGCGTCCCATCGGTCTTGCACGACCATGCGAAGAACTGATAACTCGGCGCCTTCGGGTCTGAGATATACATGTAGGTCTTGGCCCAGTTCCAGATCGCGTCGAACTCAGCCTTCTGGTTGAGCTCGACCGCGATCATCATGCCATACGACATACCCTCACTCCGCACGTCGTGATTCGCCCAGTCCGTCACATACGTCAGCGGCCCGTTCGCATTGCTCCCTGCCCTAAAGGCGATGGCCTGCGTCTGCGGATCGCCGTGGAACAGCTGCTGATACGCCGCATCGATTTTTGCCTGGATTTCTTTCTGCGAGTGCCCGTCTTCTGCGAAGAGGTTTCTGTACTTACCCGTCGCGTAAGCCCCGGTTCCGTCACTGTTCAAAGTGCGGGACTGTGCGCCTGCTGTTCCAACCAATACGAGCGCCATCAAAAACACACTAACCTGGACTCCTGACTTAAAGACACTCACCGCGTGTTCCCCTCATGTGAACCGATTTACTTTGCGCTGTGAATATCGTCTCACGGCCCGTTCGGTCGGAAGAGGCGGCTCAAGGTGAGCCGTGCTTTGAAATGGCATTACTTCACAACTTGCCAAAAGGTCACTCCGGCTCCCGACTTGAAGGGGCCGTAAAGCGTCAAAGAATGCGCGCGGCTTTAGCCGCTGGGGGATGGTTTTCTTCGAGTTTTTGCAGGTCTTTACGCGTCAAAGCCGATGATGCAGTACGTGCGTCTCAAGATCGGCTCGAAACTCGCGAAAGATATTCGTTACCGCGTCGCCCAGCAGAGCGCAGCCGTATCGATCAAAGAAGACGTCGGCGCTGCGGTCCTGCCTCGGATAATAGGTCAGAGAAATCGCCTGCGCGCCGCCGCGTCCGAGCAGCTCCGCACCGTTGATCGTATTCCTGTTGCGATAATCGCGCGCAATCAACACGCGGCTGCCCGCGTACATCAGGCGATAAGACTTGCGTCCATGTTGCATTACGTGGAAGTGCTCGTCCTCATGGAAGACATGTGGCAGAGCAAAGATCACCAAGTAGTTGCCGTCGGTTCGATCCATGAGCCCACGCCAGTAATACGCCGAAAAGCCGGACACGCCCTTCCCTAGCGCAGGATGTGCTTTCTCTGCCTCAGCGATGAGCGAGCTCGCTCCAACCAGCATGTAGGCGGAACGACTGAAACTCCGGCGAGTGGCCTCCATGAATACCGGCCGAGACGCTAAAGAGTCAGTCCTTCGAGGGACGCTCACAGGCCGGACGAGCAGCATCGTGAAATCGGGTGCGGTCAGATTCGTGCCGTCAAATGCCCGCGCGGCAGGAGCATCGGGCAAATCGAGTGAGCTGAAGGATGGGGGAAGAGCATCCGATCTACGGACCGATTGATTCAACGCTTGCGAAATAGCCGGTGTAAGAGACAGAGCAAGAAAGGGAGAAATCACTCGAAGAACAAATCGCATGGATCACCACCATCCGGCTTGCTGGCCGGCTTTGAGAGGGCTGCGATTGTGATGAGCGATGAGCTGTGCTGCATCGCGGCGGGACATCTGGCCGGATACAGTATGCCGGGGAGTTTAATGAAAGGCAGAATAAAAGACGGCGGTATCGACTCCGCTACTCCCCAGCCTTGGATTATCTTGAAATCACGCGCGGATCACGGCGAGACGCCGGCGTCCTCTCGTTTGGCCGCAGGTGTCAGTTTGCGCAGCACGAACTCCTGCAATACTGTGCTCATCACGCGCGTTCCGGTTCCGATGGCGAAACCCGTGAACACCAGTGAGGCTCCGCGGTTCGACTGGGGGTAATAAAGGTTCGAAAGCGAACTGGAGATCAGGTCGCCGCCGAGGCTCGAGAAATTGATTTGCCTCTTCCCGTTATCACCCCTGCAGACAAACGGATACGACATCGCATTCATCAATCGCGATTTCGTCGTACCTGTCCCCTGATAGAAATACCGCGGATCCTGGTGCAGGAGCGATGGCAGAATTGCTCCGCCGAACATGATATCTGTGACTCCGTCCGCGTAGGCGGCCCCGACGCGTTGTCCGTAGCCTTTCCACCCCTGGGGATAATTGGGCGTGTTGCCCGCCTGGTTCATGGCGCCGAGTGCCAGTGCTCCGGCGATACTCACCGGATCGATCGACACGCGGTACGCCATTTGAAATTTCAGCTTTGCCGGCAACGCGACAGCATCCTTCGCGTCATACACGACGTAGAAATTCGGTATGAAACCCACGATGCGCTGCTGTTCTGCAATCTCGACCTGGTGAGCAGCGATTTGTTCGGTCGACGCATACACTGTTACCGACGACACTGACGCCTCCAGCTTCAGCTTGATGTCAGTCACATCGAAGAATTGACCTGCTGTCAGTGTGATTGGTGGTGAAGCCCAGTTCTCGAATCCCTTCGCGCTTATCGTCAAACGATAGGGAATACCCGGCGTCAGGCCCGGGAATTGAAAGAAGCCGGAATCGTTCGCGGCTTGTGTGCGATGGTCCGCCGGGCTGAGTCCATCCAGGGCAACCGTCGCTCCCGGAATCAGATCTCCGTTCACGTCGGTTACCGTCCCATTGATTTCACCAGGCTGCGCATCCGCCTGCGGAGAAGGAGCAGAGGGAAGGGCAGCCGTAACGGTCTGGGCGCCGGCTGTTGAGCTGTCGTTGTCAGTCGCAGGTTGCTGTGCTTGGCTTGTCACACACAATAACGCAACCAGAACGGCGGCAATTAAACAAAAATTATGGCGCATTCACTCAACCCGTGGGAAATCGGGTGCACCTGAAGCGAATCACGTCAACGCGAGTCGAACAGATACACCTCTGGGTCGCATCCACTGCTCTTCCACTGCGGACACGGCGTCTCAAAGGAGCATCACATCTGCGAATTTAGACGTAATCTGCCACGATTCGATGCAAAAAATCACCAAACCGTTCCAGCCAGAGGCTACTTTCGTCACGTATCCCAGGACAAAACCAGAGCTGTTGTATCCCGTCGAATTTCTTCCAACATTCGCCGCTCCTTGATGATCCGACCACCCCAACGACAAAAAGCCCGTCGTTGGGACCTCGGGAGGCTCGCGCCGACTGTGCGATGTTGCCTCGAGATAAAGCAACTCTGGTTTTGCTCTAAACAGCGCCTTGACGGTTCTTAAGTTCCTTTAGCATCAGCTCGACCTTGTCCTCGCTCTCGAGTGCCCTGAATTTATCTTCGAGCGACTCCGGCGTCAGCACTTCGCTGGCTGCGGCATTTTCTGCAGCTGTCACGAGCACCTTGCTCTTCATCCGGCCGATCGTATTCTCCTGGTCGTTGCCCACCACGTGCTGTGCCTTGGCCGCGCGGCCCACAACCTTTGCGCGGCGATGTTCTGCAATCAGCATCTCGCAGTGCGCGCGTGTCTCTGAAAGCTTTTGCTCCAGTTTGCGCAGCGCCTGCCGCAGACTGTCGGCCTCGTGCCTCTGGTCCTCTGCCTGCGAACTGAAGCCCGCCGCGAGCTGATCCTGGCTGAGCGCGCGTTCCAGTGCAGCGCGCGCCAGGTCGTCCTGGTTCTTCTGCACCGCCAGTTCGGCCTTGCGACGCCACTCCGCCGCCAGCTGCTCGTGTTCGGTCTTCTTCTTCTCCAGCAGATGCTGATCCGCAATCGCAATCGCCACCTGTGTCTTCACCTGCATAAGCTGGTTCTCCATGTCGAGAACAACCTGTTTCAACATGCGTTCCGGATCCTCGGCCTTCTCCACAAGGTCATTCAGATTCGCTCGCAACAACGTGCTAACTCGATCCAGCAACGACATACAAACCTCCCTCTCACCTCTGAACCTCGACGCTTTGAATCCCTCTCATCTCCACAACAAATCACTTTGCCGGCGGCTTCGCGACGCCTTGTTTTGCAGCCGGCTTCGACGCCACTACCTCACCCATTTCCTTCATCATTTCCTTCTTCATCACCTGGCTTCGCTCCGCGACCTTGCTCATCACTACCGGCATGAATTCCTGCGCAATCACCGGTTGCGCATTCAGCAAGTGCTGCCCGGCGGGCGAACCGTAGAACGCGATCAATCCATCTACGTCGTCCTTGCTCAAATGGCGCTGGTAGATCGCTGTCATGTCCGTAACCATCTCTCCGGCCGGATAGAGATCCATTGACTTGCCGACGTATTTGCTCATGATTGCCTGCATCCGCTCGCGCTGTTCGGCGGTAAGCTTCGAGCCTGCAGGAAGCCCAGCCTCGGTCTGCTTCACCGCCGCCTGGATCTGCTCCTGCACCATCGACGGCACCATCTGCCGCATCGATTGCATCTGCTGCTTGATTCGCATCACATCAAACAGCCTGGATAACTGCTCTGCCGTCGGCTGTTGATCCGACGGAATCAGCGGTGCTTGCTTCTCCTGCTGCATCTTGCCGTCCGCGCCAAGCGCGTATGCCTGTGCTTGTACGGCAACCGACCCAGCCGACAACATCACAAGCACCACTGCACCAATCACTCGTCTCATCTTCATTCGATCCTCGCGATCTTCATCAGAGGGTTGCGGCCGCTACACCAGGTCCCCTGTTTTGGGGACCTGGGATACGAGGAGCGTAATCAGCCCTTCTGCGCCTCGCCGTTGCCCTGCGGCCGGTTCTTGATCGCCTGCACATTGGACATCAGCTGTTTGATGTCCATGCCGCTCAGCGCCTCAAACAACGCCGGCACCTGCGCCGCGATCTTCGTCATATCGCCGGTGATCTTGTTCGCGCCGGCAGCGCCGTTTTCGCCGGTGGACACGATCGTGATCTTGTCCACCTTTGCCAGCGGCTCGGCCATCGCGCGCACAACATCGGCCATATTGGTCAGCAGCTTGTCGACCACCGCGGCCTGGTTCCACTCCTGGTAGGCCTCGGCCTTCACGTTCATCGCCTTTGCTTCCGCCTCGCCTTTCTGGAAGATGATCGAGGCTTCTGCTTCACCTTGCGTGCGGATTGCGGCAGCGCGGCCTTCGGCTTCGGCGGCCAGCCTGTTCTTTTCCGCAGCGGCCAGCGTCTCGATGCGCTGACGATTGATCTCCGCCTCTTTCAGAATCGTTGCAATCAGCTCCTTCTCGTGACGCGCGATCTCGGCCTCCTGCACCTTGATTTGGCCTTCTTTTTCGACCTGCTGTACCTTTACCTGCTCAGCCGTCACCTGCTGCTGCATGATATTGGTCTGAATCTCATAGGCCTTGTCGGCCTGTGCCTGTTGACGGCGGCTCTGCTCGGCGAACTGCGCCTTCTTGATATCGAGGTCGCGTTGCGCCTCCGACTGCTTCGCCTGCGATGCGGTCTCCGCAATCACGCGCTCCTGGTCTGCCTGTGCCTTCGCAACCGCAGCTTCGCGCAGCGCAGTCGCACGCTTGATCGCCGTATCCCGTTCCGCATCGGCCTGTGCCATCTCGGCATCGCGCTTGATCCTGGCAACATCCGGCTTGCCCATGTTGGCGATGTACTCGTTCTTGTCGCGAACCTCCTTGATGGTGAACGAAATCACTTCGAGCCCCATCTTGCTCATGTCTTCGGCGCAGGTCGCCCGCATGCGCTCGCCCACCATCTCGGGCTCCTTGACAATCTGTTCAACGGTCAGCTGGCCGATAATGCCTCTCAGGTGGCCTTCCATGACCAGCCGGATCAAGCCCTCGCGCTGCGGCGGAGTCTTGGTCAGAAACTGCTCGGCCGCGGTCAGAATGGAAGCCTGATCGCTGCGTACCTTGATCTGCGCGACGGCCTCCACCGTTACGGCAACGCCCTGCTTGGTGTAGAGATCCTGCTGCGGAGCCACATCGAAGCTCATCAGTTCAAGGCTCAGCTCGCGGCAGTTCTCCACCATTGGGAAGATCACCGTGCCGTGTCCCTTGATCACGCGAGGCCCGCGAAAACCGTAGACAATCAGCGCCTCATTGGGTCCTGCTTTGCGATACATCCTGGCCAGAATTCCCAACAGGAAGATCAGTACCAGTACTCCAATTCCGACATACACCACAATCTCTGGATTCATTCGATCCCTGTCCTTTCAACAGGGGTTGAATTCGGTTGATGGTTGCTTGCTCAGTGGACAATAAACAGTGATCAGTGCTCAATTCCGATCTCTGCTCTCCGATCTCTGTTCTCTGTCGACTGCTCTTCTCGGAAACAGCTTCGCCAGCAATCCCAGCAGAAAGATCCCTACCAGGATGCCCATATCCGCAATCAGCACGGTTGAGTTGCTCATACATCCGGTCCTTCGGCCGGGTACAGCCCGTTGCAGTTGAAAACTCGTACCTGCAGCCTCTCAGTTCTAATCCCTAATCCCTGGTCCCTACGTCCCTGGCCCTCATGTCCCTCAATCCCGGGTTCTCCAGCTCTTCCCATCTGCGGACATAGGCAATCCCTTTTTCGTAGCGGTTCACGTACACCTCCTCCGCTTTCGCGATGGCCTCGCCGTCCTCAGCGCGAGCGATTGCCGAGCGAGTCGCGCCGAGCTGCTGATAGACAATCTCGCCCGTGCCTCCTGCGCGAATCGGTGATGACACGCGGCCTACCACGCCAATGACATCCGTTTCGTCCGCGGTCAATTCGCGATCGTGCGGCATCAGTACTCGGGTCAGGAAGACGAAGATAATCGCGCCGCCCGCGATGCCGCAGATCGATGCCAGCACCACCACCACGCCCGCAACGAAGCTGCCATACTTCGTCAGCAGATAACCCGCTGCGCCAAACCAGCAGAGAAAGATCATCACGGAGAATGCGTTCCACCATGGAACCTCCGCGCCGCCTTTCATTGCGCCCTGACCGCCCGCGCTTGCTGCGTGCGGAGCATGCGGCACATGCACATGCGGAACATGCCCCACATGCGGAACGTGAACATGCGGCACGTGCACGTGGCCTCCGAAGTGCCCCATCCCGCCCAGCAGCGAAATGAAGCTCAGCATCAATCCCGCAAGAAAGCAGATCAGATAGAACGTCTCCCAGCTCATAACGCGCTCCCGGGCTGTTTGTGTTTGTTACTCCCTGCTCCCTGGTCCCTAATCCCTTACTTCCTTGTTCCCTTGATCTCTCGTTCCCTTGTTCCCTGTTTCGTCAGCACTTCCGCCAGCCTCGGCATCAACCCAGGCGTCTCAAGAATGGCCTCGAGCAGCAGTAGGCAGTCCCGTGTGCGCTCGTGTTGCGCCAGGGTCAGCAACGCGCTCTTTAACTCCGGATCGCGTCGGAAGCGCTCCGCCCCCGCGACAAGCCAAAGATCCAGCTTGTCCTCCTGCACATTGCGCAGGTCGCTGATCAGCTCCGGGTGATAGCCGTCCGGATCATCCACCAGGTACCCGGGATGCACCTTGAAAAACTGCGCCAGGATCTGCCGCGTGGTGTTGGTCAGGTGCGGCCGCGCGCCACTCTCGATTTGTGAAAGGTAGCTCTGGCTGATCTTCGAACCCGTCTCCGCCTCGATGGCCCGCACCAGTTCCTGCTGGCTCATCGCCCGGTCCAGTCCGCGAAGGCTGCCCTCCACCTCGCGCAGATACCTGATTTTTTCGCCAAGTTTCATTGCTTTCGTTTCGCGATTAGCTTCAAAACGTCTCACAGGCGCATCGCAAATTGCAATAACAATATCGCGATCTGCAATACATGTCAAGGAAAATCGGCAAACGTCATGCAGATCCGGTTAATGTACAGATTCAAAATGGGCTATGAAGAGGTTAGAACGATCAGATGGCGACTCATCGTGAGCGGACCAGGGCTTTGCGCATGCACTTTCTGTGAATTTGTTTTTTAACAATCAAAAGACAATTCCTGAACAAGCGGTCTCTGAGAACCATCCTATGATCCAATTAGCCGTTTGCAACGCATCGCCAGAACACCTTCGCGCCTTCCCAATGGCGCGCTGACAATCTTCCCTACGTCTCCTCGACCTCCGGCTAGACGAATTCGACAAAAGGAGAATTGAAATGCAAGCGAAGACGGCGCGCGTGTGCCTCGGGCCATGGGGCCTCTTGTTTGTCGTATCGGCCCTGTCAGGCTGCGGCGGCAGTGGCTCTCCAACGCCCGTTCCTGCTCCCAGTCATCAGAGTTCCCGGTTTCTCTACGTCGTCGACTCTATAGCGAACACGGTTTCCGCCTTTTCCATCACCGCAAATGCCGGCCTCACGCCAGTCGGGCCGGCCGTGGCAACCGCCGATGCGCCCATTTACGCCGCGGCTGCGCCGAACGGAAAATTCCTCTTTGTCGCCAATGCGGAAATCGACTCCAGCAGCGTGTCGGCTTATGTTATCGATCAGACAACCGGCGCGTTGACGCCTACTACCCCGGCAACATTCAGTGTCCATGGCGACAACCAGCCGCTCGGCATCGCGGTAGACGCAACCTCAACGCATGTCTACACCGCCAACCTGCAAAGCATTTCAGCGTTCAATATCGATCCTGTCACCGGCGTGCTGTCCGATGTGCCCGGCACACCTGTCTACACCGGAAGAGCGAACACACAGCTCCAGGATGTGGCGCTGACCCCGGATGGCAGATTTGTATATGCAACCGACGAGGGAAACAACCTTGTCTGGGGCTACGCGTTGAACGCCGCCGGGATTCCCGTGCAGCCTGGCGTCACCGTCCCTGCCGGCAGCTCTCCGATCGGCATCGCGGTCGATCCCGCCGGCAAGTACGTCTACGTCGCCAACTGGGTTTCCAACGACGTCTCTGCCTACTCGATCACACCTGCAACCGGCATCCTTGTACCGATCGGAGCGCCAGTGTCCGTCGGCACGGGATGCGAGCCGCAGGAACTGGCCGTAGATCCCTCTTCGAAGCATCTTTTCGTTGCGTGTTTCGGCCTCAGCACGATCGCGCAATTCTCGATCCAGCCTGCAACTGGTGCTCTCACGCCAGTGCTCCCTTCGTTCTCGCCCAGGCCGGCTGCCGGTCCTCGTGGGATCGCAGTCGACGCGTCAGGATTGTTTGTCTATTCAGCCTGGAATACCCAGAACCGTGTTGGCGCGGCGAAGATAGCGCCAACTGGGGCTCTGACGCCGGTCGCCGGTGCACCTTCCACCGGTAACGGTCCTATCGGCGTCGTTGTCTCTGGACTGCAGTGAGCCAAACCTGCTTCATACTGCTCTCGACCGGAAATGCGAAGGCCCTCCGATTTCCACCGGAGGGCCTTCAAGTGTACTGCTCGCTTCCAGCCTACGCCGTCACTGTCCGCGTCGGTTTGGAGCCCCATAGCCCGTAATAGGCGATGAAGAGATAACAGATCAGCGGAATAAAGAACGCGTGCTGAATGCCCATCTTGTCAGCTGCTGCGCCCAGCGCAAGGGGCACAATCGCGCCTCCAACTACCGCCGTCATGATCAGCCCCGATCCCTTGCTGGTCAGCGGCCCCAGCCCGGCAATGCCGAGAGCAAAGATGTTCGGGAACATGATCGAGTTGAAGAACCCGCAGAGTACCATGCTCCAGATCGCTACTTGCCCGCTCGACATCATGGAAATAATGATCATCGCCGATGCCGCGAATCCGAAGATACCCAGCAGCTTGCCCGACTTGATCTTGGTCAGCATCCACGACCCGAGCAGGCGGCCTACGAGTGCACCGCCCCAATAGAGCGACACCAGAAACGAAGCCGTCTTCGCGCTGTCGATGCCCTGCGTCTTAAAGTAGTTCACGGCAATCGACGCCAGGCCCACCTCGACGCCGACATAAAGGAAGATTCCAACCGCGCCCAGCACCGTGTGACGGTAGCTCCAGATGCTGCGTCCAAGGATCGGATCGCCGGCCTTTGCCGGCCGGAACTCCCGCGTTTGAGCGATCTGCGGCAGGTGCATGAAAGCAACCGCTACTCCGAGGATCAACAATCCAGCGGCAATCGCGATATAGGGTCCACGCACCGTGTCTGCCACCGCAGCCTTAGTTGCATTGTCGCCCAGGTCAGTCAGGATATACGCGCCCGCCACCAATGGAGCAATGGTGCCGCCCAGAGAGTTCAGCGCCTGCGCCAGCGTCAGGCGTACCGGCGCGCTGTGCTCAGGTCCAAGAATCGCGACATACGGATTCGCCGCCGTCTGCAACGCAGTCACGCCAGCACCAACAATGAACACTGCGGTGAGAAAGAGGGGGAAGCTGACCATTTTTGCCGCCGGTACAAACAGCAGGCATCCCACCACCTGGATAAATAGCGACACCACCATCGTGCGCTTGTAGCCGATGGTCTCAATCAGCTTTGAAGTCGGCGACGAGAATACGAAGTAGGCGAGAAAGAAGGCGGACTCCGCCAGCATTGCCCAGGCATACGGAAGGGTGAAGATGTTCCGCAGATGCGGAACCAGCGCCATGTTCAGGTTGGTGATAAATCCAAAGATAAAAAACAGCACAGCGACCGTAATAAACGGGCCGGTGTAGTTCGGCGTTGTTGCGGCCGTTGCCGGCGTTGATCGTGTTGCCATAAGTAGTTTGCTCCCCCCGCTTCCTCAAAAATTCGCCCGGTTAGGGCCTTGTTCGAGCGCATCTGCGAGCCTTGCGCTCCATAGACCCAGCTTGTTTTCGCTGGGATTCCCTGCCGCGGCCGAAACCCCGGCCAAATTGCTGCACACAACACTATACGGAAAACCCCAAATTGGGGAAGTGACCCGTTTTAGCACTTGAAAAACTTCGTCTGCACTGGTGCAGTCCGCCCATTCAGAGGGCGGAGGCCGTCTTCCAAGCCTCGAATTCCGGAAGAAATGTCTTATTCTCAAGAGAACGCAAGGAGACGTTCCGTGGCCACCAACACCCTGAGCAGCGCCAAGTTGAAGAAAGTTCTGGCGGCCCTCGAGGCCAACTGGCAGGCGGAAATGGAGGGCCACCACACCTATAACGCCCTCGCCGATCGAGACCCTGATCCCATCCGTGCACAGGTTCTGCGCCACCTCGCCTCCGCGGAGTGGGAACACGCCCAGCTCTGGAAGGGCCGCATCATCGAGCTCGGCGGCACCGAACCGGTATACCAGGGTTCGCCGGGCGGCGACGCCGACTCGCTAGCCAACCGCGCTGGCGGTCTGCGGATGGCCCTTCGCCGCCTCGAAATCGAAGAAAGCCGCCATATCGCCAACTACGGCCGCCAGCTCAAGGAACTCGGCGACGATGGCTCCATCGCCATCCTCGATCATGTGATCGAGGACGAAAAGGATCATCATCGCGAGCTTGGGTCGCTGATTCGTGGCCACTACCAGGCCCCGGCCGGCGGGCCCAAGGTCGATCCCAAGGCTGTTCTCGAGGAACTTCTTGCCAAGCGCGGCCAGGGACGCAAGCAGCCCGGCGCCTGGATCGGCGACGCGATTTACGGCGTCAACGATGGCCTCGGCGCCATCTTTGGCATCGTCTCCGGCGTCTCCGGCGCTACGGCCGGCGAAAGCAAATACGTGCTGCTCGCCGGGCTCTCCGGCATGGTCGCTTCCGCACTCTCTATGGGTTCGGGCGCCTACCTCGCCGCCAAAAGCGAGCGGGAGATCTACCACGCTGAAATCGCCCGCGAGCGTGAAGCCATCCAGCTGAACGGTCCGGAAGCCCGCGAACTGCTTTCGCTCTATTACCAGGTCAAGGGCCTGCCTGAAGCCGACGCGGACCACATGGTCAACCACATCGCCAGCGACCCCGAACAGATGCTGCGCGCACTGGCGAGCGAGCGGCTCGGCACGTCGGAGGGAGCGCTCTCGAATCCGATTGTCTCCGCAACCTCGGGCGCGATCTCCACAGCGGTGGGCGCGATGATTCCCGTCATTCCGTTCTTCTTCATGAGCGGAGTTCCGGCCGTCATCGTTGCTGCTATTGTTTCGCTGATTGCCCACTTTGCAGTGGGCGCCGCCAAGAGCCTCATCACCATACGGCCGTGGTGGTCGTCTGGGACGGAGATGACCATCGTCGGCGCGGTTGAAGGCGCTGTCACCTACGGTATCGGAATTCTGATGGGCAAGGGTGTAGCGTAGTGGGGGGCCTGATCCCGCTTGGCGATGCCTCGCGTCCGCTCACGCGATTTTCCGTCGTTACCGTTCTCATCATTGTGCTCAACGTCTATGTCTTTTTTCAACAGCTGATCCACGGCGATCCATACACCTATCACTGGGCCGTCATCCCTATCCGCATCGTCAATGGTCATCGCTGGGATACGCTGCTCACCTCGATGTTCATGCACGCCAGCTGGATGCACATCATCGGCAACATGATTTATCTGTGGGCATTCGGCCGCGAGATCGAGAACGCCATGGGCGGAGTCCGGTTCGCCATCTTTTATCTGATCGGCGGCGTTGTGGCGATGTTCTCGCAAATCCTCGGCGATCCGTTTTCGCGGATCCCATGCCTCGGCGCCAGCGGCGCCATCGCCGCAGTGATGGGCGCGTTTATCGTCACCTTTCCTCGCGACCGCATTCGCACTCTGATCTTCTTCTTAATCTTTATCCGGATCACCTTTATTCCTGCGGCCCTGCTGATCGGCTTCTGGTTCCTGATCCAGATCTTCAACATCGGCGCAGTCGCACAGGTTCGTACCGGCGGAGTCGCCTATCTTGCCCACGTCGGCGGATTCCTCTTCGGCGTCGTGACAGCGCGCCTCCTGGTCAATCCGAACCGCATGATGTATCGGCGTTACTAAGTCATTCCACGCACGAGATCAGAGACGCCGCAGCGCGAAAGATCCAATGGTTATCATCGGGAAGAACCGAATGCTGATGACTGAGAGTTTAGGAGCTAGCAGCGAGTAGCTGCTTTTCTTCCACCAGCTCTCTTGCCGCCTGCCGTCCCGTGCGGATGCAGTCCGGAATCCCGATCCCATCGTACGCATTGCCGGCAATCCGCAATCCCGGCAGCGCTGATACGTGTTCTCTCACGCGCTTTATCCGCTCCTGGTGGCCGACCGCATACTGAGCCATCGCCCGGCGCCAGCGCGACACCTGTGTCGCCTCGGCGGGAACCTGCAGCCCCACGACGCGCGCACCAAGGATCTCGCTCAGCTCACGCCGGACCGTGGCCACAAGCACCTCGTCGCTCTCGTCGAGCAGCGCCTCGTTCTTAGCTCCGCCCAGAAACGCGCGCAAGACAGCTTTACCCGTCGGCGTGCGGCCGACAAACTTGCGATGCACAAACGTGCACGCCAGCATCGCGCGTCCCTCGACAGCCGGAACCAGGAAACCGAAGCCCTCAGGCAACGGCCCCAGCTGCGACTCATCGAAAACAAGATTCACAGTGATCGAAGAAGAGTAGGGAATTGACGCGAGATCCTCGCCCAGTGCCGCATCTGTCGCCGCAAGCAGTTTTCCTGCCGCCCACGCCGGCGATGCCAGGATCACCGCATCGTAATGTTCGTCCCGGTCTCCTGTGCGCAGCCGCCAGCCATCATGGTCGCGTTCGAGCCCATGTACCGCTGTCGATTTCCGAACCCACGCTGGATTCAAGCGAGCCTCCAGCGCGTCAATCATCTGCTGCAGCCCGCCCTTCAGCGTCGTGAAGATTGACCGCGGCCCCG
The DNA here is from genome assembly GCA_035262585.1 of Occallatibacter sp. GTDB lineage: Bacteria > Acidobacteriota > Terriglobia > Terriglobales > Acidobacteriaceae > Telmatobacter. The sequence continues at coordinate 50,814 of DATFSO010000013.1, read as the reverse complement.
AGCTTTGACCCGAATCCGCGCGCACACCGCCCTGTCCCTGTGCTCCGCTGGCGCCGTTCCCGGCCGCCGCGTGCCTCGCCGCCATCCTGGCGCGCATTTCCTTGTGCGCAGCAAGCATCCCGCGCGTCAGCGATCCGTACTGCGTCTCCATCTCGACGAGCTTCGGCAGAACCGTCCGCGCGCTCAACTGGGTGGCATCTCCGCCGTAGATTCCCGAGAGCAGCGGATCGGCGAGCCGGTCCACGGCCTCTCTCCCGAAATGCCGCTCCACCAGCGCCGCCACCGACTCATCCTGCCCGCTCGGCCTCGGGGGATGCAGCAGTTCCAGCGCCATCCGGATCTTCGTGACTGGGCTGAACAGTCCCGAGAGAGCCGTTGGCACCAGCTTGGTTGGAACCAGGAACATAAGCCCGTCGGGCAACGAGACCAGCCGGTTATTGACCACGATGTAAGTCTTGCGGTTGGCATCGTTCGACGGCACAAGTTGGTCGCCGAGACCCAGTTCGCGGCAAAGCACGGCACCTGCAGGCTTCTCGCTCAGGAAGGAGTCCGGCCCGCGCTCCAGCACCACGCCGTTCACCGTCTCCGATGCGAGCGACCCGCCCAGCCGTTCTCGCGACTCGAAGAGCGTGTACTCCACATCTCCGCCCGCCGCGCGCGCCCTCTCCAACTCATAGGCGGCTGCCAGCCCGGCAATTCCGCCTCCGACGATCGCAACCCGCATTGCCAACCTCAGTCCCTTCTTATCACATTGGGCCGCACCAACCGGATGTCTCGACTGGCGAGGTCCACCTCCAGCATTACTCTCATGATTCGCCTGGGAAGTGATTTGAATCACAGCGGCATCCTGGCCCGCTTCAGATAATCTTCCATGTTGGCGTGTTTTTCGCGGTGTACCCCGTTCGTTCTGCGCCAGTTATGCCCTCTCCGGCAAACGGTCGCATTTATTCTCTGCTCCTTTTTGAACCTGGAGTTCCCAATGACCGCCGAACTGATTCATCGCCTTCATTTCGCCTTTACCGTTACATTTCACTATCTCTTCCCACAGCTCACCATGGGCCTTGCGTTGCTGATCGTCGTGCTCAAGACCGTAGCGCTGCGCACCGGCAGCGAGGAGTGGAATCAAGCGGCTCGCTTCTGGGCCAAGATATTCGGCATCAACTTCGTTTTCGGTGTGGTCACCGGAATCCCCTTGGAGTTCGAGTTCGGCACCAACTGGTCGCGCTTCTCGCAGGTCTCCGGCGGCGTCATCGGCCAGCCCCTCGCCATGGAGGGCGTCTTCAGCTTCTTCCTCGAGTCGGCGTTTCTCGGCCTCTTCCTCTACGGCGAGAAGCGCATCTCCAAGCGCATGCACTGGTTCTCGGCCGTGATGATCTGGCTGGGCTCGTGGATCTCCGGCTTCTTCATCATCGTCACCGACGCCTGGATGCAGCATCCGGTCGCCTACAGCCAGATGCCCAATGGACAGTTTGAAGTGCTCAGCTTCTGGCAGCTCCTGCTCAATCCGTGGGGCCTGCTCCAGTACCTGCACAACATGACCGGCGCCCTCATCACCGGATCGTTCGTGATGGCCGCTGTCGGCGCGTTCTACCTTCTCGATGGAAAGCACGCCGCCTACGGACGCATATTTACACGCGTGGGAGTCATCACCGGGTGCATCTCCACGATCCTCATCATCTTCCCCACCGGAGATCTCCACGGCAAATATGTTGCGCGCCATCAGCCCGCAGCCATCGCCGCCATGGAAGGTCTGTTCCACTCCGAAGCGGGCGCGGGAATCGTGCTGATCGGCCAGCCCAACGAGGAGACCGGTCAGATCGACAATCCGCTAGTCGTCAACAACGTGCTCAGCTTCCTCATCTACGGCACCACCAAAGCAGAGGTGACGGGGCTCGACCGCTTTCCACGAGATCAGTGGCCCACGGCGCTGCCTCTGCTCTACTACGCCTACCACATCATGGCGGGCCTAGGAACTTACTTCGTCGCCCTCATGATCGTAGCTGCGTTCCTGCTCTGGCGCGGACGGCTCTACTCATCCCGCTGGATGCTGTGGCTGCTGCTCATCAGCTTCCCGCTTCCCTACATTGCTAACACTGCCGGATGGATGACTGCTGAGCTCGGTCGCCAGCCGTGGCTCATCTACGGCCTCATGCGCACGACCGAGGGATATTCACACACCGTCTCTGCCGGCAACGGACTCTTCACGCTAATCGGCTTCATGGGCCTCTACACGCTTCTCGGACTGCTCTTCACCGTCCTCGTCTATCGCGAAATCAGCCACGGACCGCAACCCAAAGCACACGGCGTCGAAACCGCGATTGCCGGTTGAGCAATTAGAGACGTCCAGTGCGGACAGACAACTGTGAACTGAGAACTGAGGTTTTCTTATGATGGGATTCATCTGGTTCTGGCTGGTTGCGGTAATGATCGTCGCGTACGTTGTCCTCGATGGCTTCGATCTCGGCGTTGGCATCCTGCATCTCTTTCTGCCTCGCACCGAAGCTGAGCGCCGCGCGAGCCTTCACTCCATCGGTCCTGTGTGGGACGGAAACGAAGTCTGGCTTCTTGCTGGAGGCGGCACGCTTTACTTCGCTTTTCCGCTGCTCTACGCGTCGGCTTTCTCCGGTTTCTATCTGCCGCTCATGATCGTGCTCTGGCTGCTTGTGCTCCGCGGCGTCACGCTCGAACTCCGCAATCACATCGACGTCGGCGTCTGGCTCTCGCTGCTCGACGGCGTCTTCGGACTCGCGAGTGCTTTCCTCGCCATCTTTTATGGCGCCGCTCTCGGCAACGTGCTGCGCGGAGTGCCGCTCCAGCCCGATGGCTACTTCTTCCTGCCGCTCTGGACTAACTGGCGGCCCGGTGCCCATCCCGGCATTCTCGACTGGTACACCGTCATCGGCGGCCTCGTCGCGTTCGTCGCTCTCACGCTCCACGGAGCTCTCTGGCTCACGATCAAGGTCTCCGGCGACCTGGAAAAGCGCGCCTCTCGCCTCATCAACCCGCTTCTGCTCCTCGTAATCCTTCTTACGATCGTAAGCCTCATCGCCACCATCGCTGTCCGGCCCGCGAGCCTCAACAACTTCTACGCTTACCCGATTACGTTCATTGTCCCCATCGGAGTGCTGGCCTCGCTCACCGGCATCTGGCTCTTCAATCGCAGCGGGCAGCCGATGAAAGCATTTCTTTGCTCCAGCCTCTACCTGTTCTTCATGCTCGCGGGCGCATGCTGGGGCGTCTATCCGACGCTTTTGCCCGCCACCACGGGCGCCGAACGCGACATCACGCTCAGCCGCGCTCTTTCAGGTCCGCACACGTTGGCGGTAGGTCTTGCCTGGTGGCTCTTCGGGATGACCCTCGCGGTCTGCTACGTCGTCTTCGTCTACAGTCGTTTCAAAGGGAAAGTCGACGTAGACGCGGTGCATTGAGCTTAATCGGCGGACCCGCCGGAGCTGCATCTATGCGATGCTGAGCGTTGCATGGAATATCAGGCAATTCCGCAGTTGAGTCGCGAGAGAATCGAGCAGGATTTGGCCAATGGCTCCGAACAAGCTATGAGCTATGCGATTCTCAGTGCCTCACTTTACGATCCCGATTGGCGTTGGGCACAGCACCTCTGCCTCAGATTTCTCGATCATCTAAATGGGTCCGCTGGAACGCTGCCACTGGCCTGAGCCATATCGCGCGAATCCATCGTCGACTCGATCTCCCAATAGTCGAGCCCAGATTGATCGCTCTGTTGCAGGACCCCGAGATTGCACCAAATGTCGAGGATAGCCTGGGCGAAATTAGGTGGTTTCTGAGCCGAGAGGACAAAGCGGACTGACCGTACAAAGCAATCGGGCCGGGACAAATTCGTCCCGGCCCGACCACCCACCAGGCAACTTGTAATCTAAAACGGCTGATAAAGACTGCACTAGACGGCTATAAAATCACCAGCGGCCCCACAAATTCCGACTGGCGTTTCGCCGGAGCCTCCGTCGGATCCCACTTCTTCGGCTGATAGATGCAGCACGGCTCCTGCGCCAGCGGATCGCCCGCCACCGCGTAGGCTCGAGCGCGCGAGCCGCCGCAGATCTCCTTGTACTCGCACGCGCCGCACTTGCCTACGAGCCGGCTCGTATCACGCAGCGCCTTGAAGATCGGTGCGTTCTGGTAAATGTCCGCCAACCCCTTCTCGCGAATGTTGCCCGCATGAATCGGCAGAAAGCCGCTCGGATACACATTCCCCACATGCGATACAAACAGGAACCCCTTGCCGTCGTTCACGCGCCTCGTCATCCAATTTCTGGTCCGCGTCTGCGCATCGGCCTGAGGAGCGCCGGGTTCATATTCGCGCGAAATGCTGCCCGAATGTCCATGACCGTGCCCCATCTTCTTCTCCTGCAGATTGTGCTCGAGCAGGTAGCGCCGGTAGTGCATTGCCTCCGTCGTTTTGATCTGGAAGCTCACCCGGTTCGAAAGCTCGTAGATTTTTCCGAACACCTGCTCGAATTCCTCGCCGCTCAGCAAATCGCTCATCTGCCCGCGTCCTACAGGAACGAGGAAGAACACATTCCACATCACGATCTGGAGTTTCTCGAAAAGTGCGCACAGATTATCGAGATCGTGTACATTGTGCCGGCTGATTGTCGTATGTACCTGGATCGGCAGTCCCGCCTCGCCGGCCCATTCCACCGCTTGGATCGTCCGCGCCCACGCGCCCTCCAGTCCGCGGAATTTGTCGTGAATCTCGGGAGACGACCCGTCCAGAGAGATTCCCAGCCTGACCACTCCCGCCTCTTTCATCTTGAAGATGGCATCCCGCGTCAGCAGCGGAGTCGCGCTCGGCGTCACCGCTACTCTTACGCCCTTCTCGTCGCAATAACGAATCAGCTCATACAGATCGGGACGCTTCAGCGGATCGCCGCCCGTGAAAATAAAAATCGGCACATGCATCTGTGCAATCTGGTCGATCAGAGCCTTGCCCTCGGCTGTGCTCAACTGGTCAGGGTGCGCAATCGGTTGCGCGGCAGCGCGACAATGCTTACACGCCAGATCACAGGACTGCGTGACCTCCCAGATCGCCAGGAACGGCGCCTCGTCATAGTTCAATCCGCCCCGGGCGGGTATCTGGTGCATTGGTTGTTGCATGGCGACCTCCAACCTCCTCGGGCGAACCGATCATCAGATCGCCCTCAATCCGCATTCAGAAGAGCACCACTAACGCACACCGATCAGTGATTTAGATCACTAAATCCGAGCTTCTTTTGGATCCTTGGGTCTTTCCTCACTGGACAAATTATTGAGATCGGTCCACAATCCAAATCAAATGAGGGGTTCTCCGCAAGAATTCCATTCCGAGTTGGGTTTGAAGGTCGATCGCCCTGATCGAATCGGTTTTCTGAGTTTGCCTGGTGTGATTTAGGTACGATCTTTCGCTGTGATCCACAGCACTGCTAATTAACAGCCGGTGACCTAACATCATTTCTGATCGTCGAAGGAGGTTCCCCATGGCCAACAAGCCTGGTTGGAGCAGACCCTCCACCATCCTCTTCGCCTCCGAAATCCCTGCCAATGAGCGTGCTTTCAATTTCGCGCTGGCCCAGGCCCGCGAAGCAGCCGCCGATCTCATTCTGTTTCACGCCTATGACACGCTTGTCGTTGCTGCCTCGGAGACCTCTGGAGTCCGCTACTACGACTACGCCGCTGCCGCCCGGGCAGAGATCAAGCACCTGGAGCCGCTCGCCGACCGAGCCCGTCAGGCAGGCATAAAATGCGAGATCGTAGTACGTCCCGGTCTTCCCGCAGACCAGATCCTGAATTATCTGCGTGAGCGCCAGGTCGACCGCATCGTGATGGGAACCCACTCGCCCGGCCGGATCGGCAAGCTGCTCGTCGGGTCAGTCGCGGAAGCTGTTCTGCGCAGCGCCAAGGTCCCGGTTTTCATCATCGGCCCTGAAGTCGTAGACGGTGCGTACCGCAACTTTGCCACGCGCACCATTCTCTGCGCGGTCAGCTTCATCGAAAGCAGCGTCACTGTAGCGACCTTCGCCGCCGAAGTGGCGATGCGTCACAATTCTCGGCTGATCCTGCAATACGTGATCCGGCCGCAGGATCGCGCGGAAGTCCTTTCCGGCCGAACCATAGAGGAGATCGAATCCGATCTGCTCTGCCTTATCCCCACCGAGCTTCGCGAGCAGATTTCGATTCAGACAATAGTAGTTCCTGGCGACCCGACCGAAGAACTCCTCTATCAGAGCCGCGCGCAACAAGCCGACCTGATCGTTCTCGGGGCACACGGCGCATCGGCTTTCGCCGCCATTGCCCGTCAAGGCGTTGTGTACAAGGTTCTGGCGCACTCTCACTGCCCGGTGATCACCTTGTCGCCGGCGGTATTGGCTGAGAGTGGCCTGAAGTACGTTAAGGAGCATCACGTCGAGAGCTTTTTGGCTGGCGTCTTTTAAGTGCTCGACATCTCCGGCAAATACCCACCGGACGCGCGCCGGGTGGATTCAATCAAGGCGGCGGAATCCACCCGGCCGATGCCGGTTCCTTTCCGCTCCGATCCCTCCCATGTCTTATATCTTGCAAAGCTTGCCGAGCAGCTTTGTTTTTGCGCTGCGATTCGGAGCCTGAGGGCCGCTGCTGCCGCCGAACCCTTCGCCCAAGAATGAGGCACCCGCCCAGAGGTTAGTGATTTCCATAGATGTCCCGTCCGGGCGGATGTTAATCTCTGCCCATGCCGCCCAAAACGATGAAGTTTGTTGTGTGTCTTGCGATTGCCTTTGTCACAATGCCCGCTGCTCGGGCAGCCGATGCACCAAAGAAACGCGACATCAACCTCGACGATTTGGCGAGGCTGCAACGGGTTGGTTCACCCGCTGTCTCGCCCGATGGCGAATGGGTGGTTTACACCGTCGGCCAGGTGGACGCGAAGGAAGACAAGAACCAGACGCATCTGTGGATGGTGAAGTGGGATGGGTCGGTTCATCTGCAGCTGACATACGGGAAGGAAGGCGCATCGGCTCCGAAGTTCAGCCCGGACGGGCGCTACATCAGCTTTATGTCGTCGCGGCCCGGGACGACGAAAGGCGACCAAGTGTGGGTGATGGATCGGCGTGGCGGCGAGCCCGACCAGCTGACGAACATCACCGACCAGAAGATCCAGGGCTATAGCTGGTCGCAGGATTCGAAGAAGCTGTTGCTGACACTGCACCCAAAAGAGAAGCCGGATGAGGAGGAAGGCAAGCCGCCGGCGCCTCCGAAGCCGATCGTGATCGATCGCTATCACTTCAAGCAGGACATCCAGGGCTATCTGAGCGATGAAGCGTACAACCAGCTCTACCTGTGGGATCTCACGACCAAGAAGGTGGAGAAGCTGACCGACGGCAAGAACGTAAATGAGAGCGAGGCCCAATGGTCGCCGGATGGGAAGTGGATCGCGTTTGTCAGCAACCAGGACAAGGATCCCGACCGCTCGAATAATACTGACATATTTGTCGTTGAGGCCAAGGCAGGTTCGACTCCGAAAAAGTTGACGACGTGGCAGGGACCGGACGGAGGACATCTTTCCTGGTCGCCGGATTCGAATTCGATTGCATACATACAGGGCGCAAAGCTCGAGCTGCTGGAGTATTCGCAGTCAAAGCCGGCCGTGGTGACGCTGGATGGGAAGGTGAGCTATCCGGCGGCGAAGTTTGACCGCAGCGTGAGCCAGCCCTTCTTCTCGGCGGATGGGCGATTGAGCTACTTGGTGGCGGACGATCGCAATGACTATCCAGCTGAGGTGGAGCTTGCCGGAGATGGCATCAAGCGGGGGCTCGCGCAAAAGGGCGTTGTGACGGCGTGGGACCATGCGGGCGGGCATACGGCGGTGGTGTACACCAACGACACTTCGCCAGCGGAGATTTATGCGCTTGAGGGTGGGGCAAATGGGGTACTGCGCAAGCTCACGACGCACAACGATGCACTGGTCGCAGAGCTGAACCTGGTGTCGACAGAAGATATCGAGGCGACGAGCACGGACGGCACGGATGTGCACGGGCTGCTCACCAAGCCTGCCGACTTCAAAGGGGCGCCCGCTCCGATGATTCTGTTCATCCACGGCGGGCCGAATGGACAGGACGCGCACAGCTTCGATTTCCTGCGGCAGTGGCTTGCGGCGAAGGGATACGCCGAGCTGAACGTAAACTATCGCGGCAGCTCGGGTCGCGGACAGGATTACGCGAAGGCAATTGCGGCCGACTGGGGCCATCACGAAGTCGAAGACTTGCTGGCCTGTGTCGATAAGGCAGTTGCGCTGGGCGTGGCAGATCCGAATCGGCTGGCGGTTACCGGTTGGAGTTATGGCGGCATCCTGACGGATTACACCGTGGCGAGCACCGACCGCTTCAAGGCTGGAATCAGCGGAGCGGGAGTGGCTGCGCCGATGTCGTTCTACGGCGTGGACCAGTACATTCTGCAGTACGACAACGAACTTGGGCCGCCGTGGAAGAATCTGCAACTCTACATCAAGATGAGCTATCCGTTCCTTGAGATTGACAAGCGAGTACACACGCCGATGCTGTTCATGGGCGGCACCTCGGACATGAATGTGCCGCTGCTCGGCGGCGAGCAGATGTATGAAGCGCTGAAGTCGCTGGGGCGGCCGACGGAGCTGGTGGTGTACCCGGAGCAGTTCCACGGGTTCACCCGGCCAAGCTTCATTCGGGACCGCTATGAGCGCTGGCTGGCCTGGTGGGATAAGTATCTGAAGCCTGCAGCATCCGCTCCGACGCCGAACAAGCAGGCGGAGTAAGTACCCAAAACCATTCCAGTGTCATGGACACACGCCTGGGGCAAGTGCCGCGAAGGATCTGCTTTTCCCTTCGAGATTCGATTGGGCTCGCAGCATCGGCGCCCTCACTCCTCGAAAGCGGTATCGCGGCGTTTGCGTAGACCGCCGTCGCGCTTGCTGCGGAGCATTCCGGCAAGCGCAATGATTGTGGCAACAAACAGCAGGAACGTGCCGAGGACGCTTAGGACGAGTCCGACGATTGCAGGGATACCGGTAGTAGTGATGTCGATGTGAACCGATGCGCCCGAGAGCGGGTACGCGAGCGAGAGTCCCGTTGTCCCGTGGCAGAACGCGAAGAGTATGCCAATGCCGGCAGCCAGGCAAAGCACCGCGACGACAAGACTGGCTTTCACAGCTAGCCTCCGTTGGGCCGGATTGTACTCCAGAATTGCGCACTGCTTAAATCACGTTGCGCGTCGCAGATACAATGGATGAGATGGAACTGGTGCAGATTGAGCCCGCCCGAAGGACGCCTGCTCCCAAGCCGGAGTGGCTGAAAGCGCGCGCGCCGATGGGCGAGAATTATCACTCGCTGAAGCGGTTGGCGCGCTCGCTGGGGCTGCACACGGTGTGTGAAAGCGCGCAGTGCCCCAACATCGGCGAATGCTGGCATCACAAGACGGCGACATTCATGATGCTCGGTAATCTCTGCACGCGGCGTTGCGGATTCTGTGCCGTTCCCAAGGGCCGTCCCGAGCCAATCGACTTTGACGAACCGCGCCGAGTGGCCGAGGCCGTGGCGACGCTCGGGCTGGAGCATGCAGTGATCACCAGCGTGAATCGCGATGACGATCTCGTTGGCGGTGCGCGGATCTTCGCCATGGTGATCGAAGAGATCCGGCGACAGGCGCCGGGATGCCGCGTCGAGGTACTGATTCCGGACTTCCAGGGCGACCGCGAGGCAATCGGCATCGTTGTGGATGCGAATCCCGAGGTACTGAATCACAACACCGAGACCGTGCCGCGGCTGTATCGCGTGGTCCGCTCCGGGGCTCGGTATGAGCGATCTCTTGAGCTGTTGCGCTACTCCAAAGAACTAAGGCCCGCAGGGCTGACGAAGTCGGGCGTGATGGTTGGCCTCGGCGAGGAGACGCACGAGCTGCTCACGGTCTTTCGCGATCTTGCGGCAGTTGGTTGCGACATTCTCACGATCGGGCAGTATCTGCGGCCTTCGCGCGATCACCTGCCGATGGCGCGGCTCTACACACCGCGGGAGTTTGCTGAGCTGAAGGCCGAAGCAATGAAGATGGGCTTCCGCCACGTCGAGTCGGGGCCACTGGTGCGTTCGAGCTATCACGCACACGAGCAGGCGGCGGCGACCGGCATTTCTTCTTCTGTCGCAATGTAGAGCCAGAGCCGGGTTGTAAAATAGCCGTTGGCAATTGGCCCAACGGGAGATTGATCTTATGGCTGTTTCGGTTATGGCCGGAAGTCCGGCGATGAAACAACTCTATGCCGACCTGAAACGGCGGATGGACCAGGCTGTTGCGGGATTTCAGTCGAACCTTGCCTCCACCCGGACGGGCCGCGCCAGCGCGCACATGCTCGACCAGATCAAAGTGGACTACTACGGCACTCTGACGCCGGTTACGCAGATGGCGCAGGTGTCGACGCCCGAGGCGCAGACGATCCTGATCCAGCCCTATGATCCTTCGATCGTCAAGGAGATCGAGAAGGCCATCCAGACCTCCGACCTTGGATTCAATCCGCTCTCCGATGGAAAGCTGATCCGCGTGCCGGTGCCGCCGATGACGGAGGAACGGCGCCGCGACGTGGTGAAGCATCTGAATCGAGTTCTGGAGGAGCACCGGACAGCGATCCGCAATGTCCGACGCGACGGCAACGACGCGCTGAAGAAGCTCGCCAAGGATAAGAAGATCAGCGAGGACGAGGAGAAGCGCGCGATGGAGGAGGTCCAGAAGATGACCGACGAAGAGATTCGCCGCATGGAAGATCTCTCGCGCAGAAAAGAAGCCGAAGTGATGCAGGTGTGAGCCGATGGCTCCCCGGGCCGTGTAGTTCTGCATCGGAGTCCTGCTGTTTCTGAATCGGGCGCCGTAATGGCAGCATCCGCTGGTTATGGCGCATCACCTTGAAAGCACTTTTGCACTGATCGAGCGCACGCCCGCTGCTCTCGACGCCCTCCTGCGCGGTTTACCCGAGGAGTGGACACATCACAACGAGGGCGATGGCACATTTACCGCAGTCGATGTTATCGGACATCTGATCTACGCGGACAAGGTTGACTGGCTGCCCCGCGCGCGGAGGATCCTCGAGTTCGGCGAGACACGGCCGTTTGACCCGTTCGACCGCTGGGGACATGTGGAGGAGTGCCGGGGCAACAGCCTGCCGCAGCTTCTGGATAAGTTCGCACTCGTGCGATCAGAATGTGTTGCGGGGTTGCGGACGCTGAATCTCACGCCGGCGCAACTAGAACTACGCGGCAAGCATCCTGCGCTGGGCTCGGTCACGCTGTCAGAGTTGCTGGCTACGTGGGCCGCGCATGACCTGACGCATCTGCACCAGATGGCTCGTGTTATGGCGCACCAGTACCGGGATGAGGTCGGCCCGTTCGGTGCGTTTCTGGGTGTGCTGTCGTGCGAAGGGCACGGAGGGTAGAGGCCCCCGGATGCCGAACTCGGATTTGATGTCATTTCGCGCTATCGCAATTGCTGAGTCACCGTCTCCGGAGGCTGCCCACTCAAGTCGACGCGACCATCAGGGAGCGGCGACCTTTCACAACTCGAAGGAACACGGTAACTCAGGAATTGCCGTAGAATAGAAGAAGCGCAATGACTCTCTACCAGCCCATCTCGGCTCTGCTCTAGCGGCGCCCGCCGCCACGACCTTCCTGCGCACTTTTTCACTCGAACGTAAATGCCAGTCCAAAGGCCCGCTCCACGCAGTGGGGAATGGAGAACGAGATGCTCGATCGCCTTGAACAAATGGAGCAACGCTACAACGAACTGCAGTCGCAGTTCGCGCTGCCCGAAGTATTGAACGACCACGAAAAGTACCAGAAGGTGGGCAAGGCTCTGCGCGAGATCGAAGAGCCGGTAGAGAAGTACCGTGAGCTGAAGCAGGTGCAGCAAGGACTCACCGATGCCCGCGCCATGATCGCCGAGACCGACCCGGACCTGCGCGCCATGGCAGAGGAGGAGATCGCCGCGCTCGAACCGCGCCAGTCGGCCATCGAAGAAGAGCTGAAGGTCCTGCTGCTGCCAAAGGATCCAAATGACGAGAAGAACGTGATCCTCGAGATTCGCGCCGGCACCGGCGGCGATGAGGCATCGTTGTTCGCGGCCGAGATCTTCCGCATGTACACTCGCTTCGCCGAGCAGCATCGGTGGAAGGTCGAGGTGATGTCGCTCTCCGAATCCGGTGTGGGCGGTTACAAGGAAGTCATCGCCATCATCGAGGGCAACCGCGTCTACTCGCAGTTGAAGTGGGAGAGCGGCGTGCATCGCGTGCAGCGCGTTCCAGCCACCGAAACGCAGGGCCGCGTGCATACCTCGGCAGTTACGGTCGCGGTGCTGCCGGAAGCCGAAGAAGTCGACATCAAGATAGAGGCGAAAGACATCCGTATCGATACCTTCTGCTCTTCCGGTCCCGGCGGACAGTCGGTCAATACCACGTACTCCGCGGTTCGCATCACTCATTTGCCCACCAACACGGTGGTCAGCTGCCAGGACGAGAAGTCGCAAATCAAGAACCGCGAAAAGGCCATGCGCGTTTTGCGTTCGCGTCTCTACGAGGTGGAACAGGAGCGGCAGAACGCCGAGTTGGCGGCAACGCGCAAATCGCAGGTGGGCTCGGGCGATCGCAGCGAGAAGATCCGCACCTACAACTTCCCCCAGAACCGCTTGACAGATCACCGCATCGGGCTCACCCTGCACCAGCTCGATCTGATTATGCAAGGCCGCCTGCAGCCGGTGGTCGATGCGCTGATTACGCACTATCAGGCAGAGCAACTAAAGGCCGACAGTCAGGCAGCGTAAGATAGCGCAATGCCTTCGGTCGCGTCGTTCTTGCTTCAGGGAGCAGGCCGACTCTCGTTCGGTCCCCATCCTGACCGTGCGCGAGCGGATGCAGAGTTGCTGCTGTCGCACATTCTCGAGACGAGCCGCACTTGGCTAATAGCGAATCGAAACGCCGAGATTGGATTCGACCACTGGCGACAGTACCAGGGACTCCTCGAGCGACGATATCGCGGCGAACCGATCCAGTACATCATTGGCCAGTGCGAGTTCTACGGCCTGCCCTTCCGCGTCACGCCGGACGTGCTGATTCCCCGTCCCGAGACCGAGCACCTGGTCGAAAAGACTATCGAGATGACGACACAGCCAGGTGCCCCATCCTTCCGGCGTTCTTTGCCGGATGGGTGGGAAACGACGAATCCGATCCATCCGACGCGCATCATCGACGTCGGTACGGGTTCCGGCGCTATCGTCGTCGCCCTGGCTGTTCAATTGCCGCAAGCTGCGTTCACGGCGATTGATATTTCGCCCGCTGCGCTCGCGATCGCGCGTGAAAACGCGGCCCGTAACGGCGTTGAAAACCAGATCCGTTTTCTCGAGGGTGACCTCCTCGCTCCTGTTGCCGGAGAGGCATTCGACCTCATCGTGTCAAACCCGCCCTACGTGCCTGACACCGATCATGCTTTGATTGCCGTCGAGGTCCGTGAACACGAGCCTGCCGTCGCGCTCTTCGCTGGGGAAGACGGCCTGGATATCTATCGCCGCCTGATTCCCACGGCATTTGCGGCGCTTGTTCCCGGTGGGTTTCTTCTGCTTGAAATGGGCTTCACCCAATCGCCGGCCATCGAAAGACTGCTCCGCTCCGCCGGGTTCGAGTCCGTGGAGTTCACTGCGGATCTTCAGGGCATCCCGCGCGTTGCATCCGCCGTGCGGCCCTGAATGAGTCGACGCGAACGCGATACCGGAACCTGCTCTAGCCGCAGGCCTAACGATCAATAAAACAGATATTTGCGCCAGCGATCGTCGCCACGGCCGAGCATGCGCATGATCTGCCGGCTGGTGTGCAGCGAGAATGGACGCGGCTCGCGCAGCAGGGTCATGTCTTCCATCTCTGACAACATGCGGTTGCCCTTGCGGCGATTGCATGCATGGCAGCAGGCAACAAGATTCTCCCAGGTGGAGTTGCCGCCGCGCGAACGCGGCACGACGTGATCGAGCGTCAGCTCGCCGGAGGGCAGTACCACGCCGCAGTACTGGCACTGGTTGCGATCGCGCAGCAGGATGTTTTTGCGCGAGAGTGCGCGGGTCTGGTGCGGAATGCGGCGGTATTCAAGAAGACGGATCACCGATGGCATGGCAATGCGGTTGCGCTGTGCGTGAAGCGTCAACCCGTGCTCTTCTTCGGTGCGTGCGATCCCCTTGAGCACAAGCACGAGGGCGCGGCGCGCGCCGCAAATGTTGATGGGCTCATAGGACGCATTGAGCACCAGCACCGGCATCTGAAGGATGTGGTTGGCATGCATGCCTGCGTGGGTGCCTGACTCAGCAGCATGAGCGGCAGCGCGGACAGCGGATTTTTGCTTGCGTGCATGAATCATGGCTTTTCCCAGCGACATCACTTCCCCCGGTTAAGAAGATGGTTGGTAAATGGATGACGATGAAAGCGTGCCTGCAATTGCCGGTGTGACGCCGGATTGCTTGTGATCAAGTTGCACGCTGCTGACACTGCTGCGGCGTGTTCGTGCAAGTGTTGCGACGTAGACTGCTGCGGCCCCCGCCTTCATGAGTGATTGTGCGGCCGCGCGGGCGGTAGCACCGGTGGTGAGAATGTCATCGACCGGAGGAGCGTCGAGCACGTCTCCGCATCGAGGGCACAGGGGACCGGCCTGGACTGGAATTTCTGCCCAGCAGGCATCACAAATTGGAACGGAAGAGAAATGCGGCAGGAGGGATCCGCAGAGAGTACAGGAGGCGGGAAGAGGGGTGCAGCTGATTGCGTCCAGTGGACTTCGAAGCACGCGCACGATCGCACGCCAACGGGATGTTTCCGATAGTGAACCGTCGATCGTCAGTGAACCGTAGTTCCTGCGGAAGACGCACCTCACTTGCGCCGCGCGGGTTCAAAGGGGGATTCGTCGCGACAGCGTTACCTATATCTATAGCTTTAATGCACAGGATTAGCAAGCCGGGTGCCAGATTTGGCAATGTGCGGGTGCGCGATTTGACAGCATTTTGTTGCAGTTCGATGAATGCGAAAAGCCAGGCAACACAATTGGATGCGTCAGGCCGGGCACAAAATGAGGGAGGCATTTTGCAGCTCTCCCCCACTTTGATATGGGGCCGAACGGCCCAACTTGGCAGTTGACCCGCAAATTACTCGCGGTCGTGGAAGTGATCGTGCTCGCGAAGGTCTTCGCGATCGTCGTCGACGTCCAGGTTCGATTCCATGTCGCGATCCCTGCGGGCATTGTTCACGGCATCGCGAACGTTGCCTGCGGCTTTCTCCGCCTTGCCCTTGACCTGCTGGGCAGTGCCTTCCACCTCGGCTTCGGTATCTCCGGTCCACTCACCGATCTTGCGTTTGACGCGGCCTGCAGCGTCATCGAAGCTGCCTTTGATCTGGTCCTTATTCATATGTCCACCTCCGTGGGGTCAGTTGCGCTTTCGGTGAGAATTCGTGCGTTAAGGTGCAAAAGGCGCGCATCTGCATGCGCGCCTCTCAGAACAAATCGAAAATGTCTCGCTGCATTTACGAGCTATAGTGCAGCTCTTCGCCCCGAAATCAACTGGATGGCAAGCACTACCAACGCAAGTACGAGCAGCAGATGAATGAATCCACCCAGGGTGTAACTACTCACGATTCCAAGCAGCCATAGGACGAGAAGAACCGCAAATATTGTCCAAAGCACGCTTTACCTCCACTCGGCCTCTATCCACGACTAGACCTTTGACGCACTGCTGATGCCGGCGGTTGCATCCCTGTGCATTCGATCGTCGCACCCTCGATGCGATACACTTCATCTCATCCGTCGATGGGGGTTTGAGTCTTTGCGCGTTCGTGGTCTGACCTGTTGTGTGTTGTTATTTCTGATTGCGAGCGCCGGCACCAGAGCCCAGGCACCTTCAAATTCTCAGCAACAATCCAAACCAGAACAACCCAAGCCCGGGATGAGTAACGGCATCGCGTCGGGCGTGCAGTCAACGCCACAATACGACGCTCAGAAGCGGCCGATCACTGCCGGCGACTTTGTGGATACAGGCACCGTCGTCTTTCAGGACATCACGAAGCAGGCAGGCCTCTCTGGCTGGGTTCACAAGATGGGTGTGCCAGAGAAGCAGTTCATCGTCGAGACAAACGGCTCAGGCGTTTGCCTGATCGACTACAACAACGATGGATGGCTCGACATTTACCTGGTAAACGGCGCGACGTTCGACTCGCTTGATGGCAAAGAACCGCCTCCGCACGCCGCACTGTTTCGGAACAATCACGATGGAACATTCACCGACGTGTCAAAGGAAGCGGGCGTGCAGAATGACCGCTGGGGCTATGGCTGCTCGGTGGCCGACTACGACAACGACGGCTGGCCCGACCTCTATGTCGGCAACTACGGCAAGGGCCGCCTCTACCGCAACAATCACGACGGCACTTTCACCGACAAGGCAGAAGAGGCGGGCGTGGCCCTGGACAACTGGCATCCCGGTTCCACCTGGGGAGACTATGACGGCGACGGCAAGCTCGATCTCTACGTCACAGGCTACGTCCACTTCGACCGCAACAACCTGCCGATCGCGGGAAGCAAGGCCGTGAATTATGCGTCGTGTCTGTACCGCGGCGCGAACGTGAATTGCGGGCCGCGCGGGCTTCCGGGTGAGGCGGACCATCTGTTTCACAACGATGGCAACGGAAAATTCACCGATGTAACTGTCAAGGCCGGCGTTGAGGATAAGGACAAGTACTATGGCTTCACCGCGATCTTCGCTGACGTCAATAACGATGGCAGGCCGGATCTCGTGGTGGGCAATGACTCCGAACCGAACTTTCTCTATATCAACAAGGGCGATGGAACATTCGATGACGAGAGCTATGTCTCGGGATTCGCGCTGAACAAGGACGGCCGCGAGATCGCATCGATGGGCATTGCCGCGGGCGACTACGAGAACAACGGACTGCTCAGCTTCTTCGTGACGGACTTCGGCGACGACTACAAGGTGCTTTATCACAACGATGGCGACGCCAGTTTCACCGATGTGAGCTACAAGGCTGGCGTGGCGCAGAAGACGATTCCCTTCGTGGGATGGGGCGATGGGTTCATCGACTACGACAACGATGGATGGCTGGATCTTTTCGAAGTGAACGGCCACGTCTACCCGGAGGTCGACGAGCACGATTGGGGCACTACATGGGCCGAACGCGCCATGCTGTTTCACAACATTCCGGATGAGAAAGGCAAAGGCCGGAAGTTCGAATACGTGCCCGCGGTGAAGGACTCGGGACTCGCTGTCGTGGTTCCCGCGCGTGGCGCGGCATTCGGCGACCTGTTCAACGACGGCAAGATCGACGTGATTATCAACCCGGTGGACGGGCCGCCGGTGCTGCTGAGGAACGTCAATCCCGATCATCACCACTGGGTCGAGATGGGGCTGGTTGGCGGAACAAACCCGGCAAACCACAAGTCGAGCCCGCGCGATGCGACCTGCGCAACGGTGTATCTGCTAGCCAACGGCATGCGGCAGCGGCAGGACGTGCTTTCAAGCGGAAGCTACATCTCGGCCAACGATCGCAGGCTGCACTTCGGGCTTGGCGATGCGACCGATGCAGGTACAGCTGAGATTCACTGGCCTTCCGGCGCGGTGGAGAAGATAAAACTGCCGTCAGTGGATCGTATCTACACCATCGAAGAGGGCAAGGGGATCACCGGCGCGCTCTGCGGCGGTAAACCGTGTGCCGACGCTAAGGCGGCGGACGCTGCCGCAGCTGGCGCCGCGAAGAAATAGCATCATGCGTAGGCTTTGGCGGGTCGGCGTTCTGGGCATGATCGCGCTGGCGGGCTTCGCTCCGCGCATCGATGGTGCTGCACAGCAGGCGACGCCGAAGCAGAAACAGAAGCCAGCGCAGACGGAGCCGCAGGGCGGGATGGGCGGCATCTCGTCAGCCGGAACCTTCGCGCCTGTGTACGACGCGCAGAAACGGCCCATCACCGCCGGCGGATTCGTCGACAAGGGAACGATTGTCTTTGAGGATGTGGCCAGAGCCGCCGGATTGAGCAAGTGGCAGCACGTGATGGGCGCGAAACAGAAGAAATACATCCTGGAGACCGATGGCTCCGGTGTCGGGCTGATCGACTATGACAACGACGGCTGGCTCGACATCTACTTGGTGAATGGATCGACTTACGACGCGATGACGGGCAAGAAGACGCCGCCTCACGCCGCACTCTTCCACAACAATCACGATGGCACCTTTACCGACGTAGCAGCGAAGGCCGGCGTGACGAACGATCGCTGGGGATTCGGCGTTGCGATCGGCGACTTCGACAATGACGGCTGGCCCGACATCCTTGTCGCCAACTTCGGGAAGAACCGGCTCTATCGCAACAATCACGACGGCACGTTTACTGACGTGGCCGAGAAGGCTGGTGTGACGCTCGGCAACTGGTCCGACGGCGCGACTTGGGGCGACTATGATGGCGATGGACGGCTTGACCTGTTCGTTTCCGGATACGTGCATTACGACCTGAATCATCAGCCGGAGTCGGACAATGGCGGCGTGCCGTTTTCGTTCTGCCAGCTTCACGGCTTTCCGGTGATGTGCGGACCGCGCGGATTGCCAGGCGAGGGCGACCACCTGTTTCACAACAATGGCGACGGAACGTTCACCGATGTGAGTGAGAAAGCCGGCGTGTCAGACCCAGGACACTACTACGGATTCACGGCGATTTTTGTGGACGTGAACAACGACGGCAAACCGGACCTGCTGGTCGCGAACGATTCGAATCCGAATTATCTCTACATCAACAAGGGCGACGGCAGCTTCGAGGATCGCAGCTATGTGTCGGGGTTTGCGCTGAACAACGACGGGCGCGAGATCGCGTCGATGGGGCTGGCGGTCGGCGACTACATGAACAACGGACTCGTCGACCTGCTGGTGACGGATTTCTCGGACGACTACAAAACGCTGTATCACAACGACGGCGATGCGAGCTTCACTGAGGTCGGCAACGAGGCGGGGATCGCGCAGATACCGGTGCCGTTCGTCGGTTGGGGCGTCGGCTTCCCGGACTTCGACAACGACGGCTGGAAAGACATCATGATGATCAACGGCCATGTCTATCCGCAGGTGGATGAACACGACTGGGGAACGACATTTGCCCAGCGGCCGTTGCTGTTTCGCAATCTCCACAACGGAAAATTCGAGTATGTGCCCGCGGTAAAAGGATCGGGGCTGGCCGCGCTGACTTCAGGACGCGGCGCGGCGTTCGGCGATCTCTTCAACAACGGAAAGATCGACGTCGTGATCAACCCGATCGACGGGCCGCCTGTTCTGCTGAAGAATGTGAACCCGGATCGTCACCATTGGGTGGAGTTGAAGCTGGTAGGCGGCACGAATCCGGCAAACGGGAAATCGAGCCCGCGCGACGCGACCTGCGCCACGGTATATCTACAGGCCAACGGGATCCGCCAGCGCGAGGACGTGATGAGCGGCGGCAGCTTCATCTCGTCGAATGACCAGCGGCCGCACTTCGGACTCGGCGATGCGACCGATGCCGGCACGGCGGAGATTCACTGGCCATCAGGCGCGGTAGAGAAGATCGTGATGCCGGCAGTGGACCGGATCTACACGGTCGAGGAGGGCAAGGGAATCACGGGCGCGCTGTGCGGCGGAAAGCCGTGCGCAGAGCCCGGGACGCCTGATGCGGCTCGCGCAAAGCTCCGCACGCATTAACGGCATGGAATTGCCTTTCTCCCCGGATGCACGATCCTTGCGAATCGGAGGGACACGAAATCGCCCCCTACCGCAATTTCTCCCGCACCTCGGTCCGAACGAGATAGAAGAAAAACAGCAGGTTGAGCAGCCCCTGAACCAGCGCCGGCCCCGCATGCAATCTGGCAAAGATCCACAGGTTATAGCAGCTCAGCATCAGCACCGCCGCCAGCGCCAGTGCCCACGCCCAGCGAAACAGCATCAGCAATCCACCGCACGCAGCAAATAGAAACACGGGCAGTACCACAAATACCGGCGGATAATGCCCGCTCACAACGCCCACCACAATCACCACGGCCAACAGCAGCAGATAGAACGCAATCGCCGCAAGCCCCGGCAGAGGCAGCAACTCCCTCTGCGGAGCCCTCGCCGCGTCTCCGCTCTCACCGGCAGCCCGAGTCTCGCTCTTCGGCTCCTCGTCACTCATAGCGTGTGCAGATACGCGAGGAGATCGCGCAGTTGCTGATCGTCGAGCGTCGTCCCCTGCATCGTTCCATGTCCGTGCAGAATGACTTCCGCCAGGCGCTCATCGGTCGGTGGCGCACCGGACGGCATCGCCTTGATCTTCGTGATCGCCTGCAGTCCCGGCCCGTGCAAACCCCGCGTGGACGTCGGATAGTGGCACTTGGCGCACGCCGCACGAAACACCTGCGCCCCCCGTGCCTCCTCCGCGGTCCACTCCGACTCAGGCTTCGATGGCGGCAGTGACTTGCAACCCCCAACCCCTGCGAACGCCGCGCCGCAGGCGGCAACAACCAGAAAGAAGCTGAGAATTCGTGTCTTCATCTCTGGTCCGATGATACAGTCCGGCTGCCGTCGCCGCACCGGGCCTCACGCACACCTGTGGCGCAGCTCACCGGTGTGCGTGAGGCAGCATCGGCACCCCTATTGCAGCAAAGCTACTTGAGCGTCGATATGTAGTCTGCGATTGCCTTGGCTTGATCCTCACTCAAACCTGAAATGCCCTTCTTGTGCGGAGCTTTGTGGTTTGGTTCACCTTTGGTGAGATATTGCACGAGATCGCTGCCCGAGAGCTTGGTTTCTTTCATCGGCGGGGCCTTCATCGCTGGCTTGCCCTCGCCGTTCGCTCCGTGGCAACCGGCACACTTTGACTTGAAGAGGGCTGCACCGTCTTGTGCCAGGGATGTAGTGGATACGAACAAGAACAGAGCTGCTGCAGAGACGACTGATTTCCAATTCATGCTTTGATCTCCCCTTTCACATTCGAAGTCTGCCCACTCTCCGATTCTTCAATAACCAACGCCGGGGTTATGCCGCGCGCAGGTATGCGAACAGGGCACACATCACGATCACGATCACTGCGGTAGCAAAGACGAGGCGTTCGGCAAACAGACGTCGCATTGGGCCGCCTCCTACACGAAACTATAGCGTTCGGAATGGTACTTCGACATCGGCACGTGCATCTCGCCGAGCGCCTTCTCAATCGCATCCATCATCGGGTTCGGACCGCAGATGAAGTACTCGTGTTCTAAATAGGGAGGCGGCAGATGGCGCCTCATCACGTCGGCAGTGATGAAGCCGCTCTCTCCTTTCCAGCCCGCCTGCGGATCTGCCAGCACATGAACGACCTTGAGGTCGAGACGCGCCTCGAGCGCTACGAGTTCTTCCCGGAAGGTGATCGATTCCCAGTCCTTGCTGCCATAGAGCAGGATCACAGGGCGTTTGTCGCCGCGGTCGGCGAGCGTGCGAATCATGCTCATCATGGGCGTGATGCCGACGCCGCCCGCGATCAGCACATGCATGTCGGCGGGGTTCCCAATGGTGAAGGCTCCGTAGGGACCGTCGATGTAGACGCGCCGGCCCACAGGCACTTTATGAATTCTGCTCGTAAGGTCGCCAAGATTTCTGATCGTCATCTCCACACGCCCGTCAGTGACCTCAGCACTGGACGAGAATGAGAACGGATGCGCAGTGATCTTGAACGGACTACCCCAGATCGTAAGCCAGCCAAACTGCCCCGGAGTAAACCGGAAGCCCGCGTGATTGTGCGGCTGCATCGTGAGTGTCCAGCTATCACCACGCTCCGTGCGCACCTGCGAAACAACGTAAGGTCGGCGCAGTATGAACAGCGGCTTCACGATGCGCACGTAAAGCAGCAGGCAGATCCAGAAGATCGACAACCCTATCCACAAGCCCCGCTTCCCTGGGTCGTCAAGGTAATAACCCCACCCGATCATATGAATCATCCCCGCAACGATTGCCACCACCGCGAGCAGGATGTGCGTGAAATGCCATATCTCGTATCGGATCCTCAACTGGGCCCGCCACAGCGACATCACAACAAGTGCGATCAGCGAATAAGTCGATAAGGCGGCCCATCGGGCAACCGGAGGCGCCTCGAACGAATTGAGCAGATGCAGCCTTGATGGATCAATTATGAAGAGGATGATCGGGTGCGCGACGACCAGTCCCAGCGCGACCAGCGACAGCAGCCGGTGAAAGTGATAGATAACGTCCTCGCCCCACGGTTCGGTGACGTACCGGAAGCGCGCAGTGAGCCCGAACTGCAGGCCCATCATAGCCAGGCCCACATACGCGATCGCCGACGAGAACTCAGTCCAGAAGTCGCGAGCCGGGGGCATATCGCCCATCAGCAGCGCTAGCACCGGCGCCAGAACGAAGAACAAGTAAACAATGAGCCAGACGGCCCTGCGCGCAACGTAGGGAAGCGTCGATGGATGGCCTCCCAAATGCCCTCGATCGAGTCCATGTCCGCGCAATGAGATAGTCGGCATCGATGCGAAACTCCAACAATGTCGAGCCGAGCTGCGGCTTCCGTCCGCTCAACGAAAACGGCAACTCAGGGGTTGCCGTGGACCAGCGGGGCCCTCGAGCCGAGGTAGCCAAGCAGCATCTGGACCAACGCCAGGATCAGCGCCGCGATAAAAGCAGGCATAAAGCCTGTAATCGAAAATCCCGGCACCAGCTTGCTCGAAAACCAAAGCACAAACGCATCAATGACAAAGACAAACAACCCAAGCGTGAGAAGCGACAGTGGGAAGGTCATGATCTTCAGAAACAGTCCGAGCGTTGCGTTCACGATCGCGATGATGACCACCGCAAACAACGCGGAACCGAAGCTGCGGATATTGAAACCGGAGACAAAGCGCGAGACCAGGAGAAGGACTGCGGCGTTCACAATCCAATGCAGCAACCATCTCATAGAGACTCCATTCCGCCCTGGACTATAGGCGTAGAGGGCATTGTGCCGAAAACGCAACTTGAGGCAACTCGGACTTTAGGCAGTGTCTGACGACTCCGGGGGTGATTGAGTCTTGCCGAAAATGCTGCAAATGGTTGAGGGCTTTAGCCCTGAGGGTGTTCGCGGCCTCGATCTTCGAGACTTCGATTCGTCAGACACTGCCTGGCCCCTGAGGCAAAATTCATCACTTATGCGACAGCTTCTAGAGCAAACCTCGGAGACCGGGCTGTCGCATTCAGACTGGTCAAAGTCCCCAATGCACTTACAGATGCCAATTACAACCCGAAGGTCGACTTGAGCCCAGCAATTTTTGGATAAGCACTCGACTTCTGCCCGTGAAGCGGCGCCGCTCTCAGTTCAATAAACCTGCGGCCCCGGCGAGGTTACCGGGGCCGCGGATGATTCGGTGTCTAGTTCGTCGGGGGATTGGTGGCAGGCTTGTCTTTGATCGAGAGCAACTCTACGTCGAAAATCAGCGTTGCGTTGGGCGGAATCACGGTCCCGGCGCCGCCTTCGCCGTAAGCCAGCTGCGGAGGAATATACAGTTGCCACTTAGAGCCCACGGGCATCAACGCCAATGCCTCCGTCCAACCCTTGATCACGCCTTTCAGGGCAAAGGTGGATGGCCCGTTGTGCTGCGACGAGCTGTCAAATTCGGTTCCATCGATGAGAGTCCCACGGTAATTACACGTCACCGTGTCGTCCGCATCCGGTTTTTTCCCGTCTCCCGCCTTCAGAATCTTGTATTGCAGGCCATCCGGAAGAGTGACCACGCCTTCCTTTGTCTTGTTAGCCGCAAGAAAGGCATCTCCCTCCTTCTGGGTCGCTTGGGCCTTCTCAGCGCGAAGAGCTTGCTGCTTCTTCTGAAATGCCTCCTGGGCACTCCTGAGAGCGGCCTGCGCCTCTTCTTGGGTCATCTGGGTCTTGCCGCCCGAATATGCATCGGCAAACCCTTTCGCCACGATCGCCGAATCGAGCTCGATACCCTGCTTGTGAAAATTGGCGCCCAGTTGCATCCCCAGGGCGTAACTGGTCTTTTCTTTGTCGGTCTTCAGCGTTCCCGCATCCTGTGCTGCTCCCGGCGAGGTCTCTTGTGCGCTCGCGGTGATTGTAAGAAATGCGAATGCCAGAATCGCAATCGGTCGTCTTAGCATGGTGATGATCCTCTTCCCAACTTGGTTTGGTAGTCCCGCGAGACCCACGTCAACCCTGCGGTTCTCCGCTTATTCCATTCTCCCAGACAAACGAGTCCCGACAAAACGAGTCCAGATTCGCGAGCCCCAGACAAAACGGGTCGGTGTCGTTCGAATTCATCCTGCACAGGTCCGCCCTGAGCCGCAGATCGTGCGCCTTGCCGATCCCGCTCTCGATGAATCTAGATCGCGTTCCCTCGAAACAACGTTAAAACGACGTTTAACCCAGTCAATTTGCGGTCAATGGCAGACAAAGTTCCCGGAGGGAACCTAGGAAAATCATGGTGCAAATATAAGTTTCAGCCCATATCGGTCCGGCTTGATCTCTGATCTCTGATCTCTGTTCTCTGTTCTCTGAAAACTCACTCGCTCGCCGCGATCGCCTCGCAGATCTTGTCAATCGCTGGGAGCTCGGCGTGGCTGCCCGGGCGATGTCCGTTCACGAGAATTGAAAACGCCAGCATCTTTCCGCTGTCGGTCTGCAGATAGCCCGACAGCGCGTTTGTCTCATTCAGCGTTCCCGTCTTCGCCCACAGCCTTCCCTTGAGCGGCGAGTTCTTGAATCGCGCGGCGAGCGTTCCATCCACGCCCGCAATCGGAAAGGTCTTGCGCCAAGCCTCGCCCCACGGCTCGCGCGACGCATACACCAGCAACTGCGTATAGGCGCGCGGCGCGATGCGATCGTCCATGCTCATGCCCGATCCGTCGTAGAAGAAGAAATCCTGGTCGCTCACGCCGGCATTGATCAGGAACTGCCGCACCACGCGCGCTCCCTGTGCCAGGCTGCCGTCGTTCGCGAACGCCTTTCCCAGCATGCGCAGCAGCAGCTCGGCGTGCAGATTCTGGCTCACCTTGTTGGTGACCATGATGTCCTGCGCCACCGGCACCGACACACGCATCGCCAGCACTCTGCGATTGTCCCTCGGCGCCTCCATCGTCACCAGCTCGCGCGGCGCAAGCTTCAAAGGCTGCGAGCGCTCCGCGACGAACTCGCCGGTGCCCTCGGAGTACCGGTGGGCCGAGGTTGCCGTCCCGTTCACCCTCACTCCGCGGTGCAGCAACGCATCCTTGAGCGCGGCCGCGGTGAACTCCGCCGGATCCTCGACGGCCAGCGGCGCGTGCAATCCCTGCGAGGGCGCCGTCCCCCACGCACGCACCATCATGCTGCCGGGCCGCCGCTCCAGCCCAGGGTGGGCGGCCTCGTCAGGCTGCGCCACGGTCATCGTGTTCGCGAGCGTGTAGTATTCGATCTCCGGCGTCCACTTCCCCTCGGTCTTCTCCGGATGTGCCGGGTCCGCCGCAAGCGTCAGCTCTGCCGCATTATCCGCGAACGAAAGCGCAGAGACCGGCGCGCCGTAATCCCACTGCAGGTCATCCCACGCCCACGCCGTTCCGTAAGGTTCGCTCAGAAAATAGCTATCGTCTCCGACCACGCTTCCTTCCACCGAACGCACGCCCGACTGCACTACCTGTTGCGCGAGCAGGTCGATCGCATCCATCGCGCGCGTTTCCGCCTTCACCTCCTGCGTCGAGGGCGTGGCCTCAGGCTTTCCTGTCGGCGACTGAGCGGGTGGATTTGCCTGTCGTGGAGGTGCCGGGCTCGGTGGTTGGTACGGATATCGTCGCGCGCTCATCGTCGGATCGCCCGCACCCAGGATCAAAAGATCTCCGTGCAACACGCCGCCCGCATCGATCTCGCCGTTCGCCACCACGTTGGTCGTCCACGTAAGCGCCTCCACCGGTAACAAAGCATAGGCCGCAGCGGTCGTGGCCAGCTTCGCATTCGACGCCGGGGTGAACAACTTGCCCTCGTTCAACGCGTACACCGGCCGCCCGTCCAGCGTCGTTACGCTGATCCCGAACTCCGCATGACTTAACGCCGGGTCCGCGAGAATCGCCTGAATCCTCTCGCCGGTCGCACCCTTAGCAATAACGGCACGGCCGGTCTGCTTTGCCGGGGTATGGACGGGGTGCTTCTGCGCAAAAACAGTTGCGCCACCAGAGATCAGTGAAAGCGCGAATCCAAGCGCCAACGTGCGCCGAATGAGGGGCATGGTGGGAGTTTACAGCACTTCGGGTATAACCCCGCGAGGCATGGGTAGTGCCCTTTCGGATTTCGCGATGGCGTTGCCCGGCAGTGTATTCTCAACCCTGAATGAAACGAGTTCTGACCGCTGTTGTTCTGGCGCCTCTGGTGCTGGCCCTGGTGTTTCTCGGCCCCGCGTGGTCCCTTACGGTAGCGGTTGCCGCGGTGGCTATGCTGGCGGCGTGGGAGTTTATGGCGCTTACGGAGCGTTGCGGAGCCAAGCCGCCACGGATTCCAGTGCTGGCTGCGATTGCTGCATTGTTTGCCGGGAACTACCAATGGCCGGACGAGACCATAACCTTCTTCGGCTTCCTTTGCATCATTCTGCTGCTGTATTGCGTGTTCGCTTCTCCGATCGAGCGCGTGTTGGCCGACGCAACCTCATCGGTATTTGCGCTCTTCTACCTGGGATTGACGCTGGTTCCGATTCCGATGCTTCGCGAGCAGAGCAACGGTCCTTCGCTGCTGGCCTTCTTGTTCCTTACGGTATGGGCGGGCGATATCTTGGCGATGTACACCGGGCGGATGTTCGGAAGGCGGAAACTGTCGCCGCGGCTAAGCCCCAACAAGACCTGGGAGGGAACGATCGGATCCGTGCTGGGTTCAGTTGCAGTGGCGGGAATACTGCTGGCAGTGAGCACGTACCTGGCACAGTGGAACTCCGCCAGGCTTTCGTTTGCCGACGAAGTTTGGTGGTACTGGCTCATCCTGGCGGTCGTGGTGAATGTAGCCGCGCAGGTGGGGGATCTGGCAGAGTCGGCGCTGAAACGATCGGCCGGAGTGAAAGATTCCGGAACGCTGCTTCCGGGCCACGGGGGCGTGCTGGACCGCATCGACGCGCTGCTGATGGCCGCTCCGGTGCTGTGGTACGCTCAGGTTATACGCTTGCGATTCTAAGCTTTTGTTATTGCAGCAGATGGACTTAGCAGAACGTTGAAACGCCTCGCCATCCTCGGTTCCACGGGCTCGATCGGCCAAAGCACCTTATCCATTGTTGAGCAGTTTCCGGAACGCTACCAGGTTGCGACGCTGGCTGCCGGCCGCAACGTCGACGAGGCATTTGCGCAGGCCGTGCGGTGGCGGCCCCAGGTGATCTCGCTGGCCACCGAAGAGCTCGCTGCGGAGCTTTGCAAGCGGCTTGGCGCGGAGGGCGCGCGAGGGACCGAGGTTGTGCACGGTGCGCAGGGGACTGTGGCCTGCGCGATACACCGGGAAGTGGACTTCGTGGTTTCGGCGATCGTCGGGGTTGCCGGGCTCGAGGCGACACATGCCGCGATCTCGGCTGGAAAGCCGGTGGGGCTTGCAAACAAGGAGTGCATGGTCGCGGCTGGAGAAATCCTGACCGCGGCTGCGCGCGAGCGTAAAGTGCCGATACTGCCGATAGACAGCGAGCACAACGCGGTGCACCAATGCATGCGCGTTGGAGCGCACACCGAGGTGAAGACCATCTGGCTGACGGCTTCAGGCGGGCCGTTCCGTCAGACGCCGCTCGCAGACTTTGCGCACATCACCCCGGAGCAAGCTTTGAAGCACCCTACCTGGGTGATGGGGCGGCGGATCACAATCGATTCGGCCACGATGTTGAACAAGGGGCTGGAGATCATCGAGGCATGCCGGCTCTTCGATGTGCCGCCGAATAAAGTGCGGGTGACGGTGCATCCGCAGTCAACGGTGCACTCGCTCGTGGAGTACGTCGATGGCTCGATTCTGGCGCAGATATCTGTGACGGATATGCGCTTGCCGATCCTGTATGCGTTGGCGTTTCCTGAGCGGCCTGCCTCGACCTTGACGTTCGATCTGGCTTCGTTGCGGCATCTCGATTTCGAAGAGCCGGATTTTGAGCGCTTTCCATGCCTCAGGCTCGCGTATGAAGCAGCCGAGAAGGGCGGGGCCCATTGCATAGCTTTGAATGCGGCCGATGAGGTGGCTGTGGAGGCGTTTCTAGAACGCAAAATTCCGTTTAACGGCATACCGGGTACAATTGAAAAGGTGCTTGCGTCAACGCCCGAGTCGCACCCCGCAACCATCGCCGAGGTGCTGGCATCGGACCGGGAGGCGCGCCAACGAGCTCGTGCGCTGGTAGCCTGAGTCCGAAGCATTATCCGCAATGCCACGCAACCTGAGGTCTGAATCACATAACTTATGCATGATGTTTTCGTTTCCGTAGTAGCTTTTATCGTCCTCGTTGGCGTCATGGTCGTGGTCCATGAGCTAGGCCACTTCCTGGCCGCCAAGCTCTGCGGAGTTCGAGTTGAGGCTTTCTCGGTCGGCTTCGGGCCGCGCCTCTTCGGCATCAAGTACGGCGATACCGACTACAAGGTCTGCCTGCTGCCGCTGGGCGGCTTTGTGAAGATGACGGGCGAGAATCCGGGCGAGCTGACCGCATTGAATTCGGGTGGCGAAGGTGAGGCTTCCAACGCGGGACTGACATACGATCCCGGCTCATTCACGAATCATCCGCGCTGGCAGCGAATGCTAATTGGCGTTGCCGGACCGGTCTTCAATTTTGTGTTGGCCTTCGTACTGATGGTCATCTACTTCAACTTCATCAACGAAGTACCGTACATCTCCGAGGCCAGGATCGAGTGGGTGACGCCTGGATCGGCCGCCGAACACGCAGGATTGAAGCCAGGCGACCTTGTCAGCCAATTTGCGAACCTGGCGAATCCCGACTACCAAAAGTTCTTCGATGCGGCCGGCGAGCACAAGAATCAGACGGTTCCGATCAGTGTTGATCGCAACGGCACCACGGTACATACGTCGCTGGATCTGCCGCCGAACATTGATCCACAGCACTACGACGTGAGCAAGACGGGATTATTCGTCCAGTTCGGACAGAGCCCGATCGGGATCGAG
The DNA here is from genome assembly GCA_035262585.1 of Occallatibacter sp. Lineage (GTDB taxonomy): Bacteria > Acidobacteriota > Terriglobia > Terriglobales > Acidobacteriaceae > Telmatobacter. The sequence goes on along the minus strand of DATFSO010000013.1, from coordinate 21,679 downwards.
CAGGTGAGCCCCGGATCGCCGGCGCAGCGCGCCGGCCTCGAGGCGGGCGACAAGATTCACTCGGTGGATGGGCACCAGTTCCACACTGTGATGCCGCTCGTGGACTACGTGCAGACCCAAAAGGGCAAACCGGTGACGCTTTCGGTGGAGCGAAACGGTGCGATGTTACCGCCGATGACAGTGCAGCCCTATCAGCAGGATGGAGGCTGGCGTCTGGGGTTCCTGTGGGCCGGTCCGGAAGACATAGCGATGCGTCCACAGCCGATGAGGTTCTCCGAAGCGTTGTCGGCGTCGCGGGACTTCTGCGCCAACGGTTCGTTGCTCATTGTCAACATGCTGAAGAAGCTCCTTACGCATGAAGCGTCCGTGAAGCAGATCTCGGGACCGGTAGGGATTGCAGTTGTGGCGGGACAGGCTGTCAAGCAGCCCTACTGGTCGGCGAAGTTCGGCCTTGCGGCGGGCATCAGCTTGAACCTGGGTATTCTGAACCTGCTGCCATTCCCGATTCTGGACGGCGGACTGATTCTGCTGCTGCTGATCGAGAGCATCATGCGACGGGACATCAGCATGATTGTGAAGGAGCGCATCTACCAGGCTGCGTTTGTGGTTCTGGTGGCGTTCTTCGCATTCATTATGTTCAACGACGTGAGCAAACTGCAGGTATTCAATCACCTCAAACCGTAAAGACAGGGCCCGAGGGAACTAGGGACCAAGGGATTATGAGCGCGACTGGTCCTGGAAAGAACGAAGTGGACCGAGAAGCTCCTCACTCTGCAGTGACAACCCATCAGGTTCGTGTGCGGTATGCGGAAACCGACCAGATGGGCATCGTGTACTACGCCAATTACCTCGTCTGGTTCGAGCTGGGCCGCGTGGAGTTGCTGCGCTCGCTTGGCCTCGCCTACAGTCAACTCGAGAAAGAGCACGAGTGCATCCTGCCTGTGGTGGAGGCGACGTGCCGTTATCGCGCTCCAGCGCGATACGACGACGAGATCCTGATCGAGACGCATCCGGCGATGCTGCGCGGATCGGTTCTGAAGTTCGCGTACCGCATCCTGCGCAAGGGTGCCGACGGCATCGAGCCGACGCTGCTGGCGGAAGGTGAGACTGTCCATGTGGTCTGCGACGATCAGCTGAAGCGCAAGCCGCTGCCGGAGCACTACACGGCGGCGCTGCGCAAGTTGATGCCGGAGCATCAGCGCACGCCGAAAGAATAGTTCGCTCAGCGTTTCGTGGTAGGTATATCGCTCTCGTTCTCAGTGCAGAACGAGAGCGATTGCGAAGCCGTCGTAGCCCTTGCTGCCAACGGTCTGCAGTACAGTTGTACTGAGGCGCGGCTCGGCGGCGACAAGATCGGTGAATTGGCGGACTCCGCGGATGTTGGGATCGGAATCGTGCGGATCGATTACCTTGCCGTCGCGAACAACGTTATCGGCAACAATCAGCGTTCCCGGCCGCGATAGTTTCAGCGACCATCGAAGGTAATCGGGATAGCCGGCCTTGTCGGCATCGATGAAGATGAAGTCGAACGGATCGATATGTTCGAGGGCGATCGTCTCAAGCGTCTGGAGGGCGGGTGCGACACGCAGGTCCACGCGATCCGCCAGACCGGCGCTGTTCAGGTTTTCGCGTGCCACTTCGGCGTGGCGTGCCTCCAGTTCCAGCGTGACGACGATACCGCCAACCGGAAGTGCACGAGCGAGCCAGAGCGTGCTGTAGCCTCCGAGCGTGCCGATCTCAAGCGCACGGCGCGCTCCGGTTGCGCGAACCAGCAATTCGAGGAACCTGCCCTGCAGAGGGGTGACATCAATGGAAGGCAGTTTGGCGGCACGATTCGCTTCGAGTGCTGTGTTGAACGATTCGCTGGGGGCGATCAGCGCGTCTGTGAAGTATTGATCGACCTGCTTCCAGATGTCTTTGGTCTTTTTCGGCAAAGCAGCCTCCAGGGGCCGTCAGCCTATCAGCGACGGCAGGGAATTTCGATCAGCTACTTGTCGCGTGCGACCACGAAATCGGGAACCCAGAGCAGTGCGCGCTTGAATTCCGAATCGGGAAGCGCGCTTAGGGCATGGCGCGACTGCTCGGCGTACCGATCGGCTGCAGCCATAGCGTATTCGACCGAACCGTTGCGTTCCACAATCTCGCGAATCTGTTCGCGGCTCACGTACTCGAAGCTGCGGTCGTCGAGTACGCGTTGAATGGTCTGACGCTCGCGCGCAGTGCCGTGATCGAATGCGTGGATAACGGCAAGAGTTGTCTTGCCCTCGCGCAGATCGCTTGCGACGGGTTTGCCAAGCACCTCTTCAGTAGCGGTAAGGTCGAGTACATCGTCGACAATCTGGAATGACAGGCCAACGGCCCGGCCGTAGGCTGCGAGCTTGTCTTCCTGTGCTTCGGTTGCGCTTGCCAGGACTGCACCGAGCCGCATTGAAGTAGAGAAGAGGCAGGCAGTCTTGCGGAAGATCAAGTCGTAGTACTCAGCCTCGGAGACGGCCTTGCCGAGCTTCTGTATCTGCAGCAGCTCGCCTTCCACCATCTGCTGCGTGAGTCCGATCAGCAACTCAAGTACGCGCAGGTTCTTTTCCTCGAGTGCAACCTTGAAGGCCTGCATATAGAGCCAGTCGCCGGCGAGAACGCACTTCTCATTGCCCCAGGTGGTGTTGGGCGAGGGACGTCCGCGTCGAGTCTGGGCGCTGTCAATAATGTCGTCGTGGACCAGCGTCGCGGTATGCACCATCTCGACGACCGCACCGAGCCTGACTGCGCTGCGACCGGAGTAACCGAGCAGGTGCGCTGCCAGCAGCAGCAGAGAAGGACGGATGCGCTTGCCGCCACCTTCACGCAGGTATTCTGCAATTTCTGTGATGGTGCTGACGCTGGAGGCAGCATCACGCCCCAACTCCTGCTCAATCGCTACGAGATCTTCTCGCAGCAACTCGAAGACTTCTTTCGCCGTTGCTATCGCCAGGGTGCTCAATGGTGTCAGTGTCTCGCGTCTTCAATTGGTGCGGTAGTTTGTGAAGGTCAGTTCTACGCCGAGGTCCCTGCCGCGAAGCGCGGCGATGATTGCCTGCAGGTCGTCGCGATCCTTGCCCGATATCCTCACAGTATCGCCTTGAATACTCGCCTGCACCTTCTTTTTCGAATCCTTTACGATGCGAACGATCTCTTTCGCTTTTTCAGCGGGGATTCCCTGCTGCAGGGAGATCTTCTGCCTCACGCTCTGTCCGGCGGCGGGTTCAACTTTACCGTAAGTTAGATTCTTCAGCGACACGCCGCGCTTCACAAGCTTCTGTCCGAGGATCTCCTTCACGGCTTCAAGCTTGTACTCGTTGGAGGAAGCCAGCTGAATGGCGTCATTGCCTTCGAGATGGATATCGGAGTGAGAATCCTTCAGGTCGAAACGCTGGTGGATCTCTTTCATCGCCTGGTCGATCGCGTTACGCACTTCCTGGATATCAACCTTACTGACGATGTCAAATGAATTGTCCTGGGCCATGGATTCGTTCCTTCAGTTGGCTGGGTTCCTGATTGCTCCCGCTCGCGGATGGCGGATGCAACTCTATTAGTTTCACACGAGAGGCGGAAGGTTGAACAAGCGGGAGAAGTTTTTGGTGGTCGTAGCGGCTATCTCTTCCACCGAGACGCGGTCCAATTCAGCCAGTGCTTGCGCCGTCTGGGTCACGTATGCAGGCTCATTCCGCTTGCCGCGAAGCGTGTTCGGAGCGAGCCAGGGGGCATCGGTTTCGACGAGAACGCAATCCATCGGCACTCGCGAGGCAACCTCGCGCAGCGGCTGTGCCTTCGGGTAGGTCAGGTTGCCGGCGAATGAAATAAGAAAGCCGAGATCAAGCGATCGCCGCGCCTGCTCCCAACCGCCGCCGAAACAGTGCATTACGCCGCCAAGGCCTGCAGGGGACCAGTGCTCTTCAAGCACCTCGAAGAGGTCGTCCCAGGCGTCTGTCGAACCGTCCTTGGGCCGGCAGTGGATCAGGATCGGTTTCTTGCGCGCGGCAGCAATGAGAAGTTGGCTGATCAGCCCTTCCCTCTGAACTGGATGGGCAGCGCCTTCGTGGTAGTAGTCGAGCCCGATCTCTCCGCAGGCAATCACCTCAGGCTGGGCGAGGAGGGAATCCAGCGTGGCCAGTGCCTGGTCATCGGCCTCTGGTGTGTTGTGGGGGTAAATTCCGGCGCTGGCGAAGAGTCGAGGTATGCCGGGTTTGCTGTTGAACTCCCGGCAGATTTCGAGCGCCTGATGCATCTCCGATGGATTCTCGCCGATACCGATCGCGAGCACGGCACCCACCCCAGCTTCGGCTGCACGGCACAGCATGGCTTCGCGGTCGTCGGTGTAGCGAGGGCTATCGAGGTGCGCGTGGGAGTCGATCAGCAAGCGGACACCTCCGTAGTTCTGAGACGCGGTTTCCCTTTACGTTGATTACAGTTCTGCGAAGACTACTTCAGTCTTGCCCCCAGGGGGACATCTTCCAGGAATCCGGCGAGCACGGGCGCACCGTCGGGCGGCAATGAGGCTGCGAGCAGCATTCCGTTCGATTCGAGACCGCGCATCTTGCGCGGAGCGAGATTGGCGACAATTACGATCTTGCGGCCAATCAGCTTTTCGGGCTCGTAATACTGCGCGATGCCGGCAAGAATCTGCCGCTTCTCATAGCCGAGATCGACCTCGAGGCGGAGCAGCTTGTCCGCTTTGGGGACGCGTTCTGCGACAAGCACCTGGGCGACCCGCAGATCCACCTTCGCGAAATCGTCGATGGTAATGTGCTCCGGCTGCGTGGGCGCCGCCGGTGCCTGCTGGAGACTCTCCGTCGAATGGAGCGGCTTGTCGGGCGAAACCTGTGCCGGAGCCGTCGAAAGGCTTCGGCTTGTCAGTTCCGGTCGAACTCTGCTCACGGGGGCAGTTGAAACCGGCTTCACGCTCCCGGGCGTGGTTCCGATCGGCTTTGGAGTGCCCGCTCCGGGCTCGTTCCTGGCGTTCTCAACCACATTCACAGAGGGAGACGCCAGCGGCGGAGCAGGCGCAGCAGGCAGAGCAGCCGCGGGGGCCTCGGGTGCGCTCGTGGGGGCCTTCTCATTACTCGCGGCGTCAACGGCGCTGCGATTGTCTTCGTCTTCAAGATTCTGCATACGAGGGATGGCGTCCTTTTCTGCGCGGGGAAACAGCGGCGTGGGTTCACCGAGGCGAGTACCTGCCTTCAATCCGCCCCACGCAAGCTTGGCGAGGAATGCAAGCTTTGAAGCATCGGCAATATCGCCCTGCCCAAGCTGCTGCCACACCTTGGATGCCGAGTCGGGCAGGATGGGATAGACGAGCGCGGTGATTACCCGGATGGCCTCGACCGCCGTCGCAAGGACACGAGCCTGCAATGCAGCATGTTCCGCTTCACTACGATCCGCAGGGCGCTTCCATGGCGCATTCGCAGTCAGGTAGCCGTCCGTTTCGGCGACGAGATTCCATACCAGCTTCAAGGCTTCCAAAAAGTTCAGTTCGTCGAAAGCCGGCCCGAACCCTGCTATGACACGGTCTGTGTCCTCACGCAGCGAAGTCTCGGCCGCGGTCTCAGCGCCGGGCTCCGGCACGACTCCGCCGAAGTACTTGTGCACCATGTTCACGACACGGCTTACGAGGTTTCCGTATCCATTGGCCAGGTCCCCGTTGTAGCGCTGCAGGAGTGCATCGAAGCTGAAGTTGCCGTCCTGGCCGAAGGGGATTTCGCGCAGCAGGAAGTAGCGCAGCGCATCCGCGCCGAGAACTTCGCGCACCGTGTCAGCGCGGACGATGTTCCCGCGCGATTTGGACATCTTGCCTTGATCGAAGAGCAGCCAGCCGTTTGCTTTTACAGAATGCGGAACAGGCAGTCCGGCGGCCATCAGGAATGCCGGCCAGTAGACGCAGTGGAAACGGCTGATCTCCTTGCCGATGAGGTGAATGTCTGCGGGCCAGAACTTCGCAAACCGTGCCTGGTCGGCCGTATCGTCCGAACCGTAGCCGAGAGCGGTGATGTAGTTTGCGAGCGCATCGAACCAGACGTAGATAACCTGTGTTTCATCGCCGGGGACCGGGATGCCCCAGTCAAAGCTGCTGCGACTGATTGAAACATCGGCAAGGCCGCCGCGCACGAACGAGATGACCTCGCGACGCGTGGACTCGGGCTGCATGAAGCCGGGATTCTCTTCGTAGAATTCGAGCAGCTTGCGTTCGAATGCGGAAAGCTTGAAGAAGTAGTTTTCTTCGCTCACGGTCTCGGTGATTCGGCCGCAATCGGGGCAGGGCGCACCGGGAGGCACGTCGACCCAAGCCTCGTCAGAGACGCAATACTGCCCGGTGTAGGAACCCTTGTAGATGAATCCGCGGTCACGCAGCGTCGCGAAGAGTTTCTGCACGCCGCGCTTATGCCGTGGTTCCGTGGTACGGATGAAATCGTCGTAGGTGAGGCCGAGACGATCCCACAGGGCCCGGAATTCGCCCGCTATCGCATCGGCGAAATCCTGCGGCGTGCGGCCGGCGAGCTTGGCAGAGCGCTCGATCTTCTGGCCGTGCTCGTCTGTGCCCGTCAGGAACCAGGTGTCGATGCCCATGGCCCGCTTGCGCCGCGCGATTGCGTCGCACACGATTGTGGAATAGGCGTGGCCCAGATGCGGGCGAGCATTGACGTAATAGATGGGTGTGGTGAGGTAAAAGCGGGCTGAGTTGTTTGGATTCGTCATGGGCGGGCGGTTTTCTTTCGATTGACGCTCTCATCTAAAGCGTCATGCGCTGCGTCTATGTTCCTCTTTCATCTTACGGCAAAACCAGAGTAGGTGTGTCCTGTTGTCCCCTTATCAAGGTCGCCGCTCCATGATGGTCGCGTCGACTTTCGATCGTGGCTTCAGGGCATAGTAACTCTGGTTTTGCGTGAGGTTGCCGCAGAGGGTGCGTCAAACGCGTGCAGCGCTCCGGCTCTGTTAGAATCGCCTTGAAAATCAGCCACTTTCGAGGGCGTCGATCCTGTGTACCTGGAATTGAAGAACCGGCTTGAGTCGCATCTACGGGATGTGCTCAAAACCAAGTACGACCTGACTGTCGACAATATTCCGATAGAAACTCCGCCGGACCTGAGGTTCGGAGAACTGGCCTCGCCGATAGCCTTTGAACTGGCGCGCAAGCTGCGCAAGGCGCCACGAGTCATCGCGCAGGAGATCGTTGCGGAGCTCGGAACGCCGCGCGGCTTCGCTTCGTTCGAGATCGCCGGAGCGGGGTACATCAATGCACGACTCGACCGGGTAGTCGCAGTCCGCATGATGACCGCCGGCGAAGACGCGGAGCCTGTCACGTCCCATATCCATGCGCTGGTGGAACACACAAGCATCAATCCCAACAAGGCCGCGCACATCGGGCATCTGCGTAACGCGATTTTGGGCGACACGTTTGTGCGGCTGCTTCGGGCCGCCGGGCAGCAGGTCGCAGTGCAGAACTACATCGACAATACCGGAGTACAGGTCGCAGATGTGGTGGTTGGGTTCCTGTACCTGGAGAAAAAATCGCTGGCTGAAGTTCGGACATTGATCGAAGACTTGCAGATGACGTTCCAGCGCTTCGATTACTACTGCTGGGACCTCTACGCGCGTACTTCGCAGTGGTACGCGAGCGGCAAAGACGCGGAGAACGAAGAACGCAAAAAGCTCCGTTACGCGACGCTGCATGAGATCGAGCAGGGCGGAAACGAAACTGCACAATTGGCAGACCTGATTTCAACCACGGTGCTGCGGCGGCATCTCGAAACGATGCTGCGCCTTGGCATCGAGTACGATTTCCTGCCGCGCGAGAGCGAGATCCTTCACCTCAATTTCTGGGCTCTCGCATTCGAACAGCTCAAGCAGAAGTGCGTGCTCTACTTCGAGACCGAGGGCAAGAACAAGGGCTGCTGGGTGATGTCGCGGACCGGCGCGCCCGCTGAACCGGTACAGGAGGGGAGCGGCGACGATAGCGGTGGCGAAAACGGTTTGAAGGGCGTCGATGAAGACGCAAAGGTCATCGTCCGTTCGAATGGCACCGTTACGTATGTAGGCAAAGACATCGCGTATCACCTGTGGAAGTTCGGGTTGCTGGGGCGCGACTTCGGATATCGGAAGTTCTTCAGGTATCCCGACCACGAGTGCTGGATCTCGACCGAGAAGGGCGAGGCCGGCCATCCGCACTTCGGTGACGCGCAGGCAATCTACAACGTGATCGATTCGCGCCAGGCGGATCCGCAGGCGAACGTGATTCAGGCGCTGCGCGGCATGGGATATACAGAGCAGGCTGATCACTACACCCACTTCAGCTACGAGATGGTGGCGCTGACGCCACGCTGTGCCGCGGAACTTGGATACGAGGTTTCGGAAGAGGACCGCAGCCGCCCTTACATTGAGGTCAGCGGCCGCAAGGGTTTCGGAGTCAAAGCCGACGACCTGATTGACAAACTGATCGCAGCCACTCGGGCCGAGGTGGACACGCGCCAGACCTCGCGCGACGAGCAGGAGCGCCAGTCTATTGCCGAGCAGATCGCCATCGGAGCCCTGCGCTACTTCATGCTGAAGTTCACGCGAAATTCGGTGATCGCCTTCGACTTCAAGGATGCGCTGAGCTTTGAGGGCGAGACCGGGCCTTATATCCAGTACGCTGTCGTCCGCGGGCGCAACATCTTCCGCAAGGGATCAATTACGCCGGAGGCTGTGCTGCGTGAATTTGCGGGGGCCGATCCGGGCGCATTCCTCACGGGCGCAGCGGGCGAAGACATCTGGGAGCTCTGGTTGCGTGCCGGCCGCCGCTCAACTGTGCTTGAGCAGTGCATCGCAACCTCAGAACCGGCGCATCTTGCCAAGCACGCATTCCAGCTGGCTCAGGATTTCAACAACTTTTATCACAAGCATCACATTCTCACCGAGCTCGATCCCGAGAGGCGGATGTTCCTGCTGGCTACGGCCGCAGTTGCCATGCGCGAACTCGTCACAGCGCTCGAATGGCTCGGGATCGAAAGTCCAGAAGCCATGTAGTACGGCCGTAACAGAGCTGTAGCCTATATCACAAACAAGGGTTCGGGTAACGGGAGTATATTGCTCACCGGCCAATAGAAGGGCCGGCGCATGGAAGACACCGTTTTACACACGCACATGCTTCTTTCTATCGAAGAGATTGCACGGAAACTATCACTGCTCCCGACCGAATATGAGTCGATGGGCGCCCACGGCGCGAAGCTCAATCTAACCCTCCTGGACAACCCGGCGTTTCCGGTGCGAGGCAACCTGATCGTCGTTACGGCGACCACGCCTACTACATCCGGCGAGGGCAAGACGGTGGTTTCCGTTGGGCTGGCGCAGGGTCTGGAACGCATCGGGCGCAAATCGATTCTCACCTCGCGCGAGCCCTCGCTCGGACCAGTGTTCGGCCTGAAGGGTGGCGCTGCGGGCGGCGGGCTTTCACAGGTGGAGCCGAGCCAGAAGATCAATCTGCACTTTCATGGAGATTTCCACGCGATCACCGCCGCGCATAACCTGCTCGCCGCAATGATCGATTCACACCTCTTCTTCGGTAATGCGCTGGATATCGATCCGGCGCAGGTCACCTGGCCGCGCGCAATGGACATGAACGACCGCGCGCTGCGGCGGATCACCGTCAATGTTGACGGAAAAGATCAGGGAGCAAACCGGACCGCAGGATTTGTGATCACCGCGGCGTCGGAAATCATGGCTATCATGGCGCTGGCGTCGGGCCGTGCCGATCTTCGCCGCCGTCTCGACGCCATCGTTGTCGGTCCTTCGCGGTCGGGGAAACCCGTGACGGCGGGAGATCTCGGCGCCACGGGCGGAATGCTGGCGCTGCTCGACGAAGCCATCAAGCCCAACCTTGTGCAGACGACCGAGGGCACTCCGGCGATCGTGCATACCGGTCCGTTCGGCAACATTGCACACGGCACCTCGAGCATTCTCGCGCACAAGATGGGCGTGCGACTGGCGGACTACGTTGTAAATGAGTGCGGATTCGCCGCCGATCTGGGCGCGGAAAAATACTTCGACATCGTAATGCGCGATTCGGGTATTCAACCGGCCGCCGCTGTTCTGGTTGTGACCGTGCAGAGTCTCTGTGCGCAGGGCGAGGGTCAACTCGAGGCCGGATTCTCGAATCTCGAGCATCACATCAAAACGCTGCGCGGGTACGGCGTGCCGATCGTCGTCGCGATTAATCGTTTCCCCGCGGATACCGCCGCTGACCTGGAGATGCTGGCGACCGAATGCTCGCTAGAGGGCGTACCCTGTGCGATGGTCGAAGCGTTCACCAAGGGCGGTGAGGGAGCCATCGATCTGGCGCACAAAGTCGTCTCGGTCATCGAGACAAATCCGTCCCCGGAGATCCAGCCCGTCTATGGACTCGATGAGCCGCTCGATACGAAGATCCTGAAGGTTGCGATTCAGGTTTATGGCGCGGACGGCGTTACGTTCGGCGACGCGGCGCGGAAGAAACTCGACCGCTATGCTTCCTGGGGTTTCGGCAAGCTGCCGGTGTGCATTGCCAAGACACAATATTCGCTCACGGATGATGCGAAGAGGATGGGCGCGCCCAAGGGCTGGACTCTGCACATCAGCGACGTTTCCTTGTCGGCCGGCGCGGGCTTTGTGGTGGCGATCTCCGGGAACATGATGCTGATGCCGGGCCTGCCCAGCCACCCGCGAGCGCTCTCGATCGACGTGGACCACGACGGAAACATCGTCGGAGTGTAGAGGAGTGCCCGCATGCTCTGCAAAGAAGCCATCGTTTTCATAAACTTGCGGTAGATCTGCCAGCGCGCGAAATCTTTATCTCGCCTCGGCCTCCGCCGCATGCCTGTCAGTTCTGGCAGTACGAAACGTTCAAGTTTTCGCCTAACATTTCAAAAGGGAGTGAAAGCTTCGCGACGGTCAAACGAGGTCCGAGCATGTGTTGCTTTTGGCCGGAGCGGCATCTCGTTAGGTAGAGAGGAACAAGGCGGTGCGGCACTTCAGCCCAAAGGGCAATATGCCTTCGAAGTACACCATCGAGTTGCAGCAACAGCAGCGAATGAGCCTCGCGTTTGGGGACAAACGGAATTTTGTAGAGGCTGGGCGCGGCTTATTTGCAACGCGTTCCTACCGCATCCACACCACTGAATCCGCAAGCCAAGCACAAGGAGAAATTTCATGCGAGCCCATATTCTGCTCGTTCTCTCTGTTCTTTGCGTGTCCGCCTTCCTAGCCGTAACAGTCCAAGCCCAACCAGATCCTCCCGACGCGCCTTCGGCAAAATCGGCCCAAACGCAAGGACACGACCATGTCGTCGAAGGAACTGTGGTGTCCACGACTCGGCACACCCTGGTCGTGGTATCGGACGACAACAAGTATCATCTGTTCACCCATGACGCCAGCACTATCCCCAAGGAAGGGGTCAAGGCCGGCGCCCGCGTTCGCGTCAACGGTGGGGCTCTGAATGACGACGGTACAGAGGTGGCTGAAAGCGTCACCGTACTTCAGCCCGCCGGCGATGCTGCTAAAAGCGGAGCAGGGGCCCAGGCCGGCGCGCCTCCTCCCGAGGTAAATAAGACATCAAAGCAGATCGAGGCCGAAGCCCGCCTTTGGCATGTTGGCGGACGTATTGGTTTTGGCTTCAGCCCCGAGCTGTTTATGTTCGGCCCCCAAGCGGAGTTCGGTCCGTTCTTTAATCAGCAGCTGGTGTTTCGGCCCAACGTCGAATTTGGCTTCGGGGAGTTGACGGACTTTTTTGGTGTGAACGCGGAAGCAGCCTACCGCTTCCGGGCGCCGCTTCACGGTCAATGGACTCCGTACTTCGGCATGGGACCATCGTTCAACTTCCTCAATCAGAGCGCCAGCAGCGGTACTACCAGTTTCAGCAATTTCAACTACAAGACTGGCTTCAATGTTTTTGCGGGCGCACATAAACACAAAACATTCGTCGAGATGAAGACAGCTCTGTGGTCCGGGAAAGCTCCAGTGTTACGCATCTTCATCGGTTACAACTTCTAGGGCGTGTTGGCCGTGAAACATCCCTCAGGCGCTAAAGCCCGCTGTTGATGGGCTTTTTTGCGGCACCGCGACGAGAATCGGCGAGCTTGTCAAATCTAACCCTGCCGAACATGCGTGCATCTTAAACATCCGATGGTGGAGAACGCCTTCGTGCTGATGCCGGCTTTCAATGCCGGCGCTACGATTGAGCGAGTGTTTGCGCGGGTACCGGCAGAAGCGCGACAGCGCATTCGCAGGTACGTCGTCGTAAATGACGGCAGCACCGATGACACTGCTCTAGCGCTCGAGAGGTTGCAGAATGCGGTCTCCGATCTGGTTGTGCTCACGCACTCGACCAACCGGGGCTACGGCGAAGCCGAGAAGACGCTGCTTCGTTACGCACTTCGGGAAGGGGCAGATGTCGGTATAGTGTTACATTCCGACGGTCAGTATTCGCCGGAGAAGATCGTCGAGCTCCTTGATCCATTCGACCGGAACAGCGCCGATCTGGTGCAGGGATCGCGCATGTTGGGCGATGGAGCCCTGCGTGGCGGTATGCCGCTTTACAAGTTCATTGCCAACAAGGCGCTCACGGCCATTGAGAATTGGGCTTTCGGCATGAACCTCGCCGAGTATCACAGCGGCTACATGCTGTACTCACGCGAGACACTCAAAGCGATCTCATTCGAGAAACTGTCAAGCTCATTCGATTTCGACCTGGAAATGATCGTCTTGGCCCACGTGAAGGGCCTGCGCATCGCCGAGATCGCAATCCCAACCATTTACAACGGAGAGAAATCCCATCTCAATCCAATCCGGTATGGGCTCGACGTGCTGTCGGTTGTCCGGGATTACAAGCGAGGGAAGTATCACGCAATCTGAACAATTCTTCGACGGGGCTTGGCCGATTCTGCGGATTCGGTGAAGAAACAAGAAACATGCAGCGAATCCTAGCCTCCGCTCGGCTGCTTTGCCTGGTTGGTACGCACCATTCGCTCAATCATGCAGCGCGATACTTTCACTGGGTGGCAAATCGGCTCTTCGGCGATGATTTCGGAACCGATTTGGTGGTCGCTCGACAAAATCTGTTCCACTTCTCCTCTGGTTTTTTCCATCTGGAATGGGCGGTCCTCGGAGTAACCCTTGGCGTCAGCATCATTTGGACGAAACAGAGCCGTCACGGATCGAGGATCGGTCGCATCCTTTTGGGCATCGCCCGCCGGCGTCGCCTGGCGATTCTGCTCGTCTTCCTGACTGCGCTTATTGGCCGGATTGCAATGCTCAACACCAATCCGCTTCCTCAGCCTCGCGTGGCCGACGAGTTTGGCTACCTCTTAGCTGCGGACACATATAGTCATTTCCGGCTTACAAATCCAACCCCGCCTTTCTGCCACCACTTTGAGACAATTCACCAGTTCGTGATTCCGACGTACATGGCGAAGTTTCCTCCTGCACAGGGACTGGTTCTGGCCCTTGGAGTTTTGATCTTCCACAGCGCGGCGATCGCCGTAATTTTGAGTTCCGCCGCGATGGCCGCGGCATTGTGCTGGCAGTTGCAGGATATGATGCCGCCGGTCTGGGCGCTTTGTGGCGGTCTCCTTGTCGCGATTCGGATCGGGACGATTTCCTATTGGTCGGATAGTTACTGGGGTGGGTCCGTAGCCGCATTTGCCGGGTGCCTGCTCCTTGGATCGGTCTCTCGCTGGGCGAAAAGACCAACCATGCCCATCGCTCTTCTCGCGGCTGTCGCAACGGTGCTTGTCCTCGCCAGCAGGCCTTTTGAGGGGACTCTCCTCGTGTTGGGTTCGGTTGCGTATCTGGCGTGGAACCGAAGAAGATCCTTGCTGGCAGTCTTCAACCAGCGCACGGTTGTTCCATTTGCCGGCGTCATTGTCCTCGCCGCTGCTGCGGCAGGCATCAACAACCACGTAGTCACCGGACACATCGCTCTACTGCCGTATGCATGGCACGGCCAGCAGTACAGCATAACTCCAGCGCTCCTTCTTCAGAAGGCGCCTGCATCGGCAAAGGTTTATCGGAACAACGGACAATGGTTGATTCACGCGGTGTGGGAGCGAACCATCTATGACGATCAAAGAACATTTCGGGGATACATCGTCTCCCTGATCGGTGAAAAGCTTGGCAGATACGGCCGATTCTTCCTGGGCCCCTCTCTGTTGCCCCTTCTGCTAGGCCTGCCTCTCGCGCTGACCCGGCGCAAGGATCGCTCGTTATTGATGCTGCTCTTGCCCGTCCTGATTGTTGTGACTCTCGAGACCTGGACGTATCCCCATTACCTCGCGCCGATGCTCGGGGTGATCTATTTTCTCCTGATTCTGAGTGCCCGCTATTTGCGAACCTGGTCACGGGCGCAGGGGGTAGGAGTAGCTCTCGTCCGAGCGGTTGGATTGGCATGTTTCATCTCGCTGTTTCTTCGTCTTTTCCTTGCTCCGGTAGACAACTTGAGTGCTCCTGCCTGGGAGGGCTCAGCGCCGGTCGATTGGGGGCGTCCCCATGTTCTTGAGAGTCTCAATCGGGAACCGGGAAGTCAGCTGGTCTTCGTCGACTACCATTTCATGGCGGGTCAGAGTAACTACAATGAGTGGGTCTTCAACTCTGCTGATTTAGCGAGCCAGAAGGTTCTTTGGGCCCACCGGATGGAACCAACGGAATCTGATCGCGATCTGGAGTGCTTCTTCGCTCGCCGTCAACCGTGGCTCGTAACCATTGGATATGTTGGAGAAGAGTTCAGTGAGCAGTACTCCGTTCAAAAACTGCCTCGACATTCCTGTGCGGTCGCTCCGCAAAAGTAGGTTTCAGCGATGGAGTAGCTTCAATCGGAGTCCGAGACATCACATGGAGACTTCGGTCCTAGGGTTACAACCGGCAGTACAGGCGCCGTTGTTCGTGGATTTCGAAAATCGAGAACGCTGGCCAGATTCCCGATATCAGCTGACGCATCCCGCGCTGTGAGGGGCCGCAGATTCCAGCGCCATTGGATCAGCTTAAGCACCGATGTATGGTCAAAGACCGCGCTGTTCACGCGAGGGAATGACGCTGATCCCACACTGAAAGGAGACGCAATCACGGTCGGCACACGAAGCCCTAAGAGTACGCGACCATCGATGAGGTCCGTATCAGTGGTGTTCGGTGCGATTACCCTGGGCGGCGGCACGTGATCGAAGAAGCCGCCCCACTCGTCGAAGGTAACGATCAGAACTGACTTGGGCCAACACGGACTATTTACCAGAGCGTGATACGTCTGTGACAGGAAGGCATCCCCATTACGAATATCCGCGAATGGATGATCATCGACTGCTCCGATCGCGGGAGAGTACGGTGGATCGACGAATGATACGGCGGGTAACTGACCGGTCGCGGCGTCATTCAGATAATCCTCGTAGCCCTGAGTAATGCCCTCATATTCCGAACCCCAGAGTTGCAAATATGTCGTGTAGGCGCGAGCGCTGATGCCGGCCTCTGACAGTCGGTCCCAGATTGTCTCTAACTGGCACACGTCTGACGTGTTGCTGATTCTGTCGGTCTGTGCTGAATGGAGGAAGATGCGATTCGGAAATGTGGGGCCCAGGAAAGAACAGAAGTATCGGTCAAGCGTCGTGTATCGGCGTGCCAACGCGCCGAAGAATGTCAGATCCTGTTCCTCGTAGTAGCCGATCGAAAAGATGTCGTTTACTGATCTCAGAAAACCATCCATCTTTCCCGCGCTTTATTGGATCCTCCCGCCTTGGAAGGTGTGATCGGGCGGAATGTGGCCACAACCCGTGAAGTCACCTGCCAGATGGTGTGTAGGGCGAGCGGCGCCGCTTTGGTCAAGATAGCTTAGCCCGGCTTGCTTTCCGTCAGCGTTTGGCAGCCAGCCGAGAAAGTGGTCGAAGCTGCGATTCTCCATCATCACAACGACGACATGCTCAATGCCCGAACGCTCGGGTGGCGGAAGGGTAACAGGGCCGGGAAATCGGCGAGAAGAACTGCAGGACGAAAAAAGAGTCGTGGCGGTCGCGCCAAGAGCGGAGCGAAGGAAGGCCCTTCGTTGAATCTTCAAGTAACTCCCCGGCGAGCAGGTTTGCCGACCCGCGAGGTCAGCGCTCGATCAGACTGCTAGTCGGGAGTTCCCAGGGCACAGAATTAACGCCAACGAAAAGCTTCGCAACGAGGATGGTCACAACTTCGGCAACTGATTACTGAATCCAGTTTATACAAATAGATCGAGAGCAGGGACACTCCGGCACCGTCGTGAGCGCACTCGTACTCAACTGGTTTGAAATCTTTGTCCTGGAAGACGGCCTTCACAAGCCATATTGGAATTTGTCCAGGTCTATTCTTTTCGGGTTATCGGAAATTTGCTTGTGTGATTGCGGCGGCGGGCTATATGCTCCGGGGGCATGAAAGCACATCGAACGTTCACTGTCACGGTTCTGGGAGCCGCGTTGCTTTTTGTGCCGGTTTCCGGATGGAGTCATCAACAATCCACCCCAAGCCAGGACACCGGCGTAAAACACGACTTGAAAGCGGCAGGGCACGAAACGAAGGATGCAGCGAAGGACACAGGTCACGTTGTGAAGAAGGACACCGTGAAGGCTGCGGACGCAACCGAAAACGGTACGAAGAAAGCCGCGAACACGACCGAGAAGGACACCAGCAAGGTGGCCCACGCTGCCGCAAAGGACACCAAAGAAGCTACCCATGCCACAGTGAAGGGCACGAAGGAAGCAGCGCACGCCACCGCACACGGCACCAAGAAGGTGTGGAACAAGACCAAGAGTACGACCAAGGGCGCGGTAAGCGGGGCCAAGGAAGGTGCAGAGAAGAAGACGGAGTGACCTATCTATAGCCGCATCGACAGTCTAGCGCGTGGAGACCCCGCCTATCGCTCTGGGGTTTGACCTGTACTGTCGTAACCTTGCGTCTGAAAATCTGACTACCAAGAATTGGGCTCATGCCGTGGGTGACGGGAGCGCCGAGGCGGGGCCGGGGCGAAAAAGCTCTCATTGTATCGGTGGGAGTCCTTGTCTTTGCCTCCCTCGCGTTCTTGATCCTGTTCCTGTTCTCTTGATCGGGCTTCTATCCAATATCCCCCGCAACTAAACGGGGTCATGCCAACCTCCGATATCGGCTGCGAGCGCATCCGCTTCTGACGGTCCCCACGTTCCGGGCTCATAGACGTAGGCAGGATTGACGTTGCCGAGCAGGTCTTGCACCACCACCCACGCGCGCTCGACTGCATCTTCGCGCACGAAGAGAGAAGGGTCACCTCGCAAAGCGTCGGTGAGCAGGCGCTCGTAGGCTCCCACTTCATCTCCGATGGCGTGATCGACGGCAGATAGTTCGATCGGCATAGGCGCCGCTCGCATCCCGGGCTTCTTTACCTGCAGGCCGGCGGCTAGCGAGACATCCGGGCCGAGACGGAATCGAAAATAGTTGTTCTTCACAGCGACCTTCAGGGGCGGCCTCTTGAGCGTGACAATGACTTCGGTGGCAGTCGTCTTCAGGCACTTGCCCGTTCGAAGCAGAAACGGAACACCCTCCCACCGCCAGGAGTCTATTTCGAGGCGCACGGCAGCGTAGGTTTCGACTTCGGAGTCCGGTGCGACTCCCGGTTCATCGCGATAGCCGCGAAATTGACCCCGCACAAGTTGCGAAGGCTGCATGGCAGGAATCGCCCTGAAAACTTTCACCTGCTCATCGCGGATTGACTCGTGGTACATGAATGTCGGGGGTTCCATGGCCAGCAGAGCTACAACCTGCAGCAGATGGTTCTGAACCACGTCGCGAATGGCGCCGGCTTCCTCGTAGAACTTACCTCTTCCGCCCACGCCAAACTTCTCAGCCATCGTGATCTGCACGCTCTGCACATAATTTCTGTTCCAGATCGGCTCGAGGAACGTGTTCGCAAAACGGAAGAAGAGCAGATTTGCCACGGTCTCCTTGCCGAGGTAATGATCGATGCGAAAGATCTGGGACTCAGGAAAAGCCGTGTGAAGCGTCGCGTTCAGCGCCTTTGCTGAAGCCACATCCCGGCCGAAGGGCTTTTCCAGGATGATGCGCGCATCGCTGGAGCATCCAGTGCACTCCAGCGCCTCGGTCACGGCGCCGAATAGACTGGGTGGAATCGCCAGGTAATGCGCAGGCCGTTTGGCATCGCCGAGGTCCTTTCGCAGCGTGGCGAAGGTTGCCTGATCGGAGTAGTCGCCGTCGATGTAACGCATGATCTGGAGCAGCTTTGTGAAGGCTGCATCTTCAACACCGTCCCCGTGCTCGTGGATGCTGGCCCGAGCCCGTTCTCGAAGCTGATCAAGTCCCCACCCGCTCTTAGCAACGCCGATCACGGGGCCTTTTAGCGTACCGTGTCGAACCATGTTATGGAGCGCCGGAAAGATTTTCTTGTAGGCAAGGTCTCCCGATGCTCCAAAAAAGACGAAGGCATCTGACTCTGGAACGGTGCTCGTCTCGTCCTCTAATGGAATGACAGACTCTGGAGTCGATTCTGGAGTCATATGGCTGAACCTCCTGAACGGGGGTGTTCGATTGCCGGCGATCTCAAGAAGAATGGAAGGGCGTTGCACGAGATTGAGCTAATTGACTACTTCTCTCCTGGCGACTTCCTTCATCCCAAGAGATGACGGCGTTGAGAAGTAGTTTGGTCGCAGTCTGCTGCGCTATTTCCCTGGCTTGTTCAATTGAAGGCCAGACGCCAGCCCCATGAATGCCACGGCCTTTGTCGCCGCAGTAGGAGATTTCAAGGAGGAACCCACCAGTCACGAAATGTTTGACGGCAAAATCGAATCTCTCTTCACCATCGGGTGCTTCGCCCGTCGAAAGTGGCTCGTTTGTCATGGGTTCTCACCTGGTCTGATGTCGCCTACAGGGAACTTTGTTGAATTTCCGTCTCCCGGCGGGTGATTTCTGCCGCATCCTACTCGTAGCTCCGCACCCACTCGAGGATCGAACGCACTCCTACGCCGCTGGGGCCTTTGGCGATGAAGGGCTTGTTCTCTTCGATCCAGGCGAGGCCGGCAATGTCGAGATGGATCCACGGCGTGTCTTCGGCGAAGGCGTGCAGGAACTCGGCTGCGGTTACGGCGCCGCCCCAGCGGCCGCCGGTGTTCTTGATGTCGCCGATATCGCTGCGAATCATGTCGTAGTATTCGTCGCTCAACGGCATGCGCCAGAACTTCTCACCGGTCGTGGCGAGGCCGGCCTGGAATTTCTCGAATGTGGGGTCGTCGTTGGAGAACGCGCCGGCGTTGATCATGCCGAGCGCGACGACGCATGCGCCGGTGAGCGTGGCGGCATCGATCAGGTGTGTCGCGCCGAGGCGGCGGGCATACGTGATGCCGTCGGCGAGCACGAGGCGGCCTTCAGCGTCAGTATTGATGATCTCGATGGTCTTGCCCGGTTTCTCATCTGCGATCGGCATTGCGGTCTGCACATCGCCCGGCTTCTGAGCGGTGCCGGAAGGCATGTTTTCCGCTGCGCAGACGATGCCGATCACGCGCACCTTGGGCTTGAGCAGCGCGATGGCGCGCATGGCGCCGATCATAGCCGCGCCGCCGGCCATGTCGTACTTCATCTTCTCCATATTGTCGGAGGGCTTGATGGAGATGCCGCCGGTGTCGAAGGTGATGCCTTTGCCGACGAGGCCGAGGATCGGTCCGTCCTTTACGCCTGCAGGTTCGTATTTGAGGACGATGAGAGCCGGCGGCTCGGCGGAGCCCTGCGAGACGCTCCAGAATGCGCCCATCTTCAGTTCGTGCAGCTTGTCGGTTGAGGAGACCTCTGACTTGAGGCCGGTTTCGGATGCCATCTTTGCGGCGCGTTGCCCGAGGATGGTCGGCGTCAATTTATTGCCGGGCTCGTTGACAAGGGAACGGGCGAAGTTCTGGCTCTCGCCAAGGATGACGCCTTCGTTGAATGCAGTGCGGATTGCGGTCTGATCGGCAGAAGCCGGGGCAGCGAGGGTGACCGACTGAACGCTGACGTCCTTGCGCTCGCTGCGGTAGGTGTCGGGGTCGAAGTCGCCGATGAAGGCGCCCTCTACGGCAGTCCGCGTCGAAGCTGTCGGCGGTAGCGTCAGGCCAAGATCGGCGGAGGGATCGGGCGCGGCGAAAACGAGCTGACGGATCGCGCGGGGCTTGGTGTAACGAATGGCTGTTCCCGCAGCGTTGCGCACCGCGTGAACCGTGGCTTTGCTCTTCTTGCCGAGACCGACGATCAGGAGGCGCTTCGCCTTGAGGCCCGCCGGAGCGTGCAGGAGCACGGTCTCGTTCGAACCGGCCTTGAATTCGCCCGACGACAGGACGGCAGCGGCGGCAGCGCTCACAGCCGCGTCGCTAGTGAGTAGAACTGGCGCAGGCTTGACATTGGGGCCCTTGGCTGTCTGGGCATCGACGGCGGTGACGGCGAGGAGTTCAGTTTCGATCTGGGCGAGGGAAGCGAAGGACAGTTCGGCGCGCATACCCGACCATTATTTCATTGCGAAGAGGCGAAGATTTGCGAAAGTTCCGGGTTGCCGATCACACGTGCGGAATCGCGGGAGGACCAATAGACTGCGCAGAATTGATGCCCTGCGACGGCTGGTCGCCGGGATCAACCGGGACGCGCACATGAATCGTGGTACCGCAGCTCGGTTTTGACTCGATTGTAAGATGTCCGTTCATCAGTTTCACCCGCTCCCGCATGCTCTTAAGGCCCAGCCCTCGTCCCCTCATCGCGGAACTGATGTCGAAGCCCTTGCCAATGTCCGTCACACTCAGGTGAATTTCAGCCGGCGCTCCCCACAATCGCACCTCAAAGCGCTGGACCCCGCTGTACTTGGCCGCATTGTTCAGGGCTTCCTGCAAAACTCGAAAGAGATTGAGCGAGATCTCCGAAGGCAGGCCACTCGGCACGTCATGATTTTCAAACAAGATCTCGAAATTCCACTTCTCGCCGAATTCATCACACCAGCTCCGAATGGCCTCACTCAATCCCAGAAACTCGAGAGTTGACGAGTGCAATTCGCGTGAGAGCTGCTGGATTCTCATCGACAGCTCAGCGGTTTCTTTTTCCATTTTGGAAAGTTGATTCGGTATTTCATCCGACAGACCGCTCGCCGATGCTTTGAGTTGCCCCAGTCGAATCGCCAGGAGGGCCACGCGCTGGCAGATGTCGTCATGAAGCTCTCTTCCAATGCGAGCGCGTTCTTGTTCCTGCGATTCGATCAACCTTCGACTCAGGTCTGAGAGTGCCTCTTCCATCTGTTTGCGATGGCTGATGTCCTCGGCAAGGATGAGAATCCCTCCCACAGCGCCTTCCGAGGTCTTCCAAGGGCGAACCTCCCAGCGTGCCCAATGAGTCCCGTCTTGCCCATCCCAACGGTCTTCGTCGGCTCGCAGGGTTTCTCCTTGAAGGGCGCGGCTGTGAACCTCTTTCCAGCGGTGCGGCATATCTGGAAAAAGCTCATAGTGCGAATGCCCCAGTATTTCCGCTCTGCCGGGCAGGTAATCAGTACACCACCGGTCACTGACTTGCAGATAACGCATGTCACGGTCGAGCATCGCGACTGGTGCTGGTACGCTCTTAACGAACACTCTGAGCAATTCCTCCCGTGATCGCAGTAATGAACCCTGCGCTTCTAACGTGCGGTTCATTTCCAAAAGCGCCTCTTCTG
>DATFSO010000012.1:0-3541 GCA_035262585.1 Occallatibacter sp. | reverse complement strand
GTGCAAGGCGCGCATGGCCCGCGAAGGCTGGTTGTGATCCTGCAGAAGGGCTAGTGGCTAAGGGCTAACGGCTAATGGCTGCTCTTACGCCACAAACTTATACCCAAGCCCCGGCACAGTCACGATCATGTTGGGCTGCTTGGGATCGCTTTCCAGTTTCTGGCGCAGACTGCCGACATGGACATCCACCGTGCGCGTGAATGTGTCCTCGCTGTAGCCCCAGACATCTTTCAAGAGAATCTCGCGGGACAGCGTCGTGCCACGATTCTGCACGAAATAGCGGAGCAAATGAAACTCGCGTGCCGAGAGCGGCACGACCTCGCCGTTGCGAAAGACCGTGGTGCCGCGAAAATCGATCTGAATGGCTCCGAACTTCTGGAGACCGGCGGGCTGCTGCCCCTGGGCGGATCCGCGGCGCAGCAAAGCCTCAATGCGAGCCAGCAGTTCCAGCAGCTCGAACGGTTTGGTGAGATAGTCGTCGGCGCCGATCTTGAGACCGAGAACTTTGTCCACCAGCTGGTCCCGTGCCGTGAGCATGATGATGGGAACGGTGAGGCCGGCCTTGCGTATGTCGCGACACACGTCGAATCCGTTCTTTCGCGGCAGCATGACGTCGAGAATAATCAAGTCGTACGATTGGCTGAGCGCTCGTTGCAAGCCCTCGGCTCCGTCGTCCGCGCATTCCGGCAGGTAACCTTCGCCCTTCAGACGATCGCTCAGGGTCATCCGCAAGTCTTCTTCATCTTCAACCACCAGGATGCGTTCTGTCATGATCAGTAGCCCGCGGTTTCGCCGGGAAGCCTGTCCGTCGCTGCCTGTTTTTCGGGAAGCTGAGAGGCAGTTGCGACGCCAAGATGGATGGTGAAAGCGCTACCTTGCCCGGGTTGGCTGCTCACGGTCAAGCGTCCGCGCATAGCTTCAATGACGGTGCGAGCTAAGGGTAAGCCGAGCCCGGTTCCATGGACGTTGGAGCCTGCAACCGAGGGGCTGCGATAGAACGGCTCAAAGATATGCTTCAATTCCGCGGGCGCGATACCCAAACCGCGATCGCACACCGTGATTTCGACCTCACGAATTACGCCGTGCTCTCTGTCCCCGTCGGCGCGAATGCCCAGCCAGCGGCCATCGCCACCGTACTTGATGGCGTTGGTGATCAGGTTTTGCAGGCACTGAGAGAGCGCAGCGAAGTCCGCCGCCACCGGAGGCAAGCCCGGCTCAGCCCGTCGCTCCACGGTGATCCCCGCGGCACTGGCCATAACCGAGGTGCTTTCCAGTGCGGCGTCGATTACTTCACCGACGCTGACCGCGCGCAGCGGATAGTTGCCGGCTCTTTGCTGCGCCGCCGCGAAAACCAGCACTTGTTCCACCAAATGGGTGAGCTGCCGTACGTGTTTAAGGATGGAGGCTCCGTAACGCGCCAGTTGCGTCTGGTCGGCAACCACGCCGTGCGAGATATTCTCCGCCGCCGTCGAGATCACGGCCAACGGCGTACGCAGTTCATGGGAAACGCCGGCCACAAAGTTCATTTGCAGTGCCGCCAGTCGACGTGCCCGCTGGCTGGCAAGAACGACCAGGGCCATGGTGAGCGCCAGCAGGACCAGGACTCCGAAACTCAACATCAGATGCCGGCGGCGCAGGCTGCTGACCGCCGCTTCCAACGACCCTCTCTTATGCTGAACCACAACCTGCCAGGTGCCGTCTTCGGGTCCGTACTGCAGGGGCTCAATCCGTACCATTCGATCAAAGCCGAGAGTGTGCTTATCGTCCGTCTGTAGCGTGTACTTGCCTACCGGACCGCGGACAATGCCGAACATCGCCGCACCCGCCGCCGGAGCGCCTGATGGGGCCCGCCGAAACGGCGGGCCAAACAGATTCAACGCCGCATCGCGCGTTGAGTCGCCGGCCTCGCCAAACCGGGAATCAGAAGAATACAGAGGGCGATCGTCTCGGCCGTCCAGTACGGCGACGCGATAGTCGAGCCCTTCGGGTCCGTGAAAATACCGTTGGGCCAGCTCGGGAAAGATCTCCTTTGTGAGCACGCTGGAATCCAGCTGGAGGATGATCCAGGTGATAGGAACGCGACTTTCCCGGTTATCGTCAGGAGACGCCGGACGGGGGCGCAAAGGGTAGACCAGGGCAGGAATGGACTGATCGACGAACCAGGGAAGGAACATGTCTGGAGGATGGGGCATCGGTCGGCCGGATCGCGTCTGCAGGTGGGGCGCGTGCCGATGGTGCATCATCATGTCCGGACCGCGCGCAAATAATGTCATGTCTTCAAGGCGCTGTCGCAGCGCGGACCACTGTTCGGGCCAGGTGGCTGGTTCCATTGCGTCGCGGCCCGGCGCCAAACGCAAAAGGGATGGGAGATCCGAGTTGCGCCACAAGTAGAGTTGGCTCACCAGCGCGGGATGAGGAGCCGTTTCCTGCCAGTGCCGGAACTGATCAACGAATTGCGAAGGCGCGGCTTTGCCGGAATCGTCGGCAATGGAGCGCAGCTCCACGCACACAGCGCCCAACTCACGAGTCAGATCGGCGCGAAAGCCCATCAGAGAGTTCTGCAGATTGGTCTGCATCTGCGAACGCGTCGCCGCGCTGACCTCGTCGCTCCAACGGTACTGCAGCACTGCCAGCGCGGCCAGGACGACCGCCAGAACGGGCACAACGATCCACCAGAAAAGTCGCTCTTTGATATTGGACGGCATGAAACGCTTCATTCTGTGCCAAGAGGGGGAGCGATTGGCGACATCAACCCGTTACCTCATTATAGGTGACGGCGCGCGCGATTTTGCGGCGTGGCCGGGGAAAGGATTTGTGCCATTGGTGCTGGGGCCGGACTTTCAGAAGCTGGGCCAGTTCGCTGAGAAACTTGGGTTTGTAAATCACGTCGGAGGCGCCGCAGCTGGAGCATGCGCTGCGAAACTGGGAAGTCGTGTCCATCGACATGAGCACTACTCTGGTCTCGGGAGCAACCTGCGAGAGCAGCAAGGAAGCCCGCAGTCCGCTCATGCCCGGCATGTCAGCATCCATCAACACCAAATCAGGATGCAGGTTAAGGACGGCATCGATGGTCTCGGACCCGCTTTCCGCGCGCCCTACCACGTCCACGATCTCGTGATGCTCCAGCAGGGAACAGATAAGGTGAAGGATCGTCAGGGAATCGTCCACCACGATGGCTCGCAGTTTGTTACGCGGAACCGGCTGCTTCTCGGGGGAACTGGAACCAAAGGCAAGGGAAGCCATGCGCAGTCGACCTTTCTGCTCGGGATTGGAACCTCGTGGTTCAAGCTTACGCAGGGCCCGCTGCCTGCGGCGTAAACAGGCCGAAAAGGCAATGTAAAGTTATTGTAAAGACGACCATGGCACAGCTGAGCTGTGCCACGCGTCGCTTCTGCGAGTTATCAAAATGGCGGAGGACCGCCTGGGCTGCCCGGCCCGCCCGGTTGGAATCCGAACCCGAACCCGTGCATTCCGGGACCATGATGCCTCAGCTGCGAGTACTTAGCCTGCTGGTCCGGGGTCAGAGTCTGGTAGAAGGCGG
>DATFSO010000011.1:0-12361 GCA_035262585.1 Occallatibacter sp. | reverse complement strand
TCGGAGACCGCGAAAGAAAAGCCGCGGCTCAAAATCAAGTTTGAAAAGAACGAGTCCGTCCGCATTACCGACGGCCCCTTTGCCAACTTCAATGGCGTGGTCGATGAGATCAACGAGGATCGCGAGACACTGAAGGTGATGGTGACGATCTTCGGCCGCTCGACGCCGGTGGAACTGGAGTTCGGCAAGGTCGAAAAGATTGAGTAGCGACAGCTTTTAGCTAGTAGCTTTTAGCTTCTAGCCGGCTTGCCCACCTGGCGGGTGCTGGTTAAAAGCGAACTCTAAGTGCTGCGCACCAAAATTCACATGTTGCAATGGACAGCTAAGAGCTAATAGCTAGGAGCTAAGAGCTGTTTCCGAAGGAACTACATGGCACCTCCGAAAAAAGTAACTGCAATGGTCAAGCTGCAGATCGAAGCCGGCAAGGCCACTCCCGCGCCGCCCGTCGGTCCCGCACTTGGCCAGGCACAGGTCAACATCATGGAGTTCTGCAAGCAGTTCAACGCACGTACGCAGAACAAAGAGATGGCCGGGCTCATCATCCCGGTTGTCATCACGGTCTATGGTGACCGCACGTTCACCTTTATCACCAAGACGCCGCCGGCTTCAGTTCTGCTGAAGAAGGCTGCGAACCTGCCGAAGGGCTCAGGTACGCCAAACAAGGACAAGGTGGGCAAGGTAACCGAAAAGCAGGTGCGCGAGATCGCCACACAGAAGATGCCCGACCTGAATGCTGCGTCGATTGACGCCGCGATCAAGAGCATCAAGGGCACTGCCCGTTCCATGGGCATTGAAGTCGTAGGGTAAGTCCGGACTGGCTTACTAGCGTAAGAAGAAGGCCCTCCCAACAAGCGGGAGGGCCTTCTTGTTTGCGTCGTAGCGTCGCTCCCAGGTCTTCAAAGGAGAAGCCCATTCGACTCCGCTCAGGGCAGGCACCGGGCACCTGGCAGTGATTGCTTGCCCTGTGCAAACACACAGAGGCCCTCCGCAGCACGGAGGGCCTCTGTCTTACCTGCATCAGCTTATCCAGCAGCGATAACCGGTACTTACTTCGGCGGAGCCGGAGTGAAGATTTCACGTCTGCTGGGCTCGGGTTTTGGCTTCGGCTTCGGAGCTTTTTTGGTTTCTTTTCGGCCTTTGTCTTTGTTTCCCATGGGTGAAAGAATGCCACAGTCTGGCACGTCCGCAAAGAGTTAATCGAAGAATCCGAGGCTTCAATATCACTCTCTACTCAGCCTGCTTTCTCTGGTCTATTTGGCTGCTTACGTGCTTCATGTGGTCGTGATTGAGAATGGCGTTGAACACAAGGGCATAGTCGCCAACTGTTTCGCCGCGGTAGATGGGATTGTTGCCGAACAGGAGCACGTTGCCGTCGCCGAGATGTGCATTGACGACAACGGCGTGTTCTGCAATTGAGCTGGCCTTGTCGAGCAGGCCATCGAGGAGAAGATCCTTATTCGCCGCAAAGCGAAGAATCACTTCCGGTCGTTGCTGCTCGGGGATGACGGAGAAGTTATTTCGTATCTGCTCCTCATTCAGCTTCCTCGCCTCCCACGGCTGCGTCTTCTCGAGCGGCTCTGCCTCTACGACTTTGCGGCCGAGCGGCTCATCGTTCTCTTCGAGGCTGCCTCGACCGGTGGGGCGCTCTGCATACGGATCCATCAGCAGGCGTCCACCGGAACGTCCGAGCGTGTTGCTGATGTTAAAGGCCATGCCATTGGCGCTGATCACCGGCAGATTTGTGCCGTAGCCAAAGGCGATCGGATTGTCCTTCGCCACGAAGACCGCGTTGAGCACTGTTCCGACAACACGGGTGTCGCCGCGAGGCACAACGCTGACGCCGGGAGCGAGCCCGGTGTCGACGGCGAATTGTGCTGTGTCTTCGCAGGTGACGAGCAGCCCGCCCTGCTCGACAAATTTGCGCAAGTGTTCGAGGCCGTCGTAGCCGAGACCGCGACGGATGTCATCGGTCGAGTCGCCGCCAACCTCGAGGTTCGGTGTTATGTCGGACTTCTTCCACGGCATCGCGTTATTCCACATGGGCAGACCGTTGATGATATCGAGCGTGGAGGAGCGTCCAACCGGAGCGAAGACGATCACGTCGTATTTCGAGCGCAGATCATCCTGCTTTGCGACGGTCTGCGTGCTGATGTAGTCGAAGGGCACGGCGGCGGTGTCAAAGGCGTAGCGCCACCAGCCCTCGGTTTGCGTGGCGAGCCAGGTGTGCATCATCGCGATGCGGGGAGCGGCAACATCGTGCGCCGGAACGGAAGGAGCAGCGCCCAGCTTTGTGGCGTCGAGGGCGAGATCGTGGAGCGCGCCGGCGATCTGATTGTCGGCGCCGCTGATGAGCAACGAGCCGGCGGCGAAGTGCTTGCCGTCGGCATCGAAGGGCTTCTCCGCGGCCTGGATCTTTGCGCCCTTGAGTTTATAGACGAGCGAAAGCAGCGAGATCTGGCCGGAGTTGTTCACCGCAACAACAGTGCCCGAGCCGTCGACTTTGCCGGCAAGCGAGGCCGGGTCGTCGAGCGGTTTCATGTTCGCTTTCAGAATTGCGGCGTCGTTAATGCGGACGGTCTTCACGTTGAACAGGTGCGTGAACGACCAGCCGGTGTCGTCATAGGGATGCTTCTGCGGATCGTCGGGCGCCCAGAACTGGCGATCGAGCAAGGCGTCGGCGATACGCGAGTAAGGCTGGTCCATGCGAACGACGATGCTGCCAGCCGGGAAGGTTTCCTGCTTTGGCTTGTCGCCTCGCTTCTCGCCGGCGATCTGGCATGTTGTGGCGTCGGAAAGCTGCTGGATCTCGACGTGTTGACGCTTGAGAACCTTGAGCAGCTCAACTTCACGATTGGAGGCCGCGGCGTCGGGCGGAATCACGTAGGCAGCCGGGCCTTCGAGTGCCGGCTTCTGAGTCGCTCGCTTGCTCTTGGTGTAGTAGTTCTCGAGGAAGTGGTGTGTGTGCTGCGCGAAGTAGGAGACGGTGGAGAGCAGGGCCGTCTCTTCGTAGTTGTTGTTATCGCGCTGCGACCAGGTGACGATGGGCCACGGCGGATTCTGGCGGTACCAGGTGCGTGAGTAGTCCTCGGGCGTGAGGATGCGTTTCTCGGTGTCGGCGCCGCCGTTGCCGAAGGTTTCGTAGAGCCGGCTGATGCCGTTGTGCATCGCGGCGAGAAACATCAGGTAGCCCGGGCTCCATGTGTCGAAGTCGCCGTGGGTGAATACTCCGGGCATCCCGAAGTTCTGCATCTGCGCAACGTTGTTCCATCCGAGCTCTGCCCACTCGTCGGCCAGCAGGGGATCGACCCATGCATTGTATGGGCCATCGCCAACCGTGTTGTCGTAGAGGAAGGGCACGGACTCGTGCAGGTCGTGGAGCACCTGCGCGTGCCAGTCGAGATAGGCGTCGAGCACATTGCGCGAGAGGGCAAGCGTCATGCCCATGGCGTCGCGATTGTTATCGTGCGCGACGTAGTGACCCCAGTAGAGAAGGTGCGGATATTGCTCGTTGGGGTGGGCTTTGTGCCAGCGATAGATGTCGACCATGCGATCGCGTCCGTCAACTTCGACCACAGGCGTGATGAGCACAATCATGTGCGAGCGAATGTACTTGATATAGGGCGCATCATCCACGGCAAGGCGATAGGCAAGCTCCATCAGAGCGGTGGGCGCGCCGGTCTCGACGGAGTGAATAGTGCCGGTGATGTAGTAGACAGGGTAGGACTGGTCAATCAGCGAGCGGGCCTTCGCGTCATCGAAGTTAATGCTGCGGGGATCGCCGAGCTGCGCGAGCTTCTGCTTGTTGGCCTCGGCGTTTTTCAGCAGTTCGGCGTCGGCGACGGCAGCGGCGATCATCTCGCGCCCCTCTTCGGTGTGACCGATCGTGAAGACCTTGACGCGGGGACTTGCCGCGGCGAGCATGCGGAAGTACTTGTAGACGTCTTCGGCGTAGGGAAGCATGTCGGGCGCCCCCGAGACGTCACCCAGGACCTTCGCCGGAGTGGGCACGGTCTTCGACGCGGGCAAGTAATCGACCAGCGGAGAGGTGAATGTCGGATCGGTCGTGTACTTGTGAATGTGCTCGGTGTATTCCTGATCGATAGATTGTTGCGGGTCACGGGCGAAGTTGGTGTTCAGGGACTGCGAGTGCATCGCTACAGCACCAAAAATCCAAACAAAAGAAAGAGCCAGAGCCAACCGGGCTGTTCTCATAGACCTCTTCTCGCGAAAGTTTCTCTCCGCAATCCGGACACGAGGAATGCGATCGAGCAGCCCCTTCAATCTCGTCCGAGTGTGGCAGAGGAACGACAATGCCCGGTGAGCTTGCGGCTGGGAAGGAGCCGCGAAGCCCCAACGGGATTTTGCCGGATGGAAAGAACTATACGGTATTACGGCAAAACCGGAGTAGGTGTGTTCTGTTGAATTCTTTTCGAGATCGCCGCTCCCTGATGGTCGCTTCGACTTTGCCCGCTTCGAGATGACGCAATCCTGGTTTTGCGTGGGTAGAAACGTCAATGCCGTGATCCAACGGCACCGCGTATTTGCAGTCAGAGGAACTTGCGGTTGGAGTCAGGCAAGAGCAGGCGGCTGATCGCCGATCACCCGCCTGCATTGGCAACTAGATTAAGTTATTCGCCTTGAGCGCTTACGCTGCCTGTCACGAGCACTCGTTGCGGTGCATCGACCTTGGTTGACGGGACGTGAAGATCCACCTTCAGCGATTGGACTTCGGGCTTTCCTTTTGAAGGCGCGGTAAAGCTGAGTTCGTACTGGTGGTTGAGGCGCCTGCGCAGATCCTGGAAATACGGCTCGATTGACACCGGATTGTCCAAGCCCTGCCAATAGTTTTTGCCGCCGGTTGCCTGGCTGACGATCGAGAGCAGGCTTTGCCCTGCATTGGTTGCGTACAAGCCGCTGTTGAAGCGACCCATATCGCGCCAGTAGATCGAATTGACGGCTAGGCCAGCTCGAACCGAGTCGTTAATCGCGGTCTGCACGTAGGGATCATCCGGATCGAAACGCCGATCATAGTTGTCCACGCCATCGGTGATCATCAGGACCTGGCGACGCGCGGTGCGGTCGTGCGATGGCCAGTTCTTTGCGAGATCGGAGAGGCAGAAGTACGGGCTCGCGTTCGATCCCGGAAACCCTGTGCTCACGTGCAGTCCTTTGAGCACGTCAGCCGGATTCGACGAAAGCTGCGAGGCAAAGGCTGCACGACCGTTCTCCATATAGGCGATCGCCATCCTCATGTTCGGCGGCATTTCGCCGACGAACTTCTGGATATCCTGGAATTGCGTACCCAGGCTCGTGCGAGCCCCACTGTCGAGCAACAGGACCAGTTCCACCGGGCTATTAGCCTCCTGCAAAGGCGTAAAGTTCAGCACAGAGGACTGCTTGCCGTCTACTTTGATTTTCAGGCTCTGTGGTGAAACCGGACCCACGTCGCCGTTTTTCTGCGCAGGCAGGATCGTGACTACGGCGCGACCCTGTCCCGGTTGTGTATCTTTTTGTGCGAATGCCTGCCCAGCGAGCAGCATAGCGCCCAAGGCGAATGTTGTAGCTATTCCTATTTTTCTCATATAGATGCTCCTCCGACCGCCCCGAGCCAAAGCGCATTTCTTACCGGGCGATCACCTTTTCCCTTCACTTTGTTAGATACTGTTTCGATTATTTTGTTGCGGTCGGCAGTCCGAAATGCGGTTCGTACAACTCCCGGTACTTCAGAGGGTTGCGGGGCGTCCTCACACTATTTTCTGAATCTCAAAGGCATCGAAGAGAATCAAACAATAGGCGAAAAAAGGTCGTTCCTTGCACTTGAGCGGCCAATCCGCTAAACTCCATAGATGTGCCCGGGGTAAATCCTGGGCCGTCAATAACACCACGGCTTTTGGACCTGTTCGAGTGCGATAGGCGCCAGGGTTTCAGGCGTATAGCCTCCAGGTTCCCCGAAAACGGGCTGGCAATTGCGGTGGGAGACGAGGACCTGATGGCTAAACCCAGCAAGAATATAGCGAAGGCGCGCGCGGCTGTAACCAAGCCTGCGTATCCGCTTGCAGAAGCTGTCACCCTGCTCAAGCAGGTGAAGTACGCCAAGTTCGATGAGACGGTTGATCTCACCATGCGTCTGGGTGTCGATACCCGGCATGCCGACCAGATGGTGCGCGGAACAGTAGTTTTGCCGCACGGGCTAGGCAAGACCAAGACTGTCGCCGTGATCGCGACCGGCGATCGCCAGAAGGAAGCGCAGGAAGCAGGCGCCGACTTCGTGGGCGGCGAGGAGATGGTCGAGAAGATCCAGAAAGAGAACTGGACAGCATTTGACGCCCTGATCGCGACGCCCGACATGATGAAGGTCGTTGGACGTCTTGGTAAGGTGCTCGGCCCCAAGGGCCTGATGCCGAACCCGAAGACCGGGACCGTGACCCAGGATGTGGCTGCAGCGGTCAAGGAGATCAAGGCCGGTAAGGTGGAGTTTCGCGCTGACAAGACCAGCTTGGTGCACGTGCCGGTCGGCAAGCTGAGCTTCGATCCGCAGAGGCTGATCGATAACGCGACCACAGTGATCACGTCGATTGTGCGGGCGAAGCCCTCGGCAGCCAAGGGCAAGTACATCAAGAGCATCACGCTGAGCTCGACGATGGGGCCCGGGGTTCCGCTGGATTCGGCGGTGGCTGAGGCGGCAGGCAAGCACTAAATCAGGGATCAGTGGTCAGAGATCAGTTGTAGTCGTGATCCATCGGTTTTGGCCTCGAGTAAAGAGAATTCTGAACGGAGCGCCCGTGGGCGCGGGAGGAGATTGAGTCAACAGAAAGGGATTAAGTAGGAGTTGCTGATCTCTTTCTCTGTTCTCTGATCTCTGTGCGGAGCACACAAATGGCTATTTCGAAAGCGAAGAAGACGGAGAAGGTCCAGCAACTGGCAAAGGAGCTGGAGACCTCGACAACCGCGATTATCGGCACGTTCAGCAAGCTGACCGTTGCCAAGGACTATGAGCTGCGCAAGGTAATCCGCGAGGCGGGTGGCAAGTATCGCGTGGTGAAGAACAAGTTGGCAGCTGTTTCGAGCGAAGGCACAAAGATCGCTCCGGCACTGAAGGGCCTCAAGGGCGTGAACTCGGTGGCGTTCACCTCGGGCGACCCGGTTGCGTTGGCCAAGGTGTTCGCAAAGTGGGCAAGCGAGAATGCGGAGTTTCAGTTCAAGCTGGGCATTGTTGACGGCAAGCTGCTGAACGTGGAAGAGGTCAAAGCGCTGGCTACGATGCCGGGCAAGGAAGAGATTTTTGCCAAGTTGCTGTTCCTCATCAACGCTCCAGCGCAGCGGCTGGCGACGGTGATCAACGCAACTGGACGCGACCTGGCGGTTGTGCTGAACCAGGGCGTCGAGAAGGGCAAGTTTGCAGGCGCCGCTTAGGCGGCGCCAGTTCTTAGTTCGGAGTTCATGGTTCGCAGCCTGTGATCCTGAAACAAGAACTTTGAACTGTGAACTCAAAAAGGGTTTTGGCGGCAAAGCAGGCGGGAAGGGCGCTGGTCTGGCGCATCGGAAACTTACCGTTTGGGTTTTGCGGCCGGGAATATCAATTTCATCGGATTTGAATGGAGAAAAGACATGGCGGATCTCGCACAGTTGGAAGAACAGATTGTTAGCCTGAGCCTGCTTGAGGCAGCGGCCCTGGTGAAGAAGCTTGAAGAGCGCCTTGGCGTCTCAGCGGCAGCAGCAGCGCCGGTTGTAGTAGCTGGCGGTGCAGGCGCGGGCGCGGCAGCTCCGGCGGCTGAGGAAAAGACCGAATTCCAGGTCATCCTCAAGGATGCCGGCGCGAACAAGATCAACACCATCAAGGCTGTACGCGAAGTTACTTCGCTCGGTCTGAAGGAAGCCAAGGACCTGGTCGACGGTGCTCCCAAAGCCCTGAAGGAAAGCGCGACCAAGGAAGAGGCTGAGGCGATCAAGAAGAAGTTCGAAGGCGTGGCGACTATCGAAGTCAAGTAGTTCGGCACGCGACTTGCAAGACAGGCCGGGACGCGCTACGATAAAGGTTGCGCGTCTTTTCGGCCCATTATGTTTTTTTCACTTTTGGGCGAAAACCACACACGGCGCGTCTTGATATTGAGAGTCAAAGGGCACAAGTGGTCGCAACCTCGGCTGGGCCAAGCAGTTGGGGGGCGGACATTAACTTGAATTAAGTGCTCTCGTGTCAGCAGGATAAGGCGGAAGTCCTGTTGACGGATGTCGATTGGCAGGCGGCGGGCAGCAGAAGCGAGCTTTGGGATCGGCGATAGAGGTGCAACAAAATCGGATGGGGGCACAGGCATGAAGCCGCGCTCGTGAGGAATTGCGTCCTTGCGGGCTTTTCGTGTCTCTATCGCGGCAGATTGGGCTTTTCAGCAAAATCTACCTTGCGTTTGCAGACCATGAGGGCCGGGCTAACCGGAAGGTCTGCTCCCGATTGTGCGCAGTCTAACGCAGCACCCTGAAGTGCAGCAACGCCTGTGGCGCGATTTTCACGGCGCCGCAATCAAGTGAACAAGCCTTGGCGCGGGATTCCGGAGCGGCTGGTGTTTCGCCGGGCGTTTCGGTAAGAGCGGGCGGCTCGTAATGGGCCGGTCCGGATCATCGGTATTTTCTTACGTAAACTGTCGGCGCCTCGAGACTCGGGTGCCGGCCCGGCGCGAACCAGGACGGTGGATTCGCTCCGGCGTGACGAGCCTCAGGAGTGAAGCATGCCAAACGAGAAGCGCGCGATTCGCAGCCGGCTCGATTTTTCCAAAATCCCTACAGCAACCCAGATTCCCAACCTGATCGAAGTGCAGCGGCGCTCCTACGAGCGGTTCCTGCAGATGGACAAGCTGCCCAATGAGCGCGATGACTCGGGCCTCCAGTCGGTGTTTGTCTCTGTCTTCCCCATTACCGACTTCCGCGGCATCTCGCAGCTTGATTTTGTCGATTACTCCATCGGCAACTGGGAGTGCAAGTGCGGCCACCTGAAGGGCCTTCACCACCTGCGCACCGCCTGCGTGCATTGCGGCGCGATGGTCATTACGGATCCTTTTCTTCCTGGCGACGTCCTCTGCCACAAGTGCGGCACCTACAACAGGAACATTCCCGACTTTTGCAACAAGTGCGGCGACCCCGTGGGACTGCAGCTGAAGTATGACCAGCAGGAGTGCGAAGAGCGTGGCATGACGTTCTCCGCTCCCTTGAAGGTCACGGTCCGCCTGACCATCTACGACAAGGATGCGGAGACGGGCAACAAAACGATCCGCGACATCAAGGAGCAGGAAGTCTTCTTCGGTGACATTCCGCTGATGACGCCGAACGGGACATTTATTGTCAACGGCACTGAGCGCGTGATCGTCTCGCAGCTGCATCGTTCGCCTGGCGTCTTCTTCGAGACAGCGAACAACCGCACCTACTTCCTCGGCAAGATCATTCCTTATCGCGGTTCATGGGTGGAGTTCGAATACGACCAGAAGAATACGCTCTACGTCCGCATCGACCGCAAGCGCAAGTTCCTGGGAACCATCTTCCTCCGTGCCCTCGGTCTTCGCTCAGATGAAGAGATTCTCAAGACCTTCTATACCGTCGATCGGATTCATATCGCAGACGGGAAGCTGCAGTGGGCAGTTCCGGCGGATCCCAAGCACAGCACGCACCTGCTGGGCGCCAAGCCGGCGCACGCCGTGCTGCACAAAGGCGAGGAGATTGCGCACTCCGGCCGCAAGATTACGCCGAACACGCTCAAGGCGCTTCGTGCTGCGAACGTTGAGAAGGTAGAGGTGGAATCCGCCGAGCTCGATGGCGCGCTGACCGCGGCTGATGTGGTCGACCTGAATACCGGCGAAGTCATCGTCGAAGCGAACGTGGAGTTGACCGCCGACCGCCTGCACAAGGTGATGGCGAGCGGCGCCACAAGCTTTGAAGTGTTCTTCCCCGAGCGCGACGACGTGGGCAACATCATCACCAATACGCTGAAGCGCGACTCGGTGCACAAGCCCGAAGAGGCGCTGATCGAGATCTACCGCAAGCTGCGCCCGGGCGATCCTCCGACGCTGGATACGGCAACTGCGCTTTTCGAGGGCATGTTCTTCGATCCGCGCAAATATGACTTCTCGCGCGTGGGCCGCCTGAAGTTCAATATCAAGCTCTACGAGAACCAGGATGCGACGCCGCTCGATCATCGTACGCTGACCGCAGAGGATTTCTACGCGACCATTCGCTACCTGTTGAAGCTGCGCAAGAACATCGGCGCGGTAGACGATATCGATCACCTCGGCAACCGCCGCGTTCGCGCGGTAGGCGAGCTGATGGAGAACCAGTTCCGCATCGGTCTCGTGCGCATGGAGCGCGCCATCAAGGAAAAGATGAGCGTGTACCAGGAGCTGTCCACGGCGATGCCGCACGACCTGATCAACGCAAAGCCCGTGATGGCCGCGATCCGCGAGTTCTTTGGCTCTTCGCAGCTTTCGCAGTTCATGGACCAGACCAATCCGCTGTCTGAGATCACCCACAAGCGGCGTTTGTCGGCCCTTGGGCCGGGCGGACTTTCGCGTGAGCGAGCGGGATTTGAAGTCCGCGACGTGCACCCGACGCACTATGGCCGTATCTGCCCGATCGAGACGCCGGAAGGTCCGAACATCGGCCTGATTAGCTCGCTGAGCTGCTTTGCTCGGATCAACGAGTACGGTTTTATCGAGTCGCCTTATCGCAAGGTGAAGGACTCGAAGATTCTCGATTACGTAGAGATCACGAACGCAGGTGAAAGCGGTCTGCGCGTCGGAGACCATATTGAAAAGGAAGAGGCGGGCAAGCTGAATGCATCGCTGAAGAAGCAGGGCAAGCGGTCGATCGACTACATACCGTACAGCTTCTATCTGTCGGCATGGGAAGAGGACAAGCACACCATCGCACAGGCGAACATCGAGTTCGATGAGCATGGCGTGATCACCGAAGACCTGGTCAACGCTCGCCGGCAGGGCAACTTCGTGCTGGTGAATAGGACCGAGGTCGATTACATCGACGTCTCGCCGAAGCAGCTTGTCTCAGTGGCCGCCTCGCTTGTGCCGTTCCTTGAGCACGACGACGCGAACCGAGCGCTTATGGGCGCGAACATGCAGCGGCAGTCGGTGCCCCTGCTGGTTGCCGAGGCTCCGTTGGTCGGGACCGGCATGGAAGGCGTGACTGCACGCGACTCCGGCGCCGTTGTACTGGCAAAGCGCAACGGCATCGTGGACTCGGTCGACTCCGAGCGCATCATCGTGCGCGTCGAGGGTGAGCACCATCCGACGCAGCTGTCGCGTGAAGTTGGCTCGGACATCTACACGCTCATCAAGTTCAAGCGCTCAAACCAGAACACCTGCATCAACCAGAAGCCGGTTGTGCGGGAGGGTGAGCGCGTCATCAAGGGCCAGGTCATTGCCGACGGCCCCTGCACGGAGCAGGGCGAGTTGGCGCTGGGCCGGAACGTGCTGGTGGCCTTCATGCCATGGCGCGGATACAACTTTGAGGACGCGATCCTGATCAGCGAAAAGCTGGTGAAGGACGATTACTATACCTCGGTCCACATCGAGGAATTTGAGATCGAGGCTCGCGACACGAAGCTTGGACCGGAAGAGATCACGCGCGATATCCCGAACGTCTCGGAGCACGCGCTGCGGGATCTGGACGAGAGCGGCGTGATCCGCATCGGCGCCCAGATCGGCCACGGTGACATCCTGGTCGGAAAGGTCACGCCGAAGGGCGAAACGCAGCTGACTCCAGAAGAGAAGCTGCTGCGAGCGATCTTCGGTGAAAAGGCCGGCGATGTTCGCGATGCTTCCCTCACCTGCCCTCCTGGCATTGAAGGTACGGTCGTTGACGTCCGCATCTTCAGCCGCAAGGGTCAGGAGAAGGACGAGCGCGCCAAACAAATCGAAGCGGAGTACGTTGCCAAGCTCGAAAAGAACCTCGGCGACGAAATCCGAATCCTGACCGACGAACGCCTGAAGCGCCTGGAAGCGATTCTGGGCGGCAGGGAAGTGCTGGCCGACCTGCACGACGAGCGGACCAACAAGCGCCTCATCACGAAGGCCGCGATCCTGGACCGCGAGACGATCGAGCGCATCTCGACCAAGAATCTCAAGCGCATCCGCTACGCTGACAAGGATCCCCGAGTCAACGAGCAGATCGATGAGATTGAAGAGATGACCTCGCGTCAGATCGAAGTTCTGCGCAAGATCACGAACGAGAAGATCGCAAAACTGCAGAAGGGCGACGAGCTGCCTCCGGGCGTGATCAAGCTGGTCAAGGTCTACGTTGCCATGAAGCGCAAGCTGTCGGTCGGCGACAAGATGGCCGGCCGCCACGGAAACAAGGGCGTGATCGC
>DATFSO010000010.1:0-53382 GCA_035262585.1 Occallatibacter sp. | reverse complement strand
TTGGTGGACCTGATCGGGATCGAACCGATGACCTCTTCCATGCCATGGAAGCGCGCTCCCAACTGCGCCACAGGCCCACATGGGGGATGCAACTCTTCTATTCTCTCTGCTGGGAAGTGATTCGTCAAACGTCTTTAGAGACAGATGCATCCGAACCGGGATACCTTCATCCTTAGCCAAGGACTTCAGATCTCTCTAAACGTCCTGGCGCATCCCGGAGGTTGCGGATGAAAGCAGCTGTCGTGGGCGTGTTGGGCGAGCCGCCCCGTTACCAGGATTTCGCAGAGCCCACGCCCTCCGAGGGTGAGGTCCTCATTCACGTTCAAGCCGCGGGTCTGCATCCGGTCGTGAAGGCGATTGCGAGCGGTTCCCACTACTCAAGCAGGGGCGAGGTGCCCGTGGTTCCCGGAATTGACGGTGTGGGGACACTGGACGACGGAAGCCGCGTCTACTTCGGCTTTGCGCGCAAGCCGTGGGGATCGATGTGCGAGCGTACAGTCGCGCCGCGGGCGAAGTGTCTGCCGCTGCCCGATGGCATCGACGCTGTGCAGGCCGCAGCGATCGTCAATCCTGGCATGTCGGCCTGGCTCTCGGTAAAGGAGCGCGCGAGCCTTCAGATTGGCGAAACGGCTCTGATTCTGGGTGCGACTGGCGTGGCTGGACAACTCGCAATCCAGGCGGCGCGGTACCTGGGCGCGGAGCGCGTAATTGCTGCCGGACGCAACCTCGACGCCCTTGAGTCTGCAAGACCGGATGCAGTCGTTTCCCTTACACAGTCCGAAGATGCTATCCGCGACGCCTTCACGGTCGAAGCGAAGAGGGGAATCGACGTCGTGATCGACTACCTGTGGGGCCGCCCAACCGAACTCCTGTTGGAAGCGCTGGCGAAGGGCTTCGATCCGAATGGCTCGCGGCGGACGCGTCTTGTCGAGCTAGGCGAGAGTGCCGGCAAGACCATCACGCTTCCGGGCGCCACCCTGCGCAGCATTGACTTGCATCTGATGGGAGGTGGTTTCGGCTCCGCGTCACTTATGCGGATATTCGAAGCGATTCCTACGATCTTTTCACTGGCAGCTGCAGGCATTCTGAGGGTTGCCGTCGAAGCGGTTCCACTGGCCGAGGTGGAATCTGCCTGGACCCGCAAAGAATCCGGAAAGCGCATCGTATTTAAGACTTAACCACTCCAGAATCCAACGTCTATATCAAAAAAGCACGCGTGACCGGGAACACTTTGGGGGTGGTCTGGTGTCTAAGAAAACTAGAGCGCAAGGGCATGTTGGTTTTTGCTCGTTCACCCGAACGCTCGCGGTCCAGGAAAATTTAGTGTTGGGCGAGTAGCCGACAGCGGAAGGCAAATTTGGCAGCACGTCGCTGCATGAAAGATGCCAAATGTGTCTCCGATGCGGTAATGTGGGGGGAACTGAATTGCAGGCGGATCTCACCATGGGAAATCTCGTCAGCGCGCTTACGATCCAACCCGACGAAGCCGCTCTGATCGCGGAACTCCAGGCAGGCTCTGAAGAAGCATTTACCTGGCTGATCTCGCGCTACCACCAGTCTATCTACTCGCTTCTTGCACGCACGTTGCACGACCGCGCCGATGCTGCGGACCTCACCCAGGAAGTATTCGTGAAGGTCTTTCGCGGCGTTGGCCGTTTCCATGGCGAGTCATCTTTGCGCACGTGGATCTACCGGATCGCTTTACACGAAGCGTCGAACCAGCGGCGCTGGTGGAAGCGGCACAAGCAACAGGAGATCCCGATCGAGCAGGAGATGACCGAGAGCGATTCCGGGAATCCGATCCGGTTGAAAGAGATGCTGGTCGATCCGAGTGAATCGCCTTTTGAAATGGCATTGCACGCGGAGAATCGCGCCCGCGTTGAGGCTGCCCTGAACCGGGTTCCGGAGCCGTTTCGCACCACGCTCATCCTCCGGGACATTGAGGGATTCGTTTACGAAGAAGTTGCCGAGATTCAGGGCGTAAACCTGGGGACAGTCAAATCGCGGCTCGTTCGGGGACGAGCCCTTTTGAAGGCCATTCTTGCGGATTCTCAACCGGCACATGAGAGATCGACCTCCGCCGGGGCAGGGACGCCGCTTGGAGAGGAGGCGAGATGAGCCAATGCCACTCCATCCAATCGAAGTTCTCCGATTATCTTGATAGCCGGTTGACCGGACACGAGATGCAGAAAATTGCCGCTCATCTTGCGATGTGCAGGGAGTGTTCCAGCGAGTGGGCGGAACTGAAGCAGACCCAGTCGGTATTGGCATCACTGGGGCCGGTTCCGCAGCCGGACGATCTTCTCTTGCGTGTCAGAGTGGCCGTGAGCCAGGAGCGTGCTCGCAGCCGTCGCAGCGCGCTGAAGACCTGCAAGCTGGCATGGCAGAACACCGTCGGTCCATTCGTCCTGCAGGCCGCGGCTGGATTTGCCAGCGCAGTGTTGCTGCTAGGTACGGTTACCGTTCTGGTGGGGATGTTTACGCGGCCCGAGGTCGCCCAGGGGGCTGACGAGCCGCTCGGCGCCGCAACCGCGCCGCACTTCCTTTACACCTCTGGCGCGGTCAGCAGCAACGACCAGATTCGCGCGCTGTCGGCTCCGGTGATTGTCGAGGCCTACATTAATGGCCAGGGAGAGGTCTACGACTACCGCATTGTCTCCGGTCCCGACGACGAGAACGTCCGGGCTCAGGTTGTCAACCTGCTCCTTTGGAGTCACTTTGAGCCTGCGCGCTTCTTCGGTCAGCCAGTTCGCGGGCTTGCAGTGCTCTCCTTCTCCGGCGTCTCAGTTCGCGGCTAACCGCTCTTCGAACTTGGGCGCTTGAAGGCCGTTTGCGGCTATTCTGTTTGCGCCGCAAATGCGTCTAACCAATGGATTTTGTATCTGAGCGGCTCGAGAGCTCAAGCGACGCTTTCGATTCGACCAGGTTGCCGGATCAACGAAATGCGTCGAAATGCCGTAGACTTCAGGCAAGGTCTCTCTTTCATGTCGTTCAGTTCGTCTCGCAGTCTCGCAATCGCCATTGTTGCCTCGTTCTCCCTTCTCGCCGCATCCGGAACACTGTCGGCTCAATCCTCCAGCAGCAACCGGCAGAGTTCCTCGTCACAGCCGGTTCAGGAGAAGGCTCCGTCGCTCATCGATCCCGCTGGCCCGACCATTTCGCTGGTGAGTTCCGAGCCGGTGTTCCTGATGGCCGCTGCGCTCAATGCCTGCGGGTACGATGAGGGTCTCGAAGAGAGTGCCCCGGTTCGCAAGCGGGTTCGCGATGAGATCAACCAGGTACTTGCCAAAAGCGAAGATGCGCGCGCCAAGCGCGATAAGGTTTGCCTCTACATTGCACAGCATCGGCTTACAGGCACCCAACACGACATCTCTCAATACATTTCGCTGGCCCTGTACCTGAGCCCGCCGCCCGAGTTGGAGACGACGGTCGATCTTCCTGAGATGCCGCCCGACTCAACGCAGGTCGTCGAGATCGTTCCGCTCCTCAAGGATTTTGTGAACGCTGTCGGTCTGCACGGCGTCTGGCTGGCTGTGCACCGCACCTACGACGAGGAAGCCGACCGGCTACACAATTCCCTGTCGCAGATGATCGTCTCGACCAATCTCTATCTGAAGATGCCGGCCACGACGTACGATGGGCGCCGGTTTATCGTGGTGATCGAGCCTCAGCTCTCGCCGAGCCTGGTCAATGCGCGCATCTACGGCACGGATTACGTAGTGGTAGTTTCGCCGGTCAACGGAACGATCCGCATGAACGACGTGCGCCACACCTATCTTCACTATGTCATCGAGCCGATGCTCTTTTCGCGATCCAATGCAATCGATCGTATGCAGCCGATTATGAAGGAGGTGCGCGATGCCCCCCTTGAGTTCCGGTACCGCTCCGACACGGTTGCGCTCGTCGTCGAGTGCTTGATCAAGGCGATTGAAGCTCGCACGATGGACACCGGAATTGCAGATTACAAGATTCCGGCTGGCGTAGACCGCTCGGATTTGCCGCGCTACGAGCGTGATCGCCAGCTCACACAGCAGAAGCAGGAAGCGGTCCGCGTTGCTACTGTGCATCACGATATGGCGCAAGGGTACGTGCTGACGCAGTATTTCTTCGAGCAGTTGATTCAGTTCGAAAAGGACCCCGCCAGCCTGACCGACACGATCGGCGAGATGGTCTATGGCATGGATATCGAGCAGCAGATTCATCGCGCGAGGCAAACCGAGTTTGACGCGCACGCCGACGGCGATGTGCTGCAGCGAAGCAAGCCGAAGCAATTGACCGGGCTCGATCTGGCTGAAGCCAGGCTCTCCCAGGGCGATATTGCGACGGCCAGCGCCATGGCCAACAAGGCGATCGCCGATCGGACCGACTCGCTCGATTCCGTGGCGCAGGAGGCCCGCGCAGATTTCATTCTGGCTCGCGTCGCCATCATGACCGGCCATCCCGGCGAGGCGATTGACCGGTTCCAGAAGACGATTGCAACAAGCAAGGAGCCACGGCTTCTCGCTTGGTCCCACATCTATCTCGGCCGCATGCTCGATCTCGATTGCAAACGAGATCAGGCCGTCTCGGAGTATCAGCAGGCGCTCTCTGTGCGCGATGGTCAGCAGGATACGCGCCTTGCTGCCGAGCATGGCGTGAAGGCGGCTTACTCCGTGAAAGGGCACAGTTGCGATGAGGATGCCGACGATGACTCCGGCACCACGCCTCCGGCAAAGCCCGGAGCACCGGCGACGCCGCCCGGATCGCAAAAGCCGCAGTGACGCAAAACATAGGGAGTAGGGAATAGGGAGTAACCAGCTCCAACGGGTGTGCGATTTCAACCAGTACTGTCCGCTCTCGGACAGGTTTCCACCCGTACGGGAACGTCTATCCATTAGCAACGTCAAGGCATACCGCTGAT
This sequence comes from Occallatibacter sp., assembly GCA_035262585.1. GTDB lineage: Bacteria > Acidobacteriota > Terriglobia > Terriglobales > Acidobacteriaceae > Telmatobacter. The sequence continues at coordinate 48,482 of DATFSO010000010.1, read as the reverse complement.
TTTTGATTGGAAAGAGGATTGCATTTTCTGGATCCGAGGGGTCTATTTTTGCGTTTCAATAGACGAGGCCTGCGGGCCATTCCACGATTCAACGACGCGGAGGTCAACGATGAGGGTGCTGCTCCAGGATTTGCGGTTTGCGGTTCGTCAGATGCTCAGGAAGCCGGGCTTTACAACTGTCGTGGTTCTGACAATGGCCCTCGGCATCGGAGCAAACGCCGCCATCTTCAGCGTTCTTGACACCGTATTACTGCGACCGCTGCCCTACAACAACCCCGAAAGGCTCATTAAGGTCTGGTCCCGCTTCACGGGAATCGGCATGCCCAACGATCAGAATTGGGTTTCCGCGCCTGAGTTCCGCGACATGCAGCAGTCAAATCACAGCTTCAGCGAGTTGGCTGCAATGGCCGGCGGTTCGGTAAACCTCGGTGTGAAGGGGAGCCCGCAGCGCGTCGTTGGGGCATCTGTTTCGCCCAGCCTGTTCCCGATGCTGGGAGTGCAGCCGCTCCTCGGGCGTACGTTCTTGGCCGAGGAAGCGCGGCCGGGCCGCGATCATGAAGTTCTGCTCAGCTACGGGCTCTGGCGGCGCGTTTTTGCCGCGAACCCCGGCGTGATAGGCAGCACGATCGATATCGATGGCGTTCCGATGTCAGTAGTCGGTGTGATGCCGTCGGGGTTCGCCTATCCCGATCAGACCGAGATCTGGGGCCCGCTTTCCTTCTCGCCCGACGATCTGAGTGAGAACAGCCGCGGCAATCACGGGCTGGAGGTTCTGGGCCGCATCAAGCCGGGCCTGTCATTTGCGCAGGTGCAGGCGGACATGGATGGCGTGGGTAGAACGATGGTCGCAGACCACCCTGCCTATCCTTACTCCAAGTACAACTTCGGAATCATCCTGCACCCGCTGTTGGAAGAGACCGTGGGTGATGTAAAGACGTCGCTGCTTGTGTTGATGGCGGCCGTGGGACTGGTGCTCCTGATTGCGTGCGCCAATATCGCGAACCTGCTGCTTGCGCGTGCCACTGAGAGACAGCATGAGATGGAGACGCGCATGGCTCTTGGCGCGAGCAGCGGCCGTGTCGCGCGGCAGCTTGTAACCGAAAGCGTGCTGCTGGCGTTTGTGGGAGCTGGAGTGGGACTTGCGGCGACCCCTCTCATTCTTCGCGGTCTTGTTGCGATCGCATCGAAGTCGCTGCCGCGGGCAATCGACTCGTCGATCGACGGCAGGGCTCTTGCTCTCATGGCGATCGTTTCGCTTGCCACAGGTATTTTGTTTGGCCTTGCGCCGGCTGTGCAGCTAGGCCGCAAGGGGAACTTCCAGGTGCTGAAGACCGGCAGAAACACGGAGGGCAAGCGTCCCAAGCGCCTGCGCAGCGTGCTCGTGGTTTGCGAGACGGCTTTGTCGCTCGTCCTTGTGGTCGCCGCAGGACTTCTGCTCAGGAGCTTCGCACAGATTCTCAGGGTTGATCCGGGGTTCAGGCCGGAACGTGTCCTGACGATGCGCGTCGCCTTGCCCGACGCTGTCTATAGCAAGCCGGAGCAGGTGCGTGGCTTCTACAACCGATTGCTCGAGCAGGTGCAGAAGCTACCCGGTGTGCAGGCCGCAGGCGCCGTCTCCGCCCTACCTCTGGGCGCCGAAGGCGGTTCAGGCACCGTGACCGTCGATACGCAGTCGGTTCGGCTTGAAGACACGACGCCCGAAGCCGACCAGCGCGTCGTCACTCCGGATTACTTCAAAGCGATGGGGATTTCGCTGGTTCGTGGCCGATTCTTCGACGGTCGCGATTCCGACACTGCGCCGCCGGTCGCCATCATCGACGAAAGCCTCGCCGCGAACTTCTGGCCCAACCAGGATCCGATCGGCAAGCGGCTGCATCTCGGCGGCAGGCAGGCCAAGCTCCCCTGGATGACGGTCGTTGGAGTCGTGCGCCATGTGCGCAATCGCACGCTGGAAGCTCGCTCACGCGTTGAAGTCTATTGGCCTCACAGTCAGCGTCCTTATGGAGCGATGACCCTGGCGGTGCTTGCTTCCGGAAATCCAGTGAGCCTTGTGCCGACGATCCAGCGAGAGGTCGCGGTGATCGATCCTGATCTGCCCCTGTACCGTGTTCGCACGATGACCGAGGTGATGGGCGAGTCGCTCGAACGTAGACGGCTGGCCCTGATTCTGCTCGGAGTCTTCGCGGGATTGGCTCTATTGCTCGCGGCGGTGGGCATCTATGGAGTTACGGCGTACAGCGTTGCGCAGCGTCAGGTTGAGATTGGTGTGCGCATGGCTCTTGGAGCCGATCGCGGCATGGTGATGCGAATGATGATGCGCAGCGGCATGGGACCGATCGCAATTGGGCTGTGTCTTGGCATCGCGCTCGCGTTGTTTCTCACGAGGCTGATGAGCGGCCTGTTGTTCGCTGTCCGGGCGACAGATCCGCTCGCGATTGGAGGAGCTTCGCTCGTACTCGTCGCCGCTGCATCACTGGCAGTTTTGATTCCTGCTCGCCGGGCCACGAGGGTGAATCCCGTCGTTGCGCTGCGATATGAATGAACGTTTGATCGCGCGAACGAAAGATCGAGATTCGCACTTTACGGTTCAGACGCCGGCACGATAGTTTGGTCTGTTCCCCAGGAGTGTCGATGCTGCGTCGTGATTTTGTCCGCGCCGTGCTCGCTGTCGGTGCCGCACCCAAGCTGCTACTCGGTCAACAAGCCGCCAATCCCGCCCCGCCGCCGCCCGCACCGGTTCCTTGGCTGCTGGGGCTCACCTCGAAGACGCCGATTCCGCATGTTGAGGCTGCCGACCAGGTGGCCGTCGGCGAGCTGCGCTTCTTCACTGCGCAGCAGATGGCCACGCTGACGCGGCTGAGCGATGTGCTGTTCCCGCCGATGGGCCAGAAGCCCGGAGCAGTGCAGGCGCAGACGCCAATGTTTCTCGATTTCCTGATCGGCAGTTCGCCCGATGTGCGCAGGAAAGTTTACAGCGAGGGGCTGGACTGGCTCGACGCGGAGGCGAAGAAGCAGTTCAACCTTTCGTTTGAAAAGCTGAGCGACGCGCAGGCAGATGCTTTGCTCAAGCCAATGCTGCGAACCTGGATGAACGATCACCCGCCAACGGAACAACACGCTGACTTCCTCAACATCGCCCATGACGACATCAGGACTGCGACGATCAATTCGAAGGCGTGGTTCGTGGTGCCTGAAGTTGGCGCTGAGCCGCGCACGACCGAAGAACTCTATTGGTCGCCGATCGAGCCGGACATCTCGGATCGGACGAATGTGCCGCCCCATGTGCAGGCTGCGCCAAAGTCTGGACATCCGATGCCTTCGTACCCGAGGTGAAAAACAGGGAACGAGGGAACAAGATTAGGGAATAAGGATTAGGGATTAGAACATATCGATGCTGAATGAAACGTATGACGTACTGATTATCGGCTCCGGCCACTCTGGCGGAATGGCGGCGAAGATTTTAACCGAGTATGGCATTGGCTGCATCATGCTCAACGCCGGGCCGGTGGCCAATGTGACGCACGATGCCGAGCGTAAGCCCGCCTACGAGCTGCCGTATCGAGGATTCCGTCCGCCGGGGCGCCTGGAGCATGTATTCCAGTCGAACGAGTTCAACGCCAACGTGTGGGTCGATGAGCAAGAGGTTCCGTACACGTTTGAGCAGAACCAGCCGTACAACTGGGTGCGCGTGCGCTTGTTCGGCGGTCGATCGCTGTTCTGGTCGCGGCAATCGTTCCGGCTGAGCGACTACGAGTTCAAGGCGAAGTCGCACGACGGTTTCGGCGAGGACTGGCCGATCAGCCACGCCGATCTCGCGCCATACTACTCTCGCGCGGAGGGCATTTTTCGTGTGTCGGGTGCGATGGATGGGCCTCCTCAGTTGCCCGACGGCAACTTCACGATCGACGACGCGCCATGGACCATCGCGATGCAGCGCTTTGTAGACGCGGCGAAACCGCGCGGCATTCCCGTGTGCAAGCAGAGGTCGGCACAAGGGCGTGATGGGCTGGCGAGCTCGGTCAATCTGCTGCTGCCTGACGCGGAGAAGACAGGCAAGCTCACGTCGATCGCGAACGCGGTCGTTCGCGAGATCACAGTCGACAAAAATACGGGCCTTCCCAACGGATGCAACTTCGTTGATCGGCTCTCGCATCGTGAGATGAGCGTCAAGGCCCGCGTGGTGGTGCTTGCAGCCGGCACGCTCGAGAGCACACGGCTGCTGTTGAATTCCCGATTGGCCAATTCGAGCGGACTTGTCGGGCGCTACCTGATGGATCAGGTCTATGGCCCTGGCGTGCTTGCCTCGGTTCCCGAGGCGAGAAGGGGCAACATCAACGCCGTGATGGGCTCCTCGGCAATCGTTCCGCGCTTTCGGAACATCGACACGAAGACTGACAAGTTTCTGCGCGGATACGCGCTCAATGTGACTGCCGCTACGGGCGCGGTTGGCGCACGCAACTTTGCCGCATATGGCACGGAACTGCAGCGCAAACTCGACGAATACTATGGCAGCGGTTTTCACATGACGATCATGGGCGAAGTGCTGGGGCGCTACGAGAATCATGTCCGCATCGACAAGGACCGCACCGATGCATGGGGTATTCCGGTGCTGCACGTGGATACGAAGTACACCGACAACGAATTCAACATGTCGAAAGACGCGACGGATACCTGCTGCGAGCTGGCCGAGGCTGCGGGATTCGAAGTGCTGTCGAAGAATGACAAGCCGAACCCGCCGGGGTACAGCATTCATGAAGTGGGCACGTGCCGGATGGGCGACGATCCCAAGAAGAGCGTGCTGAACAAGTGGAACCAGAGCCACGACCACAGGAATCTGTTTGTCGTGGATGGAGCGTGCTTTACCAGCGCAGGATGGCAGAATCCGACGATGACGATTCTTTCGCTGTCGATGCGCGCGTCTGAGTACCTCGCGGGCGAGATGCTGCGCCGGAATATCTAGAACTTCTCATTGGACTGAGCCAGGATTCCCCGCCAATAACGTGCGAAGGAAGGCGTCGATTAAGGAGAATTAACCGAGTTCAGGCTTGTCTTTCACTGCAAACGGTTCGGTCTTCAGGGAGCCATCGCGCTGTTTGATCAGCATCTGGACTTTGCCCTCGGCGTCGTCGAGTTCCTTCTTGCAAGCGGCAGAGAGGCCGACGCCCTCTTCGAAGAGCTTAAGCGAGTCTTCGAGGCTCAGGTCGCCCCTCTCGAGCTGATCGACAATAGTTTCGAGCTTCTTGAGCTGTTCTTCGAATGACGGCATGGTGAGGTCCGCGGATGAGTCTATTGTATGACGAGGGAGACATTCCCTCAGGGCTAAAGCCCCCCTCAATATGCAAGGCGTAAAGTACGGGCTGAAAGCCCGTACCCCTCAAAGCTGAAGCGTGCAATCTACTGCGCGACTGAGGCACCTGGCTCTGACTAGGCAGCGGGCTCGCCCAGATCCAGATCGTCGTCGTTATTCCCTTTCGGCAGCACGCTGGCGATGACTTCGGCGGCGGCGCTGTAGCGGCCGAATGGCGCGCTAACCTGCACGCCCCGCACCAGTGGGCGAACGGCTTCGAGCATCTCCTGTGCGATGCGGATGCCTTCTTTGCGGGCGGCATCGGGCGTGTCGGCCTGGGCCATGCGCAGCATGATCTCTTCGGGCATGGAGACGCGCAGATCGTTCTTCATGAATTCGGCATTGCGCAGGCTGGTGAGCGGCCAGATGCCGGCGATGACCGGGATGCGGAACGATTCGATCCGGTTGAGGAACTCTTCGAGAAGGCGGAGGTCGAAGACGGGCTGGGTGATGGCGTACTCTGCGCCGGCTTCGACCTTGTACGCGAAGCGGCGGAGCTCGTGTTCGATGTCCGGTACGCCGGGGTTGGCGGCGACTCCGATCGTGAAGTTTGTGGAAGCGCTGATGGAGTTGGAGCCGATGTCGAGCCCGTGGTTGAGACGACGCACGATATTGACGAGGCCGATGGCATCGACGTCGAAGACGGCCGTTGCATCAGGGTAGTTGCCGAGTTTGGGCGGATCGCCGGTGAGGCAGAGAATGTTGCGAAGACCGATGGACGACGCGCCAAGCAGGTCGGACTGGATGCTTAGCACGTTGCGATCGCGGCAGGTGTAGTGGAGGATGGTCTCGATGCCGGTGTGCTGCTGGATCTGAATGCTGAGGCTCTGCGCGCTCATGCGCGCCGAGGCACGGGGCGAGTCGGGCACATTGATGGCGTGAACGCCGAGCTGCGCGAGCAACCGTGCGCCCTCGATCTCCTTGCTGCAGTCGATGCCTTTGGGCGGGACAATCTCCACCAGAGTCACGAAACCGCCTTGCTCGATGAGCGAGCCGATGCGCGAGCGCTGGCCGAGAGGCATGGGCGGGGTCTCGGTTGATATTTCGGCTTGCTTGCCGCCGTCTGCGACGCGAGCCTGGGCGTCGATGGCGCGCATGGCCGAGCGCATGGCGCGGATGTGATTGGGTGTGGTGCCGCAGCATCCGCCTACGATTTGCGCGCCGGCCGCAATGGCTTTGCGGGCGAAGCTGGCCATGTATTCGGGCGAGCAGAGATAGATGTTGCGGCCCTCGATGGCGCGCGGCATGCCGGCGTTGGGCATGGCGGCTAGAGGCAACGTCGTGGCGCCGCGCATCGCCTCGATTGCTGTAAGGACAGTGGACGGGCCGGTGGAGCAGTTGACGCCGATGGCTCCGGCGCCCCACTCGGTGAGCAGGGCGGCAGCCTGTGCGGGCGACGAGCCGTCAAGGCAGTTGCTCTCGTCGTCGACGGTAACCATGACAAGGACTGGAAGGTGGGGCGCGACCTCTTCGGCCGCCAGCAACGCTTCCCGTGCCTCGTTGAGCGCGGGCATCGTTTCGATAATCAGGATGTCAGCTCCCGCTTCGACCTGTGCGCGGATCTGTTCGGCAAACGCTGCACGGGCCTCGTCGAGGCCGGTTTTGCCGAGCGGTTCGAGGCGCACCCCGAGGGGACCGATGGAGGCGGCGACGTAAGCGGTTCCGGCCTGTTTTTCTTTCAGGTGCGCGACCGCCTGCTTTGCTAGCCGAACGCCGGCAGCATTGATCTCGCAAACCTTGGACGCCAGACCGTGGCGCGTGAGGCGGAAGCGATTGGCGCCGAAGGTGTTGGTTTCGATGATCTCGGCGCCGGCCTGGAGGTAGTCCTCATGAATCGAGAGGATCAGGCTGGGGTCGGAGAGGTTCAGTTCGTCATAACAACGGTTGATGAAGACCCCGCGGGCATACAACACCGTGCCCATGGCGCCATCGGCAAGCACGGGGCGATTGGAGAAGAGTTCTACGAACTGAGCCATGCTGTTGTCATGCTAACGCACGGCCCGAATAAACAGCGCGAATGTCATGTAAACGGTGGGATTTGCGTTGCCGGGTGCGATACGGCGAGGTTGAGCAGAGTGAGCGGGTTGCTTTGTTATACTTCGAGAGTCAAAAGCTATGCAGAACCGGTCAAGGATGAGTAGATTTTGTTAGGCCGGGTTGCGACAGAGGCCGCTCGTTATGTGCATATCGCGCGGCAGCGGCACTGAATACGCGACGGCTCCGTGCACCACCCCGGAAAGCAGAATTCGCTTGCTCGGGGGACCCCGGTACGCCAGGTTTCGAGGGAAGAGATTTTGAAGAAGAGAAGTCTTTGGCTTAGCGTCGCCGGGGCCCTGGCGGCGGCTGTTGTTCTCGCCGGTTGTGGATCAACGACATATTTTGCTGGAAGGACGCTTCCGCCCAGCGGCTTGCCTTACCGTGTTCTCATTGCAGTGCAGAATCCCAGCGTTGCGGTGAGCGGCGAACTCACGTTTGTCGACGCCTTTTACGATATTCGGTCGGGCCGCAACGGGACACCTGGGAGCTTCAGCATCTCGGGATATTCAGGTCAGCTGCCGATTACGATTCAGAGCATGCCTGAGGAGCAACTGGGCGCGGTATACGGCTCCGGCGACGGCTCGCTGCACCTGGTCAATTACCAGAAGGAATCGGACGGCGGCGCGCAGAAGGGCCTGAATGGGCTCTCTTCCAGCATCTTCATCACGCGCAATCAGAACTTCATCTTTGCTGCCAATCAGCAGGCAACCGTGCTGACGGTTGTGGACCAGACGACCAATGGCGGGGTGTTTGCGCTGGGATTGCCCGGAGTATATCGCGTGAGTGTGAACCCCGGCGGTTCGGCGGTGCTGGCCTTCGTGCAGAATTCAAATTTTGCCTATTACCCTCGTAAATTGACTTCGAATGAAACGCTGGCGTATTCCGGTGGCCCGAGTACGTGGCCAAAAGCCGCGGTCGATTGCGAGCCGCAGAATGCTCCGGGCTGGTGTCTCTTCCAGGCGCAGAGCCCCGATGCCGTGGACTCGACTGGCAATTCCTATGGAACTCCGCTCGTCTTTGATCGGCCTGTGAAGGCCGTATTCTCGCCCGACGGCAGCACGGCCTACGTGCTGAACTGCGGGATCGAGTGCGGTGGTTCAGCTTCGTCGATTTCCGTTGTTCCGGTGGCGCCGATCATCTTCTCGACAGGACAGCGCTCAGGCAGTCTGCCCAGCAACGGCGCACTGCACGCAAACTGCGCATCGACTACGAATGCCACCTCGTGCACGCTGGCGATTCCGGGGGGCTCGAGCAACGCGCTTCTGGCGACCTCCACTATGTATGTGGTGGGACAACAACTGCACTCCGATGGCCTGTTCGGCGGCAATCTTACGCTCGTCAACCTGGCCGCGAGTGGCAGCGGTACGATCTCGGCAGGTGGCCCGATCTCGATCAGCGACGGAACGCCCGGTGGGCCGAGCCGGATGATCCTGGCCGACGACAATACGCTGTGGATCGGCATGACGAAGTGCAATGCCGGCGAGCGTTTCAACACAGGCAAGCCTTACGGATGCCTCACGATGTTCAACACCAGCAACAACGCAGTTACGATGCTGGAGCCGTTTCTTGGCGATCTGACCGGAATTGCCGCGGTGACGGGCCTGCACAAGGTGTATGTGGCGCAGGGCGGCCAGGTGTTCATCTACCAGACTGCCGACGGCTCGTCGATTAACAACCAATATGTGACCGTGACGGGAACTGCGTCAGATGTCGCCTTCATGGACGCCCACTTCGACGGGAACAATACAGTTTACTGACCACCATGGCTGCGACCGACGAGGCTGATCGCAAACGCGCAGATGTGCTGGCGATCGCCGCGCACCGCGACGACGTTGAACAGACCTGCGGCGGCACTCTGCTGCGAATGGCAGCGCGCGGCCTGCGCACTGCAATTCTCGACCTGACAAAAGGTGAAGCTGGGACGCGGGGAACCGCGGAAGATCGCGCGCGAGAAGCTGCCGAGGCTGCCCGGCTGCTGGGCGTCGGATGGCGCGAGGCGCTCGATCTGCCCGACGGCGCGATTGAAAACACGCTTGAGAATCGCAGGAAGATCATGCGCGTGCTGCGCGAGGCGCGGCCACGAGTGGTGATTTTGCCGTACTGGCAAGCCCGGCATCCGGATCATGCGATTGTGGCGGCGCTTGGATATGAAGCTTGCTTCATATCGGGTCTGACAAAGGCGCCTGCGGTGCGGCCGGCGGCAACTTCGGAACAAAATGTTTTAGCGTCCGAAGAAACGGACTTGTCACCACATCGGCCGTTCAAGATTGTGTACGCGAGCTTGTATGCCGACGTCCGGCCGAGTTTCGTGGTCGACATTACGCCGTTCATCGAGCAACGTCATGCAGCTCTGATGGCCTATAAATCGCAGTATGCGAACCAGGTGGCGGGGAGCGCGCTGTTTGTGCCGGAAGAAGAGATTCGCGAACGGACGTTTGCCGAGGCACGGCACTACGGATTGCTGGCAGGCGTAAAGTATGGCGAGCCATTTGTCCAAAGGGAAGTCGGGCTGGTGGACGACCTGACGCTGCTGCCGGTGCAGTCGCTCTGAGGTCATGGGGCGCGGATTAGCCATAAGCATTGCTTATAGTAAATCAAAACAGAATAACTTTGCGTTATGTCACCAAGCTCGCAGAGACTGAAGACGGAGGTTACTCATGACGCAGACATGGGATCCCCTTGCCTATGCGCGCAACGGTGCATTTGTACACGGCCTCGCGGGAGGCGTGCTGGAGTGGCTGAACGCCGATGTTGGAGAATACATCCTCGACCTCGGCTGCGGCGATGGACAATTGACGCAGCGTATCGCTGCCAGCGGCGCGCAGGTGCTCGGTGTGGATGCATCTCCGGAGATGGTTGCGACGGCGCGAGAGCGCGGCATCGAAGCGGAACGGGCGACCGCGGAGTCGCTGCCCTTTCATGATGGGACCTTCGACGCGGTGTTTTCGAACGCGGTACTGCACTGGATACGTGACCAGGATGCGATGCTCACCCAGGTGCATCGAGTCCTGAAACCCGGTGGGCGCTTTGTGGCCGAGATGGGTGGGCACGGGAATATCGCTGCGATCCGGGTCGCTCTGGCAGCAGAGCTGGAACGTCACGGGTTCGACGATCGCGAGGAGGGAGTCAATTACTATCCGACAGCGGAAAGTTACACGCAGCGAATGAATCGGCATGGATTCAGGGTGGAGCAGATAGCGCTGATTCCGCGCCCCACGAAGCTAGCGGAGAACGGAATGGAAGGATGGCTGCGGACATTCCGGCGCGGGGTTCTGGACGGGCTACCCGAAGGCGCGCGTGAGGGCCTGGTGAAGGAGACAACGGAGCTGCTTGCACCGGCGTTGCGCGACGAAGAAGGGAACTGGATCGCGGATTACGTCAGGCTGAGATTCGTCGCGCGGAAGTGATCAATATAGCCGGTCAGCTCTTTCTTTCCAAACCAGTCAATGAAGAAATGTATGTGAATAAGTTGCTTTTTATATCTACTTATGGCAAAGTACTAAGTGCGTAGGAGAGAAACGCCCGATGAACCGCATCATCTCAAATTCGATGCTTAGGCTGGAGTGGCTCGATAAGAGCCCTACTGGTCGCCGGGCGTGCTTAGTCCATTTCCTATAAATGCTCCGGCGTTGGTTCCTACGCGATCCGTTTCAGTTGAGCGTCAAGACAGACTAGCAATTCTGCGCGTGTGTTTTGGTTTCTGAGCCCGAGTGGCGAAGAAGACAGGTACTTCGTCGTTGCCGAACCGAACCTGCCTTTGGTTGTTCCCTCGGGTAAATGACTAGGGTGCTGGCCGATGGATTAGTGTCGGTTGGCAGACGAGATAAGTGTGTAAGTTATCGTCGGTGGTGATGTAGGAGAGATACTTCTCTCCAAAAGAACACGGCCTTTTCCTGCCGTTCTCTCTTCGCTTGTTCCCCGGTGAATGTTGCAGTTGTGTATCTGACAAATGGGTATCGCCGGTGGTGAAAGAGAAGAGTTACTTCTCCACCAATGAAGGACGCTGCAGGATTGGGAGATCCTGCCGGTTGTGCTAAGTTTGCGGGTCGGGGGCGTAGTCCCGAGTCACAAGGCACCGCAGATCAGATTCGCCGAGTCCGCACTCTTTTCGTGTGTTCCCCGGCGTGTGGCTGCGGTGAAGGGGTTAAAGCCCAACTGTTCGAATTCTCGGCACGACTGAGGTCGTGCCCTGTTACAAAACGTGGCCGGTGGTGTAGGTCGCAGATACTTCGCTTATGACGAGGCGGTCGCGGGTTCGAATCCCGCCTGGGGAAGTAATTCCCAGTAGCTCAGCCTGGATAGAGCGCCTGGCGTTTGTTCGGAATGTGCTGTATCCGAAGAAATGCCGTTTCTGCAGCCGCTTGTTCCCCGGCTGATAAGCCGGCGTGGATCTTGAAATCTACGTCATAACTTCAACTTTGATCACTGGTGTTGATAACGGATCCATCGATGGGTTGCGGGTTCGAGTCCCGCCGCAGGTGACTGACCTGTGTAGCTCAATGGCAGAGCAAATCCGTTATCGCGGGTTCCACGGTCAACTCAATAGTCGGGCGCAGCTGGTTAGAAAGGTATTGCCATGGGCATGGTGAGAGTAAAGAACGGAACACCCGTTGGCAACGAGCACCTGTGCAAACGCTGCAGCTGGGGACAGTTCGTTACCGGTTACCGCGAGTCGGACCTGCTGGTGATCTGCACCAATGCAACTCCAAATTTCAGGGTGCCGTTCCCGGTGTACGAGTGCAGCGAGTTCAGCGACAGGCACAAGCCGACCTGGGATCAGATGAGCAAGCTCGCAATCGAGGTGGATCCGGTGCGCGTGTCGGCCAAGACGAGGGGCTTCTATACCGTGAGCAAAGTCGAGCCGATTCGTGTCGACGACGATGAGGACCAGGCAGCGCGGGCTGGGTGAATAGGGATGGTCCGGGGCATTGTCATTTTCCGCCCATCGCGCAAAAGGATGCGCGATGGCGGGGCACCCAGATCGAAGGGATCGATGGGCACCAAAATCAACTTTCAGCTGCCGGTGGCGCAGGGTACGGATACTTCAATGGTAGAGGACCGATGGAAGCTTGCTTCTTCGGTGGTGCAGGTTCGAATCCTGCCGCCGGGCGAGAGTCCGGTGTCAAATGCCCGTGTCCGATTTTCCCCGGCAGCGATTTACTTTTTGTTTTTCACGAAAGGAGGCGCAGGATGCGTTTGAATCTTGCGAAGTATTACAAGAGTCCGCGCGTGCATCTGCGCACGCATGAGGGAGCGCCGGCGGTGGCGATTTCGCCGGAGCAGGCGCTGCGACGTTCGGTTCTCTCCTGCATGTTGTGGGAGGGAGAGTTCTACGAGGACGGTGTCGAGATCGCGGGGCGCATCCGCGAGCTGGTGCCGCAGGTGGGTGCGGAGAAGGTCGCTGCGCTTGCCGTTGAGGCGCGCGAGCGGATGAAGCTGCGTCATGCACCGCTGTTGCTGGTGCGTGAGATGGCGCGGCTTCTGACACATCGTGCGCTGGTGGCCGAGACGTTGACGCGCGTGATCCAGCGCGCGGATGAGCTGGCGGAGTTTGTCGCGATCTACTGGGCGGGCGGGCGCCAGCCGTTGTCCGCACAGGTGAAGAAGGGACTGGCCACTGCGTTCTGCAAGTTTGACGAGTACGCGCTGTCCAAGTACAACCGCGCAGGTGCGGTGCGCCTGCGCGACGTGCTGTTCCTTTCGCATGCGCGACCCGTGGACGAGGCCCAGGCGGCAGTTTGGAAGCGCCTGGCTGAGAACCAGCTGGCGACGCCGGACACGTGGGAGGTTGCGTTGTCGGCAACCGGGCGTGATGGCGAGGGCAAGCGTGTGGCTTGGGAGCGACTGCTTGCTGAGCGAAAGCTTGGCGCGCTGGCGCTGCTGCGCAACCTGCGGAACATGCACGAGGCGCGCGTGGGCGAGGAGCTGGTGCTATCTGCACTGGCCGCAATGAAGACGGACCGCGTATTGCCGTTCCGTTTTCTTGCAGCAGCGCGCACAGCTCCCAAATGGGAGCAGGCGCTGGAGGGCTCGATGTTCCGGGCTCTCGAGGGCAAGGCGGGGCGTTTGCCTGGTCACACAGTGCTGCTGGTAGACGTCTCCGGTTCGATGGAGGCGCCGATCTCGCATCGCTCGGAGATGCGCCGAACCGATGCGGCATACGGGCTGGCGATCCTGCTTCGCGAGATCGCGGAGAAGGTGACGATTTACACCTTCTCGGATCACACAAAGCTCGTTGCTTCGCGTCGTGGCATGGCGCTTCGCGACGCGCTGGAGCACAGCCAGCCGCACAGTGGAACGTACCTGGGAAAGGCGATCGAGCATGCTGAGAGGGATTGCCCAAACGGGTACGACCGCATGGTCGTGATCACCGACGAACAGTCGCACGACCATGTTCCCGCACCGCGGGATCGTGGTTACGTGATCAACGTAGCCTCGAACCGCAACGGCGTCGGGTATGGTGCCTGGACACACGTCGACGGCTGGAGCGAGGCAGTGGTTGAGTTCATTGTCGAACTCGAGTCGACCGACTCAGCGCTCCTCACTTAGAGCTGGGGTCGTGAACTAACGAATCAACGCACGGGGACGGATCGCATTCGCGGCACGCCCCCGCGGCTTTTTCTTCTTCAAGTCGTGTCAGGAGAGCACCGGGAGGTGCAGCTGCTGACCTACCCTGATCAGGTCCGGATTGTTGATCCCGTTCGCCTGAGCGATGCTGGAGTACCTGTTCGGCGTTCCATAGAACCGCTCGGAGATGCGGGAAAGATTGTCGCCGGATTTCACGGTGTAATCCTGTTCGTCGGAGCCGACGGTGGCGATTTCGTGGTGCAGGTCGGAGTAGGCGGGGTCGGCTTGCTTGATCTTGTCCCAAACCCGGTTGGCCACAACTTTCGACGGGACCCTCGCTTTCAAGAGAAGTCTCTCGCCGTCAAGGCCGACCTGGTCGACCGTGGCGCCAAGATCCGAGAAGCTCTGAATGGTGGAAATGACTCCGGAGTATTTCTGTTTCAACTGATCCAGATTTGCCATGCATCCTCCTTCCGCCCGCAGCGGAGTCGGGTTCAAGAAGTTAGCGATAACTCAGTCAAGAGACGGGCCGAGCACTGCTTGCTTTCCGCTCTGAGCGATGCGCCACCCTTTGTGCATGGTTGTCTGTGTCAATGCCGATACGCCCTAATCCACTTCCAGCGTGCGAGTTCGGAAGAATAGCCCCCCGACAAGGCCCGCCAGGCTGGGGATGAGCAGGAAGAGCCATATCTGCGACATGGCCTTTCCACCGACGAACAAAGCAGGGCCAAAGCTGCGGGCAGGGTTTACGCTCGTGCCCGTAATGTGGATGCCGAGGAGGTGGATTGCGCTCAGCGTGATGCCGATGCTGAGGCCCGCAAATCCCGCCGGCGCAGCTTTCTGGGTGGAACCGAGAATCACGATCACGAAGAGCAGTGTGGCGAAGAATTCGAAGAGGATAGCTGACGTCGTATTGTAGCCACCCTGGTATCCGGGGCCCCAGCCGTTCTGGCCAAGGCCGCTAGTGCCGATGTCATAGCCGCCGCCTACGCCGCGGACGATGATTGAGAGCACGCCTGCGCCGAGAATGGCTCCGACAAACTGGCCGATCCAGTAGCCGATCAACTCGCCCGTCGTCATCCGGCCCGCAGTCCAGACACCTATGCTGACGGCCGGATTAATGTGGCAGCCGGAGATCGGACCAATTCCGTAGGCTGCACCGATGAGCGCAAAACCGAAGGCAAGGGCGATGCCGACGATGCCCACTTTATCGCCAGCGACGACGACGACGCCGCATCCGAAGAACACCAAAATAAAAGTGCCCACCAATTCAGCGAGATATTTCTTCATGAGGGGGTCCTCCAAGTTGTGGATAGCAAAAAGTCTGACTACCCTTTGCGCAAGGTCTCTGAGCCGGGAGACTGCACCGGATTGAGGGAGGAATAGGATGCGGCGAAACCGCAATTCCCTGGTGCGCAGCGAGTTTGGCAGAGGGGGAAGGCTGAGTCAAGATTGAATCGATCGTAGGGGAGGCCCGTCTGTTTCAAATTCATCAAACGTTTGCAATTTGTTTGCCTGTCTGCATTACTCTGTTAACGATTCCGAACGGCCTCCGCATTCTTTCGCCCCAGCGACGAAGGCCCATCGCCTGGGGCCGAGAAAATCCTCTGGCCGTCCGGTGAAAGGCATTCCGGTTGAGCCAAACCGTATTTGTACTAGAAGATGAGAGTGACATCGCGCGGCTGGTACAGCATCATTTAGAAGCCGCTGGTTTTGGGACCCGCGTTTACCATACCCCTACCAATCTTGTTCCGGACGCCGAACGGCAGCCGCCGGCGCTGTTTTTGCTGGACATCATGGTGCCTGGCGGTGATGGGCTCGATGTATGCCGCCGGCTGAGGGCGCACTCTGGTTTGTCGACCGTTCCCATCATTTTTCTGACCGCGCGAGCCGGAGAGAACGACCGCGTTCTGGGATTGGAACTCGGTGCCGACGACTACATTACGAAGCCTTTTGCCACACGCGAGCTGGTGGCCCGGGTGAAAGCGGTGCTGCGCCGGTTTGAACGACCAACGACACCCTCGGTGATCAGCTTCGAGGAAGTCGTGATTGATGCCAACGCAATGCAGTTGAAGGTGCGCGGTGATCTGACCACAACGACGGCAACCGAGTTCCGGCTTCTGGAGTACCTGGCGCGCCATCCTGGTCGGGTCTTCAGCCGGGATCATCTGTTGGATTCGGTTTGGGGAGATGCGCGTTTTGTGACTCCGCGCTCCGTGGACGTATACGTGCGCCGTATCCGTGAGAAAATCGAGATCGACCCCGAGAATCCTCGTTATCTAAAGACAGTTCGCGGGGCGGGCTACCGGTTCGAAATACCCAGGGGTGACTGATTCCTGACGCCGGAGCCGCGCGTGAGAGCGGACCTGAAGTGACACGCAAAGTATTTACCAAGCTGATGGCGCTTTTCGTGCTCCTGCTGCTGTTTGAGACAGCGGCGATGGAGTTGATCCTGCGCCGGATGATTGCCCACACGGCTGGAGAAACGCTGCAAAGGCTCGCGCGCGAGGCGCTCTGGTCGGGGTTGTTCGCGCTGCTCGTTGCGCTTCCGATTGCCGCCTGGGCGGCCAATCGAATCGCGACGCGGTTGCAGCAGGTAATGACCTTTGCCCGGCGCATCGCCGAAGGCGATCTGAGCGCCCGCCTGGCGCCTGCTCCCGGGGATGAACTGGCTCCCATGGAAGCTGCATTGAATCAGACCGCGGAGCGTCTGGGTCAGAGCTTCGCCGAGATCGAAAGCAGCCGCCACGAGCTTGTGACGATGTTGAACTCGATGCAGGAGGCAGTGGTCGCAGTCACGAAAGAAGGTCACGTCCGCTGGTCGAACATTGTCATGAAGCGGATTGCCGGCACGGAAGTTCGAGTGGGCAGGCCGCTGGTTCACTCGCTCCGCGACCCTGATCTGCTGGAGTGCGTCCGTGGTGCACTCGAGGCGCGCGAAGTGCGCTACGGCCGGGCGAGCACGCTCACGCCGGGCCGGGTGTTTGAGATCAGCGCGGCACCGTTACCCAGCGGCGGAGCGATTGCCGTGTTGCACGATGTGACACGCATCGAGATCGCGGAGCGGTCTCGTCGCGATTTTGTTGCGAATGTGAGCCATGAACTGCGTACGCCGTTGACATCGATTCAGGGATATGTCGAGACCCTAATGGAGGAGCCACATCCCGATCCGGCAACGGCCACCGATTTTCTGAACATAATCTGGAAAAACGCGACAAGAATGAATCGGCTCACTGAGGACCTGCTTGCGCTGGCTAGTATCGAGAGCCCGGACTACAAGCTGGCAATGCAGCCGACACGTGCGAGCGCGATGGTGCGGGATGCGATCGATGCGCTGGGCGGAATCGTAGTGGACTCCGGTGTCGAGCTAGTGCACTCCGGCGCGCCGGAAGCGCTGATCATGGTGGATCCGGATGCAATGAACCAGGTTTTCGGGAATCTGATTGAGAACGCGGTTAAGTACGGGAAATCCGGCAGGCGAATTCGAGTGGGCGCCAGGGCTCTCGAGCACGAGGTCGAATTCTTTGTGCAGGATTTTGGACCGGGTATCGCGTCGGAACATCTGGAGCGCATCTTCGAGCGGTTCTATCGCGTAGACAAGGCGCGATCGCGCGAGGCGGGCGGAACCGGACTTGGGTTGGCGATTGTGAAGCACATCGTCCAGGCGCACGGCGGGCGTATTCGAGCTGAGAGCGAACTCGGCGGGGGCACGACGTTCCTTTTTGTCTTGCCGATGGCTCCGGAAAAGCGGACCCACGAGGAGCATCCAAATGCCGCTGCTGCTGTCCCGAGCAACGGCTAAAAACCAACCGCATGTCTTCTGGGAATTGGCGTAAGTCAAAGAAAATCTGAAAGCTGCGGAGTTTTAAACAATCCTTAACATTTCCGCTTAAGAATGGTAGATGGCAGTAATCCTGCGAGGGAGTTATCCGTGAAAAAGACTCTGTTTACTCTGGGTTTGTTGGTTTCGACTCTGGGAATCGCCCAGGCACAGAAGATAAACGCAGCCGGCGCATCATTCCCGGCGCCCATCTACACAAAATGGTTTACAGAATACAGCAGCGCCCATCCGGGCGTGCAGGTCAACTATGCCTCGATCGGTTCGGGCGGTGGCATCGCCCAGGTGACGAAGGGGCTGGTTGATTTTGGAGCGTCCGACATGCCGATGACCGACGATCAGCTCTCTTCGTCCCAGGTGAAGCTGATTCACCTTCCGACGGTCCTGGGAGCAGTTGTGCCCGTGTTTAACGTACCCGGCGTGAAGGATCTGAGATTCAGCCCCGACGTGCTTGCCGACATCTACCTGGGCAAGATCACCAACTGGAACGATGCTCGCATCAAGAAAGACAACCAGGACGCGAACCTGCCGGACCAGAAGATTATCGTGGTGCATCGTTCGGATGGATCGGGCACGAGTTTCATTTGGACCGACTACCTGAGCAAGGTTAGCAAGGAGTGGGCCGGTGGGCCTAGCAAGGGCTCTTCGCCGAGCTGGCCCGTCGGAGTCGGCGGCAAGGGCAACGAAGGAGTTGCCGGGTTGGTGCGCCAGCTGCCGGGCGCCATCGGTTACGTCGAGTTGATCTATGCGCTGCAGAACCACATCGCCTTCGGCGAGGTGAAGAATGCTGAGGGAAATTGGGTTAAGGCCTCGATTGAAGGTGTGACCGAGGCGGCGTCGAGTGTCAAGGAGATGCCAGCCGATTACCGTGTTTCGATTACGAATGCTCCAGGCGCGAAAGCGTATCCGATTTCGAGCTTCACTTATCTGCTGATCCCGGTAAAGGGCGCCAACCAGCAGAATCGCGCCGTGATGAAGGATCTGCTGAGCTGGATTCTGAAGTCGGGCCAGGGTGAGGTTTCGACACTGTCCTATGCTCCGCTTCCACAGAGCCTTGTCGATAAAGAATTGAAGACGGTCTACTCGCTGCAGTAAAGAGGTTTAGTAGTTTCACTCGGGGCCGCGTAACGATCACGCGGCCCCGTTTGTCTTGGGGCGAAGTGCTGTTAGGCGGAGGCAAAAGGCCCGCGGCGCAGAGTAAAATTCCAGACGGGAAAACTCTCAAGTCAAAGGGACCTTTTCGATGCGGGTGCAGTCTGCTTGTTTCTCTGGCGCTTTTCGCCTTTCTGTGTGCATCCTCTGTTCCATGTCAATCCACTGCCAGTCCCCACGAGTCGCCCTACGGGTCGGTGGACCCGCTGATTGGAACGGCGGGCGGCGGCAATACCTTTCCGGGTGCGACGCTGCCGTTTGGGATGATTCAGTGGAGTCCAGATACCAATCAGGACGCATGGTACAGGTACGACGAAAAGCAGTTGCATGGATTCAGCCTGACACACGTCAGCGGGGCTGGTTGCCCGTTGTACGGCGACTTCGCCGTGCTGCCGACGCTGGATGATCTGACGGCAAGCCCGGGCACGAAGTTTGTGCCGGTGCCGTTGGACCGCAAAGACGAGAAGGCGCAGCCCGGGTACTATGCGGTGACGCTCAACAATGGAGTCCGGGTTGAGCTGACGGTGACGGAGCGCGCGGGAATTGCACGGTTTATTTTTCCTGCTGGAAAACCGGCCCGCCTGCTGGTGAACGCCGGATCGAGCACGGAGTCGATTCCCGGTGGATCTCACGATTACAACCACGACTGGATCGCACTCAAGGGTACTGATGGTTTTACTGGATTCTCCGGCGCGGGACATTTCTGCCAATCGAGTTCGCACTACACGATCTACGTCGCTGGGCAATTCAGCAAGCCCATTGTGAAGACGGCTGCCTGGCAGGACGACGCGATGGCGGCCGATGGGAAAACCGCAGAGGGCAGGCGCACAGGCGTGTGGCTCGACTTCGGCAACCTACGCGAGGTGATGCTGAAGGTTGGAATTTCTTTCGTGGGCGCAGACGGCGCGAAGAACAATCTTGCAAAAGAGATTCCGGGCTGGGATTTCGATGCTACCCGCGCGCGCGCAATGACAACCTGGACCGACCTGCTGAACCGCATCGAGGTCGAAGGCGGCACTGAAGACCAGCGCAAAATCTTCTACACGGGCGTGTACCACTCCTTTCTCTCGCCGAATGTGTTCAGCGATGAGGACGGGCAGTACATCGGCTTCGACGGCAAGATCCGTTCAGTTGGGAGCAAGCAGAAGGCGCAATACGCGAACTTCTCCGACTGGGATATTTATCGAAACACCGTGCAATGGCAGGCTCTGTTTGAGCCGGAGCGCGTAAGCGATATGATGCAATCGCTCGTGAATGATGCCGAACAAAGCGGATGGTTTCCACGCTGGCCGGCGGCAAACGATGTCACATATGTGATGGGCGGTGACTCGCCGGTTGCACTGCTGTCGTCTGCATACGCATTCGGGGCGCGAGACCTCGACGCGGAAAAAGCGCTCGAGTACATGGTGAAGGCCGGAACAGAGCCAGGGAAAGGGCCGCACAAAGGTGAGGAGCGGCCGTTCCTTGCCGAATATCTGAAGCTCGGATACACACCCGTAGACAAAGACCGCATTGCCGCATCGCGCACGCTGGAGTATGCGAGCGATGACTTTGCGATAGCGCAATTTGCAAAGGCGCTCGGCCGGCAGGATGTTTACGGACAATTCCTGAAGCGATCGGAGAACTGGAGGACGCTCCTTGACCCGCAGACGCACTGGATACGGCCTCGGAACTCGGATGGCTCGTGGCTCGCGGATTTCGATCCAGAGACTTCGATGCCAAAGCGCTATGAGAATGCCGGTACGCCCAGCGACCAGATGGGCTTCGAGGAAGGCAACACCTGGCAATACTCATTCATGGTTCCCTTCGACTATCCGGCGTTGTTTGAGGCCATGGGCGGTGAGCGGGTTGTCGAGCCGCGGCTGGACAGGTTTTTCACTGCGTTGCGCTGCTGGGGCAAGCCGTGTTTCAACATCGAGAATGAGCCGGATTTCGTGACGCCATACGCCTACGTATTCCTTGGCAAGCCATGGAAGACCGAAGAAGTGGTGACCCGGATAGGCAAAGAGACGTTCAAGCCGACGCCGGACGGCATTCCGGGCAACGACGACCTGGGCGCGACTTCGGGTGTCTACGTGTGGAACGCACTCGGGTTTTATCCTGGCGTGCCGGGCGTCGGCGGCCTTGTACTAGGTATTCCGATGTTTGACAGGGCAACGCTGAAGCTCGCGGGTAATCGTACGGTGGTTGTGTCGAGGCAAGGGCCGGGAAACTATGTGCACGGCCTGACGTTCAACGGCACGCCTTATGCAAGCACGTGGCTTCCGATCAGCAAGCTTCAAACCGGCGTTACGCAAATGCAATTCACGATGGGCACGGAGCCGAACACGAAGCGCGGCATTGCGATCGAAGATCGGCCACCCACTTTCCGGTAGTGTGTTGTAAAAGGGCACGACTTTAGTCCTGCCGAAAGCTCCGCAAAATGATCTGGGCGTTAGGCCCCGAGGGATGTCTTTGGCTCGGGTCTGCGGACTCGATTCGCCGGATACCGACTAGCCCTGCTGGTTTTCTTCGATCAGGCGATCAACGAGTGGAATCAACTGCTCGCCGGTGCGGGGAAGCACAAATGTGCGAGCAGCCGCATCCCACTCAAGCTTGAAGCTGGTTGAGAGCGCCGAGATCCAGATCTGGCGGACGGGCGTGTTGGGAGTGACGACGAATTTCCCGGGTGGCTCTTCAAACAAGACGTGCAGCACGCCGCCCTGTTCCTCGACCTCGAAGCCTGCCTCGTCCTCCTCTTCGCGGACGATGAGGTGCTTCTTGAGCGAATCGAGGGCGCTCTCGGCGACGCGGCGAAATTCCAACTCGTCCTGCATATCTTGCAGTTTATCAATGCAGTTTCACCACTAAGTGTTTCGATCCCAGGTTCACTGGCTGTGGATTTCTCGGGGTTTTTACCGCCTAATTGCCGTTTTTTCACCAAAAACAATGCATATTCGAGGTGGCTACTGAGCAACTGAGAAAACTCCACGAAACTCCAACCTGGAGGAAACGGTATGCGTGTGCCAGCGCTAATGTGGGGAATCGTAGTTGCAGCGGTCGTGCTTGTGGCCAGAGATTCCTGTGCTCAGGCAAAGCTGCCGGCAATTTCACCTGGTCAACTGGTGCGCGAGGTTGTGTACAACGAACTAGGCGACCACGAGCGTCACGGGTATTGGCGGTATTTCGCAGAGAAACACACGCAGCAAGGGACGATGGTCGAAGACCAGATTGAGACCGCTGATGGAACGGTGAAGGAGCTTGTTCTGAGCAACGGTCGGCCGCTTGGCCGGACTGCCCGACAGCTGGAGCGAGAGCAGCTCGATCACCTCCTCGCATCGGATGCCGACAAGTCACGCCTGCGCCGGGAGCACTTCGAAGACGAGAGGCGGATCGGCCGCATCCTTGGTTTGTTGCCCGATGCATTCCTTTTCGCGTACGTGAACGAGGAGAATGGGTGCTGGCACCTCCGATTCTGGCCCAACCCGCAGTATCCGGCGCAAGGCATCGAGGCCCGCATCTTTCATGCAATGACCGGAGAGCTCTGGATAGATGCGCGCATGAAGCACCTGGTTCGGCTGGATGGGCGCCTTCAGTCGAATGTGGATTTTGGTTACGGCCTCCTGGGCCGGCTTTACAAAGACGGGTGGTTCCGACTGGAGCGGACACAGGTGAGCGCCACGGACTGGAAGACGAATCGCCTCGAGATTCATATGAACGGTCGTGCGATGCTGTTCAAGACCATTGCACGCGAGACCAGCGAGGTTCGCAGCACCTTCACTCCTGTTCCAGCGGCCATGAGCCTGAAACAGGGGGTCGATATGCTCAGCTCGCAGAATGTGGCGGCGCCGCCGCCGACTGCACGCGGCATTTCAACTTCTCTCGTTGCAAACCGATAACGGCTCCTGGCGGTCCGAACCAGTCTTCGCAAGCCACTTTGTCCTGAGAGCCGCAACCTTCCTGCCGCATTTTCCGTCCTAAAGAAAAGATTCCCCAGTGAGTTCCGTACGGTCGGCCGGAGCTGGAAGGAAGTTTTGCGTACGCTCTTATCGTTCAATCGCATTTTCCGCTCTCCGATGTTGTCAGGCTGTGCAGTGGGCCTGTTGCTGCTGATCTCGAACTGCCCGGCTTTTTGCACAACCATCCAGGACGCAGCCGCTGCCGGCGATGTGGCGACACTGCGGTCGATGCTCGAAACCAATCCCGCTCTGGCTTCGGCCAGGGAAGTAGATGGAATGACGGCATTACACGTAGCCGCGCTCTACGGACAGAAAGAAGTTGTTGAAGTTCTGATCGCGTTTCATGCAGATGTCGGGGCGGAGGACAAGAACGGCGATACCGCTTTGCACCTGGCCGCGGCAAAGGGACGGCAGGAAGTAGTGGCGCCGTTGCTTCGACACCACGCGGACCTAAATGCAAAGGATGTTCGTGGAGCGACGCCGCTCCACGTGGCGGTGTTCTACAAGCAGAACGAAATGGCGAGGCTGCTTGTTGCCAGCCGTGCAGACGTACAAGCTGCGGATGAGAATGGCGATACTCCACTGCACATGGCGGCGGAAACTGGTTCGGTTGAGTTGTCGAAGCTGCTGTTGGCAAATCATGCTGACGTGAACGCGAGAGATATATCCGGCTTCACTCCGCTGTATGTGGCGGCATTCTTCAAGCACGAGGATGTGGTTACGATCCTACGGCAGCATGGCGGACAAAACTAGCGTTGATTTGCATAAATGGCTTGGGAAGGTGACACCATTCCTCAGGGGCTGAAGCCTGCCATGATGCAGCTTTCACCGCACGGCTGAAGCCGAGCACTTTCAAAACCGGATCTATGCAATCAAGTTCTAGTCGCTAAACGCCCCTTCAGTGCGCTCTAAATCTTCAAGTTCCGACGACGTTAGCCGATGAGGTTCCTTGTGGGTCTTGGGCTGCCGATGGTCGTCGGGTTGGCCCGGTCAACGCGTCGGCAACGGGCCGCGAAGTGCCGCCGGCACTCCCCCTGGATCGCACCAGTCCAATTGGTGATGACAACTACCGCCGACCCGGCAACGAGGCTGAATGCGAAGTGGCAGATGACGATCCTGAGGCTCCAGAGCAGGATCCTTGCGCCGCGGAGAGGAAGATCGACCTCATCGCGTGAAATGTAGCGATCTGCCGAATTGTTTCGACAGCTGCCCAGCGACATTTGAGACGTTTTCAGCTTTTCCCTGCTAGGCGGATCCTTTTGTAACCCGAGCCATGAGGCCGCCGTAATTCCTTGAAGAGCAGTGGGTTAAGCGGAGAATTTGTGGAATCCCCAGCTTGAGACTTGATTTTCGCCGTGAACTTGCGGTAATTTACTAACCAGTTAGTTAAACCGTTTGGTTAAAGTCATGGGAACTGGATCAGAAGCCGTAAATGTATCGGGGGATCGCTCGGCGGAAACGCGAGCGCGAATTCTGGAGGCTGCCTTGCGCGAGTTCGCCGCGTTGGGCATGGCCGGGGCGCGGATGGACCAGATTGCCGGCGCGGCCGGCGTGAACAAGGCGCTGCTGTATTACCACTTCGAGAGCAAGGAGAAGTTGTACGTGGCCGCACTGGAGATGATCTCCGCGAAGATTCGCGATCGTTCGATGGCGGTATTTTTGCGGGATGCTTCTGCGGGTGAGCGGTTGCTTCGCACGGCGCTGGACCACTTCGACCGCATCCTGGCCCAGGGTGCGTTTCAAAGCCTGTTGCAGCAGGAGATGATGCGGCTGCACCAGGGTGAGTCGGACGCACTACCTGTTCTGGTGAAGCGCGTGTTTGCGCCGCTGCAATCGATGTATCAGTCGATGATGCGGGAGGGAATTGCGTCGGGCGAACTGATCGATGCCGACTGGCTGCAGATTCACCTGGCTGCACTGGGAGCGAATATTTTTTACTTTCTGGCTGCTCCTGTGTGGCGATTGGTGATGCCTTTCGATCCGTACGCAGCGGATGTGCTGGAGGCTCGGCGACACGCAGTAGTGGAGTTTTTGGGCAAGGCAGTGTTTACGGATCGAGCGCACGGTACAGAGCTGGCTGCAAAGGTGCTGGCCGACACACCTATGCCGGAGCTGCCGAGCACGCGACCATTTGTGGGGAGAAACGATGAACGCAAGAAATAGAGTTTTCGTGATCCTTGGGCTGCTGGTAGTGGGATCGCTGATCTGGTACCTGGTGACTGCTCGGTCACCAGACGACCTGAAACTGATTGGTACCGTGGATGCCAACGAGGTCCTGGTGAGTGCCAAGATTCCGGGACGCATTGAGAAGCTGAACATTGAAGAGGGCCAGTCCGTGAAGGCCGGCGAACTGATCGCCGTTGTCGAGAGCGAGGATCTTCTCGCTGCTCACAATGCCGCGACAGCGAGCGTCGAGAGCAATCAGTCAAAACTAGCTGAGACCATGGCAACACAGCGCCAGAACGAGGGAGAGGTAACAAGCGCAACCAACACCGCGGAAGCACAGGTGAGGGCGAGCCAGGCGGCGCTGACCCAGGCGCAGGCGAATCTCGCGCACCAACAGGCTGATACAACGCGCACGGTCGCGCTGGCGAAGCAGGGAATCGCCAGCGACCAGGCGCGCGACGAGGCTGTTACGAGTCTGCAGGCGGCACAGGCAGCGGTTGACACTGCACGCGAGAATGTAGCTGCGGCTCAGGCATCACTTCAGCAGGCGCAAGCACATGAGCTGCTGGCGAAGGCTGCAGCGCATACGGTCGATTCGACTCGGGGAATCGTACAGAACTCCAAAGCCCTTGCAGACCAGGCGAAGGTCCAGCTCGGATACGCGCAGGTTTATGCGCCGGTGACGGGCAGGGTGAATGTGCTGGCTGCGCGGCAGGGCGAGGTTTTGCCCGCGGGTGGAACGATCGCGACAGTCATGGATCTGACGCAGACCTGGGTGTACGCGCCACTGCCAGAGACGCAAGCCGACATAGTGCACCTGGGTGACGATCTGAGAGTCGTGATGCCGAGCGGTGCATCCGTGAATGGGAAGGTGATTGCGAAGTCGGCCGAGGCGGATTTTGCTACGCAGCGAGACATCAACGGCGGGCGTAAGCGCGACATCAGGACCGTGAGGTTGAAGCTGCTGATCGACAATCCCGGCGAGAGGTTCGTGCCGGGCATGACGGCGGAAGTATTCGTGCCGAAGGCCAAGCTGGAGAAGCAATGAGTCCCACTGCGGGTGCGATACAAAACGCCGGTTCGAGCGCTGAGGCCGCAATTCTCGTTGAGAACATCGTGAAGAAGTATGGGGACTTCGAGGCGGTGAAGGGCGTCAACTTCACGGTGGTTGATGGCGAGATCTTCGGCCTGCTTGGTCCTAACGGCGCCGGCAAGAGCACTCTGATCCGCATGATGACGACGCTGATTCCGGTGACCAGCGGGAAGGCGATTGTCGGCGGGCACGATGTGAGCAAGGATTCGGACGCAGTGCGACGGATGATCGGCGTGATCCCTCAGGCCATGACCAGCGACCAGGACCTGACCGTCGAAGAGAACCTGAGCATCTACGCGAAGCTCTACAGTGTTCCCCGCGCCCAGCGCGAGAAGAACATCGCGAACGTGCTGGAGGCTGTCGATCTGACGAAGTGGCGCAAGGCGCAGACCAAGACGCTCTCGGGAGGCATGCGGCGACGGCTGGAGATTGCGCGGGGACTGGTACACGATCCCCGCATTTTCTTTCTGGATGAGCCCACGACCGGGCTTGATCCCGTATCGCGCATCGCGGTTTGGGAGATGCTGAACAATCTAAAGAAGACACGCAACCTGACGATGCTGCTGACGACGCATTACATGGAGGAAGCCGACCGCCTGTGCGATCGCATTGCCATTGTGGACCATGGAAAACTGGTGGCCCTTGGTACGCCCGTCGAGTTGAAGCAAAGCGTGCCGGGATCGAATGTGGTTGAGGTGCAGTTCAATCGTGAAGATCCGGAGTGGAAGACGCGGCTGGAGGGTTTGCCTGAAGTCACCGAGGTGCAGCCGCAATCAGGCGGCATGTATCGCGTTCTGACGGGGAACGGCTCGCAGACAACTTCGCAGCTCGTGGAAATGGCCAATGCGCTGGGTGAACCGCTTACATCGCTCAGCGTGCAGAACACGTCGCTGGATGACGTCTTCGTTCACTACACGGGCAGACAGCTGCGCGACGAGCAGGTGAAGTCAGTGTTCATGATGCCGCAGCGCCCAGGAGCACAGCCATGAACAGATTCCTCGCGATTGTGGAGCGGGAGATGCGGAAGTTCTTCCGTTCGCCGGTACTGATGATCATGTCGATGATGCTGCCGATCGTCCAGCTTCTAATCCTGGGCCATGCATATGGAGGCCACATCCAGGGTGCGCGCGTGGCAGTGGTGGATCACGATCGCGGACCGCAGGCAGTGAAGGTGCACGAGGCGTTTGATTCGATTGCAGCCAACATCAAGACGTTTACCACGATCGCTTATGACGACGAGAATTTTGCGCGCCAGGATGTTCGAACCGGCAAAGTGGATGCGGCAGTGATCATTCCAGCGCAGTACTCCCGGCGTGTTTACTCGCAAGATGCGCCGCGTATCGGGCTGGTAGTGGACAACTCGGACCAGGTGATGAGCGGCAGCATCGAGAGCGAGATGCAGTCGCTGGTCGATGCGCTGAACCAGCCGGTCATCCAGGATCGCGTGCTGAAGAATATCGCGCTGGAGATCGTGGAGCTGTATCCCTATGTCGAATACATGAAGTATCTGCTGTCGGGATCGATCGCCTTGGCAATGTACATCTCGGTGATGATCGGTGGCGGCATGCTTTACATCGACGACAAGGCGCGTGGTGTACACGAGGGATACCTGGTCACGCCCATCACCAAGCTGGAACTGGTAATGGGATTGAACGTTGCCGGCGCGATCAAGGCGGTGCTTGCCGGCATTTCGCTGACTGTGATTGGTTCGCTGATGGCTGGCCTGGGCGTGATTTTCGGACCTGTTGCCGACCTGAATCTGTTCCTGCTTATCATCGGGACATCTCTGGCCTTCAACGGAATGATGTTTCTGATGATGGTGCGAGTGGACGATCCGCTTGTTCCCCGCGCTATGTTTGGGGTATTGAACACGTTGTTGTTCTTCCCGTCCGGCGCGATCTCGCCGGTCGCGGCTTTTCCGAGGTGGCTGCGGGCGATTGCATTCATCGATCCGTTTACGTACGCCATTCACGGGTTCAAGGCAATCTTGCTGAAAGACGGCGGATTTGCTGCGATCCGGGGAGATTTGATTTTTCTTTTCTGCTTTGGGATAGGCACGCTTCTGATTGCGACGCCGTTGTTCAAGAGAACGCTGTAAAAACAGGGAATCAGGGGTCAGAGATCAGGGTTTCCGGGGCGAGTGTGTCCGGAATGCGTTGGGGCGGTCCACTTCTTGTGGGAGGGTGGGCCGCCTTGGCGCGTTAGGTGTGCTGACTCGTGTGAGATTTGCTTGCCAAGGCATCGAACACCGTCCCTATGCGGCTCCGAACACGATTCCTGTACCTCATCCCTTGCTGAAGCGCGGGGCTAACGAGCACTGCGCCGCTGGCGCGCGGCTCCGACTGTCTCAATGGGGCAGCGCGGCGGCGGCGGAAACCTGCGCGGCATCGAGCCTGAGCGGTTCCTGCAACGCCATCTGGAACTGCCAGCCAGTGTCGAAGAGAACGTAGTCAGCATTGGCGGTTCGATGGTGACCGATTGCGGCTGCGAGCACAACGATGCCAGCGACGCCGATTCCAATCGCTGCAATCGTTGCGGTTGATGGTCCATTGGATGGCAGAGGCGGAAGCTGGGGTGGAGGCGGAGGCGGCGGGTACTGACCGGGATCGCCGAAGCCTTCGCCGAGATAAGGAGCGCCTTCACGTGCGTCGGCTAGCAGATCAGTAGAGACCGCGGGCACGCCATTCTTTGCCTGTGTGTTGGTTGCAACGAGAGGGACGGAGTAGCCGTTGGCAAACAACAAGCGTGTGAAGCGTAGTTGGACGGTGGATGGGTTGCTGCCCGAGGGATGAGCGTTTACTTTGTCGACGACACCCTCGACGTAAGTGCCGGCCGGAATCGCGACCTGAGTTCCCACGACAAGTGGAAACGACACGGCTGCGCGCACAGGATCACCGGGCTTCGTTGACTTGCTCTTGATGGAGCTGATGAGTCTGACCGCAATCAAAGTGGCCTGAGGCACGGTGATCGTGCCCGGGGCTCCGGGTGTGGGCGGAGACGGCGCGGTGGGCGTTTGCTCTGCACATACGGACACGATGAGAAAGAAGGCAACAATTCGAAATGGCATTGTTCATCTCCCCGTCTTCCGGTGGCGTTGCGACCTCAGGGATTCTGTACAGATTGATTTGGAGAAGCAGTGGGTAGAACCGGCTCGCTTGAGACAACGATGGGAGCCGGAGGACAGGATCGTCCCGGGAACCCCGGCGTTCCGGGTGTTCCCGGCGTTCCCGGAAGGACAGTTGGCGGCGTTCCGGGAATAACGATGTCGGGCATGCCGGGGCCGCCTGGGATCGTTGTGTCGGGTGTGCCAGGGATGACGGTGTCTGGTGTTCCTGGCGTGCCGGGTGTTCCGGGCGTTGCGGGAGTTGGGCGGCACTGGGTCGCCGATGTGAACTGTCCAAGATCGACCGGGCGGTTGATGGCGATTGCGGCGGCTAGTTGTCCGAAGTCCAGTGTGACCGGAGCGGCAAGCGTAATGGTGAATTGCGCACCACTGTCGAGGAGCAGATCATTTGAAGAGCTGACATTGATGGTCAACTTCATAATCGTGAGCGCAGGTTGTCCCGCGTTCACCACTGGAGTTGGAGAAAGCTGTACCGCATATCCGTTGGCGAAGATGAGCGTGGTAAAGATCGCCCGCATTTCGGCGCGGCCCTTGAACCGCGAGGGCCGCGCGATGAACTCGATTGTGCCCTGCACGTATGTCCCGGGTGGGATGGCGACAGCTTTGCCTGCGAGAACGGGGAAGTCGACCTGCGTGTAGAGACTGTCGCCCGCCTTGGCTGAGCGCGACCATACTGGAGCGATGACGGCCAGTTCGATTTTTGTTCCGGCCGGCAGAATGATTCCCGCAGCTTGACTTGGATCAGATTGCGCAGATTCGGCCCAGACTGGTCCAGCCGCGCACATGAGGTAAACGCAACTCGCAAAGATTGCGACGCGGGTCAACCTTACGCCTCCGCCTCGGGATCTTTGGTGGTCCATAACCAAGATGCCGAGGCTACAGCCCTACAGAACTATGACGTCATGGATGATGCCCAGGTTTCGCGCCATCTCGCATGAACGTGACGAGGGTGCATCCTCTTGGGAATGAATGCCGCTTCCGGGTGGGGATACCCCACAAAAGTACCGTTTCGAGAATCGCTGATAGTTCAAGGGATATCCGAGGCTGGGATAAGATCGGAAATTACCGAGACCCTACTATGTCAACTCAAACAGCGAACGATATTCTTTCCCGGCGCATCGCAGAAATCACGGAACCCGCGAAAGGCGCCGATGGCCCGCCTGTACGGAAGGCACCACCTACATGGGAAGACGAGGAGCTTGCATTCTACGAGCCCAGGCGGACCGTTGCATCGGCGGAGAAGAGGCGAGCCGACGCCAAGGCTGACCTGCTAACGCGTGAGCTTCCGCTCCAATTGAATGGGCTGCGCGAGGTGATCTCGATCAGATGCGAACGCCTGAATGCAAAGGCCGGCCGCACGATTCTGCGCTCCGTCGATCCGGATCGGAACCGGCTGGAGATTCGCCGCGAAGACGATGAGGGATTTGTGATGCAGTTCAATCCCGAGAATAAAAGGGTGGCCTTTACGGGCAAGGCGCTGGGATTCGATCGGGAATACGAACTGGTCGTTCAGACGCGCAATGAAGTTGACTCGACCACCTGGTTCTCGTTGACGACACTCGCGAATGAAGAGACTGACGACTTGGCCAAGTACATGATCTCGGTGCTTCTGCGCTTCGAACAATGATTTAGTAGCGGCAAAACGGCTGGACTCGTTCGGCGCTTTCCTGACCGCGACCAGAGCGCCTACAATGGGCTTTTGACTTCAAAATCGAGGACTTTCATGCCGCTGTCTGGAGAAGCCATTCGACTGATGAACTACATTGACGACGTTGCGGTGACGCTGCGTCGCATTTTGGCGCTTGTGCCTACGCTCACGCCCGAGGAGCGTGCGCGAATCGCCGACCATCTTCAGCACTCCAGGCCGAACGCCGACGATGTGGCCAAGGCCCTCGCCACGAGATAAAGCCTCTAAAGCCGATGCAAGTTGCCATTATTGGAGCCGGGCCGCTAGGCCGATGGCTTGCGCATGCTGCTGCGTGCGCAGGATACGAGGTGCGGCTCGAAGACGTGATGCCGGCCAACCTGCATCATGCGCAGGAGTATCTGCGCCAGCAGTTGGGGCCGGCCGCCTTGCCAAGCGTAGTGTTTGTTTCCACGATCGAAGAAGCGGTGCGCGAGGCTGACCTGGCGATTGATTGCGTTCCCGATGAGTTGGAATCGAAGCTGGAGATCTTCTGTCTGCTCGATCGCATGGCGCCGCCGCGTACAGTCCTGATGACCCCCACAAAGAAAATGTCGATTGCGGACCTTGCCTCGTGCACATATCGAGCCGAGAAATGCCTGGCGCTCGTTGCCGATGCGCAGGAGCTTACCGAAGGTCCGGCAAAAGGAAGCGGTGCGGAGATTCTTTTGCGAACGCCGCCGCAGGTTCGGTTGGAGACGGTGGCGCTGGCGCAAGAGTTCTGGGAGCGGATCGGGTGGGCTCCGCGGTTTGAAGCGGAGCGGGTGTGACGGACGAATGAGTGCTTGCAAATGGAGCTTGTCTGAAGTTCACACCTGAAAAGTGGCAAATGCAGGTTCCTCCACTCCCCTTCAGGTCGGTCGGAATGAGATGTCTATTGGTTCAGTCGTCCCTATCGTCCGAGGATCTGCTCGTAGAACTTGACGTACCTGGGCAGAACCAGTGATGCGCAGAAGCGCTTCTGTGCGTCTTTGCGCGCGGCGTCGCGCATGGTGTCGAGACGGTTGCGATTCTTGAGCAAGCTGATGACGCCGGCTGCCATCTCATCTACTTTTCCGACAGGAAACAGCAGGCCGTTCACGCCGTCTTCGACCAGTTCCGGAACTCCGCCTACTCGCGTGGCGATGGCGGGAACCTTGCAGGCCATGGCTTCGAGCGCGGCCAGTCCAAAAGACTCCATCGAACTGGGCAGGATCATGAGATCGGCCAATGGCAGAAGCTCATTCACGCGATCCTGCTTGCCGAGAAAATGGACTCTGTCGTTGATCTTGAGATCGTGAGCGAGCCACTCGGCAGCGGAGCGGTCAGGGCCGTCGCCGACAAGAATGAGTTGCGCGGGAACTTCGCGGACGACGTGGGCGAAGACCTTGACGACATCGACCACGCGCTTGACCGGCCGGAAGTTGGAGAGATGGATGAGAATGGCTTCGCCAGGGCCGGCGAATTTGGAGCGAGCCCTTTCGCGAAGTTCATCTTCGGCAATTGGCGTGTAAACGTCACAATTGACGAAGTTAGGAATGACCTCGATTGGCCGCGAGATGTCGAAATCGGCGATGGTCTTTTCTTTCAGGTATCGCGAGATGCTCGTGACTCCGTCGCTCTCCTGAATCGAATACCGGGTGATGGGAAGATAGCTGCGATCGAGACCGACGAGCGTGATGTCAGTTCCGTGCAGCGTGGTGACAAACGGCAGCTTTCGACCGCGGGCCGCGAGCATCTGTCGGGCGAGCAGAGCGCTCACCGAATGTGGAATAGCGTAATGGACGTGGAGCAGGTCGAGATTGCAGAACTCGGCAACCTCCGCCATGCGCGATGCCAGAGCCAGGTCATAAGGGGGGAATTCAAAGAGCGGATAGCTCGAGACCGGAACCTCATGGTAAAAGATGCCGTCGTCGCGTCCGCTGAGGCGGAAGGGCTGTGAATAGGAGATGAAATGAACTTCGTGGCCGGCCGCGGCCAATTCGATGCCCAACTCGGTAGCAACCACGCCTGAGCCGCCGTACGTGGGATAACATGTGATGCCAATGCGCATGCCGCCGCCTTGCTTTACTCAGGTACGTGTTCTGCCAGTATTCGTTGGACGCCTCGGGTCGCCTGCAAGATGCAGAAGGTTGCTCCCTTCAGCGGGTTTCAGCGCACGGCCTCGCCTGCGGGTTCGAGAGGCCGGCGAACGAGATGAGCTCAATGCCGGCATAATCTCTAATCGCCATCAGGGCGTTGCGTTCGATCTCCCGCGATTCCAGAAGCCGCGTGTTTGTGTGCGCCAGTTGCTCGTCACGATATCCAGGATGTGACACGAACTCGAAGGTTCCCTCCGGCATCGCCGAGATGATTGCGTGTACGGCGGAGATGTTGAGTGTCCCCGTCGCCAGAACACCGATGGCGCCATCGGTCGTGGTGAAGCCCTCTTCAGCGACGATGCGGCGGAAACCAGCTTCGAAACGGCGAAGCAGGATTACCTGCGCCCGTCGCAACTCGGGTGCATTGACTGTAGCGTTGAGGCTCCACAGGGGCTCAAAGGGATTGCGAATGGCATGAATTCCCGCCGCTCGCGCTGCACGCAGCACCGGCCGCAGGATCGATGGGAACATGTGCATATGTTTGTGAGTGTCGATGTGCGTTAGACGCAGTCCGTAACTCTGCAGCTGGGCGATCTGCGCCGCGGCTTCGGCTTCGATTTCGGCGCTTCGAATGCGGGCAGTAAAGAGCCGTTGGAGAAAGCTGCCCGGTCCAGGGTGAAGGCTCCCCGTTTTGCCATCGAGGAGTGAGCGAACGCTGTGCGGATCGGAAACCGGAGCGCCATCGACCAGAACAACGTGGCAGCCCACGCCCAGTGTGGGCATGGCAAGCGCCATCTTCGCGGCCTCTTCCGTGGCTGCAGCCCGTGCCATGAGTGTGGTGCTGGTGAGCACTTCACCGGCGTGAAGCTCCAGTATGGCTCGATTGACTCCGGAAGCGATTCCGAAGTCGTCAGCATTCACAATAAGGCGAGGCACAAGGATTAGATTACCAATCGTGCCCGATTTGGGACATATGGTGAGGAGGCCGATGCAGGGCGGACGTCCGAACGTTCGAAGCGCGGAAATGGCACGCCGTTATGATGAAGGCCCGGTTTCCGGGCTTCCATCAACGCGGTCAGCTCAGTATGAAATCATAAGCCCTGGTGATTCCGCGTTGCTTACCGCCTAAAAGAATGAAAATGGCCCAAACCCGAAGTCTTGACCCAGGTTTTGTCACTTCTCTTTGTCATTGGCTTCATGGGAGACCACAAAACCATGTGAATCACCGTTCGAGTCAATCCACACCCCGGTAATATCACCCAGCTGGCTCATGGCCACCACATTTGTGTGCGCGGCGCCGTGAACATCTATCGTTGTGATATCCCCGTCCTTATCGCGCACAAATCCGTGAACCCTGGCATTCGAGTCCAGGTAATTTCCAGCAACCCGGTCGTGTGCATCAATCCCCATGATCCATGTGTGACTCGCGCTGGGAACATCGATGCTTGTCACATCGCCGTCGACGTCCCGCACAAATCCGTGAGTGCTCACATTGGTGTAGTACCCGGCGATCTGCCCTCTTGCATTGATTGCCTGCGGCAATGTTTCAATCGCATTGAGAACATCAAATGCCTTGATACTTCCGTCGGGCTGCCTCAGGAACCCATGCTCTGTTCCGACTGGATCGTGAATGTTCGAGTTAGAACCTGTGCTTTGTCCGGCGGAGTTGATAGCGATGATTCTCGTCCCTGGAAATCCGTCATCGGTGATGTCGAATACCGTGAGCGTTCCACTCGGGCTTTGAATGAAGCCGTGCGTAAATTGCCCTAGGTCCACGTACTGGCCAACAATCTCTCCTGCTGAATTGATCCCGTTCGGGTATACATTTGTCGCGCCCGGTGGCTTGATCGAGGTGAAGGTACCACTGGCCCTTCGAACAAAGCCCACTTGTACCGGCTCCGTCTGCTGGTTGAAGGGAACATTGTAATAGCCGACAATCTCCCCGGACTGGTTCACTGCCGTTGGAAAGATACTCGGCTCATTTGGGAAATTGAACGTGATGAACTTGCCGTGAGAGTCTCTTAGAAATCCGCGAATCTCTCCCATCGTATCGTCATAGTAGCCAACAATTGCACCTGAAGGCGAAATACCTAGTGGGGCTGTGAAGGTCCCGTTGGGAACATCGAAAGTGGTGATTTTGTCTTTCTGGGCATTGAGGGTGGCGGCAACGAACAGGAAGAGAGCAAGTGTTGCGCTTCTCATGGGCACTTGTCCTTGTTGTGGGTGGGGTTGAGACCTCACTGCAGAGGGGGAGCGAAGGACGAGCAAGATGAGAGTAGCCCTTACGTTAAGGATCGTCAATCATGGGCATATCCAGACCGCGATGAAATATACTCATGTCTTGGGTCAGCAATACGATCGAGCGCCCGAATCAGGCCTGCTCTTTGACTCAAATGTCCCATACCGTCTACCACTCCCCTGGAATCAATCGCTTGGGAGTGGTTTTCGCGGGCGGTTAGCTCAGTTGGTTAGAGCACTTCCCTTACAAGGAAGGGGTCCGGGGTTCGAGTCCCTGACCGCCCACCACTTCTGTACGGTCCGACCCGGAGACATGGGTGACACTTTTGGGCCGACGGATGTCGGGCATGTCGGCCTCCGGGGTAGCGATGGGCACCGGAGATCGAATGAGCTTCCAGTCTGTTGATCCTTCATAGATGTGGGCAGCGGGAACAGGAGATTGTGCATTTGCGATTGCCACGCAATCGAAGCAGCCATGAGTGGGCGCAGGTGCAAGGTACCTCCGGAAGAATACTCGGACTGTATTCACACGATTTGTAATTCAAGCAGCAAAATGGCGTAGTTGAAAGCGATCTCCTTCAGGCACTTGGATGGAGCCGAGAACTCGTTACGGATGGCAGGTTTTCATCGCTCCTCTGTTACGGCAGCTGTCTCTGCCCAATAGCTCGTCCGCGCCGTGATCGCAAGCCCTTCGTAGTAGGGCAACTTGAGTTTCAGCACGTGTAGTCCGGGATGCGGCGCCTGCGGATGAAAGCTCAGAACGTACCGATTCGGCAGATGATTTCCGATCGCCGTCAGCTCCTGCTCAAGACTTCGCTCGCTGCCCAGTTTGAAGTACTCGCCTCCTGTCAGCCGCGACACAGTCGCCGGAACATTCTTGAGCAGGCTGTCAGCCGTCGCAATCGCCGCGATCTTCGCAAAGGTCAGCGGCGGCACAAGCTGCGCTACGCAATCGTAGAATTGCGACCAACGGCTGGCTGGTGCGTTCGGATCGGGGTCTTGGTCTTTGCCCATACACCCGTGCGGCGGGTTGGGCGTCGTGTTCTCGAACTCAACCTGTTCACTCCCTCGCGGAGGGTGCGGGCGCAGAGGCAATTGGCGATATGCGTAATGCATGGACTCGGACTTCGTCGTCGAGAAGCCGATAGCGTAGACGGTAGTATTGGTCTCCGTTACGGCTCGCACCGCCTGTTCCACCGTGGTTTCGCTGCCTCGGTCAGCCGTCTCGCTCACCAGCAGAATGACTCGCCGGTAGCCGGAAGGCGCGGCTCGCAGCAGGTTCACCGCAAACACCAGGCTATCCAGGGTAGCCGCATCGTTGTTGCCAGTGGGCATGTTATTCGGAGGTTCCCGCTCATGGCAGGTGTCGTATTGATTGTGCCGCGAGCATCCCGTTGATAGCCCTCGCAAGGTCGATTCCGCCTCATCTAGATCGGAGGTGAAGCCCTGAACCAACTTCGGGTGGCTGTCGAACGTGACAACGGCCACGCGGTGGAGGACATTTCCCACGATGGACGGGAGCATGGGCGCCAGCGGCGGAACGAGTCGCTCGTACTTCTGGAACTGGCGCGTCCCTGCGCTTCCGGCCTCGATAAGGATAACTAGCGCCAGCGGCTCACCCCCCGTCTCAAGCTGGAGCGTGAGTTTCTGCGGCACTCCGTCGTCGGTCAGCACGAAGTCATCGGCCCGGAGCGTGTAAACCACTTTGCCCGCCGGGTCCCGCACTAGCGCCGGTACAATCACGTTCGTCGTCTGGCTGGTGAAACTGGAAGAACCATACTCGCCCGGCGTGGGCTGCTGCGCTGGACTCGCCGTGCAACAAACCGCAAGGACCACCATCACGGGCAAGGTAGGTCGGAACTCCATCGGCCTCCGTGGCGTCTCTGCGGCGCTGATTAAAGCTTAGACGGTCTAGTTAAGCAATTAGGGTGAAATGGATCTCAGCTTGATCAAGCCGGAACTTTGACGAATCTTCGTCTCAACGCTCGTAACTTCCCTAGAGGCCAGCTCCCGTCAGCCATTGATTGCAGCGGCACTATCACGCGTGAGCCCATTTATGATGGGGTTTCTCTGCACGTTGCGTATGGACGACTTCTTGGGATTCCTCCTTGAGCTACTCTTCGAAGCTTTACTGGAGATTGGCATCAGCGCGATTGTCGCTGGCGTATATCGCTCTTTGCGTCAATTCAGGGTCACAGCGCGGCGCGGAAGCCCAATTGCTGCGGCGGTATTGCTGGTAATTGTAGGACTCGCTTTGGGCTTCCTAAGCGTTCTCATATTCCCTCACCCTTTGGTGCATCCGTCCAAGCTGCATGGGATCAGCTTGCTGATCAGCCCACTACTTACCGGACTCGCAATGGCAATGGTCGGACGTGGAGTGCGAAGGCGGGGACATGCTCCAGTTCGGATCGAGAGCTTCGGGTATGGGTTCGCCTTTGCATTTGCGTTAGCATTGATCCGCTTCCTACTGGTTCGCTAGCGCCCTTCAGTATCCAGTCGCAGGATCTCGGAGCGACTGTGCGGTCGGCTAACCGGAGCTTTGACGAATCTTCGCCGTAACTTCCGGTTCCTATGAGAGAGGTTCTCGCGCTGCTCTCCAGGCCCAGATTGCGCAGATCGGCGGGATAATCAAGAAGCTCACGTCACCCAGCGAGAGCCTGAGAAAGAGAGAAACGAAGAACATGATGATCGTACCCGTTGCAATACTGGTCTGCGAAATCACAATCTGTTGCACTTGAGGATTGAATTTGACTGTCGGCAAACCGGAACTTTGATCTTCGCCGTAAGTTCCGGTTAGCCCGTCACTCGCTCAGAACGCCGAGATTCCGCCGTGGAGAGTGCGACTCACCGTACGTGTAGGTCATCAAGCCTTCTGCTGTATGTTTTCTTCCTCAACTGCCTGAATAGATCGTCGGGTTGCAGTCGTCGGCGCTCTTCTAACATCCAGCAAGACCCCGTACGAGATCATGATGGAACTCACAATCCAGACCCCGTCGCGTATAGTGACGTGAGCAAGCGAGTTGTGGAGGAAGACGTCCATCGAGTGGAGAGAGATCACCTCCGCGAACCAAGTGGATATCCACAGAACCATTCCGCAGGACGCCAATTGCGCCCCTCTCCTGCCCCGCAGGCTTTTCAACAGCAACCAGATTCCAGTTGACGCCGCGGCAGCCACAAGAAAAAGGGCAAGATGCTGTGGGCCCACCCGGCGGTCATAGAGGTGATGAACCTTGAATTCACTTGCCAGCTTGTTGTGCAAGAGCCAGCGCAGACTGAAGAGCATATCAACCAGGAGCGCTAACTGAAGGACGGTGAGAGACACAGGCACCGGCCAACTGGGAGGAAATTCCTGACGCCTGGACCGTGCAAGGATACACGCGACGATGCATGCTGCGACCGCGATGAGGCAGCAAAGCACTCCGATAGCGTGTTTGGAGGATGGGACCACCATTGGATCGATTGTCAATGAAGAAGTCAAAACAGAAAGCCGCACAAAACATTAATGCGAAACTCGCCTGATCCGCAACAAGAGCCTATCAGGAGTTGGATGGTGGGCTAGTCTTTTCGCCATAACTTCCGGCTTGCCGGTAATGGTTCATGGCAACGAACCCTAGTCGTGCAAGCCAGCGGATCGCATCTGCCTGATTGCATCCCATGCAGGAGGCGCATTCACCGTGCGGTTCGACCAGAGAGCACCTGCGCCAATCCAGCGCCTGCGAAGTTCCGAGTGCGATGTCTTGGAATCGTCGTACCCAAATTCGGTTCCACAGCACGGGCAGATGTCAAAGGATGCGCACCCCATTTCGTCATATGGGGGAGCATAGAGTCCGGCGAAACCGCACACCGGGCATGAATAGCTGGTCATCTCCACTCCAAATCGGCTCACTTGAACTGGATTCGACGATTGCCTAGTAGTAGTGTCCAGTGTTCCAGCGCACGGCCCGATCAAACTTCTTCCTGCTGGTGTAAATCGATGAACACGCGTCGTTGCAGCTACCGGGTCCAAGCATCACGTAGAGGTCTGGTTTGTGGAACAGTGTTTCGAGGTCAGGTCCGATGACTACTTCACGGGCGGCTGGCGAATACCTAGACCCTGACACTCGAAGCCAATACCGGCCGGACGCTTGATCGAGCGCGAATCTTCCAGCATCATCCGTGGTGGTTTTAAATCCAACAGCCTCGTCTCCGACAGGGTCTCCTACAAGGGCAACCTCGGCATTAGCGACCGGCCTTCCTGACGTGTCCGCCACGACACCTTGAACACGCGAAAGATGAAGAGGCTTGAAGACCTCAATCTGTGCGTTTGCTCGAAAGGTTAACCCCGAGGCAAAGGCCAACAAGAATCCTGCACCCAGAGCAATGCCCGGTGCGTGGACTCGCTGCTTGCAATTGGGTTTCTTGGCCATCATCATCCATATTCTGCCCCATCGTGTCAGGAAACAAGCTGGGTTCTGGACGTATTGTCGGCTTACCGGAACTTTGACGAACTTCGCTGCCTTTCAAGTCAGCGTTGAGCAGGTCCATCAACCGTAATCGAATGTTTGCGAACGCGTGTTCTAGAATTGCGCTCAGACCAATTTCTTACCTTGGAGGTTCCGAGTGATTCGGGCGGGTCGGCGTTTCGCGTGCTTTTTGGCTGTCTCCTTCGTGCCGTTGCTAGGGGCGCAGGGCCCTCTGCGGTTTACCTTCACTAATGCTGCCGGGCCACACGCTGTGGGACTGAAGGTGGTGGAGCAGTATGATTACGCGCGCACCTATCACAGCGCAGTAGATCAGCTTGGCAAGCCATATTCGGGTGAGCGGGCACGACCGTTGCAAACTCTGGTGTGGTATCCAGCGGAAAAGACTGGCAAGGCGCCGATGACGGTCGGCGACTATGCAACGCTGCGGGTGACGGAGACAGATTTTGCGAAGAAGGCCACTGCTGACGAACTGAAGGAACTCACAGCTGTGTTGGCCCCGGCGCTCAGCGACAAGCTGTGGGCTGTACGCGATGCCGCGATGGAGACGGGGCGATTTCCGGTCGTGATTTATGCGCCCAGTTTCTCGAACGTGTCGTGGGAGAACGTTGATCTCTGCGAGTACCTGGCCAGCAATGGGTTCGTCGTGATAGCCAGTCCGGATATGGGGCAATGGACGCGAGGGATGACGGCGGATCTGCCGGGAGTCAACGCGCAGGCAGCAGATATTTCGTTTCTGATCGGATACGCGCACTCGCTGCCGGACACAGATATGTCTGAGGTCGGGGTGGGCGGATTCAGCTGGGGTGGTATCTCAAACCTGTTTGCGGCGTCACGGGACAGCCGGATAGATGCACTGTTTGCGCTGGACGGCAGCATGCGCTATTTCCCGGGACTGGTAAAACAGGCTGGCGTACACCCCGAGAACATGCCGATTCCGCTCCTGTTTTTCACCCAGGGAGAAATCTCTTTGGAAGAGCAGGAGGCGAATATGCCTCAGAATGAAGATCACTCGCCGAATGTACTGAACACGTGGCTCCACGGCGACTTGATTACGGTACACATGATGGGTCTGACGCACGGGGAGTTCAGCTCAACTTTCCAGCGCGAG
Organism: Occallatibacter sp.; assembly: GCA_035262585.1. Lineage (GTDB taxonomy): Bacteria > Acidobacteriota > Terriglobia > Terriglobales > Acidobacteriaceae > Telmatobacter. Next base: position 7,667 of record DATFSO010000010.1, on the reverse strand, counting down.
AATGACTTCTGGAAGCACTTTGAGCCAAAGAGCGATTACAGCCGAGCAGACGGAGTGGTGGGGTATGCCTGGGTGGCACGGTACACGCTCGAGTTCCTCAATGCCTATCTCAAACACGATGCAGCCGCAATGGTTTTTCTGAAGAAGGCTCCAGTTGAGGCGGGTGTACCGCCCCACACGCTGGCAGTGAACTTTCGGGCCGCTTCAGGTCCTCCTGCCACGCTGGATGCGTTTCGTCAACAGCTGAACGAGAAAGGCTGGGATCATGCTTCGGAGATCTATGCCGCGATGCAGAAGCAAGATTCGAAGTTCAAGCTGGATGAGGGCTCGATTAATGATTGGGGCTATGGACTCCTGACCGGCAAGCACCCACAGGAAGCAATGACGATCTTCAAGCTGAATGTCAGCCTGTATCCCGACTCCGGCAATGTGTATGACAGCCTGGGAGAAGCGTACATGAAATCCGGGCAGAAGGATCTGGCGATTGAAAACTACAAAAAATCGCTTGAAAAGAATCCGAACAACGAGAACGCTAAAGACAAACTGAAGGAACTGGAGACCAAACCGCCAGCTGGGAACTAGGGCTAATGTTTCGCCATCGTGCCCCAAGGCGTAACTTCAGTTTGCCGGTTAACCGCCCACAACGCCTTCTTGCTGCAATCGCGGGTTGCCTCGCCACAATGCGGAACAATTGCAGAACTGGTGGTGTCCAAAGCAATATGCACGTCTTCCGCAATCTCTCGTCGCTCTCGTTCCTGCTCTCTTGCTCGTGCGGCTTTCCGGATTCGCGTGCAGTCCACACGCAGAGATCGGGGGCGTGCGGGTCAACGGATTTCGTCGCACTACTAGGGATTGACGATGCGGTGAAAGTCCAGCGCCGGAGGCTTTCCGGACAGCGCCCAACCGCCCGATCAATCCTGTCGTGGATGATCATGGTTCGCTAGGAGGCGTGCAAAGTTATGCACAGTTTGGAGCCGTGCGAAAAGCGTGGAGGATTGTATCGCCGCTGGAGGACGCACAGCCGACCACTTGGAACAAGTTATTGATACCGAACGCTTTAGCTTTCGCTTCCGGCAGGTGTTCGAGTCCCTCACCGCCCACCAGTACCGCAGAGTAGACGTCGGTTTTCACAGTCCGCTCCCAACCCTGAAGCACTAGATCGGTTCGACTTTTTTGTTGCGGGGCGCCTTGGCCGACGTGGCGGGGTTCAAACATTCCGGGGCTTTCATCCTTACACGATTTCGAAGCGCAAGAAATTGCGTGTGCCTGAGAGCGGGAAAGGACTCGAACCGGTTCCTGCGCGCTGGATTTAGAGTGGAGCTATGGCCCTGTATTGCGCAACCGGCGGCGAAGATCTCGAGATTGCACCGTCACACGTCACGGAGCTGCTAAAGGAAACCCTGGGGAAGCTGGGGCAACGCAATCGTGTGCTCGCGGTGCCGCCGGACATTACGCGCCTGCACTCGCAGGCGGGCCTGCTGACGTGTGCTGCGTGGGAGCACTTCGGTGATCGATTGAAGGCGGTGCTGCCGGCGATCGGCACACATGCGGCGATGACGGCCGAGCAGATCGACCATATGTATCCCTTTATGCCGCATGAGCTGTTTCAGGTTCATAACTGGCGCACGGATATCGAGACGCTGGGCGAGGTGCCGGCGGAGTTTATTTGCCGGCAGTCGGAAGGGAAGTTGAACTTCGCGTGGCCGGCGCAGGTGAACAAGCTGATTTCGCGCGGCGATTTCGATCTGGTTCTCTCGATCGGGCAGGTAGTGCCGCATGAAGTGATCGGGATGGCAAATTACAACAAGAACATCCTGATTGGCACCGGTGGGCGGCTGGGCATCAATCGCAGCCACTATCTCAGCGCGGTGTACGGGATGGAGCGCATCATGGGGCGCGCGGAGAACCCGGTGCGCGCGGTGCTGAATTATGCATCGGATCACTTCTTGAAGGACATGCTGATTGTGTACGTGTTGACGGTGGTTGGGCTTAACAGCGATGGGCGAATCGCGGTCCGCGGTTTGTTCATCGGAGATGATGTGGAGTGTTTCCATCGCGCGGCGGAGCTCAGTTTGAAGGTGAACTTCGAGATGGTGGAGGAGCCGATCCGGAAGGCCGTGGTGTTTCTCGAACCTCGGGAGTTTCACTCGACGTGGCTGGGTAACAAGGCGGTTTACCGGACCAGGATGGCGCTGGCAGATGGCGCGGAGTTGATCGTGCTTGCTCCCGGGGTGCGGAAGTTCGGCGAAGACAAGCGCATCGATACGCTGATCCGGAAATATGGTTATCGCGGTACGCCGGCGACGCTGAAAGCGGTTGAGGAAAACGAAGACCTGGCTGCGGAGCTAGGTGCGGCGGCGCACTTGATTCATGCGTCCTCGGAAGGGCGATTCGGGATTACGTGGTGTCCGGGCCGACTTAGCCGCGAAGAGGTTGAGGGCGTTGGATTCAGTTATGGCGAGTTAGACGAAATCATGGAGCGCTACAACCCGGACAAGTTATCGCATGGGTGGAACAGGGTGGATGGCGAGGAGATTTTCTTTATCGCCAACCCGGGGCTGGGACTGTGGGCGCATGCGTCGCGGCTTCAATAGAGTTTGAAATTCACCTCAATTGGCGTCACAACAGCGACAGGGTGTTTCCCTTTCTTCGCGGGTTTGAAACGGTAATTGGAGACGGCCTCAACAGCCTTTTGATTTAGTTCTTTGTTCAGGCCACGAACTACTCTGACGTGGTGAGGAAATCCCCTTTCGTCAACGATCACGCTGACGAGACATGCGCCCTGAAATTTTGCTCTTCGTTCGTCTTGGGGAATCTCGGGTTCGGAAGTATGGGTTGGAACTGGTCAATACCTTCAGCCAGGTGAAAAGGCTTTGGACTATCGGGTGCATCCAGTCGCGGATCAGACGTTAGAGTTGCCGTCGAAGGTGGTCCTTTGGTGCCAGGAAGCAGTCTTTGAATTGGGGCTGATTCCAGCCTGAGCCGAACTGAGGACGTTCCGTCTTTGTCGACAATTCGCGCTGTGCAGATCGACAACGTTATTTCAATTTCACGCGCGACGTTGACCGCGACATTGTCTCTTATACCGTGCGTGAATCGGTCGACTTTGGCGATGCCAATCGCCAGGCGGTCGAGATCATCGGCAAACGGATCGAGAATTGCGATGTTTCGCGACTTGCCGCTCGAGTCAATTACGAGAGAGAGAGAGTTACGATTCCGGTGACTTCGTTTTTGCAGTCGCTTGCTGCAAGTATTGAGAAATCTGTCGCGAGCAGTTCGGGTGGCCTGATGCCTGCGTCGTCGTGATAGACGAGAACATTTGGGCCGGCGGCTGACGTGGTCTGCTGGGCCGCGGCCATACCATTCGACACTAAGCCGAGAAGGCTTGTCGTAACTGCGAGGACAATTGCGCGCAGGATCAATGGGATCTGTCCATCTGTGAGTTGATCAATTCCAGCTCGCGGAGCAGGAACTGGTAGTCGCGACGAAGAGCAGATCCTTCGCTCGCCTACCCCACAAACGTGAGCGTTTGCGGGGCCCTACGGCCGCTACGCTCAGGATGATGGGTTCAATAGGTTAGGCGATACGCAAGACTGGAGCAGTACCTTTCAGAATGCAAGAAACTCAAACCACGCTCAACTCTCTTAGCAGGAAGGCATAGTCGAAGGCGATCTCCTTGAGGTAGTCGTAGCGGCCGCTGGCGCCGCCGTGGCCTGCGTCCATGTTGGTGACGAGCAGGAGGTGATTGCTGTCGGTCTTCAGAGTGCGGAGTTTGGCGACATACTTTGCCGGCTCCCAGTACATGACCTGGCTGTCGTTGAGCGAGGTCTTGACCAGCATCGCCGGATAGGCGACGGGCTTCAGGTTGTCGTAGGGCGAGTAGCTGAGCATGTACCGGAAGTATTCTTCCTTGTTCGGGTCGCCCCACTCTTCATATTCGGGGACGGTGAGCGGAAGCGATGCATCGAGCATCGTGTTCATCACGTCCACGAACGGAACATGTGCGAGGACGACGTGGAAAAGATCAGGGCGCATGTTGGTGACAGCGCCCATAAGCAATCCTCCCGCGGAACCGCCCTCGATGGCGACGCGCTTGGGATCGCCGTAGCCGCCGGTCGTGAGGTGCTCGACGGCGGCGATGAAGTCAGTGAAGGTGTTGCGCTTGACGAGCATCTTGCCGGCGTCGTGCCAGGTCTCGCCGAGATCTCCGCCGCCACGGATGTGCGCGTAGGCCATGACGACGCCGCGATCGAGCAGGCTGAGACGGTTGGAGTTGAAACCGAGCGGAAGCGAGTAGCCGTAGGAGCCGTAGCTGTAGACGTACAGCGGCGATTTGCCGTTCTTCTCGAAGTTGTCGCGCCGATAAACCAGCGAGATTGGAACGGAAACCCCGTCGGGCGCCGTAGTCTGGATGCGTTCGCTCGCGTACAGCGTGCGGTCGAAGCCGCCGGGGACTTCCTGCTGCTTGAGCAGGATGGAACTGTGCGAGTCGAGGTGGTACTCGAAGACGGAGCCGGGAGTGACGAGCGACTGGTAGCCGTAGCGAAAGCGTTTCGTCTCCCAGATGCGGTTAATGCCGGGTGAGGCGTTATATGCGGGCTCGGGGAAGGCGATTTCGCCGGCGGGATTGGCTGCTGGACTTTCGTCCTGGAACCTCCAGAGGCGCAGGCGCGGGAGGCCGTCTTCGCGTTCGCAGGCGACGAAGAATCCGGCGAAGAGGTCGATATCTTCGAGCATCACGGAGTCGCGGTGCGGGATGCGCTCTACCCAGTTTTCGCGCGAGAAAGCGTCGACGGGAGCGGTGACGAGACGGAAGTTGCGGCCGCGATCGTTGGTGCGGATGAACCACTGGCCGTTGCGGTGGTCGACGTAGTATTCGTGGTCGTCCCGTCGCGGGCTGATGATGGTGAACTGGCCGGTGGGCTCCTTGTCGGGCAGGAAGAGGCACTCGCTGGTGATGTGGCTGCCGGATTCGAGGACGATGTAGTTCCCGTCGCGGGTGCGGCCGACTCCGATGTTGAAGCGCTCATCGTCATCCTGGTAAACGAGGATGTCCTCTTCGTACGGCGCGTGAAGCGAGTGGCGATAGAGCTGGAACTGACGCTTCTGCTCTTCGTCTTCGACGGTGTAGAAGAGCGTCTTGTTATCCGAGGTCCAGGTGAGAGAACCGACACGCTCCTGCGGGCTCGATGACGGAGGATCGGGGAGGAGTTCGCCGGTTTCGAGATTCTTGATGTGGAGGGTGTACTGGCGGAAACCGGTGAGGTCGGTGGTGTAGGCGAGCCAGCGGCCGTCGTCGGAGATGTCGGATGCGCCGATGGCGAAGAAGGCCTGGCCTTCGGCAAGCTGGTTGCCGTCGAGAATGATTTCCTCTGGAGCGTCCGGGGCGGGTCCAGATGTTTCCCACGTCCCAACTGCAGGGGTTTGGGACACACCCCGTTTGCGGCAGAAGATGGTGTACTGCTTGCCCTCTTCGGTGCGGACGTAGTACCACCAGTCTCCTTCGCGGTAGGGAGCCGACTCGTCGGTCTGCTTGATGTGACTGAGCATCTCGTTGTAAAGCTCGTCGCGGAGCGGGGCCAGGCCGGCGGTGACCGCTTCGGCGTAGGTGTTTTCCGACTTGAGGTGTTCGGTGACCTCGGGGTTATCCTTGTCGCGGAGCCAGGCGTAGTCGTCGGTGAGGGTAACGCCGTGGAGGACGGTTTCCTTGCGGTCCCTGCGGGCGACAGGCGGGGCGGGAAGCACGGTTTCGGTCATGGCTGTTCCAAGTGTAGAAGACGAGATCAGGGGTCAGCGATCCAGGGATTAGGGAACAGGGAGTAGTGACTAAGGGACTTACCCCCTACCCATGCTTCGCATAGATGGGGCGCGGAGATTCCAAGGATCCCACCCATGCTTTGACCCCACGGACGAAGATCTATCCGTGGGACCCCAAATCGCATGGATGAGGCAACGGAGACCTAGGTCGGTCCTGACATGCTGATTGCACACTCCGGCTGCCGGGTTTCCATCCTTGGGCACCGTACCGGTGGCGGAGTACTAATTCGCGGTGCGTTTGACCCAGGATCGGATGCTGAATGCGTAAACGCCAATGCAAAACACATTAGCGGGGATGAAACCGAACTGACGGGTATGGAGGCCGATAATACAGACAATAAAGCTGTTAATCCCTGAGAGGACTAGGCCACTCCACCTCTTTTGGCCGACGAGAACAGTTGCCAGAATAGTAAGACAGCAGGATAGATAATCTAAACGAAACACAGCTACAACCAACCTTTGGAACTGATCCCAATGTGAATCAGAACCGATGGTTTCTCGGGTGATTTATCTCACTCGATGGATACCAAAAGCCGCTGACGTTTTGCTCGAATCAGCGAAATGTAGGAGAACTTTGCAGATCATTCTAACCCATCCTGAGTTGCACCTTTCGCGGTGCAATGCACCCGCATTTGTGCAGACGTGAGGCACCAATGAGTCGCGTAAGTTACTCATAAGAGTTTGTGTAACGAGGAGAGAAGCGAAAGGAAGAAGAATGAACGGAGGATGGGTAGGGGCCCCTCAATTTCTCAAAAAAAAAGTCCGACTCTTTCCGGTTTGTTTGAGATCGTTAGATGAAACATAAGGGCAGCCTGGTTGACACCGAGTCCGGAGCCTTTGTGATCGAGTGTGGCGGGAACTTTGACAAATCTCCGGAATAAACGCCGGTGCACGAATGATGCCGAGACACATCTATTGGATATTGGATACATGTGGTCTCGTGCAGAGATCGACTTCAGGCGGCGCGTGCCTCCGCGAGATCTTCCGGAGTTGATGGATGGCGAGTGCAGCTATGAGGAGTTTCGTGATTGCCTGCTCAGTCTGGAGCAGGTTAACCGCTGGCTACTAGGCTATCGGCCGACGCTGGCCTGGCTGGGGCGGCTACCACGTGGACTACCTGATCCGGTGCACATTCTCGATGTGGGAAGTGGCGGCGGCGATCTGTTGCGACAGATTGCAAGGTGGACTCATCGGCGCGGCATTGCTGTCGAATTAACAGGGATCGACTTAAATCCCTATGCGGCACGGGCGGCTGCAGAGTTCACGCCGAAGAAGCACGGAATCGCGTGGGTGACAGGCGATGCTCTGGTGTATCGACCGGAGAGGCCAGTGGATATCGTGGTCAGTTCGCTTACGACACATCACCTAGAGGATGAGGAGATTGTCACCCTGCTGCGGTGGATGGAGGTCACTGCCCGAGGAGGATGGTTTTTGAATGATTTGGAGAGATCGGAGTGGGCGTGCAGGATGTTTGGGTGGATGGCGGAGTTGGCGGGGTGGCACCATTTTGTGCGGCATGATGGGCAAGTGTCTTTCCGGCGGGCCTTTAGAAAAGAGGATTGGGAACGGCTTCTGACAACCGCTGAGATTGCGCACGAAGCTGTAACGGTGGAGCATTGGCGGCCGGGACGGTTGTGTGTGGGACGGTGGAAGTGAGGCGCCGGGTAGTGTCAACGATTTTGTGTAAACGTTCGTTGTTCGTTTAGGCATGGATATAAGTCCGTAGCCGCCGTCGTGGCTGTGCGAAATGTGGGAAGCGTTTTTCAGCTTTCCACATTTCGCATAGCCTGCTTTCGGTTAAATGCCTTGCGATGGAAAACGCGCTTCCCACACAATGGCGAAGCGATTAA
>DATFSO010000009.1:0-65648 GCA_035262585.1 Occallatibacter sp. | reverse complement strand
GGGTTTGCTGGAACTCAAGATTCTACCAGCCCGCTGAGGCCCAATCCCGTGGGGTCGCGAAGTTGTGAATAACGAGCGATGCGACGAAAGCGACAAGACACGAAGACGTTTGATCTAACCCACACTTGCCCACAGTGCGGCTACAAGATTCCACCGAGCGAACTGCTGCATACGGAGGCCGAGCACATCCGCTGCCCGAAGTGCGGACATGAGAGCGTGTACGGAGCCCCTGCAAAGCGAGGCCGCTCCAGTATTTCTCAAAACGTATACCGGAACGTATATGGTTGGTAACGCCGACTAAACGCTAGAGATGCCGTACATAGCTAAATACGTCTAACTTATTCTGTGGCTTTAGGTTAGGGAACACAAAGTGCTCTCGCAGAACTTCCTCTCGAACAAACCCGCACTTCTCCAATACATTCGCGGAAGGCGAGTGATCTACGTGGCAGATCGCTTCCAGGCGCTCCACGCCGGTCTTCTGCGCAACATCGACCATGGCCTGCAGGGCTTCTGTTGCGAAGCCCTGTCCCCAGGCCTCACGCGCGAAGACATATCCTGTGATCGCGCGCTGCGGTGTTTTGTACGAGAGGCCGGTGCTGCCCACGAGTTTTGTGCTGCCACCGTTTCGCTCCAGGACCAGGTATGGGCCGGCGGGCCAACGGTCCCACTCCGCATCGCTCCAGGAGAGAAACGCCAACGTGTCAGCCACGTTGCGGTGCGTGGGCCAACTCAGATATCGCGTGACTTCGCGATCGGAGGCGTAGCGATGGAAGACTGCCTGCGCATCGCTCGGCTTCGGACGGCGCAGCAGAAGACGGTCAGTCTCGATGGTCTCTCGCGCCTTGATTCTTGTGTCCACTCCCTTAGCCCTCCGCCAACGGTTTGCCGATCTCCCAATGGTGACCGAACGGATCGAGGACTCGCCCGATACGCCATCCATAAGATTCATCCCGGACGGGGCTGATCGACGACGCTCCTGCAGCGATAGCTTTGTCGAACGCGGCGTCCGGATCGTCCAAAATCAGCACCATGCGCATGCTGCTGCCGCCCAGCGACTCCGGACTGAAGTTCTGGTGAGGCTGGGACTCATCGGCGAGCCAGAAATCGCCTTTGCCTACGGAGAGGTGCGCAACGACAGTTCCGTCGCCGGCATCCATGCGCGACAAGGTGGTTGCGCCGAACGCGCGCGAGTAAAAGTCGATAGCCGCCGCGCCGCGCCGCACATTCAGCAGTGTTGTGACTGTTGTCTCCACTTTCTTCGCTGTAGACACGGAACTTGCCATGGAATCCTCCTATGGTGTCTGTTGTCTTTCACCGAGTCGAGCGGATCTGGAGAATGAAGTCTGTCAATATGCCTGCAATTGATCCAGTGGCAAGCGGACCCGGAAGCAGGTGGACCCCGGATCGGAGCGCACACTCAGGTGCCCGCGGTGCATCCGTACGATGCGCATGGCGTTATCGAGGCCGAGGCCGAGGCCCTGGCCTGGCGCCTTGGTGGTGAAGAAAGGCTCGAAGATGCGGTCCTGCAGCTCCGGCGGAATGCCCGGGCCCGTGTCCCAGATCTCGACCAGAAGCATCTCGCCTTCGAGACGGCAAGCCAGCTTCAGTTTGCCGCCGTGGTTGGTCTCGGCCAGGGCATCGAGCGCGTTTTCAATCAACGCCATCCACACCTGGTTGAGTTCACTGCCGTAAGCGCTGATGCGCGGCAGATCGGGTTCGTAGTTGCGCTCGATCTCAATATTCTTCATGCGCGACTGGAGCATCTGCACCGTTGCGTCCAGACCTGCGGGTACATCCACTTCCAGGATCGGCGCGCGGTCCATGTAGGAGTAGGCCTTCACCGCGCTGATCAGGTCGAAGATGCGCGCGGTGGAGTTAATCAGCGTGTCTACGGAGCGCGAAGACCTCAAGTAGCGCGCGAAGTATTGAAGCGAAACACAAGCACCGGAGCCAATCAGTTCGCGCAGCTCTTCAAGGTCGACCACTGTCGCGCGATGCTCAGCGAGCTGAGCCGCCACCTCCCAGGCGCCGTCACAGGGCAGCGCCGTGAGCCAGTTGCGCAGCTCCTCTTCAAGCTGGATGAGCTGGCCGGTTTCGCGCGCATCATGCCGAATGGGGCGGCTGAGAATCTTTTGCTCCCAGTCTTCGACGGCCTGAATCTGCTCCTCCGTGAGGCAAAGATTGACGAGCTTGAAGCGGTTCTCGCGATTGGAGCGCAGCTCCATCACGAGACTGGAGGCGGCACGCTGCGCGGCCGACGCCGGATTGTTCAATTCGTGCGCCAGGTTTCCGGCGAGCTTGCCAAGCGCGCTTAACTTCTCTGCTTGCTGTTCAATGCGGGTTACCTCGCGCACGCGGTCGAGCAGCGTGGAGACAACGCGCTGGGTCATCGAAGGAATGGCCGCAAGCATCTCGGGAAACTTCTCTTTGTGAACAAACAGCGCCCAAATGGGTGATACCGCGAAGGCTTGCCCTCCCCAGACCTTCATGCGCGAAAAAGGAAGGAGACCGGTCATCTGCCCGGTGCGGCCGATAAACAGCTCCATAGGACCGCCGCGCTGCCGGCGCACATGAAGTTCGCCCTTCAAGATCAGGAGCATTCGTTCTGCTGGCTGGCCCTCTTCCGCCAGAACGTCTCCCGGCTGCGCCACCACCTCTTCGCCGTTCCGTGCGAGCCAGAGACGGTCCTCGAAGGGGAGTCCCTGAAGGGGAACCACACGATCGAGTGCAGCCGCAATGGTCTCGGCAGGCGTGGGACAGGCAGGCGCGGACAAGGTGGGGGATGAGAGCATCCAGGACCTCCGGCTACTCAATTTCAGAATAGCGTATCCTCTCCCTCCGCCTGTGAAGAACTGTTGCAAACCGGCGCGGCGGCGGGACGGACAGGGAAGTTACGCGGCTGAGGGTGCATCGGTTCCAAGGAGTCGAAGCGATCGCCGCATCTCTCCCAGCGAGTCTCATGGAGATGAACAAAGCGAAGCGCGGTGGGCGCCTGGGGGAGCAGCTGAATCAGGCTTCAGTGGGAGATTGCTCCTCACTCTTAGGCTTAAACGGCTCTCCCATCGCTGCCTGCTGGTTCATGTCGATATGTTCCCGCGCCCCGGCGCCTGCTATGATGGGCGGTCGAAATTCCACAATCAGGGGAAGTCATTCATGCCGGGCGGGATCAGGTTCTTTGCCGTACTCCTCCTGCTGTCCGCTGCGCTCAGCGGGATGGCGCAGCAATCCGCAGCCACTTACGATGCCACGAAGGTGTTTCGCCTCGATGGCGGGAACGTGACCTACGCTATCGGCATCAATCCACGGGGAGAGCTGCAGCAGCTCTATTGGGGAGGGAGGCTTGCGTCGAGCGACCAAATCCCAGCGGCCGTGCCGGAACGGGAGTGGGCCTCGTTTGACTCCTCATATACGACTACGCCGCAGGAGTACTCGGGATGGGGTTCAGGACTCTTCGTTGAGCCGGCGCTGAAGGTTACTTTTGCCGACGGGAATCGCGACCTGGTGCTGCATTACGAGAGGCACGAGACAACAACAAACGGTTTAAATATTGTCCTTAAAGATATCAAACGGAAGATATTTGTCACGCTTTACTACGCGATCGATCCTGACTCGGGGATTCTCGCGCGATCGGCGACGATCGAGAACGGCGAGGCTCAGCCTATCACCCTTGAGCAGGCTGCAGCGGCGGCATGGGCGATGCCACCAGGGGATTACACGCTCAATTACCTGACGGGGCGTTGGGCGGGCGAGTGGACGCTGACGCAGGAGACGCTGCATCCCGGCGAGCGCGTGATCGAGAGCCGACGCGGCAGCACGGGCCACCAGGCCAATCCGTGGTTTGCCATCCAGGCGGGTGACCATCCAGACGAGGACGCAGGTGAGGTGTGGTTTGGAGCGCTCGCGTGGAGCGGATCGTGGCGTATCACCGTGGAGCAGGACCAGCTGGACGCAATTCGCGTGACGGGTGGGTTCAACCCGTTTGACTTCGGGTATGCGCTCCATCCGGGCGAGTCGCTCGAGTCGCCGGTCTTCTACGGCGGGTACAGCGCGCACGGGTTGGGCGGGGCTTCGAGGCTGCTGCATCACTTTGAGATTGCGCATGTGTTGCCTCACCGGGTAGGAGAGGGCGACAGCGTTGCGCCAAAGCCGCGGCCGGTGATTTACAACTCGTGGGAAGCGACGGAGATGAATGTCAACGAAGCGGGTCAGATCGCGCTCGCAGAGAAGGCGGCCGCGCTGGGCGTCGATCGATTTGTGATGGACGACGGCTGGTTCGGCCAGCGCAAGACAGATCATTCCGGTCTTGGCGACTGGTACGTGAACCCGCAGAAATTCCCGCACGGGCTGAAGCCGCTGATCGACAAGGTGCATTCGCTGGGCATGGACTTTGGACTGTGGGTCGAGCCGGAGATGGTCAATCCGGATTCTGATTTGTACCGTCAGCATCCGGACTGGGTGTTGAATTTTCCGGGAAGGCCGCGCTCGGAGCAGCGCAATCAACTGGTGCTCAACCTCGCACGCAGCGACGTCCATGATTACGTGCTGGGCTTTCTCGACAAGCTGCTCAGCGAGAACGATATTGCCTTCCTCAAGTGGGACTACAACCGCAACTGGAGCGAGCCGGGGTGGGATCAGCTACCACCTAACGAGCAGAAGAAGGTATATGTCGCATTTGTTCAGAATGTGTACGGAATTCTGGCGGAGCTGAAGAGGCGCCATCCCAAGGTGGAGATCGAGTCCTGTTCGGGCGGCGGCGGACGCGTCGATCTGGGTATTCTGAAGTACGCCGACGAAGTATGGCCTTCTGACAATACCGATCCGTTCGATCGATTGACGCAGCAGGATGGCTTTACCTATGCCTACACGCCGCAGGTGATGATGGCGTGGGTGACGGACTCGCCCCACTGGCTCAACAAGCGGTCGACGTCTCTGACCTACCGAATGCTCAGCTCAATGCAGGGTTCGCTGGGGATCGGCGCGAACATCACGAAGTGGAATGACGAGGAGTTCACGACTGCCAGGCGCCTGATCGCAGCCTACCACCAGGTGCAGCCCACCATCGTGCAGGGAGATCTTTATCGGCTGATCTCGCCGCGGAATGGCAGTGAATTTTCAGCTACGCAAACCGTGAATCGCGACAGGAGCCAGTCGGTGGTGTTTGCGTTCATTCACTCGACACAGGAGGGCCGGGGATTTCCGCGGCTGAAGCTCAAGGGCCTCGATCCGAAAACGGAATACACGCTCACGCCGATCGAGAGCGCAGCAGAGAAGGACACTCCGACGACCGCCAGCGGCGCGTGGTGGATGAATCACGGAATAGACATGGGCGAGGATTTCAGGGGCGACTTTCAAGCAGCTGCATTCCGGCTGGATAAGAAATGAGGGCGCTGCCTTCCGAGGTCTCGGAATCGAGATCCGGGCATCCGGCGCGGAGCGGGTCGGAGTGGATTTTGGGGTGCTGCTATGATGCTGGTGCGGCGCAGCACTCCAAGCCGGAACGCATTGGGACTTTGCGGTCCGTTGCGATCCTCTCCGGGGATACCCCAGGGAAACGTGAATAACTGGAGATTCATCAGGTGACCGTCCCTGCGCGTCTTCGCAGAGCAGGTCACGAAAGGCCAGACTCGTTGGTGTGCTCCGCCGCAAACCATCATGCATGGACCGGGCTTCTACGCAGCGTTGGCAAACTCGATGGCAGCAGGCGAAACGGCGACGGAGGCGACGATCGCGCGGCTTGCACATACGCTGGGACGTAAATGGCGGTGGATTCGACCGCTGGTAAGGCGATATGTAGACCGGTTCGGTGTGGCTCTCCGCCCGCGGCGCAAGGCTGTCGTGCAATTCCTCAGGACAGATAAGGGGCTTACTCGAGCACTGCATGCCTATCGCGACAAGGTTCAAATTGCTGCCTGGATTGCTCCACCGAGCGCGATGCAGCCTGCGCGCGCAGCTCGCGCATGGGCGGTACCGACGATTGAGACGGTTGGCGGACTGGCCGAGTGGCTGCGGATCACACCAGGCGAACTTGAGTGGTTCGCGGATCTGAAGCGAATGATCGCACGTCGCAGCGTCGATGCGTGTGAAGGCCCGCTGAGCCATTATCACTATCGCATTCTTGCCAAAACGGGCGGCGATGTCCGCCTTATCGAGGCGCCGAAACCGCGGCTGAAGGCAATTCAGAAGCGGATTCTCGCCGAGATCCTGGAGAAGATTCCTGTACATCCCGCGGTACACGGGTTTCGCCGGGGGCGATCGATCAAGACTTTTGCCGCTCCACACGTCGGGCAACGGGTTGTGGTGCGCATGGACCTACGCGATTTCTTTCCGTCGATTTCAGCGCCTCGTGTGCAGGCCATGTTCAGGATGACTGGATATTCGGAGACTGTTGCGAATCTGCTTGGCGGAGTGTGCACAAATGCGACCCCTCGAGCGTTGTGGAGCGAAAAGGCGAGCGCGCTCGATCCGCTTCGTGTCGCTGATGCGCGGCATCTCTATGCGTGGCCGCACCTGCCGCAGGGAGCACCGACGTCACCGGCACTGGCGAACATCTGCGCGTATCGCGTGGACTGCCGGCTCACTGGGCTGGCGGAGGCGAGCGGCGCCGTCTACACGCGCTATGCAGATGATCTCGCCTTCTCGGGCGGGCGGGACTTCGAACGCTGTTCGGAACGGTTTGCGCTGCATGCGGCAGCGGTGCTGCTCGAAGAGGGCTTTGCGGTTCATCATCGCAAAACACGGATCATGCGGCGCGGTGTGCGGCAGTATCTGGCCGGCATCGTGACGAACGAGCACCTCAACCTGATTCGAAGGGACTACGATCTGCTGAAGGCCACGTTGACGAATTGCGTTCGGCATGGTCCGGAGTCGCAGAACCGCGAAGGGCATGCAGACTTTCGCGCCCATCTTAAAGGGCGCGTGTCGTTCGTGGAGATGGTCAATCCGAAACGCGGAGCGAGGTTGAGAAACCTGTTCGACCGGATAGCGTGGTAATTCATTTCACTGATTTCGGTCTGTAGCCCCACCATACGTACTCCAGCGCCTCGGGAAGGGTCTGCATCTTTACGGCTCGGTCTACGTGCAGCGCATTCTCGGCGAAGACAAACTGGTAGTGATACTTCTTTGCCGCCAGCACCCTGGCCATGCGCTCGTTGGCCTCGACCCAGTCGTGCATGTTGTCGCGCATGACGTTGGGGTTGTAAAGATCTTTGTCGCCAACCTCCATCCAGATGCGGATAGGCTTCCGAGTGCTCTCCGGAATCAGGTGTTCGTGGAACTCCCATGCGCCATGCGGAGCCTTCGGATCGGAAGGCCATTGCTGGTTGATGTAAGTGCCCGAGTAGGTCAGCACGCGGTGATAAAGCTCAGGGTGATACCACGCCATGATCAGTGCGCAGGAACCTCCGGAGCTGCCGCCCATGGTCGCCCGCCCATCCGGATCGTGCGTCAGCTTCACGTGCGCCTTCTCCTCTACGCGCGGCAGAACTTCATGCTCGACAAACTCAGCATATTTGCCGGACATCGTGTCGTACTCAAGACCGCGCTCGCTACCCTGCGCATCGCCGCTGCCGTTGCCGATGGAGATTGCGATCATCACCGGCAACTTCTTCTCAGCGATGAGGCCGTCGAGCGCCGTAAACAGCATCCGGTCCGGGCCGTCAGCGCCAACCATGAACGGCGCCACAGTGCCCGGCAAATAGCTCTTCGGGATGTACACCGCAACTCTGCGGGTGTACGGTGCTGGATGGCTGGTGGTTACGATCAGCTTTGCCGGGTCATTTGGATCGGGCGTGCCGAACGTTCCCTTGTCGCGCGCGATTCCGGGATAGTATTTGCTGTCGGTCGAACTCATCGTGAACTCGATCACTTCGCCGTGCGACAGATCCTGCGCCGTCATCTCCGGCACCGGCGGATGTGTCGGGCCGATGATGAAGTCCCCGTCTTCATCTGCCAGAGGCACGATGCCGTCCGGCAGGTCCTTCGCCTGCACATATCCCGGCGTATGCGGATCACGGGTCGGCGGCTCGGGCCTTGCCGGCTGCTGAGGAACAGCGGGGACGGTTGTCTGTGTGATTCCGAGGCGAGCCGTGAAAGCCAAGCTTGCCAAAATTCCAAGTCTCAGTAGACGTAGGGCTGACATTCTCAAAGTCACCTGCTTCGACGATCTCACTTGGACCATGGTGGAACCACGCCCGTCATGCGCGCATATGCCACAAGCTGTCCCATGTGCTCGTTGGCGTGAACGATGATGCGCAGGTACATCCCATCGACGGTCGCGTCGTGCCCGAGCACCATTACTTTGCGTGTCATGTCCTTGGGATCTGCGGCGAGATGCGCCTGCTTGACGGCCTCGAGCGACCGCTTCAACCAGGCGATCACCTCCGCCTTCGACGTCACGGTCTTTTCGGCATTCTCTTTCAGATCGGCTGGCATCTTCGGTCCCGTGACACTCAGCAGCCAGAAATTCGCCGTCACGATGTGCATGTAGACTTCGCTCGTGGAACGCACTCCCGGGGCCGGCCGCCACGCGAACTTGTCGGCCGGCGTTGCCTCAGCCAGCGCAATCAGCTGGTTTGACACATGCCTCCATTCGCCGTCGTACCCCTGCCACAATCCATCGAGCGGATCTTGTGCGAATAACTTCGGCAGGCTCGCGAATCCCAGAAACAACGCCACTGCGAGCAGCTTCCTCATGGCTTCACCTCGATTTCAGACTATGAGCTTCGATTCAAGCTTAAGCGCCCGGGCCCAAACTGCGATGCAGATTCTAGCGATCGAAAGGTTAAAAATCCTCCTTTGCGCAGCCCATTCAGTGCGCGTTACCCTTGGAGGCACGCAAGACAGTTTAAAAAGAGGAGCCTTCTGGTTGCGAGGCGCGTCCGTTCCCTTCGCACCATGGTCAGTCCCGATTGCAAAAGGAGAGTCAATGCCTTCGTCCAAGCTGAGACTGTGGCTTTGTCGCGTGTGCATCGCCGCCTGCATTCTCGCCTTTGTCCCCTGCGTCGCCGCGCGCGCTGAGGTGCCAACGCCGATTTCCGTTTTAGGGCACAACCCCGGCGACGACTTCTACCTCGCCGACTACGAAGACACGGTTCGCTACTTCCACGCGCTGGCCGCGGCATCTGACCGCATCAAGATGTTCACCGTGGGCAAAACGACCGAAGGCAAGGACATTGAGATCGCCGTCATCTCTTCGCCGCAAAACCTGGCCAAGCTGGACGAGACAAAAATGATCGCCGGACGCCTCGCCCAGGCCACCAATCTGAACGATGACCAGGCAAAGGAACTGGCGCGCACGTCGAAGGTCATTGTGCACATTGATGGCGGCCTGCATGCCGACGAAGTCGCAGGACCGCAGCACACCATGGTGCTGGCCTACAAACTGCTCTCCGCGCAAAACGATCCGCAGATCGAGGCGATTCTCGACCAGGTCGTCCTCGTACTTTGGCCCACGCTCAATCCCGACGGGCAAGACATGGTGGTGCACTGGTACCGACAGAATCTGGGCACCAAATACGAAATCAGCCCCATGCCGTATCTGTACCAGGAGTACGTAGGTCACGACAATAATCGCGATGGCTACATGATGAACATGAAGGAAGAGCAGGTGGTGGTGAAGACGCAGCTGGAGTACAGCCCGGTGATCTTTTACTGCCAGCACCAGACCGCGCCCTTTCCCGCGCGCATCTGGATTCCGCCCTTCTCTGATCCGATTTCGAGCAACATCAGCCCTCTTGTGCGCAGCTGGCTCAATCTCACCGGCGCGAACATGACCGCTTATCTCAACGCGCACAATATGCCAGGCGCCATCTCCGAATCTCGCTTCGATAACTGGTACGCCGGATTCACGGATTGGGCGCACGTCTTTCGCAACGAAATCTCGTTCTTTACCGAAACGGCCCTCTACGACTACGCTACGCCGCACTTCTATACGGTGCGCGACTTCCCCAAGGACTTTCAGGATCTGCGTGCGCTGAGCATGTATTCCACTCCGTGGGAAGGCGGCTGGTGGCGCCTGAAAGACGCTGTCGATTACATGGTGGGTGCTTCCATGTCGGTGTTGGACCTCGCCGCGAAGAATCGCGAGACGCTGTTATACAACCGCTACCAGGCGGCGCGCGACAATGTCCTGCACTTCAGAAAGGAACCGCCGTTCGCCTACGTCATCAGCGACAGGCAGGCGGACACACCCGAGGCCGGCTTGCTGGCGCAGAAGATGATCGACAACGGCCTCGAAGTCTACACATCAAAGAGCGGCTTCAAGGCGAATGGCGTGGCCTATCCCGCAGGCTCGTGGGTGATTCCAATGGACCAGCCGTTTTCCGCACTGGCCAAGGAGCTGTTCGAGCGGCAGAAGTACCCGGACGCATTGCAGAACGGCACCGCAAAATCCATTGACCTGCCTTACGACGTAACCGGCTGGACGCTGCCGCTGCAGATGGGCGTCAACGTGGATGAAGTGACCGATCCGCTGGCAGCGGACCAGCGCGCCATGCTGACAAAGATCGACAAGGTGACGTTGCCGGAAGCATCCATCGACGGCACCGGAACCATATTCGCCGTGAGCCACAAGGCCAACGCCTCGTTCGAGCTGGTAAATGCCGCGCTGCGGACGGGCGCAACCGTCTCCGTGGCACAGGAGCCGGTAAAGACCGCAGAAGGCACGGAGACGGGCGCGTTTCTGATAAGTGGCAGCAGCCGCGCATCACTCGGCGATCTCGCAAAAAAGTATGCGGTATCGGTGATGGCCGTCAGCGCGCCCGCACATACGATCGCGCTTAAGAAAGCGCGCGTCGGGCTCTATCGGCCCTGGGCGCCCTCCATCGACGAGGGCTGGACGCGCTGGATTCTCGAGAACTACGGATACGAGCCGAAGAGCGTTTACAACGCCGACATGCGCGCGGCCGACCTGCACAGCCGCTATGATGTGCTTGTTCTGCCCGACCTCTCCTCGAAACAGCTGACGGACGGATTCAACATCGGGATGGTTCCCGGTCAGTACGCAGGCGGCATCGGCAACGCCGGCATTGAGAACCTGCGCGAATTCGTTCATGAAGGCGGCACGCTGATTGCGTTGAACAAGACGGCCAGCAGCCTAATTCCGTTGATGTCATTGCCGGTCCAGAACGTAATCGAGGGCGCCAAGAGCGACAAGTTCTTCTGCTCTGGCGCGTTGCTGCGCGTGGAGACCGAACACGCAGATCTGCCCGTGAACTTTGGGGTATCGGATGCGCCGGTCGTCATGTTCCAGAACGGCCCTGCATTCCAACCGCAGCCCGGCTTCCACGGCGCGGTGCTGGCACGCTACCCCAAGGAGACAAATCCGCTGGAGAGCGGTCTGCTGCTGCATCCAGAGGCCATCGAGGGCAAAGCTGCAGCCATGGAACTCGCCTACGGCAAGGGGCGCATCGTGCTTTTCGGCTTCAAGCCCCAGTTCCGCGGTCAGTCGCACGCAACCTACAAATACCTGTTCAACGAACTCTATGTTTTCGATCACCCGTCTCTGCCCACCGAACCAACCACTGCGCCGGCCAAGGCTGAGGGTGCAGCAACTCCGGCCGCAGCTGCCAAGGATCGCAAACCTGCGGAGGAGGCGGTACCTGACGTCGAATAGGCCGCGAGTCTTCGGCAGGCAGATTTCGACGCTCGTTCGCCCACTGACCTCACGTTGAGAGAACTCTGCTTGGCTACGCGCCTGGACATGTAAACTGCTGCCCTGTGAATCCGGCATCGAGCAGCGTATCGAGCAGTGATCGTGCCGCACTGCGCGCTTTCGCGCCAACTCTCATTCTTCTGGTCTTCGCGGTTCTCATCAATTACGTCGACCGCGGTAGTCTCGCCCTGGCCGCGCCGCTGTTGAAGGTCCAATGGGGCACAACGGCATCTCAACTCGGCATTCTCTTGTCAGCGTTTTTCTGGACCTATACCGCGCTGCAGTTCGTCATGGGAATCTTTGTCGAACGCCTCGGCGCGAACCGCCTGATGGCTCTTGGGTTTCTGGTGTGGTCGATCGCAATGGCGTTCAGCGGCGCGGCCGTGGGATTCGCAACGCTGCTGGCTTTGCGCCTGTTGCTCGGCGTCGGCGAATCGGTGATGTTTCCGGCGAGCTCCAAGATCATGGCGCAGCATCTGCCCGAGCATGCGCGCGGATTTGCCAACGGCCTGATGAACGCGGCGATGCGCTGGGGAACCGCTATCGGTACGTTTGGGGGAGGTTTGCTGATGGCGCGTTATGGATGGCGTCCGGTGTTCGTTGCCATTGGCATCGTCAGCCTGCTGTGGCTTCCGGCGTGGTCACGGTGGAAGGCACCAATGACGATCGCGGAATCGCATGTCGGGATCTCCGCGCCCACCTTCGCAGCCATCTTGCGCAAGCGCACATTCTGGGGTGCGGCATCGGGGCACTTTTGTGCGAACTACCTGGTGTATTTTCTGATGAGCTGGCTGCCGTATTACCTGGTAAACGAAAGGCATCTCTCGATGGCGGCAATGTCCGTGGCAGCCGGCGCGCTCTGGGCGGTCGATTCGCTTTCCTCCATCATCACGGGAATGGTAACCGACCTCCTCATCCGTCGCAGTACCAGCGCCGGTGCAGCACGCAAGTGGGCCATGGCCATCGGATTCACGCTTGCGGCCGTCTCGCTCATCGCGTGCGCGTTTGCCGGCGAGCGCAGCTACCTCTGGTGGCTGATCGCCTGCGCGATCGGCTGCGGCACAGCCAACGCCGGTACATTCGCCTTCGCGCAGACGCTGGCCGGCCCACGCGCTGCGGGCAAGTGGGTCGGTCTGCAGAACGGCATCGCCAACATGGCAGGCGTCACCGGCCCCGCGCTCTCCGGATTCCTGGTGGATTGGACCGGCCACTTCGCCGCAGCCTTCACAGTCGCCGCGCTGATCACCCTGGGCGGCGCATTCGCCTGGTGCCTCGGCGTGCCGAAGCTCGAGCCGGTAAATTGGAACGTTGCGGAGGTGGGTCCAAACGTGCTGACAGAAAGCGAAGGCCCTGCGGACATCTGATTCCATGTCCGCAGAGCCCAAGCAGCTGGAAGCTAATAGCTAATAGCTATCTTGTCTTCGCCACTTCCTCCACCGTGACGGGATCAAGGAAGGGCATGCTGGCGCGCAGGCGCTTGCCGACGATCTCGACCGGGTGCTTGGCTTCCGCTTCGCGGAAGGCGAGGAACTCCTTGCGACCGGAGTTCTGGTCGGCCAGGAAGCGCTTTGCAAAGCTGCCGTCCTGGATCTCGGCTAGGATCTGCTTCATCGCCTTGCGGCTTTCTTCATTGATCACGCGCGGACCGCTGACGTAGTCGCCCCACTCGGCGGTGTCGGAGATGGAGTAGCGCATATACGCCAGGCCGCCGCGATAGATCAGATCGACGATGAGCTTTAGTTCGTGCAGCACTTCGAAGTATGCGCTTTCAGGCTGATAGCCGGCCTCGACCAGCGTCTCATATCCGGCCTTAATGAGCGCGCTCACGCCGCCGCAAAGCACGGCCTGCTCGCCGAAGAGATCCGTTTCGGTCTCTTCCTTGAATGTAGTTTCGAGCACGCCTGCACGGGTGCAGCCAATTCCCTTCAGGTAGCTCAGGGTCAAGGCATGGGCTTTGCCGCTGGCGTCCTGATGAACCGCGATCAGCCCAGGAATGCCGCCGCCCTCGGTGAAGACCTCGCGTACGCGGTGCCCCGGTCCTTTAGGAGCCGCCATGCCCACGTCGATGCCTGCCGCGGGGGTGATGGTCTTGAAGTGAATATTGAATCCGTGTGCGAACAGGAGCAGCGTGCCAGGTTTCAGGTTGGGCGCGATCTCCTCGGCGTAAAGTCTGGCCGCGGTCTGATCGGGGACGAGAACCATCACCACCTCAGCCCACTTCACGGCGTTGGCGACGGTATCGACTTCGAGCCCGGCCTTCTGCGCCTTGGCAATCGACTTTGAGTTGGTGGCAAGGCCCACTTTGACCTGCACGCCCGAGTCTTTGAGGTTGAGAGAGTGCGCATGACCTTGTGAACCGTAACCGATAATGGCAACCTTCTTGGCTTGAATGAGGGAAAGGTCAGCGTCGTGATCGTAGTAAGTCTTAGCCATGTTCTCTTCGATTCTTCCTTTGTGGTGCAAGGTTAAGTTGTTGAGGTCAGATCGCTTCTTGAGATTGTCTTTCTGATCTCTGTTCTCTGATCTCTGTCACTACTCGATGGATGCGTTTTCTTCGGTTGATTCTTCTTCGGGCTCGTCTTCGGGAAGAGGCTTTTCGTCGGCTCCCTTGCCCATCGCCTTGAGCACGCCGGACGTGTGATGGCCGCGGCGCATCGTCATTTTACCGCTGCGGCAGATCTCGAGGATCGGGCCGTCACAGTCGCGCAGAACCTCGATCAGGCCTTCGATCTTGCTTTCCACGCCTGTCATCTCGATCATCAGCGATTCAGAAGTGAGATCGACGATACGTGCGCGAAACACCTCAACCAATTCGAAGATCTGTGAACGGTTTTTCGCGGTCGCTCCCACCTTGATCAGGGCCAGCTCGCGCGTCACGTTCGGGATCTGAGCGATATCGTCTACGTCGACGACATTCTCAAGCTTGAAAAGGCTGGCGCGTATGCGATGGCCGGCTTCGGCGGAGGCGTCGCAGACGATGGTCATGCGCGAGAAGCCTTCGCGCTCGCTGCGGCCGACGGTGAGCGAGCTGATGTTGATGTTCAAACGGCGGAACAGCGAAGCCACGCGCGTCAGCACGCCCGGCAAATCTTCAACGTACGCTACGAATGTGTGCATCATAAAAGCCTCTAGCTTCTAGCTTCTAGCTTCTAGCTCTTGAGTGGCTCGCGCAAGATTCATTGGCTTCGAGGAAACCTCGCCGCGCCAATGAACAAGCTTGGAGCTAGAAGCTAGCAGCTAATAGCTGACTCTTAGTCTTCCGCAGATTCGACGATCGAGCTCTTGCCGGGGCGGCGAATCATCTCGTGCAATGCATTGCCCGCGGGAATCATCGGGTAAACCGAGTCTTCCTTCTCGACCAGGAAATTCAACAGGAACGGGCCGTTTGTAGCGCGGGCTTCATTTACGGCATCGGCCACCTCGGCGCGCGTTCTTACGGCCCGGGCCGGGATGCCGTGAGCGTCGGCAAGCTTGACGAAGTCAGGGCTGACGAGCGGCGTGGCCTCATAGTTGCGCTCATAGAAGAACTCCTGCCACTGGCGAACCATGCCGAGATAGCCGTTGTTAACGACGGC
The DNA here is from genome assembly GCA_035262585.1 of Occallatibacter sp. Classification (GTDB taxonomy): domain Bacteria; phylum Acidobacteriota; class Terriglobia; order Terriglobales; family Acidobacteriaceae; genus Telmatobacter. The sequence continues at coordinate 50,423 of DATFSO010000009.1, read as the reverse complement.
GATGTTGATCTTGATTTTTTCCTGCACAATGGTCGAGAGCTCGGCCGCAGTCATCTGGAATCCGCCGTCGCCCGCGATGACCCAGACTTCCTTTTCCGGGCAGGCTATCTTGGCTCCGATCGCCGCAGGCAGGGCAAAGCCCATGGTGCCCAGGCCGCCCGAAGTGACCAGCGATCTCGGTTTCTCATGATGGAAGTACTGCGCCTCCCACATCTGGTGCTGGCCAACGTCGGTTGCAACGAGCGCGTCGCCACCCGTGATGCGCCACAGGTCGTGCATGACGTGCGCGGCATAGAGATGGCCGGAGTCAGGGAGGTTCTTGATGTCGCGCACTGCGACCGCACCTTTGCTCGATTCAATCGTCTTCAACCACGCCGAGCCATCGCGGCCCCCCTGCCCGCGTCTACTGATGCGCGGCAGCAGTTCTTCGAGAACTGCGCGAAGATCGCCGACAAGAGCCACGTCGACCTTGACATTCTTGTTCACCTCGGCGGGATCGATCTCGATGTGAATCTTCTTCGCCTTCAGTGCATACGTGCCGGGCGTTCCGGTAACGCGATCGTCGAACCGCATACCGCACGCAATCAGCAGATCTGCTTCCTGGATGGAGTCGTTCACCCAGGACTCACCATGCATGCCCATCATGCCCAGGTTCAGCGGATGCGAGGCCGGGAAGCTGCCGAGTCCGAGCAGCGTGAGCGCTACCGGAATCTGCGCGCGCTCCGCAAGCGTGCGCAGCTGCTCCATGGCATGCGACTCCATGACGCCGTGCCCGGCGAGAATTACCGGCTTCTTCGCATTGCGAATGAGCTCAGCCGCTTGCTGCAGTCCCGCCTCTTCCACTTTCAGCATCGGATGCGGACGATATGGCCGCGGCCTGGCTGCTTCGTAATCGAAGATAGCCGTGCCCTGCTGCGCATCTTTCGTGATATCGACGAGCACCGGTCCGGGGCGGCCAGATCGCGCAATCTGGAACGCATGGCGAAGCGTCGAGGCGATGTCCTCTGTCTTGTTGACAAGGAAGTTGTGCTTGGTCACGGGCAGCGTAATGCCGGTGATATCGACTTCCTGGAATGCATCGGTTCCGAGCACCTTGCTCGAGACGTTGCCGGTGATGCAAACCATAGGAATCGAGTCGAGCATCGCGGTGGCTATGCCGGTCACAAGATTCGTCGCGCCCGGACCGCTGGTTGCAATGGCAACGCCAACCTTGCCCGAGGCGCGCGCGTAGCCATCAGCCATGTGCGCAGCGCCCTGCTCGTGCCGCACCAGCACATGGTGAATGGGAAATTTGCGCAACGCATCATAGACCGGCAGGATCGCTCCGCCGGGGTATCCAAATACCGTGGACACGTCCTCGCCTACCAACGTTGCCCAGACGATCTCTGCGCCGGTGAGGCGAGTCGGTGCGGTGAGGCGGCTCTCTGCGGATTGCGTCTTTGCGTTGCTTGCCATTGTTTTCTCCTTGGCTACTACCTAGCTCCTAGCCACTAGCTCGTTCCTTTGCGTTGCGGATGTGCTCGTTTCTCGATGCCTAGCTAACAGCTAGAAGCTATTAGCTAGAAGCTGCTTCTTACGTCGTTGCCCCTTGCGATGCGCTCGTGACGCGATCGACATACTTGCGGAACACGCCCGCGGGCCAGCGCAGCGCCGGTGGCCTGAAAGTGTTGAGGCGCTTCGCCATCTCTTCCGAGCTGATCTCCACGTTGAGCGTGCGTTTTGGAATGTCGAAGCTGATGATGTCGCCCTCTCGCACGGCGGCAATCGGTCCGCCGACAAATGCCTCCGGCGCGACATGGCCGGCGGTGAATCCTCGTGTGGCGCCGCTGAATCGGCCATCCGTGAGCAACGCGACGGTGTGGCTGAGATCCGGATGGCCACTGACGGCTGCCGTAACCTGCAGCATCTCGCGCATGCCAGGCCCGCCCTTCGGGCCTTCGTAACGAATCACCAGCACATCGCCTGGCTTGATCTTGCCGCCCTGTACTGCCGCGAAGCAATCCTCTTCGCAATCGAAAACGCGTGCGGGACCGCGGTGCTCGATACGATCGGCCGCGGCAATCTTCATCACGCAGCCCTCGGGAGCGAGGTTGCCTTTCAGGATCACCAGACCGCCGGTCGGCTTGATCGGCTGCTCAAAGGTCTTGATGACGACCTGTCCGGCAGTTTCCTTGGCAAGCGATGCTTCTTCCGCGAGCGTGCGACCGCTGATGGTGAGCGTAGATCCGTCGGCATGGCCGGCATCGATCAGGCGCTTGGCCAGGAGCCGTGAACCGCCCGCAGCCTGAAAGTGCGCCGCCATGAACTTGCCCGCGGGAACCAGATCGCAGATGAATGGTGTTTTCTTGGAAATGGCATCGAAGTCGTCGACCGAGAGCTCGATACCCAGCTCACGAGCAATCGCAATGAGGTGCAGCACAGCGTTCGTCGAACCACCGCTGGCCGCCACGCTGGCGATCGTGTTCTTGAGGGACTTGTGCGTGATGATCTGTGATGGCCGGCGATTGGCCCGGACCGCCTCCATCAGCATGCGGCCGGCTTCGCGGGTTGCGGCGTGCTTATCCTTGTCGGTGGCAGGCACGCCCGAAAGTTGCATCGGCGAGATACCGAGAATCTCTCCGCTCATGGCCATGGTGTTGGCAGTGAACTGCCCGCCGCACGCGCCTGCCCCGGGGCAAGCATTCGCCTCGAGCGCCTCGAGCCCCGCATCGTCGATCTTGCCGGCGGCGTGAGCCCCGATTCCTTCGAAGACGTTCTGAATCGTGATGTCGATCTTCTCGCCGCTGGGGCCGTTCAGTTTGCCGGGTGCGATTGAGCCGCCATAGAGCATCATGCCGGGAATGTCGAGCCTGCAGAGCGCCATGATGATGCCCGGCATGTTCTTGTCGCATCCGCCGATGCCGACCAGGCCGTCGAAGAGATTGCCACGGGCGACGAGCTCGATGGAATCGGCGATGACCTCGCGCGAGACCAGCGAGGCCTTCATGCCCTGGGTGCCCATGGTGATGCCGTCGGAGATGGTGACGGTGTTGAACTCCATCGGCGTGCCGCCGGCTTCGCGGATGCCTTCCTTCAGCGCTTCGGCGACCTCGCGAAGGTGGACGTTGCAGGTGCCGATTTCGGTCCAGGTATTGGCGATGCCGATGATCGGTTTGTGCAGATCGTCTTTGGAGAATCCCGATCCGCGCAGATAGGAGCGCGCAGCCGCGCGGCTCGGGCCCTCAGTCAACAGAACGCTTTGTCGCTTGCCTTCGATCGTCATTTTGCTCTTCGCTTCGCGAAGAGCTAGCTGCTAGCTTCTAGCCTCTAGCTCCTGGCTTGTTCGTGCTTCCGGTTAGGTTCTTCGATGGGTCCGAATATGCTGTTCAATCAGTTGAATGCTCGTAGTGCGACCAAAATGAGCTAGCGGCTAGAAGCTAGAAGCTATTTCGCCTTCAGCCAGCCTGCGTTGTCGTGTTCCACTTCGTATTCGTCCAGCTCCACGGCATGTCGCAATGTCAGTCCGATGTCGTCGAGACCTTCCAGCAGGCAGTATTTGCGGAAAGGATCGACATCGAACGAAGCCTTGAACCCGCGATCGTCGGTGACGGTCTGCTTCTCGAGCGAGACCGTAAGCTTGTATCCGAGAATCGCCTGCGCGTTCCGTAGGAGCGTCGCAACCTCATCTTCCGCGAGCCGGACAAGAACAATTCCATTCTTGCCGGCATTCGAGAAGAAGATGTCCGCGAAGGTCGGCGCGATGACTACGCGGAATCCAAAGTCGTTCAGCGCCCACGCGGCGTGTTCGCGGCTCGATCCGCAGCCGAAATTCTTCCCGGCGACGAGAATGTGCGCATCCTTGTAGCGCGGATCGTTCAGTACGAACTCCGGAACCGGCGCTCCTTCGGGCGTTTGCCGCCAGTCAAAGAACAGGAAGTCGCCGTAGCCGGTGCGCTCGATGCGCTTGAGGAACTGCTTGGGAATGATCTGGTCTGTGTCGACGTTGGTGCGATCGAGCGGAGCCGCGATAGAGGTTAGAGTCTTGAACGGTTGCATGCTAGGCCTTTGCCTCCTCAACGACTTCCCAGTTGCGGATATCAACGAAGTGACCGGCGATGGCAGCAGCGGCGGCCATTTCGGGTGAAACGAGGTGCGTGCGCCCGCCGCGACCCTGGCGGCCTTCGAAGTTGCGATTGCTCGTCGAGGCGCAGCGTTCGCCCGGCGAAAGGATGTCAGGATTCATGCCGAGGCACATCGAGCAGCCCGGCTCACGCCAGTCGAAGCCCGCATCTTTGAATATCTGGTCGAGGCCCTCCTTTTCGGCCTGAGCCTTTACTTGCTGTGAGCCCGGCACTACCATCGCGCTCACATGCGACGACACCTTGTGGCCTTCGGCGATGCGAGCAGCAGCGCGAAGATCTTCGATGCGCCCATTGGTGCACGAGCCAATGAAGACGCGATCGATGGCGATCTCGTTGAGCGGTGTGCCTGGTCTCAAAGCCATGTATTCGAGCGCGCGCTCAAACGACTTTCGATCAAGCTCGTTCGTTGCCTTAGCTGGATCGGGAACAGATGCCGTAACCGGTGCCACCATGCCGGGGCTAGTCCCCCAACTCACGTAGGGAACCAGCGTTGCCGCGTCGATCACCAGTTCGCGATCGAACTTGGCGCTGGGATCGCTGGGCAGCTTACTCCATTCGCGGACGGCTTCATCCCAGGCTGTGCCTTTCGGGCTGAATCGGCGGCCCTTGAGGTAGGCAAATGTTGTTTCGTCGGGAGCGATCATGCCTGCTCGCGCGCCGGCTTCGATGCTCATGTTGCAGACGGTCATGCGGCCTTCCATCGAGAGTGAGCGGATTGCCGATCCCGCGTACTCGATCACGCAGCCTGTGGCGCCATCGGTGCCGATCTTGCCGATGATGGCGAGAATAATGTCCTTGGCCGTCACGCCCTGGGGCAGCTTGCCCTCGACGGAGATGCGGAACGTCTTCGGCTTCGATTGCGGCAGCGTCTGCGTGGCCAGTACGTGCTCAACTTCGCTGGTCCCAATACCGAACGCGAGCGCTCCGAATGCGCCGTGGGTCGAGGTGTGCGAGTCGCCGCAGACGATCGTCATCCCCGGCTTGGTGATGCCCAGTTCAGGTCCGATCACGTGTACGATGCCTTGCTCGCGGCTGTTGACGTCGTAGAGTTCGATGCCGAAGTCGGCGCAGTTCTTGCGCAGCGTGGCAATCTGCGTGGCCGCAATCTGGTCCACGATGTTCAGGCGACCCTCAATGGTCGTAGGCACGTTGTGGTCTACCGTGGCGATGGAGCGGTCGGGACGGCGCACCTTGCGTCCGGCCAGCCTGAGGCCTTCAAATGCCTGTGGGGAAGTGACCTCGTGTAGTAACTGTAGATCGATATAGAGCAGAGTCGGCTCGCCCTTTGGCTCAGCCACCACATGTTGCTCCCAGACCTTTTCGAATAGTGTTTTGGGTGTACTCATTAAAAACAGCTCCTAGCTTCTGGCTCTTAGCTACTAGCTTTGTGTTGCTGGTTGAAACTTCTGCGCCCCACGGAATCGAATAGCTGCCCTCCGTGACACTACAGCTGCCTCGCGGCAAGAAAGCTGGAAGCTAGTAGCTAGGAGCTAGTAGCTGCCTTTTCACCGTCTCTCTCACCTTCGCGCCCACATCTTTTGTCGACAGCACAGTGAATCCCTGCGGGTTTGCTCGCGCGAGGTCCGGAGTGCGGAAGCCCTGCTCCAGCACTTTGCGAACCGCCGCTTCAATCGCACTCGCCTCCGCTTCGAGCCCGCCAGAATGCCGCAGAATCAGCGCGCCCGTCAGAATCGCGCCCAGCGGATTGGCTAGTCCCTTGCCTGCGATGTCTGGCGCCGATCCATGTACTGGCTCATAGAGATTAACCTTGCCGCCGATGGTTGCCGAGGGCAGCATGCCCAGCGAGCCGGTGATGACCGCCGACTCGTCACTCAGAATGTCGCCAAAAAGATTCTCCGTAAGCACGACGTCATAATTGCGCGGCTGGTTCATCAAGTGCATCGACATCGCGTCGACATACTGATGTTCGACGCTGACGTCGGGGAATTCGTTCGCAACCGCACTTACCGTCGCCCGCCAGAGCTGCGAAACCTCGAGCACGTTCGCTTTGTCCACGCTGGTCAGTTTCTTGCGGCGATTCTGCGCCAGATTGAACGCGATTCGCGCTACGCGAGCTACTTCATCGCGCGTGTACCGCATCGTGTTCCAGGCTTCGCCGGTTGTCTTGTTCCACTCGCGCGGCTGGCCGAAGTAGAGGCCGCCCAGCAGTTCGCGGACGAAGAGAATGTCGGCGCCATCGACGATCTCCGGCCGCAGCGGGCTGTTGACTGCAAGTTCCTTGAATGCGAATGCGGGCCGCAGATTGGCGAATCCGCCCAGCGCGGCGCGCAGCTGCAGCAGGCCGGCTTCGGGCCGCTTGTCCGGGGGGAGGGAATTGAATTCGTTTCCGCCGACCGCACCGAGAAGAACGGCGTCGGAGTCGAGTGCGGCCTTGAGGGTGTCCTCGGGCAGCGGAGTGCCGTCCTTGACGATCGCCACGCCGCCAATGCGTTTCTCATCAAAATGGATCGTGTGGCCGCCCTGCTCCGCAACTTCGCGCAGCACCGCAACAGCTTCGTTCGTAACTTCAGGCCCGATGCCGTCGCCGGCAGTGACAAGTATATTCAGCTTCATCTCTGTCCAGTTCTTAGTTCGTAGTTCTTAAGTTCACGGCATCGCCGACGCAGAAACTAGTCCAGCTCGGCTACCGGCTCGCCGCGCCGCTCGCGGATCTGGTCGGGAAGAATCCCGATCAAATCCTGGTCGTAGATGTTCTTTTTGCGATCGGCAAGTGCCACAAAGCGGTAGTAGGTCTGCTGCAGCTCTTCACGAGAAAGCGTGTAGCCAAGCTGCTCAAGACGATGCCGCAGCGCGGCGCGCCCCGAGTGCTTGCCAAGGACCAGGTGCGTCTTCGACACGCCGACCAGAGTAGGCGTCATGATCTCGTAGCAGAGAGGGTTGGCCAGCATGCCATGCTGGTGAATGCCCGACTCGTGCGCAAACGCATTCGCGCCAACAATCGCCTTGTTCGGCGAGGGGCGAAAGGTGATGATCTGTCCGAGCACTTGACTCGCCGGATAAAGATTCTCCAGCTTGATGTTCGTCGTCACGCCATAGCGTTCGCCGCGCACGTGCAGAGCGGCCGCAATCTCTTCGAGCGCCGCATTTCCGGCACGCTCGCCGATGCCGTTGATGGTGCACTCCACCTGGCGGGCTCCGGCCTGGATGGCCGCAAGAGAATTTGCTACGGCGAGGCCAAGATCGTCATGGCAATGCGACGAGAGAATGATCCCCTCGGCATCGATTGCCGGAATGCGTTTGCGCACCTCGCGGAACATCTGTCCGTACTCTTCCGGCGTGGTGTAGCCGACCGTATCGGGCATATTGATCGTCGTGGCTCCGGCTTCGACGGCCACGCGCACCATCTCGATCAGGAATTCGCGATCCGAACGTGTGGCATCTTCAGGAGAAAATTCCACGTCTTCGACGAACGATCGCGCCAGCCGCACCGACTCAGCCGTGCGGTCCAGCGCCTCCTGGCGGCTGATCTTGAGCTTGTATTCGAGGTGCAGATCGCTCGACGCCAGGAAGACGTGAATGCGCGAGCGCTCGGCAAACTGCAGGGCGCGCGCCGCCATCTCGATGTCTTCGGTCTTGGCGCGGGCAAGGGAAGCGATGCGCGGCTTCCGAATTGCCTGGGTAATGGTGGCAATCGCGGCGAAGTCGCCCTCGGAGGCCATGGCAAAGCCGGCCTCGATGATGTCCACACCGAGATCCTCGAGAGCATGCGCCATGGTCAGTTTTTCCTGCGTGGTCATGCTGCAGCCCGGTGACTGCTCGCCATCGCGCAGGGTGGTGTCGAAGAATGCAACGTGATTCGGGTTACTCATCATGTTTACGCCCGCCAGGGGAAGACGTTTGCCAGCTTGTTCATTTTCCAGCATCAGGCCGATATAAGGCAAAGTTATTCTTTTTGGGGAAGCGATTAAAATCCGTTATACTTCAGCTCTCGGCTTTTAGCTGTTAGCTCCTAGCTTGCTCATTCGCGATTCAGCCGTTGCGGGAGTCACGGGGCTGGTCGAACTTCGCTCCCAATCCTATTGGATGAACCTGAGGAAGAAAAAGCTAGAGGCTGGAAGCTAACAGCCAGGAGCTAACGTGGAACTCTCGCAGCTTGAAACATTTCTGGCCGTTGCCGAGGAGCGCAGCTTTTCGCGCGCGGCCGTGCGCCTGCACCGAACCCAGCCGGCAATCAGCCAGGTGATTCGCAAGCTTGAGGCGTCGCTCGGCGAAAAGCTCTTCGATCGCGCTGCCCGGGATGGATCTCTGACGGCCTCGGGCGAGCTTTTGCTGGACTACGCAAAACGCCTGCTTGCCCTGCGGCGCGAAGCGTCCAGCGCACTTGACGAGTTAAAAAGCCTGGAGCGCGGACGGCTGCAACTTGCCGCCAACGAGTACACCTGCATGTACCTGCTTTCGGCAGTCGACCAGTTTCGCCGCCAGTATCCCGAGATTGGAGTCTCTGTTCATCGCATGCTGGCCAGCCGCATCGCCGATGAGCTGAGCCTGCGCACCTTTGAGATCGGCGTGACTTCCTTCCGGCTCGATCCGGAGCGCTTCCGGACGATCGCGGTCTACAACGACAGCCTGGCATTTGTGGTGAGTCCCGGGCATCGGCTTGCCAAGGCGGCGCGCGTTTCCATCAGCGATCTCGGACGCGAAACCTTCATCGCGCACAATGTTGCTTCGCCGCTCCGGCGCAAGGTGATTGAGACCTTCCAGCGCTATCGTACCCCGCTGAACATGGGGATCGACTTGCCGACCATCGAGGCTATCAAGCGTTTTGTGGCTATGGGAAACGGGGTTGCGCTGGTGCCTCACCTGACGATTGCTCACGAGATCGAGGCGGGGGAACTGATGCGTGTTACGGTAGATGAACTGGAAGTGAAACGGGTGCTGCGACTCGTGCACCGCCGCCAGGCCACGCTGTCTTACGCGGCCCGGGCGTTCCTCCGCACCGTGCGGTCGATCGCGCAGAAACACGGTCCGCCGTACTACTATCACGTCGAGCGGGCGGGGTGAGAATCCGGAACGCTCTGTGTCCTGCAGTGCATGTGGGCAAAGCGCGATGCCCAAACCTGCTCGTGTGCGTCTATTGACTCAGATCGTTCCGATTCATCCGCTGCGGCCTGCAACCCATTCTGGCCATTTACAATGGCGAGAGCGGCCCCGGGGGATATCGGCGTGCCGTACAACACCTGGTTGCCAGCCGGACGGTTGAGCAGTCGTGAGGTTCGATACCGAATGAAGAAGATCGTAGTTTTTGTTTTTCTGCTGGCCGTGTGCGTGGCAACAGGTCGCGCTCAGGAAAGCCGGCAGGATGTCAGCGTAAGTGGGATAGCACTCATCGAGCCTTTCGTTGCGTCTTCCACAAACGTCCAGGTTCACTCCAATGCTGCATACGGGGCTTTGACGAGCTACCGGTTCATGCTCACCCCATCCAGCGCACTTGAAGCCAATTACGCAATCACCTACGAAAACAAAATCAACTACTACGTGAATCCGAATCACTACCAGGTGAACACCCGGACCCAGGAGATTTCGGCTGCCTACGTACACAGCTTCACTTACAAGAAGTTCAATCCCTTCCTTGAAGCGGGCCCCGGCGCCTTCATTTTCCTGCCCATCCGCAACTCCGGAACCACGATCCTCGACGTGAAGCAGCAGACATCAGTCGGCGCACTCTACGGCGGCGGCATCGCATATGAGATCAGCCCCAGCTTTGATATTCGAGCGGAGTATCGGGGATTTGTCACGAAGGTCCCGACGTTCGGCTACAGCCAGTTCACCACGAACAAGTGGTACAACATCTCTATTCCGGCCGTGGGTGTGGCATATCACTTCTAAGAACAGAGACCAGGGAAAAGGGATTAGGGATTAGTTACAAGGCCGCCACAGATTCATCGCGGATGAGGGATGCTCTTAAGCCATCCCTCTCTCATTTGGAGTGCGCATCACCAGCACCGGCCATATGAACCCAGGACACTCCTGCACTTCCTAATCCCTAACCCCTGAATCCCTTAATCCCTATCCCCCGCCTCACGATACCTTCCCAACTCCTTGACCATGGCGCAGTGCGGCTTGAGCGCCTCGATTGCACGCGAGGCCTCGTCTGGGGAGTGCAACTGGCAGTCGACATAAAATACGTACTCCCATGGCGTGCCGTGCACTGGACGCGACTCGATTTTGGTCAGGTTCGTTCCCATCGCTGAAAGCTTGTTCAATGCAGCAACCAGCGAGCCAGGGCGATTCTCGACAGAGAACGCCAGGCTGACTTTGTTCGCCTGCGAGTCGGTATCAGCATCGGACGAGCGAAGCACGAGGAAGAATCTCGTGTAGTTTTCGGAATTGTCTTCGATTCCCGCGCGCAGAATTCTGGCGCCGTAATAGTGCGCCGCAGCCTCGCTCGCGATTGCAGCAGAGTGGCACTCGTTCGACTCCGCGATGTGCTTTACGCTTCCGGCCGTGTCGTAGAACGCGACGGAGTGAATATCCGGATGCTCCGCAAGAAACTGCCTGCACTGTGCCAGCGCCACAGGATGGGAATAAATGCGGTCGATGTCGTCCATCGTCGCACCTGGAAGTGCGATCAGGTTATGCCGTATGTGAAGCAGCGATTCGCGAACGACCTTTACGTCATGCTGAAGGAGCAGGTCGAAGTGCTCCAGCACCGATCCGGCAAGGCTGTTTTCAATCGGAATCACGGCTGCGTCGACTGCTCCACCCGTGAGCGCATGAAAGACGTCAGCGGACAAGGCGCACGGCTCGATAGTCGCTCCCGGAAGCATCGCCAACGTCGCCTGGTGACTGAAGGAGCCAGGTTCTCCCTGGATGGCGATTCTCATTTTTGTAGCCACCTCCTCCCGTTTAGGTCCCCGACTTCCCGTGAAACGATGCGCTTAATTTCGCAACCAGACATCGGCGGCAACGAATGCCAGAAACACCATTGCGATGACCCCGTTCATGGTGAAGAATGCCGCGTTGAGCCGACGCAGATCGCGTGGCGAGACGATGGCGTGCTCGTAGGCGAGAAGAAGTCCGGCGGCAGCGACGCCAAGCCATCCCGCAATCCCAAAGTTGAACAGATAGCCGAACCAGACGAGCAGGCAGAGCATCGCCAGGTGCATGAGCCGGGCCACCCAGAAGGCGGCTGGAATTCCGAGCGCTTGCGGAATACTGTGCAGGCCCGCCGAGCGATCGTGTTCACAATCCTGGCAGGCGTACAGCACGTCGAATCCGCCAACCCACAGCATCACGGCGAAAGTCAGCACAACGATACGCAGATCGAGGCTTCCGCGAACGGCGATCCACGCCGCCGAAGGGGCCAGCCCAAGCGCAAGTCCCAGCACCAGGTGCGACCACTGCGTCACCCTCTTCATGTAGCTGTATCCCAGCAGGACGACGAGGACCCCGGGCGCGAGAGCAAGTGTAAGGCGGTTCAGTTCAGCTGAGGCGATCACGAATCCAAGGCCCATCAGGATCGTGAAACCCAATACGAATTGCCGGGAGAGGAGCCCTGCAGGAATGGCGCGGGTTTGAGTGCGAGGATTCGCGGCGTCCAGATCGGCGTCGGCCCAGCGATTAAAGGCCATCGCGCAGGAGCGCGCCGTGATCATTGCGACCAGGATCCAGCCCAATGTGCGCCAGCCGGGCGCCCCGTGGCTCGCAAGAAGCACCGCGGCCAGGGCAAACGGGAGCGCGAACAGGGAGTGCTCCCACTTGATCATCTCGAGAGTGGTGCGAGTTTTCGCTAGCAGTCCCATTCGTGCACAGTTCCATCACTCAGTGTAATGGAGTGGCGCGCGAAGTAGGAGAGTGGGCGCTATGCTTCGGCTTCGTCGACCGTCGCGACCAGGGGAAGGACGGTGTCGACCTTTGTCACCTTGAAGAGATCCATGACCCGGTTGTTCGCGCCCGAAACCACGAGCTTCGTGCCGCGAGTCGTGCACCGGACATAGTGATTCATCACTAGCCCCATGCCGGCCGAATCCATATAAGGCACTTCCGTGATGTCGATAATCGTCAGCGGCGACGGAGCCGCATTGCGAAGCTCGGTTTGAAATTCGAAAAGATTGCGCAGGGTGAGCGGGCCGCTCAGGCAGAACACGCGCGTGCCTGCGTTCTTACCGTCCCTACGGTCAACGGTCAAAGGGCTGTCTGTGAGCATAGCGGGACAAGTGTAAAGCTGAGATTTGGATTGGTAACTGCTCAGTAAATGTCGCACACCCGGTGCGCCGGAGTCCAGCAAAAAAACTTGTCAGTTGACGTGGTGGAATTGATTTGAAACGCCAGCAGACAAGTACTCCGCACACTAATCTACGGCGGGCTCGGGGAGCCTAGCCGAACAAAGAAGTCGGACCGGATCGAGCGCAACGAATCGCCCTGATGAAAGGCTTCTACTTCTTCGCCGCGCCGCTGGGTTTCTCCTCCGGCTGGCCGGCAACCTGCAGGTAGTTCCTTACGCTGAAGACGCCCGGAACGCCATTGGCTCGTATGAATGCAAGGTCGCTGTCGGACTTCGAGTTCACCACGCCATACAGTTCAACGTGCCCATTCTGGACAGAGATTCGGATGGGCTTTGCGGGGTCGATGGCGTATTGCTGGAGGGCCGGATATCGGTAGATTGCCTGCGCGACGGCCAAGCGTGTCTGGTCGTCCATGATTGAAGTCGGATCAACCTCGATTTCGTCGATGACGTCTTTCACCCCTGGGTGGGTCGAAACAAGCGCCAGCGCCGAGTCCTTGTCAACATCCGTCCGCGCGTGTCCGCCCAGAGTAACGACTCCGTTCTGAACATCAAGCGATATGGCGTTAAAGACATTGCCATAACCCACTCGATCGTAGGTCAGCTTTTCAAGCAGCTTCTCCTTCAGATCGCTGTCGGAAACAGTTGGGCCGGCAACCTCAATCGCATTCCGCACCCCCGTAACGCCCTTGGCCTTACTTACCCGCTTCGCTGCGTCCTGCTTGTATTCGTACAGGCTCACCGTACCAGTCAGGGTGGCGATCCCGCCCTGGACAGATGCCTTTACGTCCTTGAACTGGGATTTGTTCAGCCTGCCTTGAGCGGCGCTCGAAACATCTTCCTGGCCGATCGCCAAACAAGGTAACGCGGCAGTCAGCAAAATCCCTGGCAGGCTGGTTACGCCCGCACTCAGTAAGAAGGCGAGTAGACCAACTCTGGACAACGACTTTTTTCCTTTCATAGCCTTTCTCCTTGAGAGAGATGAAAACGCGTATCAGAGATGAAGACTATGTACACAAGGACGATTCCTGACTGAATAAGTCAGATGCAGTATCCCTGAGATATAGTCTCCTGAGAGGTCTGAGGGGGTTGTCACGGAAATGGCAAGTGTAAGCATAATCATAGAGTTACCGTCTGGAAAGGTCCATAAGGGTCCGAAGGCGTCTGGGTCAAAAACGGGACAAAAAAACGGGACTAAATCTCTCACTTACCGATAGCCGCATCAAGGCTCTCGGGAAAGAGGCAGTGACCGAAGGAAAGGACATCAAGGCGAGGGATGCAACCATTCGCGGCTTGGTCCTGCGCATAGCGCGTACACCGGTGCGCAAACGTGGCGCTTCCTCTTCACGGACGCGACGGGAAGCGACAAGGTTATTAAGCTGGGCGACGGGCTGATTTCTCAAGCAGTGACGCATCGCCAATTTCCACAAGTGTTGATGAGATCGTGCGCCATCCGCGAGGGTTCAACCATAAGACTGTGGCATTCCACTCAGAATTCATGAGCGTTGGAATGCACGGCTCCATGGTCTTTGAATGCGGCTTGGGCGGAATCGGAAGCGCAGTGCCGCCGCGTGAATCCACGCCCTCAGATGCGCCATCGTCGCCTTGAATTCCGCTGACTCCGCATTTAGCCCGATGGCATGCCTGTCCGTGAAGAGGCTCCACATCGTAGTTCACTGGACATCAACACGAACATCGAGACCCTGATCGACGCTGGCTACTCCGCTCTCACTCGTCAGAAGAACGAGATGCAGACGAGGACAACGAACCCAGCGAATGTGAGGATTCCGATACAGGCTACGAGAGCGATTTCACCCGAACTACGACGCGGCGTAACTGGCACAAGCATCGAACAACTTTTTATACGAACGCGTCCTATGACAAAAAGCTACAAGAGCAAAAGCTGGCACAAGCGGAACCAGCAGCAGCAACCTCTTACACCATGCGAACAAGCGAACGAACTGGACGTAGAAAAAGCCCGCAGATTTGGAATGGCAATAGACCAGAACCTGCGGGCGGAGTCAGGAACGCTGCACACACCGTATGAATCTTCCATCTGCGCGGTCATTGCTCCACGTCAATCTACGCGGTGGCGGGAATCCGGCGAGTCAACAGTCGCGCTGGTCAAACCAACCAGTTGACCACTTGAGCGTTATCGGCACTAACTGCATCACGCCCAGGCGTTGATTCCGCCATAATCGCGATGCTCCGGTGGATCAACTCTCAGCCGCAGTCACAACTCCTCACAATCACCGGAGCACTCTCCCAATTGAACAACTGCGCCCAGCATGCGGACCTGCATGCTGGGCGTTTTTGCGTTAAGCGGAGCGATGCCACTGACTGTGCTATCCCCCGAACAACGAAATGCCCTCATTGTCAGGTGTCTATTCACGACCATAGCGACAGCACCAAGAATCCTCCGCCAATCGAAACGTTAAGTCCGGCGATGAATTGACGCCAAGATGCTTGACTCCACCGAGGGTCGTGTAACACCCAAACTCCGAGGACAATCGAAACAACAATCCCGGCGAATGCTTTCCACCTCCCAGGCACTTGGCTCACCAAGACATGGCTATCCTCCGCGAATCCTGTTCTCAGGGGTTTGGAGATGAATTCTAACCGACGGGCGCGCACTGGGACAGAAAACGGGACAAAGTACCGGTCCATGGTGCTAACACCCGCACCTAGAAAGCAATTGACAGATGCAGTATTTGTGTCTGGGATCAGTCCGGAATAAAGCCGTTCTGGGTCTTTGGGAAGAACAGAGTTGATGTCTCGCAGATTTCGCGCTCAAGTCGTTCGCAGCCACGAGTTCAAAACCTTGATTCTTTGCACGTTAGAGGCGGCCTCAATGGAACCGGCTTTTCGGTCCCCTGCGCGGGAGGCTAACGGAAACGGCGCGTGGCCTTCAACACCATCGAAAACACGCCCGACTCATCGCGCGCTACCAGCAAAGATACGTGACGGTTGATGGCTATCTCTGCCTGCAGCAACTGCTGGGCAGTGGTGTCCACGTCGGTCGCGTATGTAAACGTCAGGTTCTTGCCCAGCTGCTCTTCCACGGTGATCCGTGTGGTGGAGTTGCCGAGCGCGCCGAGGTGGTTCGGATCGACCTTGACCGATCCGGCACCGAAGAGTTTTTGCACTCTGCTGCTCACCGTTGCATTCAGTGCGCCGCCCAGCAGCGCATTCGAGGCTGGATTGACAGCGAGCTGTTCCTGCTGCTGCATGTAAAGGCGCTGCTGATCCTGCGTTCGGCCCAGCGTCAGCAAGGCGATCACGTCGGCTTCGGGCAAGGGAGGATCGCTGCGATAGGTGATGTTCATCTGGTCAATCGAGCCGTGCATGCCGAGCGTGATGTCATAATCTTCTACGCGAGCGGTCGCGTTCAGATCGATCGTCGGCTGAATCCGCACGGGGTTTGTAAATGTGATTTCGCCCCGTTGAAGTTCATAACGCGTGCCCGCAATCGTTGCGCTTCCCTCGGTAACCGAGACCCGCCCGAGAAGAGAAGGCGAGGCGACCGTTCCGCGCAGGCGGAGGTCAACATCGCCGGCGAGCTTGGCGAATGCATTCTTGAAGTTCAACTGCGGTGAGGATTGGATTCGTACGTCAAGGCGTACGTGATTGGACGGCGCGCTTACGGGAGCGATGGGCTTCGCCTTCGCAGTCTGCGAGGTGAGAGCCACGAGGTCCACATCGGGACTTACGGTGAAACGTGTAATCATCACGTTCCCGCTCAAAAGCAGATTATTCTGCGGACCCTGCAGCTGCAGATTGATGTCCGCCGCGGAACTCACGCCTTGCGGGTATCGGATGCGGATGGATTGCCCTTTGAGCGCGAGGTTGGCGTAGAGTCCGTTCTGGAAGCCAAGATATCCTGAGACGCTCAGCAGCCCACCGCCGCTCATCGCTGTCAGGGACTTCACCTCCAGCCGATTCTGATTGAATTCCAGGGTTCCGTGCAGTTGGCTCAGGCTATTCGGCAGATCTTCGAGGGCGAGCGATGCGTTCTCAAAATCGATTCGACCGGTGAGCGCCGGGTTCTCGAGCGGCCCATGCGCTTCAATTCGAAACGTGGTTGTTCCGCTTGCCGTCAAATCCGGATCTATCGTCTCAACGAGCTTCAGGTTGATTGAGCCGTTTGCTGAAACATCGAGTTTCCGCTTGCCGAGCAGGTTCAAACCGCCCTTTACATTCAGATCCGTTGCTTCCCCGGTTACATGCATCGGATCAACGCTGATCTGCGAGTTCTGCATGGTTGCATGCAGACCGTTTTCGCTGCGCAGATGCACCCCCGCAATGGTTACAGCGAGTTCCTGAATGCGCGCCTCACCGTGCATCAACTCGGGCTTTGCGAGAGGCCCTTCCAGCGTTACGGTGCCTTCCAGGTTCGACTCTCCTGTGAGGCCGCTCAAATGCTCCATCTCGAGCAGCGCGCCGATGTTGAAGTTGGAAAACTTCACCGTAGCCTGGGTCTGGTTGTCGCCGCGCAACGCAGTCTGCCCGTGCCCTGTGAACTGGGCGGTCTGAAAACGCGACGAGATGTTGTAGCTCAGAGTCTGATTTGCGGTGTGGACAACCGCATCGAGTGCGCCAAATTGCTCGCCGTTGATGGTCAACTTGTCGAGGGATGCCCGCGCCTCCAGCTGCGGGTCGTCCAGAGTTCCCGTGCCCGATCCGGAGAACTGGAGAGCCCCGGTCAACCGTGCGCCGGAATCGCGAAGACGCTGAATCTTTGCGACGTCGAGTTGTGCAGCACGCGCCTGGACCTGAAAACTGTGCACACGCAGGTCGTAGCTGCCCGATCCCGTCACTGTCCCTGCCGGGCTGTTCAACGTCACGGCCGAGAGCTCGAGCGTGCGGCCCGCGACCTTTCCCTGGGCGCGCCCGCGCGTCACGGGTTCCGCATAGAGCGAGCCTCGGTCGAGCTGCACCCATCCCGTGCCATCCGGGGAACCGACGGGACCGTCTACGGCCAACTGTGCACTTAGAAGACCCGTGACCGGAAGTTCTTGCCCGAAGAATGGCGCCAGATCTTTAGCGTTGACGCCGCTTGCTCGCAGATTCCCACGTATTAGAGAACTTTCGTCAAAACCGGGTCGCGTCTTCGAAGAAGCAGCGGCGGTCAGCGTTCCATCCACGCTGATTGCAGCATCGCCGTGTTGAATCTGACTATGATCAATGGCAATGCGTCCGGCGGAGTAGCTGCCGGTAACGTTCAGCGTGTCCAGGTAAACCGGTCGGGGTTCAGCGCTGCCGTTCGCGGGTGGAACCGTAACCATTAGATTTGTCGCCGACAGATCGCCGGCCAGATGTGGATCGACGAGTGAGCCCGTCCACGACCCACGGAAGTTTGCCTCGCCATTAAGAGCGACTGGAAGCGCAGCCGCCCCGGTTGCGCCGTTGCGTCTGAAGCCGAGATCGCGGAGGAGGGTGTCGAACTCCCTCAAGTCGTGGGACTGGAATTCGATTGCGATTCCAGTTGGACTACTTATGGGATATGCACCCAGGCGTCCACGAGCGGTTATCTGGCTTGCCGGCAGCGTCACTTGTAGATTGCGCAGATCGACGGAGCCGTCTCGATGAAAATAGGTCGCATCGATGGCGCCACTTGTAGCCGCCTCGCCGTTGACGGCCCTTGATGAAGAGCTCAGCGCGAAATTCGTCGCAATCACGAGCGATTTTTCGTCGCCGTTGTTCCACACAGCATTCGAAGGGCCATTCAGGTGCGTGTTGAGTCCAAGCCGCTGGTACGGCGGGTAGCTGACCATGTCGAGGACTGTATCCAGAGCGACGTCTCTGAAATACGCATTCACCTTCCCATTGGTGTGGAGGCCGGTACTGTGAGGATGAGCGGCCGGAAGGGCACTCGCTTGCGTTTTCGTTTGCGCCTTGCGATTCTTGCCGCGCTTGACCTCAGCAGCTGCGGCCTCGATAACCGGCATGCCCGGAAGAGGTGAGAGCCAGTGGTCGAGCAAAACGTCACCTTCCAGCTGGCCGCCTGGCTTCAAGCGCACCGTCACGTTTGTGATCTGCAGGCGGAGCGGATCGGCGTGTACCCGTGCATCCAGACCCACTCCGCGCGTAACCACGCCGTTTCCGATATACGAGGCATTTTCTGCATGGACAGACCCGTCAACCCTGAACTCAGCGCTCTGGCCCTGGGCCGCCAGATTCAGCCGCGCAATTCCCTCCGGTGTTTGCGGAAACCCGAGTGCCGGTTCCATTACCCGGAGGTCAAGCTCTCCCTGTACGGTCGCCTTCCAGCGTGGATGGTTAATATCCGTCAGCTCGCCTGCGATGTCAAGCACGCGATCCGGAGCACCCGAATTATGTGCCGTGAGCCGAAGCGAACGCAGGTAGGCCGTGTTACGGGTGAAATCCACCGCAGCCTGCAGATAGCCGTGCACCGGTGGCGCCTCGGGATGGGCTGCCGGTCCTCGCGCCAATCGCAGGTCGCGTACGCCTGCATCGAGATGGTAGCTCTCCGCCGTCTTCACCCCGGGCGGAACATATCTCAGCAGGATTGCTGCATCATTCGCGGCAAAGTCGAGCGCGATATGCCGCTCCTGAAAGTCGTTCTCGTCCGAGCGATTGTCGTAATCGAAGGAGCCGTGTTCGACCTCCACACGATTAGCCTGCAGATCGAAGAGAGTGTCCAGCGGATGCGATGCCGATTCTTTGTGAGGCTGCGGCTGATTTGTTGTTCCATCCGGGTAAACAATCAGATGGATCTGCGGTCTGACCAGGTCCAGATCACGCAGGAGCACGCGAGGGCTCCAGAAACCGAACACATCGACATCTACCCGCATGGACGCCAATTGCACGAACGGTGCTTCACCCTCCGCTTCGCGCCCATGAAGCACCAGCCCGTCGGCTTCTGCCTGCAACCGCAGCGGATTCCAATGAAAGGAGGCGATCTCGGCGCGACCGCCGGTTGCAGCTTCGATGCGAGCGATCAACCGCTTGCGAATGATGTTCTCGAAGGTCGAGGAGCTGGCCCAGAAGTACAACCCGACAATTCCCACGATGAGCAGCAGCAACAGCCCTGAGCCGCCCCAGAGCAAACGGCGCAGATAGCGTCGCCTGGCACGCGGCGGCCCTGGAGCTGTTTCAACAGGGCCGGGCGTCGTGATCGGCCATTGTCCTTTCTCGCTCATTCCTTGGCTGCTCCTGGTCTGGCGCTGCCGGGCGCCTCCAATGACGGGTCGAGCACTTCGATCTGGCCCTGCTTACGCAGGTTTGCAAGCCAGTTGTCGAAGAGCACGTTCACCTGCTCCTCAAGCAGAATCTCCTCGATCCGCGAAGATACCTGGTCGACAGGGGGAACGCTCTCTCCCGTCGGGTACTGCGGCACCAGTTTCTCACGGTAGTATGTTTCAATCTGTTCCGGCGAAATATGGATTCCCTGACGAAAGCGCAGTTCAATGAAGCTCAGGACCTTCATTCGGTTGCGCAGATAGGATTCCACTCGCTCGGACGTCAGATCGTGTTGTGTCAGGAATGTTCTCCATCCCTGGTCCGATGCGCAGTCCGTGCGAACGCATGCAGGCAGTTCGGTGCGAATCTCGTGCAGACGTGTAGCGATCTCTGCCGGCTTCGGCTCGGCGCTCGGCATATCTTCCTGGCTGATCTGCTGTTCGATCAAAGCCCGGCTGATCAGACGCTCCAGTACCTCCTGCTGCGTCACCTGGTTGTTCGGGCCCGTGCTGGGATCAAGCACTGACAGTTGCAACTCGTCATGGAGATCGCTCTGGAGAATTACCTGCCGGTTCACGACGGCAACTACGCGGTCCAGGGTGACGGTGTCTCCGGTCTGATCGCCGTTGTCCTTTTGCTGTGCCATGGAAGGCAGAGAATCTGCCAGGAGAGAAGCAGTCAGCACGGCCGCGATGCCGGCGAATCGCAGAGGCATGAGCCAGATTGCGGATTGGACTGCTCGCCCGTTCATCAGAATGTCTGCCCCAGGCTGAAGAAGAAATTGAAGTGAGGCGCTTGGCCCACGTGTTGGTTGGAATATGGCCCCAAAGGGGTCGTTGGTGAGACGCCGATCGAATAGTTGATATTGACCGGGTAAATTGGCGGATTGAGATTGTAGCTGAAATCCAGGCGAATCGGCCCGACCGGAGTGTGATATCGCATTCCGAGCCCGGCTGCATGTGAAAAGTAGTTAAAGCTGCAGTGGCCCTGCTGCCCCGTGGATGTGATCGGTCCGGTAGGCTTGGGAGGCGTCGGCGGATTGGTACTGAGGTCCGGAGGTGTAAGCACTTTGCAGAGATCGCGATCCGGTTGATGAATGCGGAGGGCGCTCTCCCACGCGTCGCCGGCATTGGTGAACACATTCCCCATGTCGTGAAAGAGGACGAAACTCACAGAATCGCCGAAGAAAGGAAGTATTGGCGGCGGCAGACGCATCTCTGTGCTGTTCACGAGCGCGCCTGCCCCGCCGATTGGGAATCCTGTCTCCGGGTCGCGTGGTCCGGCGGCGTTTATTGCGAATCCGCGATGAGAAATTGGACCACCAGCGTAGAGGCGCTCCGGAAGCGGCAAAAGCCGCTCAGAACCTGATCCGTACGCCCGTTCCTGGCCGTATCGCGTATTACGTGCGAGCACAAACCGGTTCTTGTCGAACCCGTAATAGCTCGAATTGGAGATATCGAGCCGGTTGAACTGCGCCTCCGCGCCAAAGGTTCCCCTTGAGAGGAAATCCTGAATACTCGAGTAGGTTCCCCGGTGCGAGTCGAGAGGCGAATCGCGCGTGTCGCGAATCCACGTAACGCTGGGTCCCGCAACGCGCACGGCAGTCGATAGCGCCTGGATCTCGCTGGGACCCACCTGCAGGCTATCCTCGGATACCTTCACGCGCCTGAAATCGAACGCATACACAAACGTATTCGCCCTGGAGAAAAATGAGCCCGGCTGGCTGAAGCGCTGCGTCCAGCGCACGCCCGTCTCCAGTTTGGAAGAGACGTATGTCGTCACATTCTGGCTGCTTGCATAGCCGCCCGAAAACGTGAACCCGAGGTCTCGATTCCCGAAGAAACGCGGGTTCTGGAACAGCAATTTGACGTTCTGCTCCAGCAGACCGTAGGTCGCCTGAACGGAGGCGGACTGATCGCGGCCGAAGAGATTGTTGCGCGTCACGCTGATGAGGACTCGGGGACTGATCCCCGTCTTGCCATTCGGGTTGCAAGGCAGCCCTATCAAGGCAATGCCTGCGCAATTATTCTGCGGCGCCCCTGTCTGGGTCTCGAATCCGAGACCGTAGATCAAGGTCCACCGCCGGGCCTCCGTCGTCTGTATCAGCACTGTCTTGTTTTGTTCATCCCCGCCCGGGTTCTGAATCGCTGTGTTCACTTCATTGAAAAGCGCAAATTCGTAGAGGTTACGTTGGGTTTGTGCGAGTGCCGTCTGGTTCAACGGATCGCCGGGGTGCAGTGTGATTGACCGCGCCACCGTGTCAGGCCGTGTAAAGTGCAGACCAGTCAATAGGACCTTGCCCACAAATACCTGCCGCCCCTCATGCACATGGAAGACTACGTCTACTTTGGTTGGATCAGACTGCTGCGTCTGTTCGTCCACCTCAATCTGTACCTGCTCAAAGCCGCGGCTCAGGAAGTCCGTTAGAAGCGCGTCGCGGTCTCCGGCCAGGTTCTGCGGCGAAAACAGCTGTCCTGGCGCCGTGTTCATCAAGCTCAGAAGCCTGTTCGTGTCGGAATTCTCCGCGCCGTCGATCCGTACTTCGCCGACGCGCTGTTGTTGGCCTTCGTCGATGTGATAGATGACCGATATCGGCTGGGTTGGAGATCGCACCGGCATTGTCCCTGCGATGACCGGTGGGTCGTCGCTGTTAACGGTCTCGGGCGTCACCTTGACATTCGAGAAGCCGTTATTTTGATAGACAGCCTCCAGTGCTGCGACGTCTGACGCAACCAGGGCCTGACTGTAGGTTCCATGGCGATCAAGGTAGTCGGCAGCGCGGACGCTCAACAACTCCTCGAGCGTTTTCGAATTGAAGTAGTGATTGCCGGCCACGGAGACATTTTTCACGCGCCGACGAGCCCCAAGATTGACGGTATACGTGATGGTCACGGCTTGGCCGTCAGGGTTTCGTTGCGTATGGTCCACTTTTACGTCAAAGTAGCCCATCCGCTGAAAGTAATCGCGCAACCTTCGACTGCCCTCGTTCAGCAGATCCTCATCGACAGTTCCTTCCTCGAAAACAGGGACGAGCCGCTTCAGCCGCTCCGAGCTCAATTTGGCGCCTTCGACATTGACCTTCACCACTGGACCGCGATTAGCCGAAAAGCCGAAATTTGACCGCTTTGTATCGGGTATGTATTCGTGCTTTTCAAGCTTGACATCGGCTTCCAGGCGATCCTGCTTCTGATAGTGCCTCAACACTCCGCTGAGAGCGCGGTTCGTTGTATCGTGATCCACGCGCGCTCCAACGCGGAGCCGTGCCGCCCGCTTGAACTGGTCGACCGTCATGCCGGAATCACCTGAGACCTCCACGGTTCCCACGCGGGCCTGCACTCCGGAGACTGCTTGAAAGGCAATGTCCACCAACTGGTCTTCCGAGTGCCCGGTGAGCGTATAGGTAATCGCTGAGGCGTGAAAGCCATTATCAGCCAGCACCTGGCGCATGCTGTCGAGCGCCGCATCCAGGCGTCGTTGTGTAAAACGCGTCCCCGCGTTCAGACGTGCTGCCCGTTCAAGTTGAGTGTTCATGGTCGCACCCTTCGCGCCGTTTACACTCACGACACCTATGAATGTCCGCGGGGCACCCCTGAACACCAGCCGAACGCCGTCATCCTGTCTGCTTGCTTCCGCTTCAATCGTGTCGAAGAGGCCCGTCGCGTAGAGTTGGCGCAGGCTCTGCGCCACATTTTCGCGAGTCAGAGGCGCCCCGACAGCCTGGGACAAATGACCAGGGAGAGGTTGAAGGCGTGCGGGCTGGATACCTTCGAATGCAATCTTGCGGACCGGTAGGCCGAGCCATCGATCGATAGCAGATGGAATGCCGCCGCCCGAATCTTCGGCAGGCGCAGAGGCGCTCACGATCTTGATCTCATCACCGGTTGTCGCCTGCCCGAGGCATCGAGATGCTGCCAACAAAAAGAGCGGGAGATGTGACAGCACCAAGTGCCTGATTCTTAAGCCGAGCTGCCGTGCCGGCGTTGTCTTACGCACCATATCTCCAGAAATTGCCCGGCCAGGCCCACGCAGGATCATCTCGTTGCATCAAACCTAATAACTTGAGAGCCTTTCCGGTTCCTTCTTGCCGCAGCTCAGGGTTTTATACCGCTGCACCTTATACTAACGAGGAAAGAAGCTTGGCGCAGCATTCCAGCCCATGCAGTGCTACCGATTCCAATCCCCCAAGGAAGCGCATGCCACGTTCCAGGTTTCAGAAGCAGCCAACCGAAGCTTCCATAACTGAACCCAACCGGGAAGAGAAAGTTGGGCATCCCCCAGTCCCTGTCCAGCAGAACCGCCGTCCCGCGGAGTCGGCTTCTTCGGATGCGGAAATCCTCGCCCTCGCCCAGGCCGGCGACCATCATGCGTTTGCCCAACTCTATTCTCTCCACAAACGACGCATTTACTCGCTCTGCCTCCGCATGGTTGGCAATGTCGCCGAGGCAGAGGATTTGACGCAGGAAGCATTTCTTCAGCTCCATCGCAAAATTGGAACTTTTCGCGGCGATTCGGCATTTTCAACCTGGCTTCATCGCTTGTCAATCAATGTCGTGCTTATGCACCTGCGTAAGAAAGGACTCCCGCTCATGTCTCTCGACGAGGCGATGGAGCCGTCCTTTGATGATGGTCCAGGACGCAGCTTTGGAGCCCCCGATCTTTCTCTCGCGGGCTCCATCGACCGCCTGGCCCTGGAGAGAGCCGTTGCTGCTCTGCCCGCCGGTTACCGCCTGATTTTTGTCCTTCACGACGTGGAGGGCTTTGAGCATAATGAGATAGCAGCCATGCTTGATTGTTCGGTGGGAAATAGCAAGTCGCAGCTCCACAAGGCCCGGCTCAAGTTGCGAGATGCGCTGCATCTCTCGCTTCATAAAGAGGAACGGCGATGAAACCCGATCCCAATACCATGAGCTGCGAGCAGTTCCAAAACCAGCTTGCCGACCTCATCGGCGCAGGTGTCAACCTCGACCGCCATCCCCACTTGCAGCAGTGCGACACGTGCCTGCAACTGCTGCGCGAGTTGGAAACCATTGCTGAAGCCGCCCGCCAACTCTTCCCGATACAGCAGCCGGAAGATAATCTCTGGGAGCGCATCGAGTCCGCGATCAAGAGAGAAGAAGGCGTGACCGAGCAGGAGTAGGCCGCTCGATGGAGTGCGTGGGCGTTCGCGGGGGGAATCTCAGGCTTTTCGAGTCTCTGCCGATAAGCGGGTTGGGCCGCGGGAAGGGTGCCCAATTGAAAATTCTGCCGGCTGGAATCCAAACAATGCGGGAGAATCGCGTGTTTCAACAGGCCGGTGACCGCGCCTGCGGTTCAGACTTTCCTTGAAACTTTTCAAGTTCCGTGTTGTCTAATAAGGAAAGTTGATAAAAGGACACTCAATGCCAAATCAGACCCCCAATTTGCCGCCAGAGATTCCTCAGAAGCGATCGGTTTCTGGAACGCGCCGCGTGCCTGTTCTGCCGGTGCGCGATACGGTTCTGTTTCCGCATGCTGTTCTGCCGCTTACAGTTGGACGTGAGAGCTCGATCCAGTTGATTGAGTCGTTGGGAGACGAGCGATCGATCATTGTGACCGCCCAGCTCGATCCGCGGCTGGATGCGCCTAAGCCGACCGATCTGCACGATGTGGGCACGCTGGCTACCGTTCACAAGGTCGTCCGGATGCCCAACCAGAGCCGGTTTGTCTTTACGGAAGGCGTGGAGCGTGTACGCCTGGTGCGCTATGTCCAGACCGAACCATTCATGATCGCGGAGATCGAGACGGTCGAGGATGTGGAGCCGGGAGCGACGGCAGCCGTCGAGGCACTGGTGCGCAATGTCGTGGGTCAGTTTCAGCAGATCGTTTCGGAATCCGCCACGCTGTCTGATGAACTGCGCACGATTGCTGGAAACATCGAGGACCCCAGCCGGCTGGTGGACTTTGTCGCCTCCTCTCTGCCGTTTCTGACCACCGACGACAAGCAGCAGCTGCTTGAAACGGCCAGCGTTCCAGCCCGGCTGGAACTCCTGACCAAGCATCTCGCCAAGGAGCTCGAGGTCCAGCAGCTTCGCACCAAGATCCAGAGCGAAGTGCAGGACCAGGTCCAGCAGTCGCAGCGCGACTACTATCTGCGCGAGCAAATGAAAGCGATTCAGAAGGAGCTCGGCGAGCAGGACGAGGGGCAACGCGAGATCGAGGAGCTGCGCAAAAAGATCGAAGAAGCCGGCATGCCGGAAGACGTGAAGAAAGAGGCGATGAAGGAGCTTTCGCGCCTCGGACGTATGTCCCCGATGGCGGCTGACTATTCACTGACACGCAATTACATCGAGTGGCTTGCGGTTTTGCCGTGGTCGAAGAGCTCCGGCTCAAAGATCGACATCAACAAGGCGCGCGAGATCCTCGACGAAGATCACTACGAACTGAAGAAGGTTAAGGAACGCATCCTCGACTACCTGTCCGTGCTCGAGCTCAAGCCGGACATGAAGGGCCCGATCCTTTGCTTCGTCGGACCTCCGGGGGTAGGCAAGACCTCGCTGGGCCGCTCGATCGCCCGGGCTCTCGGACGCAAGTTCCAGCGCATTTCGCTCGGCGGCATGCACGACGAGGCCGAGATTCGCGGACACCGGCGTACCTACATCGGTGCGCTTCCGGGTCAGATTATCCAAAGCATTCGGCGCGCCGAGGCGAATGATCCGGTGATTATGCTTGACGAGGTAGATAAGCTCGGGCGGGACTTCCGCGGCGACCCGGCGTCGGCACTGCTTGAAACGCTCGATCCAGCTCAGAACAACACATTCCGTGATAACTATCTGGACGTGCCGTTCGACCTCTCGAAGGTGCTGTTCATCTGCACGGCGAACATGCTCGATCCGGTTCCTGCCCCACTCCTCGACCGCATGGAGATCATTCCGCTCCAGGGCTACAGCGAAGAGGAAAAGGTGCACATCGCAAAACGGTACCTGGTCCCGCGCCAAATCAAGGAGAATGGAATTACGCCGGAACAGATCGAGTTTCCCGAAGCTTCAATCCGCCACCTCGTTCGCCACTACACGCGCGAGGCCGGCGTCCGCAAACTCGAGCAAGTGATCGGAACCGTCTGTCGCAAGCAAGCAAGACGAGTGGTGGAAGGGAAGACCGATAAGCTGATTGTCGACAAAGACGTGCTGAAGGAATTCCTGGGAAACATTCAGGTCCGTGTCGAAACCGAGGTTGCCGAGCGCGTCAAGCGTCCGGGCGTTGCGGTGGGTCTGGCGTGGACACCGGCCGGCGGTGACATCCTCTTCATTGAGGCTAACAAGATGAAGGGTAAGGGTGGCTTTACGATGACTGGCCAGATCGGCGAAGTGATGCAGGAGTCGATGCAGGCCGGGCTCACGTGGGTGCGTTCGAACTCGGCGGCGCTGGGTCTGCCCGAGGACTTCAACAAGGATCTTGACCTGCACATTCACATACCAGCAGGTGCGATCCCCAAGGATGGTCCCTCGGCTGGCGTTACGATGGCAACCGTGCTCGTGTCGCTGTTGACAGATACCCCGGTGCGGCCGTTGACCGCCATGACCGGTGAGATCACTCTGAGCGGAAACGTTCTGCCTGTGGGTGGCATTAAGGAGAAGTTTCTGGCGGCCCGCCGTGCGGGAGTGCAAACCATCATCCTGCCAGCTGAGAATCGCCAGGACGTCGAAGAGGATCTGACGCCGGAGATGATCGAAGGAGTCTCGATCCACTATGCCAGCCGCATCGAAGAGGTGCTGGCTGTGGCCCTTCCGCTGCTGAAGGCAAAGCCGGAGGTTACACCAATCGCCGCTGAACGAAGCGCCTCAGCTGCTGCCTGACAGACGGGCGTCAGACAAAGGCCGGCCAACCAGCCTGCCTTTGTTGGGTGCCCGCGCCCCCGGCGCAGCTGTGCCCCATCCATTTCCGTATTTTTGCGGGAAATGGAGGGGCTCTACTGGTCGTTTGCCACCGGTCTTCCTAACGTCTTCGACACTTCCCGCCCGCCTCCCACGTCTAAGTTCCAAGGCGGTATTCTTTGTCCAGCATGCACATACGCGTTCTTCCCTTCGGAGTTCTCAAGGAGTCCCTCGGAGCTGAGCCGTTCTCCCTCGATCTTCCTGTCGGAGCCAGTGTGGCCGACTTGCTCGCACGTCTCGGCGCGCAGGCTCCGGCGCTGGAGAGGCTCGGCATCGCCGTCAGCGTTAATGCTGAGTACGCCGGTCGCAGCCATATTCTGCGCGAGAACGATGAAATCGGTCTCCTGCCTCCTGTATCCGGGGGAAGTACTATGCGTGCAAATAGCGATTCAACGACAACTCAACAGCCAATGTTGATCAAGTTGACCCACGACGTGATCGCGGCGGACGTCTTTGTTGCGTCGGCGAAACGCGGCGAGGACGGTGCGGTTGTCGTCTTTGACGGCATTGTGCGCAACAACTCGCGTGGCCGCCAGACGCTTTACCTGGATTACGAAGCCTATGAAGAGATGGCTGCGAAGCAGATGAACGAGCTTGCCTGCGAGGCCCTCTCTCGCTTCGGCGTCCGTCACGTGACAGTCGTTCATCGTCTTGGCCGCCTGCACGTTGGCGAAACCAGTGTGCTCATCGTCGTCGCCTCAGCGCATCGCGCCCAGGCGTACGATGCAAGCCGCTGGCTCATCGATTCATTGAAGAAGACCGTGCCGATCTGGAAGAAGGAGGCTTTTGCGGACGGTGCGGTGTGGGCCGATGGTGAGCCCTTTCCGCAGGGGTATGCCGTGGAGGGCATCCATGATCCTGCTTCGTAGGCGCTTGTTCTCTGCGGGATTGTGGTCTTGCCTCGCGTTCTCGCTTGCCAGCCCGGTGCGGCTGGATGCACAGGAGGACAAACCGCTACGGCTCGACGTGAAACTTGTAAGCCTCTTTGTCAACGTCACTGACAAGAACGGCGCATTGATCGGCAGTCTCACCCAGGATGATTTCGCTGTCTTCGAAGACGGCCGTCCTCAGCAGATCGCGGTCTTCGAGCGCCAGTCCGAGTTGCCGCTCAACCTCACGCTTGCCATCGACACAAGTTCCAGCACCTACAAAGATCGTGCGATCGAGCAGGCAGCAGCAAAGAAATTTGTTCGCGCCCTGATCCGTTCGCAGGACCAGATGAGCGTAGTTCAGTTCAACACCTATGTCACTGAATTGACGAACGGGTTCACGAATAGCGTCACGCAGATCGAACACGGTCTCGACCGCATGCGCGGCGCCGGCGGCACGGCCCTCTACGATGCGATTTACGTCGGGTCGCAAGCGCTGGGCGGCAAGAAGGGCCGCAAGGTGTTGGTTCTGGTCTCCGATGGTGGCGACACCGTGAAGAACTCGACTTATGAAGATGCTCTCGAACAGGCGCTTCGGAACGAAGTGATGATCTACTCCATTATCGACGTGCCCATTGAGGCCAGCGCAGGCCGCGACATCGGGGGTGAGCACGCCATGATTACACTCTCTGAGCAAACGGGTGGCAAGCACTTCTACGTCGAAGAGGGCGGTCTTGACAAGGCGTTCGCGCGCGTCAGCGACGATTTGCGGACCCAATACATGATCGGGTACTACCCGCGGAACCAGGTTCCCGGCCGTGACTTCCACCGCGTCGAGGTCACGGTTCCGAGAGCCGCTCAGGACGAATTTAACATCCGTCATAAGACGGGCTACTACGCCGATATGCCAAAGGGCAGGGAATAGTTCAAGGGCAGTCGGGATGGCGCCACGCAGGGAATCGAAGTGCCATTGCGCAACGTGAAAGTACCATGGCTTGGAGCGCACTGAAAGAAGACGAATGGATCTTTCCGGGATGGGTTATGCGTGCCCGACCGATGTCAGTCCGTTTGCCTTGAAGAAGCCGAAGACTTGTAGTGTTCGAGTATCCAAGGGTTGCAGACATGGGCTCTCTCATAGGCGGTCAGGGCGCCTTCCGCCATTACCGTCGCAACGGTGACGAAGCAGCTTCGACAGATCGAATCTATGCTTCCGTCGGCATTGTGACGATGAGAGAATCTCGGGCTTTCAGATCGCTCTTCGGGCATTGTCGTTCTCGAACAACTGATTTCGAGCACCGGATGGATCGATTCTAAGTCTGCTCCTGTTTTGACCAATTGGACCAACGTCCAATTGAGCAGGGAAAGCCGAAGAGATTAGGTTGTTTAGCGAGGTCCTCTTGCCCCCGAGGGAAGATTTGCATCTAAAGAGGTGGTTATCGAAGAAGGATCAGGTCCGTCTTCCCGAATCTGGACCCCTGAAGATGATCCGGGTACTTTGCGAGAGAGAAAAAGGACACCATATGTACAAGTCTCGAATACGCCTCATTTGCTATGGACTTTTGTGCGTCTCCACGATGATCTCTGTCGGATGTCGGAACCATCCCAACGACACCACCATTGCAAGTGACGTTCAGCAGAAAATCGCATCCGATCCAGATACAAAGGACTCGCAGGTTGCTGTCTCCTCCAAGGAAGGGAAGGTGACCATTACCGGAAACGCGAGCACCCCGGCGGCGCGTCAGAAGATCGAAAAGTATGCGAACGAGGAACCCGGTGCAAGCGGCTTGGACGATGAGACCACGGTTGGGCCGTCGGCTGCAGGAGCCGCTGCCGCCTCGCCCGCAGCTGCGCCGGTTCAGACCGCGGCAGCGCCTCCTCCGCCTCCTCCGCCTCCTCCGCCCCCGATTGTGGTACCGGCTGGAACCTCGATTGTGATCCGGACAAGCGATGCTTTGAGTTCAAAGACCAGCCAGGAGGGACAGACTTTTCTCGGGTCGCTGGCGAGGTCGGTCGCGGTCGATGGAAAGGCAGTCATCCCCAGCGGAGCACATGTAACTGGAAAAGTCGTGAGCGCCAAGGCAAAAGGCAAGATCAAGGGCGAAGGCGAACTGGATCTGGCGTTGACCAGTATCTCGTGGAAGGGACAGACTCACGAGATACAAACCGCAGTCCTGGAGAATACGGTCAAGGGCAAGGGTAAGCGAACGGCTGGGACAACCGCTGGCGGAGCAGGTGCCGGCGCCCTGATCGGCGGATTGGCTGGGGGCGGCAAAGGAGCCGGTATTGGCGCACTGGTCGGAGCGGGCGCCGGGTTTATCGGTGGAGCAGCCACCGGCAACAAGCAAATCGAGATTCCGGCCGAATCGGTGCTCACATTCTCACTTGCGCAGTCGCTGACGCTCCCACCGGGGACCGCATCTGGGTCGTCGGCAGAACCTGACCGCCAGACGCTTCCGCCGCCTGCTGCGCCTGAACAATGATGATGTTGGGTAGTAGGGCAGCGCTCTATGGCAAGATAAGCGGAAATTCGACCTCGAACAGCGTGCCGGGTTCCTCCCGTTCGACGAGAGTGATCCGGCCGTCGAGGGCTTCGATTACAGAGCGGCAGATCGAAAGACCCAATCCAAGTCCATCGCGCTTCGTGGTGAAGAAGGGCACGAACAGCTTTGGCCTGTGCTCATAGGGAACTCCGCAGCCATTGTCTTCGACCTGAATCATTCCGCTTCCCGTCTCGGTCCGCAATGCAGTTGTCAGCGTGAGCAGGCGCTCCCGCGAAGGGCGGCACTGCACAGCATCGATGCCATTGTTGGCCAGATTCAAGACAATCTGCTGCACAGCAATGGCTTCGCCAAGAACGATTACGGGTTCGGGTGAAGGTTTCAATCGGATCTGAACGCCCTTTCGACGCGCACTGTTTCTCAGAATCCGGCCCACCTCGCGAAGGATCACGTTGAGATCGATGGCGCTTCGAGATATCCTCTGCTTTTGAAACATCGCACGCATGTTCTGCAGGAACGAGCGTGCTCTCTCGTCGTCTTCGATAATCTCGGCGAGTGCCCCGCGAATCTCTTCCAGGTTGGGAGCCGGCCGATTGGCGAATCGGGAGGCTGCCTGCGCATTGCTCAGAATCGCCGACAGCGGCTGCGCAAGCTCGTGTGCCAGCGAAGCGGCCATTTGTCCCATGGACGCCTCGCGGTTCAAATGCGCGATCTCCTCCAGCATGGCGATGCGCTCGTCTTCAGCGCGCCTGAGTTGTTGCCGGGCCTCGTGCAACTCATTTTCCGAAGCTTCGCGCTCCGTGTCGTCCGTCGCGATCGCCGAGAGAGCCAGAATATTTCCGTCTGGATCAAGAATCGGAGCCAGGCTGAGAAGGACGATGCGCCTCCGGCCGTCTTTCGCCAGCACAGCGATTTCCTCATTGAAGACTTCTCTCTCCGCGCTCCAGCGCTCAACGAGTTCCTGCAGTTTCAGGAGGCACTCCGGAGCACAATGCTCCGCAAAGGATCTTCCAATCAAATCTCCCTCTGAGTAGCCGAGTGCGCGTGTAATCGCCGCGTTAATGTTCAGGATGAAGAAGCTTGGAGAGAGAATGTAGCAATACTGCGGAATGATCGCAAATAGCTGCTGAAGCGTGTCTTGCAGCGACACTAGTCTCTCATCCAGCGATTGGATATTCATTTCTCACCCCGGGGGAAAGGTTGAGGGCGGTAAGGCTGTGAGAGGGTTAACGATGTGAGTGCGAATGCCGTGGTCTCTCTCGCTGTCAATTCTCGACATTGAGATGATCAGACAACTTATCACCGGCGGAGGCCAGCCTGTCGACCAGCCGCACAACGTCGGCAACTGACTGGGCTCCCAGCTTCTGCATGACCCTGCCACGCTGCACCTTGATTGTCTTTTCTGTGGTGCCGAATTCGTAGCCGATCTGCTTGTTGAGCATTCCCCGGGCAACCCGGACACAAACCTGCTGCTCTCTTTCGGTGAGTGTTTTGAATGCCGCCCGGTCCTGGTCAAGAGCCTGACGGCGTTTATGGGCCTGCTGAGCTCGATGGAGCGCATCATCCACAGCGCTCATTAACTTGCTGTCATCGACGGGCTTGCTTAGAAAGTCGACGGCGCCCTTCTTCATCGCGTCGACCGACGCGGAGACGCTCGCATGCCCGCTCAGGAAAACGATTGGCAGCGTATCGCGGCTTGCAGCAAGCGCTTGCTGTAATTCCAATCCGCTCACGCCCGGCATTTCGAGATCGAGAACAAGGCATGCGGGTGAAGAAGGGAGCCGGTGCTCGAGAAAATCTCCGGCGGATTGATAGGTCTCTACGCGCTTGTTATGCGAACGGAGCAAGCGACTTACAGAACGGCATACGCTCGGATCATCGTCAATGACACAGACCAACCCATCCGTCATTCGAGGCAAACCTCCGACGTGAATCCTGCAACGACGGGGTGATAGTATCACTGGGCGGGGTGAGTCACAACTGGAAGTTTTGCCAGTTGCGTCTCGATGGCTGACAGCAACAATGTTTCATCAACTGGCTTCGCGAGGCAGTAACTGTCGCCTATATCATTATTCCATTCAGAAAAATCGTTTTCTGAATGAGCAGTTACAAAAATATATGGAATTGACGTTCCGAGATCTCGCAAACGATCTCTGAGAGCAAAACCATTCATATCTATAAGCTCTATGTCGATCAATAAACATTCTATTTGTCGAAGCTCTGAATCCGCTAAAGCATTCTCGGCGGAGTCATAGGCAATGCATTCAAAGCTATGAGATCGAAGAAGACGGCTAACTGACCTCCGGATCGACAGGTCGTCATCTACGATAGCGATTTTGGTCATCTCAGTGTCTCGCCGAACCGCAGGGCACGAGCGGGCGCGCATTTACTTCCAAAGATTCCCTTTGAAAATCCAAAAAAAACAGCCCGCCTCCCCGGGGGCAGATATGAGGCGGGCTGTAAAGTGACAACCGCAAATCATCTCCGCTGCAGCCTGAGCCCGAATGAAATGACGAGGAACATCAGACCCAGGAGCCCGATGAGCGGCAGCTCCGATCCGGTCTTAGGCAGCGCGGCTGGTGCAGGTGCCGGTTCCGGCGCGGCGGCGGGCGCAGGGGTAGGAACTGGGGTAATGACTGCTACGAGGATGGGCTGATCGGGGGGAGGAGTCGGCGGCGCTGTGCCGGTGATTGACGCCTCTTGTGTCACTGACGTCTGAGGCTCTTCAGTGACCTTGGTGGCAGTAACCATCATGCCTTTCCTCAATCCCCAGGCATCCAGCATCTGGCCATCAACATTGAACTTCTGCCCCTGGGGGATCGCGAACTGCTGATTCGAGCCGTCCTCCAGGGTGAGAATTACCGACTTGGGAGGATTGACATGCCAGACCCTTCCTCTGACGGACTGCACAGTTTTGATGACTTGAGGTGTTGTAGTTGTTACGACTGTTCTCGTTAGATGCATTCCTGGTTTGAGATCATGGATGCCGAGTTCCTTACCGTCGACGGTTGCGCGAGCACTCTCCGGCACGTTCGGGAAATGCCTCAGCGAGCCGTCCTCCATCTTGACGACAAGGTCGTTTCCTTCAACCGCCACCACAGTTGCACTCTTGATGGTGGTTGTCGTGGTTGCATTTCCCGACGAAGTGCTCTTCTCGGTTTGTACCTGCGCAGCCGTGCATATCGCAAAGGTCAGAGTGAATGCCCCTACGGCTGCCAGCGCTTGGCTTTTCCAGTTTTGCGACATATGCATAGCATGTCCTCCATTGTGATGTGTCTGACTTGCGGAACTCATTTGGAAGCAGTCAGTTTGGAAGCAGTGAGATCATTTACCTCCACCTGTGCTGCATGGACGATATAGCGTTTTGGCGCGTCTCCGACGAAATAGAACGGATAACATGTGACGAGTGTCAGAGATTGTTTCGCCCGGGGCCTTAGAACGCTGGCGTCGCTGGGATCGACAATCTCAATGTCATCAACGACGTACTCGAAATTGGCGCGGTCGGCCGATAACTGAATCCGATCGCCCTTGCTGATGTCCTTCAGCTTTCTGAAGAAGCCGTCGCGGTGGGCGGCGATCCCCACATTTCCTGCCTCGCCAAGGCGCGCAGTACCCGCGATTCGACCCGCACCGCGATTCAATGTGAGGTCGTCGGTCCCTTCGTATACGGGAACCTCAATTCCGAGTTTCGGGACGGAAAGCACAGCAAGCGGTGCATCGAGCTTTAGTAGCAAGGCATTCTCATAAGCCTCGATCCTTTTATGGGACCAGAGAGAAAAATCGAGATGAGCAGCGCTGTTGGAAGTCGACGTGGCGTGCTCTGCCTCATGCGCTTTGAAGCTCGATAAGGCTGCTTGAGACGATAGAAATCCCGTGATCTCAACAAAAAGGAAAACCGCCAGGAAGGCCAGTCCCGCAATCCTGAATGTCTTCTCTATGGAGTGAATTAACGTCATCTTCGAGTGTCTCGGGACTCGCGTTCAGCAGACAAGAAATTCTGGCCGATTCTCGCGCCGTAAATGCATGGTAAAAGCAGTTTTTAGCTTCACAATTGGACCTTGGTCCTATCCAGCGTGCGACCCAAAAACGTGCGGACCGATTCCCGTGAGTCACGGGTGGCGGTTGCGGGCGATGATAGACGAGCTAACCCGACAGAAGACTCTCTGCAGCCGATCGGGAGCTCTTGTATGCGAGGGGGTCGGACTGAAGGCACGTTGATCCGGTAGTACCTACCCGCGTTTTTTCCGCCGTACTCGATAATCTAGTTGAATGCCTTGGTGGATCTGACAAGAGAACTAAGCGATCTAGTTGGTTCGCTAGTCACTGCGGGGATCAGAGTGTTCTCAAAAAGACACCAGAGTCTCTAAAATGTAGCTCGAAGTGTTCTGAGCGAGTCACAGTAATCGTGTCGCCGTTTTTTGGTGCAATGATAACTGGCACAGAGAGCATTGACATTGGTTTTCCACGATGCTAACTTCTCGATTCAGCGATGGAGGCCGAATCTCAAGCTGAGATTGTTTTTCCCCCGAACATGATCGTTTCTTCAGCTCGACCGCGACGTACGCAGTGCGCGCGTCAATGGAGGCGCTATGAAGCGGCCGCGAGTTCTGATCGCAGACGACCATCTCTTGCTGATGGATGCGTTGAAGAGGCTCCTGGAACCTGAATTTGAAGTGTTGGAGACAGTTTCCGACGGCAAGGCCTTAGTTTCAAGAGCATTACAGCTGAATCCCGACCTCATCATTCTGGATCTCGCATTGCCTTTGCTGAACGGAATGGATGCCGGAAGACAGTTGAAAGAGTTGTTGCCCAAAACAAAACTTCTTGTTGTCACCGTTAACGAAGATCCTCGCATCGCGGTGAAAGCTCTTCGTGAATGGGCTGCTGGATTTCTTCTGAAGAAATGCGCTGGATCGGAACTTCTCTGCGCAATTCGCCTCGTTCTGGCAGGACGATCGTACGTCGCAGCTCGTGTAAACCGCGAAATACAAAAGGAATTTATCCGGGATCCCTGCATCCCTTGCGACAGAGCCCTCAGTCCGCGCCAGCGTGAGGTTTTGCAACTGCTTGCAGAGGGATTGACGATGAAAGAGGCTGCAGACAAGTTGAGCCTCACCCCAAGAACTGTCGCATTTCACAAATATGCAATCATGCAGGAATTCAACTTGCACTCCAATCTTGACCTGCTGAAACTGGCGGTGCGCGAACAACTCGTTCAAGCAACATAGGCCGGTCATCCAAGAAAGAATGATTGCATCTGTTTCAGCGGCATGTCACTGAGTGTGATGAGGCCAGTGAGCACGTGTAACCTCACAGGACCAGATTATTCGACCCCCCAGCTTCTCCATGAACTAACCTTCATTAAATTCGGCAAGGCGCGCTGCTATTTCTGCCAGTTGTAGTTTTGCTGGACATTAATAAGATCAGAGCGTAACTGGGAGCGTGCGATGGGAGAGTCTCTAAGAAGGCGGACCGTTATGTTGCTAACACCAGGTTCCAGCAATCTTTAAGACAAACAGCCGGCCTGTCCCGGCAGACGAACTCCTGCGTGGAAAATCGACCGCGCATCGGATGGTTCATGACATCGGACAATAGGGACAGCGCATGAAAAAGCACCGATTCAGCGTTGAACAGATAATCGCAGTACTAAAACAGCGCGAAGCGGGCGTGAAACTGGCGGATTTGTGTCGAGAGCACGGCATCAGTTCGGCAACATTCTATGGCTGGAAGGCGAAATTTGGAGAACGAAACCTGGCTGAGGTGCAGCGGCTTCGCCAGATGGAAGATGAGAACCGCCGTCTGAAACAGTTAGTCGCCGATTTGAGTTTGGAGCGCGAAGCCCTGAAAGCCATGATTCGTAAAGGCACTTCAGGCGCTCCTGGTTGAACGCATGCGCCTGAAATCTGTGGAGAGCAAGCACGATCGAAGCATTGTGCTGTGCATGGGATGCAATATATGGGTCAACGCTGAGGCCGCTCGCCATCGACTTCAACGGGCTAGCCAGATGATTATCTGTTCTGATCGCAAGTACGCGAGTTCGTTGTGATTCTATCGCCAACCTCACGAGTCGCGTCTGATTGCCGATGTCCCCCATCGTCAGAGTATCGCTCCTCCTTGTCAATTTGAGTCTCGTGTTGCGTGTCTGCGTGGGACAGGGATTGAGCCCGCGAGCATATGTCGTTACACCGAATCATACGAACGCGGTTACACTGACATACTCGCAAAAAAGCGGAAACGTTGTTTTTGATCCATCGTTGCCAATTTCCGATTCAAGTGGAACCATCAACAACCCAACCGCAACTCTCTTCCATAGTGTCGGCCTCTTCGGACGTTCATCGAACATAAGCATCTCGCTACCTTATGCGGTCGCGCATTTCGAGGGGAAGGTATCTGGCGTCGAACAAAAGCTGTACCGCTCTGGCCTGGCACCAGTCGTAGTCCGCGTCTCCGTGAATATATTTGGTGCGCCTGCAATGACTGCGAGAGAAATGGCAGAATGGCGGCAAAAAACGAACATAGGCGCGAGTCTTTTGGTCAGTACCCCGACGGGTCAATATGATCCTGGGCGGCTCATCAACATCGGAAACAACCGCTGGGCCTTCAAGCCCGAAGTAGGTCTTTCCAGGCGTTGGGGCTCGTGGATCCTGGATGGTTACGCCGCTGTTTGGTTCTTCACAAGCAACAATGACTTTTTTTCTAGAAACCCGCAGGCGCAGGGAACAAATCGTCAGACTCAGGAACCGATGGGCGCCGCCGAGTTACATCTTAGTTATGACGTAAAGCCACGCATGTGGTTTTCGCTCGACGGAAACTACTGGTATGGCGGAAAGACCAGTTTGAATGGTGTACCGACCCCGACAAGTCTGCAGGCGAACTCGCGCATAGGCGCAACTGCGGCGATACCTGTGTCCAAGCATCAGTCGCTCAAAGTTAGTTATAGCCGCGGAACCTATGTGAGATTTGGCGGGAATTTTCAAGACCTCTCGATGGCCTGGCAGTATAGCTGGCAAGGCCGGCCAAACTAGTAGAGTGGCAGGCGCTGGCGGATATGTCGCTAGGCACTCGTAATGATACCTTCGCGGATGGCGAAACGAACGAGGTCGGAGTTTGTCCTGAGGGAGAAATCCTTCATGATCCTGTACTTGTGGAATGCAACTGTACGGGGCGTTACCTGCAGTCTGTTTGCTGCCTCTCGCATGGTCATTCCTTCAGCAAGCAACTGCAGTACCTCGCGTTGACGCTGAGTGAGTGCTTTGTTTTGCCCGTGACTCCCACCGGTGTCATCGTGCAGCAACACTGCAATCGACTCTGTAACATATCGCTTGCCGTGGCTTACCTCCCGAATCGCCATAGACAGCTCGGAAGCAGCCGACTTCTTCAGCAGATAACCCGAGGCCCAGCGGTGTAGAGCGGCGCGCGCAAGGACCGGATCTTCGTTCATCGTGAGCACAATCAGCTTGGAGCCCGGCAGGAGCTTCGAAAGTTGTGGCCCCGCTTCCATGCAGCTGGATTCCTGCATTCCGAAGTCGAGCAAGACGATATCCGGCCTCAGAGTCGGGCCAACCGAGAGCAGGGTACGAACGTCGGGCACGCAGCCGACAATCTCAAACTCGGGCTCCAGAAGTTTCTTGAACGCCTCCGGAGCCAGATTGTGATCGTCCGCCAACAGAATCCTGAGCCGATCCATCTCGAGGACCTCCGAGCCTGCAATCCTGCGTCCTTCCCCGGTACAAAATTACCCCTCATTGGTCCGCACAAATACTGTCAAGAGTTACAGCCAATGGCAATTAGCTCTCACGCACAGTTTCGACGCCAATTGACTGAGAGAGATGAGCCCATACAAGAGCTCAACTCGAGCGATGGGAGATGGGATGTAAGGAGAAAGACGAGAATGGCGGAGAGGGAGGGATTCGAACCCCCGATAGCCTTACGACTATGCCTGATTTCGAGTCAGGTGCATTCAACCGGGCTCTGCCACCTCTCCGTGGGTTGTTGGTCGCGTCTCCAGGATGCGCTGGGGCCCGGCGGCCTGCGGTCCAATATGCGAGAAGCGGCGACATTATGAGAACCTCGTCCCCGGGGGCTGCTGGACAGCCTCAAGAGTGCGGGCTCGGTGCAATGCGCATCTTAAGTTTACCGGGGCGGGCGCTATGATGGCAATGCTAAGGGCTCCGGCACTTTGTCGCTGCTATCGGACTAGGCTCGCATCAGCCGTAGCCATCCTTGAGGCTTTTCATCGACCGAAAGTGTTACTTTACTCTCTGGCCACGTTTGTCCGCGCGGACCCACATTTGAAGAGACAGGAACAAAGTACCCGCCTGAGGTTTGTGCAAGGAATGCGTTCCAAGGGAAGCCGGTTCTGATGATGATGGAGTTCCACATCTCGCGAAGGGCACGGGAACGCTACCGGTTCGCGGACACGCTTTTTTCCTATAACGGCAACGTGGTTTTCGCCAGTCTTGCGGCCTGTCGGGAATTCGCTCACCGAATGAACCAGGTGCGCCGCGCCGACAGGAATCCAGACCTGGCGGTACACGCGGGCCAGCTTTATGCCATGGGCCTGATCGACGAGGCGAGCCACGTGCTGATGGCGCGCTACCGCGAGAAGTTCGACCCCGACGTGATGACTTCCGCGCTCGATTGGTTTGCAGGGCGGGTGGGCTCGCGTGAACTCGACACGCTGCTGCTGACGTTTGTCGAGCACTTTCCTGGGCAGAGCATCATGCGCGGTGAGCAGACCCCTCGGCAATGGCTCAATGGCAGGACCGGCAACCTGACTCACCGGGCGGCTGCGCTTGAGGAGTTGCTGCTGCTATGGTCGGCCAACCGCAATGAAGCATTCAAGAAGTTCGACGAGCTGTTTGAAGACAAGTCGCTGGCCGAAACGACGGTTTACCGCCAAGTGATGCGGGACGTGCCCCAGTACTTCGCCACGCGGCCGCTGATCCCCGTCGAGGGCGCCAGGGCCCTCAGTTTCTTCGATCTCCTACGCGCCCCGCTAACCGGTGCGCCTGCCTCGCTGACAGAGCAACTGGCGCTCATTCGCAGAATGTGGCGGCCGCTCCTGGGCGACAGCCTGGACCACTTGCTGATGATGGGTGGCGAGGTACTGCGCGAGGAGGAACTGGCCATCTGGATGATGTTCAATCCGGACGCGGCACGTGTTCGCGCGGCCGCGGATGAATCCGCACGCCGGCGACAGGCGCAGGGGACGCAGCAGTGGCCGTCGATCGCGAGCGAGTCGCAAGTGCCCGTCTTCGGCGACCCCGCTCACGAGTACGAGAAGTTCAGCCCCGATACAGCATGGATGCCGACGGTCGTACTGATGGCAAAGAGCACCTATGTTTGGCTGGCGCAGCTGAGCAAGCAGTATGGTCGCCACATCTACCGACTTGACCAGATCCCCGAGGGGGAACTGGCGACGCTCGCCCATCGCGGCATCAATTCGCTGTGGCTGATCGGCGTGTGGGAGCGCAGCCGTGCGTCGAAGACGATCAAGCAACTCTGCGGCAACCAGGACGCGGTGGCGTCAGCCTACTCGCTGTTCGACTACAAAATAGCCGAAGACCTGGGCGGCGAGGCGGCCTACATCGCTCTGCGCGACCGCTGCTATCACAAGGGTATTCGACTCGCCAGCGACATGGTGCCAAATCACATGGGGATAGACTCGCCGTGGGTTATGGAACATCCCGAGCGGTTCATCTCGCGCTGGGAGTCGCCTTACCCGGCCTACAGCTTTAATGGGCCCGATCTCTCGCACGATAACCGCGTCGAGATCAAGATCGAGGATCACTATTACGAGCAGAGCGACGCGGCCGTCGTCTTTCGCCGCCGCGATACATGGACGGGCGAAACGCGCTACATCTATCACGGCAACGACGGCACCAGCTTTCCGTGGAACGACACCGCGCAGCTCGACTATCTGAATCCTGCTGTCCGCGAGCAGGTGATTCAGACCATCCTTCATGTGGCGCGGTTGTTTCCCGTCATCCGATTTGACGCTGCGATGACTCTCGCCAAGCGCCACTTCCATCGGCTCTGGTTCCCGGGCCCTGGCTCGAGCGGCTCCATTCCATCGCGAGCCGAATACAGCATGAACCATGCGGAGTTCAACAAACACATGCCGCACGAATTCTGGCGCGAGGTGGTGGACCGCGTCGCCGCCGAAGTTCCCGGCACGCTGCTGCTTGCTGAGGCCTTCTGGCTCATGGAGGGATATTTCGTCCGCACCCTCGGCATGCATCGCGTTTACAACAGCGCATTCATGAATATGCTGCGCGACGAAAAGAACGCCGAATATCGTTCGGTCATCAAAAATACGCTCGAGTTCGATCCGGACATCATGAAGCGATACGTCAACTTCATGAGCAATCCCGACGAAAGAACGGCGATCGACCAATTCGGGAAGGGTGATAAGTACTTCGGCGTGACGACAATGATGGCGACTCTACCCGGCCTGCCCATGTTCGGCCACGGGCAAATCGAGGGGTTTACTGAGAAGTACGGCATGGAATACCAGCGCCCGCGCTACGACGAAACGCCCGACCATTGGCTCGTGGAGCGCCACGAACGTGAGATTGCGCCGCTGTTGAAGCGCCGCTGGGTCTTTGCCGAAAGCCACAACTTCCTGCTCTACGACTTCTTCGAGCCATCGGGCTCGG
The DNA here is from genome assembly GCA_035262585.1 of Occallatibacter sp. Classification (GTDB taxonomy): domain Bacteria; phylum Acidobacteriota; class Terriglobia; order Terriglobales; family Acidobacteriaceae; genus Telmatobacter. Next base: position 8,937 of record DATFSO010000009.1, on the reverse strand, counting down.
TAGACGAGAACGTCTTCGCATATTCGAACCGTGCAGGCAAGGAGCGGGCTCTTGTGGTCTACAACAATCGCTACGGTACCGCGCACGGAACCATTCACAATTCGGCGGCATACGCCGACAAGGCAACCTCGAAGCTGCGGCAGCGCCAGATCGGCGACGGGTTCGGGTTTGCGAGAGATTCGAGCGCAATTCTTGCGTATCGTGATGCGCTCACCGGTCTCGAGTATCTCCAGCGCGCCAGCCATCTGGCCAATCGCGGACTGACCTTTCACCTGCATGCTTACCAGTGCCATTGCTTTATGGACTGGAATGAAAAGTGGGCCACTGCCGAGAAGCCGTGGGATCGTCTGTGCGACCAGTTGAACGGCCGAGGCGTGCCAAGCCTTGAAGAAGCGCTGATCGATATGGAGCTGGAGCCTGTGCATCTAGCCCTGCGGTCGCTGCTTGAACAGGACACGATCCGGCTCCTTGCCGATATGGCCGAGCACCCGCGCTCAACACTGGGAACCGGCTCGATCAGCCCCGCCATCGATCGCAAGCTGAACCGCCAGCGGAGCGAGTTGTTTAACGTTGCATGGACACGGTGTGAGGCGTTCATCCGCGCCGCGCAATCAGCATATCGGTCGCGTACCGGCGCGCGGCATGAGCCGGGAGATATAACCATGCCCGGCCTGTTGGGCCCAGCCTTCCGTCAACGTCTTGCCGCTGCCATGCGGCTGCCGGTAATCGAGGCTCGCTTCACCGAACCCTGGACGGCCGCTGCGCGCCGGGTGCTGCCGAGCCCTAGCCCGCAGATTACAGCTACGGCGATGTGGGGACCTGTCATTGCATGGTGCGCACTCGAAACAGTGGCGGAGTCGATCGATGCAGGGAGTTCAGCTTCGGTGGCGCTCGATCTGTTCGATCGCCTTCGCCTCCGCAAACCTCTTGCCGAGGCTTTCAACGGCCTTGGATTTGAGAGCGAAGCCGGATGGCGCGCCGCTGCCCGCGTCAAAATTGTGCTGCTCACGGAAGAGCGGGCCGGCAAGCCGGAAGCCGTCGTCCAGACGGAAAGCGCAGAAACCGCCTCGGCGGTTTCGTCGAGATATGCGGAACCCGTCAGGCCGAAGCCGCGACAGGACCAGCGCGATTCTCGGGCTCCGGAGCCGACCGTCGCCGGTCTGCCGAGCGACCTCTGGTCAGATCCTGACGTGCGCTGGCTTACGGGCGCACATGATGCAGATGGAAGCACCTACGTTATCCGCGAACCATTTGAAGAGCTCCTCTGGTGGTTGCAGATGCCGGCCTTTCTGCGTCTGGCGGGAGAGCCATCGCCAGGCAAGGCAGAGGTCCAGGCGATAAGCCGCACCGTCCGCGAGTCGCTGTCAACGGCAGAGAAGGCAGGATATCGTCTCCAAACGATGCTCGAAGCTGCCAGGCGCGAGACGGCATCTCAAGAGATTCCCGCGACTCCGTAAGCGGGCCAGTCAATTCAGCAGACGGTCATTCCGACCGAGTCGCCGATGGCGACGAGTGGAGGAACCCGCAGTTGTCTTTGCCGTCGTGTTTGTGTCAGGGCACGAGCTTCAGTCGTGCCGCAAACACGCCACAGAATTCGTTGGGTTTTAGTCCCTGAGGATTAGGCCTGACCTATGAAGCAATGCCACAGCCAAAGATCAGAAGCTGTACGGGTCTTCCGCGACAATGGGCTCCGCGACAGCGGCGTGGCCAAGGGACAGGATCCGGTCCAGCAGCTTTGCTGAGCCGGTTCCGGCGAAGGCTGCGACGACGACCGTCGTGAGGCAGGTAAGCACTGCGAGGCTGGGGCCACCCTGGCTGAGAACCAACGCAACCGCGGTAAAGGGCAAGTGATAGCCTCCGCTGATCCCGCCCGCAGCGCCTGCCGCACCGGCAAGATCGCTCGGTATTTCAAGCGACGGCGCAAACACTCTTCCCGCCAGGTCGCCAATTGCCAGAAAGGGCACAAACAGGCCCCCACACCCTCCTGCAGCTGACGACGCTGTAGTGGCTACAGCGCGGAGCACGTCAACCGCGAGCACAGTAAGCGCCGCGGCCCCCGTCGCACTCTCCACCCATGTGATCGCCCCGCCGCCGGGACCTATGGCGGCAGAAGGAGAGGCAATCATCGAGATAAAAATTGCGGACACTCCCAGTGCCATCCCGCCAATTGCGAGCCTGAGGGCGGGGTTGGCCTTCCAGGCCTTCGCTCGATAGATGGCTGCTCCCGAGAGAGCAGTAATCGACCCGGACAGCGCACCGACGAGCAGAGCCGTGATCACCGCTTGATAGACGCTGTGCGGCGGTTCCTTTGGAACAACCAGGCGGATCAGGTTAACACCAAGCCAGATGTTCAGAAGCCATCCGACAAGTCCTCCCACAACTGCCGCGGTTACCCGCTCGACGTCGAGCGGTGCTTTTTGGCGTCGACCCAGTTCAAGGATGTAGGCGGTGCCGACAAGAGGTATTCCCATGAGCACGGCGACACCCGCCGCGCCACCCCCGACGGCTGCAGGCCGAAGAAGACGGCGCCAGCGAGTTCCGAGAGCTGCTCCAGTTGCCACCCCGATATAGGCCGCAGGCGCTTCGGTGCCCATCGCCCCGCCGAAGCCAACAGTGGCGCAGATTGCGAGAAGCCGAATAGGCGCCAGGTGCCATGGAAAGCGCTCCTCAACGCCCGCCGATGACACCATGTCATCGGTGAGGTGCGAGCGAGCCGCGTCGGGCGGAAAGCTTCTCCACCTGCCCGCCCATTTCGGACCCTGTGAACCTTGCTCATCGCTGCTATTCAAGCCGAATCGGTAAAGCACCAGGACGGAGAGCGCCAGGCCGAGCAGTGGCACTAGGACAAGAATCCAGATGTTCTGTCTGGAGACCACGGCCAGCATCGCCTTGAGCATCTCGGTGAACCCAACGACCAGCAAGGCTGCAATCGTTCCGCCGAACACCGCTCCAAGCGCCGAAAGGGCAACGGTTGAAGGCAGAGACGAGCCTACGGAGGACGCTGTCACATCTCTCATGGAAGTCTTGCCAGTGGAGTTCGATGGTTGATGGTGATCTGCGGAGGCAGTACGGTCTGATCGAATTTGCCAGAGGACCGCGCATCCGGTCCCGGGGATCTGGCCGCTGCCCACTTAGATGCCGACTCAGGAGTTCTCGGTTTAGCCACGACTGTGGGGTTTTGGTCACGGGATTCTTCATAAATTAACGCGATCGGGTCCTCGTTCCTCGTTGACAAACTGAACTAAACCGTTCAGTATTGAAATCTGCCCGATTCCATCTAGCTTCGGCCCGGAGGTCGTTCGCCATGATCAGGGTGCAGAACCTTGTTAAGACATTCGGCTCGTTCACCGCCGTCAACGATGTCTCGTTCGATGTGCCGGCGGGAGAGATATTCGCCTTCCTTGGACCCAACGGGGCAGGGAAGACTACCACCATCAAAATGCTCACCACGCTTCTGCGTCCAACCAGTGGCGCTATCTCGCTCGACGGTCTCGATCCCCAGACGCATCAGAACGAGGTTCGCAAACGCTTCGGCATCGTCTTCCAGGATCCGAGTCTCGATGGAGAACTGAGCGCAGAAGAGAACATGGAGATCCACGGTGTCCTCTACCATGTGCCGCACAAGGTCCGCCGGCAGCGAACCGAAGAGTTCCTGAAGCTGTTTGAGCTATGGGAACGCCGCAAGGACCAGGTCAAGAAATTCTCCGGCGGGATGAAGCGCCGCCTCGAGATAGCGCGCGGCTTCCTGCATACTCCCCGCATCCTCTTTCTCGACGAGCCTACGCTAGGCCTCGACCCGCAGAGCCGTAATCAGCTCTGGACGATCGTCAAAAAGGTCAACGAAACCGAGCGTGTGACGGTCTTTCTCACGACGCACTATATGGACGAGGCCGATCGAGTCGCCCATCGCATCGGTATCATCGATCACGGCAAACTCATCACACAGGGAACTCCCCGGCAGATCAAGGAGCAGACCGACTCCGAGACTCTCGAGGATGCATTCCTCAAGCTGACCGGCTCAACCATTCGCGACGAGAGCGCCGACCCGGCGGCAGCGATGCGGCAGTTCGCAAAGATGTGGAGTGGAGGCAGACGATGAGCGCAATCTACATACTCTGGCTGCGGGAAGTGAAGCGCTACACCCGCTCGCGCGCGCAGATCGTGGCGTCGCTGGGCCAGCCGATGCTGTATCTGCTGGTGCTTGGCTTCGGTCTTGGCCCGGTCTTTAAGCGCGCCGGCAATGGCGATTATTTTCAGTTCATTGCGCCGGGCGTGATCGGCATGTCCGTGTTGTTCTCCTCCATCTTCTCGGGGCTTGGCCTGCTGTGGGATCGCCAGTTTGGCTTTCTCAAGGAGACGCTGGTTGCTCCCGTTTCGCGCCTCCAGATCATGACTGGGCGCACCCTGGGTGGTGCGACGGTGGCCTGCATCCAGGGCCTGTTAGTCATGGTGATCTGCTTGCTCGCGGGTTTTCGGCCGCATTTCTCCGCGATCCCCCTCGCTCTTGGGTATATGGTGCTGATTGCGCTGCTCTTTGCCGCACTGGGCATGGCCATTGGTTCGGGCCTGCAGGACATGCAAGGTTTTCAACTCATCATGAACTTTCTTGTTCTGCCCATCTACTTCCTCTCCGGGGCGATGTTTCCGCTTAGCGATACAAAGAACGTCTTGAAGTACGTTACGCGGGCCGATCCTTTGTCGTATGGCATCGACGGAATGCGCAATGTGCTTGGTGCACCCAACGCTGCCTTCGATCCGCGTCTTGACTTCATCGTGCTCGTAGTCGTAGGGGTCATCCTGCTGGTCTTTGGGGCGTATCGCTTCTCCAAGATTGAAGCCTAGGCCCTAACGATTGTGCGACCGCGCAGTCTCCAAGCTCACCAGAAGGTTCTCGATGCCGCAACGGGTCTGTTTGCCGAACGCGGCATCGAGGCCACCAGCATGGATGCGATTGCACAGGCATCGGGCGTGAGCAAGGCCACCATTTACAACCACTGGGCAGACAAGGAAGCGCTGCTGCTCGAGGTCATGCTAATGCTCAACGGCCTCGACCGCGAACCGGAAGACATAGACACCGGCGACTTAGAGCGCGATCTGACCACGGTGCTCACCCGCCACCCTCCTGACCAGTTCGAGGCTGCCCGCAATCGCATGATGCCGTCGCTGATCGCTTACTCGGCCGTGCACCCGGAGTTCGGCAAGGCGTGGCGCCACCGCGTTATGGAGCCTCCGCGCCAGTGCCTCAAGAAGATTTTGAATCGTGGCATCTCCCGCGGACTCCTTCCGCGGAATCTCGATCTTGAGGCGGCGATGGCGCTGCTGCTTGGACCGATGCTCTACGCGCACGTCTTCCACAAGGATCAAAGTGCAAGCAAGCCCGATCTCGGACCTGTGACCGCGCAGACCTTCTGGCGGGCCCACCAGCAGGTCCGCAAAGAACGAATCGAGAAAGCCGGAGTATCATCTCCTGCAAGGCGCCAAAGCACCAAAAGCAAAGCAGAAGAATGATACTTATTCTTCCACTTCGAACTACGAACTTCGAACTGGAAACACCATGCATAAAGCGAGGCTCGAGGCCTTTAGTGACGGCGTGCTGGCCATCATCATCACGATCATGGTGCTGGAGCTGCACGTTCCCAGCGGCGACAAGCTCGGCGCCCTACGACCACTGCTGCCGGTGTTCTTCACCTATCTTCTGAGCTTTGTTTATGTCGGAATCTATTGGAACAATCATCACCACATGCTGCACGCTGCAAAACGCGTCTCGGGCGGCGTGCTCTGGGCCAATTTGCATCTGCTCTTCTGGCTGTCTCTGTTTCCCTTTGTTACGGGCTGGATGGGCGAGAACAGTTTTCGTCCAACGCCAAGCGCCCTGTACGGATTCGTTCTGATGATGGCGGGCGTGGCCTACTGGATACTCGCGCATGCATTGATCGCCGTTGAGGGCCACGAATCGATCCTTGCGAAAGCACTTGGCAAGGACCGCAAAGGAGTAATTTCAGTATTGCTCTACGCCGTCGCCATTCCCCTCGCCTTTGTTTATCGCTGGGCTGCGGAAGCCATTTATGTGCTGGTTGCCCTAATCTGGCTGGTTCCCGACCGCCGCATCGAGAAACTGCTGCAATCCGTCTGACCGGCCCTGATAAAGCTAGGGGCTTTGAAAGGGCACGACTTTCATTCGTGCCGAAAAGAGCCATTAGTTCAACACCGGCTTTAGCCGCTGAGGGAAGCTTCTGCAGCGCCTAGAAGCCGCTCGGTCGCTCTCCAACAACGCGAAATGCTTTCTCCAGCGCCATGCCGGTTTGGCACAGGGTCCCTTCGTCGAAGAGCCGTCCAATCAGCGTTACCCCATGCGGAACCCGTCGTGGCGGCGAGAACTTCGGCAGCGGGTGTTTCGGGTCTGGAGCCCAGTCGCTGCGCGCCTCCGAGACCTCGACGAAGCCCGCGCGCAGCGTGAGCGAAGGATGTCCGGTGAAATTTGCAATGACGAGCATCTCATCGCGCAATGACGGCGCCAGTAGCACATCTACTTGCGAGAAAATCCGCGCCATCTCCGTTGCAACCTTGCGCCGCATCCGGTCTGCTTGTACGAAGTCCACCGCAGAGAGGAAGCGCGATTGCCGGAATGTATTCGGCCACGCATCCGGAACCTGCGCACGCAACTCGGCCTCCTTATGGTTCAAGGTCAGTTCTTCAAAAGCCGCCGCGCTCTCTGCAAAAAGAATGATGTTGAGCGAGTCGTAGGGCCAGTCCGGAAGCGAGATCTCGACAGGCTTCATGCCCAGCTGCTTCACCGTCTCAAGCGCCGCGCGATCCACATCGGTTGCCGGAGCTTCTTTCATCCACGCGGGGAAATACCCGACGCGCAGTCCAGCCACACTTGCATTCGCATGGAAGGCAAGTGTGCTCGGCACGCTTGCCACGTCTAGTGGATCGGGGCCGGAGATAGCGGAGAGCACCAGCATGGTGTCTTCGACACTGCGCGCCATGGGCCCTAGCTTATCGAGCGACCAGCAGAGAGTCATCGCTCCGGTGCGCGGCACTCGGCCGAACGTAGGCCGCAGTCCGGTAACTCCGCAGCGCATCGAAGGACTGATGATGCTTCCCTGGGTCTCGCTTCCGATGGCGAAAGCAACTAGTGCCGCTGCAACCGCCGCGCCGGGACCGGCACTCGAACCCGACGATCCCTCTTCCAGCAGCCAGGGATTCAGGGTCTGGCCGCCAAACCAGACGTCGTTCAGAGCCAGCGCGCCCAGGCTCAGCTTTGCGACAAGGACCGCACCCGCTGCATTCAGCCGCTCCGCGACCGCGCTGTCCTTCGCCGGAACGCGGTTCCGATAAGGCTCCGCGCCGTAAGTGGTAGGAATCCCGGCCGTGTCGAGCAGATCCTTTGCACCCCACGGAATCCCATGCAGCGGTCCACGGTACTTGCCGGCCGCAATCTCCGCATCCGCACGCTGCGCCTGCTCCAGAGCATGATCCTTCGTCAGAGTGATTACGCATCGCAGCTTCGGATCGAACCTCTTTAGACGATCGAGATAAATCTGCGTCAGCCTTTCCGAAGTGATCTGCCGCGACTCGATCCATCGCGATAACTGCGCCACCGAAGCAAACGCAATATCCGCTTCATTCGATGGCAAGGGTGCATGCGCGTCCGCGCTGCGCTGAAATTGATTTCCCTCCGTGCCCGAATCTCCAGCGGAAATGCCCGGCAGCACCGGGTTCCACACCGATGCCGGAGAAACTTCTGCTTCCAGCGGCACCTTCCGCGGGCCGGTCCTGCGTTCATACAGAGGAGCCATCGCCTCGCGCCAATTGCCGGCGGCCTGCGCTCGGTCTGCCGGCGTCATTTCAATCCGCACCAACTTCTGGGCTTCGCCGATTGTTGCCGCGTTCACTTCGGGTCCAACTGCGATCGCAGTACCGAACGCCGGCGGCGCACCCGGCGTCTGCTGGTTACTTGGATTCGCCGGAGTCTGCGCGGCATCGAGGGCTGCGCCGAGCACACCAAGCGCACCGCAGGCAAGAAAATCTCTACGAGAACGGGCCATGTTCCTCTTCAGAGTTGGTTTTCAGACGACCAATGCCTGGATGACGACAACTATACTATTCGCCCAAGATGAGACAGAATGAATTGCACACATTCGGGCTCTGTCGTCCGGAAACTTCATCTTGTTTGTCCGAACAGGCCCGGCCTCGTAGAATCTTTTTCAGCAGCTTGCAGTGCAGGAGAGCTTCGTCTCTGACATGCTGCGAATGAGCGATGAGCGAACACGTATCAGGTTCCCCCAACTCTCCGCAGCCTAATTCAGCTGCGTGGAAGAAAATTGAGACCGCGCGCCACCCGCAGCGGCCCTACCCCATGGACTTCATCGAGCGGATCTTTACAGATTTCAGCGAGATTCACGGGGATCGCGCCTTTGGCGACGATGCAGCCGTAGCCTGTGGAATGGCTCGCCTCGACGATGACGAAGTGATGGTCATCGGCAACCGCAAAGGCGGATCCACCAAGGAGCGCGTCAAGCGCAACTTCGGCATGCCGAATCCCGAGGGCTACCGCAAGGCGCTTCGCTGCATGAAGATCGCCGAGAAGTTTGGCCGCCCGATCATCAGCTTTATCGACCTGCCCGGCGCTTATCCCGGCCTCGGGGCCGAAGAACGCGGCCAGGCCGAGGCGATCGCCCGGAATATCCGCGACATGTCGCGCCTTCGCGTGCCTACCATCTCCGTGATCAGCGGCGAAGGCGGGTCGGGCGGTGCCCTTGCGCTTGCGGTCAGCGACCGCGTCCTAATTCTTGAGAACGCGCTTTATTTCGTGATCACGCCGGAATCATGCGCGGCCATCATGTGGCGCGACGCCAATCAGAAACAACTCGCAGCCGAGGCCATGCGCATCTCGGCGCCCGAGGTGGCCAAGCTGGGCTGCGTTGACGAGAT
>DATFSO010000008.1:0-21236 GCA_035262585.1 Occallatibacter sp. | reverse complement strand
GGTGAGATGCATGTTGGTCTTAACCGCCTGTAAACAGAGAACACCCAGAGGCGTAAAGAGAGGGAAGGCAAAGGATAAGCTGTTCGTAAAGGTCGATTTCGAAACGGCCCATTCAGAGGTGGCGGTGTTGTCGCGAGGCAGCTCTGCTGGCACGCTGCTCGGCTCCTTGACACGTCAGCGGCTGCGCATTTCTTATCTTTAGTAGGTCTTCTCTTCGAAGTCTGGCTGGAGTGTGGGCTGGGCCGCCAGATACAAGTCCTCAGGCTTTTCAGAGCAGGCTAATGTCGAACAGGAAGCAGACGGTGAACTGAGTCACCGATTTTGACCCAGGGGCAAAGAAGCAGGGTAGTTATGCCGGTCAAACGGGGTGGATTCACGTTCTACAACCTGAGCCGGAACCATCGGGAGGCCAGGTCTATTCCCGGAGACAAATCTTTTCGCGGGCTTCCGCCGTTGGCGGATTAGCCTGCGCCCTGTAGAGAGTAGGGGCGAGCAAGGATGAGTGTGACGACGAGTTTTGCATTGTTGGCCGCGGCGCCCGCCGGGGGCGGAAGCGCGATTACGATGCTTCCGCTTTTGTTGTTGATCCCTCTGATGTACTTCGTGATGATTCGGCCGCAGCAGAAGCGGCAGAAGCAGTGGCAGGAGATGTTGAGCAGCATTAAAACCGGCGACAGGATCACGACGGCCGGGGGAATCCGCGGCATCATCATCTCCATCAAAGACGACGCCGTGATCATCCGCGTGGCGCCCGATAACTTGAAGCTTGAAATTGCCAAGAACGCAATCGCTTCAGTCACTACGCAGGACTCGTCGGGGTCCTGAGTGCGGGCATGTGCGGCATTTCAGGCACTGTGGCGATGCAAGCGTTTGTTCAACAGAAATTCGTGAACTCGACAGCGGTTTGATTTAGAGAATTGGAACCATGAAGAAGAATCTCAAACAGAAGATTGCCATCATCACCGGAGTGCTGCTCGTATTTCTGTACGGCGCATTTTTCGGCTTCGACGCGCCAAGGCTGGGCGGCGGCGAACCGCTGCTCAGCAAGCTCACGCAGCATATCCACCTGGGTCTGGATCTTCAGGGCGGCGTTCACCTGATCCTGCAGGTCCAGGTGAAGGAGGCGGTCAACACTGAGACAGACAACACCCTTGCCCGCATCGAGCAGGACCTCAAAACGGCGAAGCTAGGCTTCTCGCAGGTCATGAAGCCAGATCCGGCTCGTCCTCAGACGATGCGCGTCGAAGGTGTCAATTCGGCCCAGTCCAGCGCCGTGCGTTCGCTACTCGACAGCAAGTACTCGAACGAGTACGACATCTCGGGTCCGGCCGCCGATAACAGTTTCACCGTCACCATGAAGCCGAGTATCGAAAAGGCTCTCAATGACAAGACGGTGCAGAATACGATCGAGGTCATTCGCGACCGCGTAGACACTCTCGGCGTCAGCGAACCGGTCATTCAGCAGTACGGCCTCGGCGACAATCAGATCCTGGTCGAACTGCCCGGCATCTCCGATCTCGATCGAGTCAAGAACCTCATCCAATCCACGGCGCGCCTTGAAATTCACCCGGTCGTTAGCGGTCCGTATCCCGACGAGCAGGCAGCTCTGGCCAGCGTTGGCGGCGCACTTCCACCGGACCAGATGCTTGTACACGGCTCCGGCACGATGGCGACCGGCTCTGACGCGGACAGCGTTTATGTCCTCCAGCGTGTCGCGGTTGTTGCCGGCACCGACTTCCGTTCCGCAGACCCAGGTACCGACTCAAATACCGGACAGAGAACCGTCCACTTTACCCTTACCAACGCAGCCGGCGACAAGTTCTGGGAGTACACCAGCGCGAACGTAAACCGCAGCATGGCTGTCGTGCTGGGCGGCCGAGTGAAGGAAGTGGCCAATATCGAGAGTCCGATTCGCGACTCGGGCGAGATCCGCGGGAGCTTCTCGCAGGATGAAGTGACGGTGCTTTCCAAAATGTTGAGCACAGGCGCATTGCCGGCTTCACTGAACTACCTCGAAGATCGCACGGTCGGCGCATCGCTCGGCGCGGACTCCATCAAGCAGGGCGTAACCGCTGCGGTTGTGGGCGTGCTCCTGGTCATGATCTTCATGCTGATCTACTATCGTGGGTCGGGCATCAATGCAGACCTGGCATTGTTCCTGAACCTCGTGATCCTGCTGGGATTCATGGGCTTTTCCGGAGCCACACTCACGTTGCCCGGCATTGCCGGAGTCATTCTCACCATCGGTATGGGCGTCGATTCGAACGTGCTGATCTTCGAGCGCATTCGCGAAGAGATGCGAGCGGGAAAGGCGCCGTCAGCTGCGGTTGATCAGGGCTTCGCACATGCCTGGACCACGATTCTTGACACGCACGTTACGACCATCGTCTCCGCGGCCATCCTGTTCCTGTTTGGCAGCGGCCCGGTAAAGGGATTCGCCGTCACCCTGACCTTCGGTCTCGCGGCCAATCTGTTCACTGCGGTTTATGTTTCGCGGGTCATCTTCGATGCGCACGTCAACAAGCTGAAGCCCGGCGAGGTTGTTTCGATCTAGCAACAGGGAACGAGGGACCAAGGGAACGAGGGACCGAGCAACCGACGGAACAAGAGCTTCAAGAATTGAAAAGGAATACGGATAGGAAAGGGGATACGCATGGGTCATGACGCCAGGTTGCTTCGGTTCTTGATCCCATGTTCCCTTGATGCCTTGTTCCCAGTTTAAGGAAGGCAGAGAACCAGTGGAATTCTTTCATAACGTAAACATCGATTGGCTGGGGAAGAAGTGGTATTTCCTCGCCTTTTCATTGATCTTCAGCGTCGCAGGCATTACTTCAATGGCGGCGCACTGGGCGCATCCGGTGGGTGGAAGGCGCAGCCCGGTTCCGCTCGGCGTAGACTTCCGGGGCGGAACGCAGGTAGAGGTCCAGTTCAAGCAGACGCCCGATCTCGAGAAGATTCGTCAGGCGACGGCGGCAGCTGGCATTCAGGATGCCAGCCTCGTCAATTATGACGTCCCGGGACGCAACGAAGTGCTGATCAGCCTGCCTGAGCAGCACGTTGAATCAGCGTTGGACGCCGGCCGCCAGCAGATTGAAGACGCGTTGCGGGCCAAATTCGGCGCTGATGCCTTTGAAATCCGAAATGTACAGGTGGTTGGTCCCACTGTTGGCAGGCAGCTTGAAAAGCAAGCTCTGCTGGCGACGCTTTACTCGCTGCTCGGTATGCTGGTCTACCTTTGGTTTCGATTCCAGCTCATCTACGGCGTGGCGGCCGTTGTCGCTTGCTTCCACGACACGTTGATTACGATTGGCGCCTTCGCTCTGCTTGATTCGTTTGGTTTCAAGGGGCTGGAGATCAGCCTTACGGTCATCGCCGCGATTCTGACGCTGGTCGGCTACTCGATGAACGACACCATCGTCGTCTTCGACCGTATTCGCGAGAACCTGCGGCTGAGCAGACGCGAGTCCCTGCCGGATGTCGTCAACCGCAGCATTAACCAGACCTTGAGCAGAACGGTATTGACCTCCGGGCTTACCTTCCTGACCGTCCTTTCTCTTTTCATCTTTGGCGGCCCGGTGTTGCGCGGGTTTTCGTTCGCCCTGGTAGTGGGGATCCTGATCGGTACCTACTCGTCGATTGCGATCGCCGCTCCGATGCTCGTTGCCTGGCAGCAGTGGCGTGCCGGGGCCAGCAAAGTTGCTTCGTTGCCGGCGGCGAAGCGGTCGCGGGCATAAGACATTTTTTGAGAGAAGCGTGGTTCCCTCGGGCAACTGGATGCACTGTTTTTGCAACAACTTTTGCAGTGTGTATGGCAGTTCTGATATAGGTGGAGCACGCTTTCCCCGAGCGATTTAGCCCCCGGGAACATTTGAAACTACCCCGGTGTCTAAATAGAGGTAAACCGATACCCTGATCGAGGCTGGCTATGTTTGAAGATTCCACATTTGAATCCGGCGGAAAGATCAAGAGCAAAAGCGGTCGATGGATGGTCCTTACGGGCGCCATAAATGCCGCGATCTTGATCACGATGATCCTTATCCCGCTGATCTACCCAGAGGCGTTGCCCAAGGCGTTGCAGCAGACCCTTCTCTCGGCGCCGCCACCGCCGCCGCCACCACCACCTCCGCCGCCTCCGCCAGAGGTCATAAAGGTTGTTCACGTTCAGTCTGAGATGATGAACAATCAGCTGATCGCTCCGACCAAGATTCCGAAGAATATCAAGCAGGTTGCCGAGAAAGAAGCGCCTCCGAGCACATTCGGCGTTGCTGGTGCCGAGGGTCTCGGCGGCAGCTCCAGCGGCGTCATTGGAAGCGTATTCGGCAGCGGGAACGCCCCGAAAGTTCAGGCAGCCCCGCCGAAGAAGGTCAACATCTCCGCCGGTGTCGCGCAGGGCATGTTGATCCAGAAGACGACACCGGTTTATCCGCCGATCGCTAAAGCAGCGCGCGTCTCCGGAACCGTCGTCATCCAGGCCACGATTTCCAAGGCCGGGACCATTGAGAACCTTCACGTCGTCTCCGGCCCCGCCATGCTGCAACAGGCGGCGCTCGATGCGGTCAAGACCTGGCGTTACCGGCCTTACCTGCTCAACAACGAACCCGTCGAGGTGGAGACCACAATCAACGTGATCTTCACTCTGGGTGGATGAGTTCAGTCTTCGGCTCCTTTCCATTTGGGAAGGAGCCTTGTTTTTGACCTGAATGCGAATTCCGAAAGAGCCGCATTCCCAATCGCAAAACCAGGGATGATGCATCCTGAAGCAACAGCATTTGATCGATGCGATACAGAACTCTGTGGCAATTCTGCTGTTGAGCCGTCAGAGTAAGCAGCGGTCATGAAATGAAGCTGAAAGGGAATCATTTCCTTGGTTTTGCCTATAGCCGCGCAAGCGGATACTTCCAGTCACAAACTCCTTAGGAGGAACGATTCAAGTGATTCTCGCTCAGCTCGCACATTTCGCTTCGCACACGGTCAGCAGTCTGGCATTCTTCCAGGAAGAGCAGACAGTCAGCTTCAGCCCGCTCGGACTGTGGCAGCACATGGGATGGTTGGCCCGCGCTGTGGCCATCATCCTCTTCATCGAGTCGATCTGGTCCCTGGCCGTTATGATCGACCGCTACCTGTACTTCTCCGCTGCCCGCAAGCAATCGCGCGAGTTTGCGCCCAAGGTTGCCGGTGCGCTTAAGGACAGCAAGCTTGAAGAGGCGATCAAGATCGCCGATCGCAGCAAGAAGTCGCACCTCGCCGAGGTGGTTACGGCTGGTCTGCAGGAATTCCGCGCGTCAGGCGGCGCCGCCAACGAGGCCACCATCGAGAGCTCGGGTCGCGCACTGGAGCGTGCCGAAGCCATTGTTCACGCGAAGCTGAAGAGAGGCCTCAGCGTTCTGGCTACGATCGGCGCAACTGCTCCGTTCGTTGGACTGTTCGGAACGGTCGTCGGCATTCTGAACGCCTTCCAGCAGATCGCCACCCAGAAGACCTCCGGTATCGGCGCAGTCGCCGGCGGTATCTCTGAGGCGCTGGTGACCACCGCATTCGGCCTGCTCGTGGCCATCCCGGCGGTTATGGCGTTCAACTACTTCACCGGCCGTGTCGAAGCGTTCGACGTCGAGATGGACAACTCCTCGAGCGAACTGATCGACTACTTCATCAAGCAGAGCAAGCGGTAAGCAGTCAGGGTGCGGCCCCGAGCGAGAACTTTCAGGGGCAGGAGAAAATCTCCTGCCCCGGATTTCAAGCTCAAGGTACGACGCAGCCTTCAGTAAGAGCCGGAATTCTTCCGGCGCCTGAATCCAACAGGTACGGAGCCCAATATGGGAGTTGCAGTTCGTAACGAAGGAAGCAAGGTAAACTCCAACATCAACGTCACCCCGATGGTCGACGTGATGCTGGTACTGCTGATCATCTTCATGGTCATCACCCCCATGCTGCAGAACAAGGTTGCCGTCGATATGGCCAAAGTGGAAAATGCCACTCCGATGCCCGACGCCGACAAGGAAGACGCCATCGTTGTGGCCATCACCCGTGATGGAGGTGTGTTCCTCGGCCAGAACAAGGTCGCTACTTCCGAGCTGGGAAGTCAGGTCCGTGAAAAACTTGCCGATACGCCGGGCAAGCAGATCTTCATTCGCGCCGATGCGCGTGCGCAGTTCCGCGCCGTCGAAGACGCGATTGACGCTGTACGCACCGCGGGTGTCGATGAGGTGGGCCTGCTCACGAACAAACGTGAAGGTCCCGGCGGTTTGGGTGCGGCAGAGTAAAGCTCTGTCCGGCAGCAGTCCAATAAACATTTGCAGCACACGAGGAGTTTCAAGCCATGGCAATGACAAGTGGTGGGAGCAGCGGCGGCGCGATGGGCGACATCAACGTCACCCCGATGATCGACATTCTGCTGGTTCTGTTGATCATCTTTATGGTCATCGTGCCAGTGACGCCGAAGGGGCTGGACGCCCTGGTTCCGCAGCCGCCAAAGAATCCTGAGAAGCAAAATCAGCAAAACGACCGCACCATCGTCGTTCAGGTGATCTACCGCCCGGGCGCGGCTCCGTCCTACAAGATCAACGAGACCGATGTTGCCAGGGCCGACCTGCTGCCCAAGCTGACCGAGATTTACGCCAATCGCGCGGAGCGGGTCATGTTCGTCAGGGGCGACGATAACCTGAACTTCGCTTACGTCGCAGATGTCATCGACATCGCCAAGGCGGCGAACGTGGATCACATAGGGTTGATGACCCCGAAGATCATGGCTGGTCAATAGCGGACGCCTGACGGATACATCTCCCCACACAGGGAAGAAAGGGGAATACTGCGATGACGCTGCTGAAGGCCGGCGACAAGGACATGGCTTCCGAGATCAACGTGACGCCAATGATCGATGTCTTGCTCGTGCTTCTCATCATCTTCATGGTCATTGTTCCCGCAACACCCAGGGGAGAAACGGCGTTGGTTCCACACCCTGCACGACGGGACGCAAAGCCTGCCGACGCAGTCGTCCTTGAAGTGATCAAGGGCGCCGGCGGTGCAGTCGGCTTCCGCATCAACCAGCAGCCCGTCGCAAAGGGGGAGCTACAATCGCGACTCGCTGCAGTCTTTGCCACTCGCGCACAACGCGTTCTGTTCGTGAAAGGCGACGACCAATTGAGCTTTACGCAGGTTGCTGAAGTGATCGACATCGGGCACTCGGCGGGTATCGATCAGATCGGTCTGATGACACCCGGGACAGTGGCCTTACCATGAGTCTTCGCAATCGACGAACACAGTTCGATCAGGGGTTAGAGGAGTACAATTTTGCCATCCTGGTTTCGGTTTCTCCCAACCGCCGCCAGGTGCACGATTTTCAAAGGCGCAATCGATAGGCGACCTGAAGGAGAAGGAAAAGAACATGAATCAACCCGCACGAATTACGGCGCTCACGGTTGCTCTGGCCGGCATGGTGCTCTCCATGGGCGGGTGCAACCGCCTGCAAGCCCGTGATCAGCTCAACAAGGGAGTGGAAGCGTACAAGTCTGCCCACTACGAAGAGGCAATCGGACACTTCCAGAAAGCTACCGAACTCGACCCCAGTTTGCCCATGGCGAAGAGCTATCTGGCTACTGCGCTCGCGCAGAACGTGGTGCCCGGCCTCTCGACTCCCGAGAACCTGAAAAATGCCCAGCAGGCTATCAGCATGTTCCAGGAAGTTCTGGCCAAAGAGCCGAACGACGTAAACAGCCTCAAGCAGATCGCGGGTATTTATTTCAGCATCAAGAAGTTCGACGAAGCCAAGGAATATCAGAAGAAGGTCCTCGCCGTCGATCCCAAAGATCCTGAAGCGGCTTACACCGTCGGCGTGATTAATTGGACGCTCGCCCACGAGAACACCTTGCAGGCCCTCGCAGCGGCCAACCTCAACGACGACGGAGAAGGTAACGCCAAGGCTCCCAAGAAGGTGCTGCAGGAAATCAAGGAGAAGAACGCCCCTCTTGTTGAAGAGGGATTGCAGTATCTGAATCAGGCACTGGCGAATCGACCCAATTACGACGAGGCCATGTCGTATCTAAACCTGCTTTATCGCCGCAAGGCCGACGTCGATTACAACGATCCGGCCCAGGTGAAGGCTGATGTGGCTGCTGCCAAGGACTGGAGTTCCAAGTCGATGGGTACCCGCAAGGCCAACGAAGAGAAAAAGGACAAGGGCCCCGGCGGCATCACCATGGATTCGAGCGGAAACCTGAAGTAGCCGCTGAATTAATTCCGAAACAACAACGGCCTCCGCAACGCGGAGGCCGTTGTTGTTTCAGCTTGAAGTGCAACCGCCCTTACGTGTTGGAAAAGGGGAATTCCCAAATACGGAGATCCACCACGATGTGCGTCAAAGACGACCTACAACGCCAGCTTTCTCCAGGATTTCGCAGACAGGGCCTTGAGCTTCTCCACGTAAACCGCATTGGGATCGCCTTGGCAATAACTCCTACATTGGATTCTGGAGAACGGGCGCTCCCAGAACCGGCCAATCCACTGCTCGATTACTTCGCGCCCTCTTTCAAAACCTGTTCCGCAAGGTAGTTGCGCACCTTCGCGTCGTCCCGGAGCTTCTCGTAATATGCCAACCTCAGCAATTGGGCGTGGCTGTCGCGCAGACCCTGCCGGATCGTCTGCTGCACGCTCGGATTGTTCAACTCGCGTTGTCCCGCCGGTTCGCGCGCAATGAGTTTGTAAATGGCGTAGCCGATCGGCCGGCGGGTTGGCCCCGCGCCGCCATACACCGGCAGCGCATCCGTAACCTGACCGATCTTCAATTTGGTAATGGCCGCGTATGTCGCCGGATCCATCTGCTGAAGCGCAGATTCGGCAATGAATCCCTTGTCTCCGGCGCTCGAATTCGTACCTGGATCCTCTGAAAAATTCATCGCCAGCTGGCCGAAATCCTCACCGCTCACAAGCCGGTTGTGCACTGTGTCGATCTTCTTCCGCGCATCCGCATCGCTGGTGGCCTTGTTGTTTTGCAGGTTGCCCGGTTGCTGCATGGGACCCGCCGTCACAACGATCCATGCGAGGTGATATTGCGGCTCAATGACGTTGAACTCGGATTTGTGCGCCGCATAGTAGCTGTTGATGTCGGCGTCTGTAATATTAATCTTCGACTCGATCTCTTTATTGATGAGCTTCTCCGATGTCAGCTGTCTCCTGATCTGCTTTCTCAGGTCGTCTAGCGTCATGTTGCGCTGCTTCAGCTGCTTGTCAAACTCCTCTTGCGTGTAGGGGGCCCTCATCTCCGTCAGCTTCGCATTCACGTCTTCTTCTGAAGCGGTAAGATTCAATTTCGCGGCGTGCTGCTCGAGAATCTCGGCATCGATCATCTGACGCAACAGGTCCAGCCGAACGATGTTCGATTGCTCCTGGGTGGGTTCCTGGGGCGTCTCCCCCTGGCTGGCCTTGTAGTTGATGTATGCCTTTTCCAGGTCCGAGCGAAGTATGTCCTTGCCGTTTACCGTGGCCATAACATCGGGTGAGGGAGAATGTTTGCACGCGATGAGCGCGATGAAGAGTGTTATCGAAAAGGCCAGAACAAACGGCCCCCGGCGCACAAAAAGCAAAGATCGAACTTGCAACTGTGTCTCCTCGAAGGAGTCCGTCGCGGCCCCGGTATTACAGCATAAATCCCCGGCCGGGCCCCGATCACGGACAACTCCATGCGAGTTGCCGCTCTGCTTGTCGTCTCGGCACTGGCCGATTCGCAGCGCGGCAGCTCCGTTCTTAATTGCCTTTGCTGGCAGGCTGCGCAGTTTTCGCCGGCGAAGGCGGAGGCTCGATCCCGGCGGCACGCAAAGCGCGGTCGATCACGAGCCACACCTGTTCTTCTGGAACGGCGCCGTTAATTTTCTCGCCATCCACAAACAGCGCAGGAGTCCCATCCACACCCAGTCCCTGTGCTTCCTTCGCAGATGCGCGTACCTGCGTCTCATCCTGCTTCGCAAGGCATGCGTCCAGTTTGGCGTTATCCAGCTTCGCCAGCGTAGCCTCTTCGCGAGCGATTCGATCAAGCGTCGAGAAACTCTTTGTCAGATTGCGCTCGCCGCCCGACACTTCCTGACCGTGGTTATGAACGTAATCGACAAAATTCCAGTAGGCGTCTCCGTTCTGCGCGGCGAGGCAACCGGCGTCGACGGCCGCATGCATCGCCCAGGGATGCAGATCGGTTAGAGGATCATCCTTGTAGATGAACCGGACCTTGTCCTTGTAGCGATCCAATGTGGCGGGAAACAGGGAAGAGTGCATTCGCGCGCAGTAGGGGCACTCCAGATCGTCGAAATTGATCACCGTAACCTTCGCGGCCGGGTTACCACGGATCGGACGGCCTGCCACATCGATATTGAAGACCGGATCTTTCGTCAGATCGAATGTTTCCAGCCGTGCCAGTTTCTGATTGTCCGTCGAGATCAGGAAATCGATCTGTTTCTTCGTCGCGCCGAGAGCGAGCGTGACCGGCAGAGTGTCATAACCCGCGATCTGGCTCGATTTGCGCTGTCCGAGTAACACAGAGACATCCGGCGGAATGCTGAACTGCGAGCGCACCATTACTTCAATGCGCCGGTTAAGTTCTGTATCCTGAGCGCCCGGAGCGGGGGACTGGGCACGACAACCTGCGGCCAGACTCAACGCAAGCAGGCCACCCAGAAAATGTAAACGCAACAAAATCAAATTACCTCTCATGCAAGGATATCCCACCCGGGCACTCGCCGTCTGATGCTTCGCCTTGATGCTATGTTACTGATTTGTGGACGCCGGAAGAGCCAGAAAGCGAGCAAACTTGGCAATCGGAAGATCGCGCGGCGCATTCCGGCCGGCTCTTCAGTAAGCCGGCGGTAACGTGGGGTCGTGAAAGACCGTATTGGATCGCCGGATATCACCCACAGAACCGAAGTTTGCCAGCGTAAAGCTATACAAATACTGCGTTTCGTCTCGGATTGCCCCTAGCGCAAAGCGACGGTACCCCAGGCTGAGACCGCAGCAATCCCAGTTGTAGACGGCCTGCACTCCCGCATATTGCAGCGCCCGATTCACAAAGTCATAGCCGCCATTTGCGGCCAGGTTAAACCCCGCCTGATTTGGCCTGCCGTATTCGAAGAATGGTTGAAGCTGGTTACTCTGGATGAGCGATGCAGTGCTCCCCTTCTCGTCCACGGCGTTCAAGAGTGAGTGTCCAAGCCCGACCGTGGCGCGTCCCAGGCTGTATCCTGCAAGGACATTGTCCGCATTCAGCCGGCCTGCCTTCGCGTCATAGTCCGCGTCCCACTCGACGCGCAAATTTCGGATGGCCTCAAAACGCATTCGAGAGACAAGGGGTGAGAGATTCCGCGGCCCGGTCAGAAACGCGATTCCCGTCAGGTCCAGTGTCGTATCAAATACATTTCTCCTATCCGGGATCACGGCCCCGCCGAAAGTGGGATTCAGGAAGTACTTCTGCATGATCTGCCAGCTGGCCCATTCACGCGGCTGCGGCGGGCAGCCAGTTGTGGCTTCCGGCGAGGAGTCTGAGCAAGGCTGCGACTTCGTCGAGCGCGTAAAGAAGCGTTGGGTCAGAATGTACTCAATCTCGTTCGTATTCGTAGCAATATCTGTCGGGTCGAAAAGCGGCGCGCTCCGAGCCTTCTCACCGATGCCTCCCACGTAGCGGTATATCAGTTCAGGTTCGATCACATGGCGCATGATCCTGCTGCCCATCGTAAAATCGCGCTCCAACGCCGGATATCTCAGGTCCACGCTGGCTTCCAGATCGCTCCTGCTCAGCGGGTCGTGGCTCACCGTCGGCGTGCCTCCGCTGGTACCTGCCAGGTCCGGGATCTGGCTTCCGGTGTAGAACGTCTCACGCAGCGCGACCTCCGGGACCACGCTCCAGCCGCCGTTCGTAATCGGCAGGGAAAGGTGCGGGTACAGATCGAACCGGCCCAGGTTGCGGACGTGAAAACCAAACTCCGAACGCCCCAGATAGCTGATCGAGGAATCCATTCTCCAGTAGAGCGGAGATTTGTAAAGCGGTTCGTCCAGCACGTCGAATCGGAGACTTGGCAGGTGCAGAATCTTCACCTCGTCGCCCTGACTCGAACTTGCGAAATTCTGCAAACGTTCGAGATAGGCAGAGGGCACAAGTCCGTTATGCTCGTGTGTCAGCGACGCGATGCTGTGAACCTGCGAATTGACGGCCGCCAGGTAGTTGTCGCTGAACACCAGCTTGTACACATAGCTTGAGAGGTACTCGATCATGGCCGCTGCTCGCGTTTCCGGAGTCAGATCGTATCGACCCCTGGCAGCGATATCCGTGCCTCCCTGGTTGACGAGAACGGTCTGGCCTGCCTGCGGCCCCGAAGTCTGGAGCTGTTCAACTCCACGATCGATCAGCGCGTTCCACTGTACCGTTAAATGATCAAGCCCGGGGCCTCTGTATCGGAAGTCGCCCTTTGGAGCCCACCCGCGCCTGCTGTAGTACTCCGTCCCCACGGTCAGGTCCATGCTCCGATTCAGAACGACATACACCTGCTCACCCAGTGTGAGGCCACGGATGGTCGAATTGCTGACGACGGGGATCAGCAAGCCGCTCTCGCGGCCGGTCTCCTGAACCGGATGGCGCAGGTAAGGGATATAGAGAATCGGGACGCCAAGGAGCTTGAAGAAGCTGTTCTTTGTGCTTGCCTTATCATTCTCCACGCTGATCGCACGGGAAATCAGCTGCCAGTCCGGGTTCGGCAGGCGGCAATTTGTCATCATCCCGTCGATGACCTTGTACCTGCCCTCACCCATTTGCAAGAGAACCCTGCCTGAAAACCGGAAGGGATTGGTCGTCGAGTAGACAACCGTGCGGCCAGCCCGCCTCACGCCCATGGTGCCGGTCACATCGTAGAAGCGAGCCGTGTGCATGTTCAGGCGCATGTCTCCATGCGAGGCCGAGATATGGACATCACTCGGTCCCCCCGTCACCTGCAGGTTTCCCTCGGCTTCCAGCTCCGTCGTGTCCCGGTGATAAACGATCTTGTCAGCGCGAATGACGTAGTCGCGATAGTAGATCACCACGCCATTGCTGAGCGTGGCTGTTTCCCCTGCCCACTTTTGCTCGCCTGCGTCCCAGCGCACTGGGACGCCACCGGATGGGACAGGCTCCGGTTTCGCTGTCGGAATGGCATCCTGGCCCGGTTCGTCAGGAAGCTGCGAATCTGGCCTGCTCTGCGCCATTCTATTTTCACTGGAAGCACTCTGCGCCCGGGGTAACGGATTCGTTAACATCTGTCCTGCAAGATGCAGGTGACAGAGGGTTATCAGCGTGATAAACACGAAAGTGCGAGGGTGCATCGAGGACCATCGTCAGCATAGCAAATGCGAGCACTTGCTCTCCGGAGCGGCCGTCAGTTGTCGATCGAAGGGATCTAGAGTTTGAGCACACTGCCAAGCGCGTCGAGCACACTCCCTTCGTGGAAGCAGGAAGTGAATCGTCGTCTCGCCGAGCACAAGAATCGCAAAGGCTCCGCCGACACGAACACATCTGAGGAGACGCACAGCGCCGCTAACAGTCGCGCCGCTTCCGCAGCCGCGCGTGTTGCCGCCCGATATGCCCAGGCCCCCAGCTATAGCGAAATGCAGGCCGCTGAAGCGCGCGCGGCCCTTCGCGCCGCAGAAGCCACTACACGCGCAGCCCTTGAGGCGCAGGCGGCCGCTCAGGCGGTTCTCGATCATATTGAGATCAAAGCCGCGCACGTCGATGCATTTGAGGCTGAAGCAACGGCCCACTCCCAGTGGCCGCCATGGGAAGCGACGCCGGAACAACGGGCCGAATTCGTAACCGACCAGCCGCTTGCAATTTGTTGGGAAGCCGATTTGCCCCATCCGCTCGCAGTCGAGCAGACGCGTGCAGTCAGCCTGAACTCGAGATATTCGCAGCCGGATTGCGAAGACGATGCCGACACAGCGCCGATCTACGAGGCCGTGGAAGCTGCGCAGCCCATCCCTGCCAACCTCATACAGTTTCCCCGCGAAATCGTTGCGCCGCGCCGCATGCGCCCGCGTATCTCCGAAGCATTTCCGGATCAGACTTCTCCGCAGCAGCTCAGCATCTTCGAGGTCGATCCGAACTCTATCTCCACCGAGCCGATTGCCGGCGCCATGACTCCCGCCGCTCCACCAACCTGGATCGGGTCGAGCTGGCAGCAGATTGAACTCGACGAGCAGCCGCTGCCGGACTACTACGCCATTCCCCCCGATGACGCGCCGAAGCTCTACCAGGCGCCCTTCGGGCGCCGCATGATTGCCACGATAGTGGACACTGCGCTTATCGTGGGCTTGGTCTGTGGCGTCGCCGCGCTTGTTGCCTCCCAGTTTGACCATCTACCCGGCAAACGCATCTCCGAGGTATGCGGAGCGTTGGCCGTTTTCGGTTTCGCCGTGCTCTACGAGTGGCTGTTTCTCACGTTTGCAAAGGTGACGCCGGGAATGCGTTACGCCCAGCTCTCCTTATGCACCTTCGACGAACAGATCCCCACGCGCAATCAGGTCAAGGCGCGGCTGAGAGCCATGCTGATCTCGGTACTGCCCGTCGGCCTGGGTATGCTCTGGTCCATCTTCGACGAAGACCAGATGAGCTGGCACGACCGCCTTTCGAAGACCTACCTTCGGCTGAGCTGATTGCAGCCAGTGTCCTAGAAATAAAAAAAACCTGTCATTCCAACCAACTCGCTAGCTCGCCAGCGCCCGAATCGCACTGACCCCTGCTCCGATCAGCGCCGTCGCATCGTCGTTCGGCAGGATCTCCAGCGAGTAGCTCAGCAGAGGACTCATCTTCACCATCGTTTCCAGGTGACGGCGAAGCATGGGCAGATCAAGAAAGCCGACATTGTGCCCGGTGAAATAGAACCGTCCCGGTCCAGCGAGATGAATGAATGACGCAGTGCCTGCCGCAAGAGCACGATGCCACAGCTCGACGAACTCCCGGCAGCGTTGGTCGCCCTTCTTCGCCTGCGCAAAGACCTCCTCGGGCTCGAGATCAAGGAAGCGCATCCGCATCGCGCGGTAGCCCATGATGCCTTCGAGGTGCCCTACGCCGCCGCAGCCGCAGAACCGCTCCTTGGGGTCGAGCGTGATGGTAATGTGCCCGCCCTCCCACACGCCTTCCACGTACGGCCAGCGGCCATAGCCGATTCCGTTGCCGATCGTCCACACTCGAGTCAGCTTGTTCAGCTGTCCCCGGGTCGCCGCAACCCCTGCCGCAATCGCGTCTGCGTCATTGGCAATGTGTACCGGCGCATTCACTCCCAGCGCGCTCAATACCCGCGCCAGGTCATCGGCCAGCCGCATCCCTTTCAACTGCGTCAGGTTCGGCGATTCTTCCACGACGCCGTGACGAACCACGCCCGGAACTGCGACGCCGATCGCGTCAACCGGTCCTTTGCTCGCCACCGAAACGATCTGACCGGCAAGAAGATCGACCAGCTCGCTACCAGGCACAGCGGTAAGCACGTCCATCGCATCGTCTTTTTTGGGATAACGAACCGTTTCTCCCGCAAGCCGCATGTCTTCGAGCTTGCCGGCAACAATGTGTTCGGTCACTACCACGCCGATTGCGGTTGTCATTTCGCCCTCCAGCGGCGGAAAGCATGCGCGTGCGATCGTTGTCCGCTACATGAACGAAGACATGCGCCAGTCTCGATGCAATGGATCTTCATTGCTCTACCTGGTAGCGGTACAGCCGGCCGAGCCCGTTGAATGCGGCTGCCTTGTAGCACTCTGCGAGTGTCGGGTAATTGAAGACGGTGTCGATGAAGTAATCGACTGTGCCCCCGAAGATCATCACAGCCTGGCCAATGTGCACAAGTTCGCTCGCGCCCTCGCCAATGATATGCACTCCCAGCACCTTGCGGGTGTCGCGATGGAAGATCAGCTTCAGCCGCCCCGTGGTGTCGCCGCGAATCTGTCCGCGCGCAGTCTCCCGGTAGAACGCCATGCCGACCTCGTATGGCACATCCTCATCGGTCAGCTGCTCCTCGGTTTTGCCGATAAAGCTGATCTCCGGGATCGTGTAGATACCGTATGGATAGAAGCTCGGATTGGAGGTCGCGGCATTATCGTTGAAAGCACGCGCCGCAGCAATCCGTCCCTGTTCCATCGATACCGAAGCCAGCGATGGAAATCCCACGACATCACCGACGGCAAAAATGTGTTCCACCTTCGTCTTGAAATGCTCATCCACAGGGATCCGGCCGCGGTTGTCAGCCTCGATTCCTGTTGCAGCAAGGTTCAGGTCGTCGATCGCGCCCTGGCGCCCTACCGCGTAGAGCAGCGCATCGCCTGAGACGCGCTTCTTGCTCTCGAGATTCGCCACCACTGTGCCGTCGGCCAGCTCTTCTACGCTCTCCACTTCTTCGCCCAGCCGCATCGTCACACGGCTGTCGCGCAGGTGATAGCTTAGCGACTCAATGATCTCCTGGTCGGCAAACTCAAGGAGCTTCGGGCGCTTCTCGATCAGAGTTACGCGCACACCGAGTGTCGAAAACATGCATGTATATTCGGCGCCGATTACGCCGCCGCCAACCACGATCAGCGACTTCGGCAACGTGGGCAGCTCCAGCACCTGGTCGCTGTTGATAATCGTGCGTCCGTTGATAGGCACCTTCGGGGAAGAGGCAGGTTTGGTCCCCACAGCGATAATGACGCGGTCAGCTTCTACCGTGTTGTCGCCCGCCGGACCCTCTACGCGGACCTGATGCGGGTCAATAAAGTGCGCGATGCCGTGTACGATATCGACTCCGTTGCGCGACAGCTGAGCCTCTGTCACGTCAACCTCGGTCTTGATGACGGCCTGAACGCGAAAGGCGAGGTCGGCCATCGTGATCTTCTCTTTCACCCGATAGTTCATTCCGTACAGGGAGCGATAGTTGTATCCCGAGAGGTGCAACACCGCCTCGCGCATCGTCTTCGACGGTATTGTGCCTGTGTTGATGCAGACACCGCCCACCACCGATCGCGACTCGACGACGACGACTCGCTTCTTCATCTTGGAGGCGGCAACCGCGGCGCGCTGCCCCGATGGCCCGGAACCGATAACGACAAGGTCGTACTTGGCGGCACTCATGTGCGTGTCTCCAGGGGGTCAGTGAACAAGGTCGAAGCGTGTTCTATGGACTGCTGCCAGTATTCAGCCGATCAGGAACAGCATACTATCTGCTCTCGTTTGGCGCGCGTACGCTGCGGCGGCTCGGGAATATCTCATTCGCCTGAGATTGTCTCAACCTCCAATGGTTTCATCAATCCGCAAAAGCAATCTCGCGCAGGTATTCTGGTCGCTTAAGTCGCGCTGCGAGATGCGATATCCTTTGGTCCTCAACACTTTTCGTGATTTCGCACGCGCTGCCCGAAGCGCAGAGAGGGCCCATGATTCATTTGCGTGCAAAAAAGTTTCGCCTGAATTGCCTTCTGTCGACTTTCCTTCTCTTTGGCATCTCCGGCCCGATCGTTGCGCAAGAAGACGCGCAGGCAAAGAGCCCCGCGCCTCCACCGCGCTTCACTCCCACACCCGAGCAACTCGCCATCCAGGCGGCATCGGAAAAAGACCACCAGCGCGTGATGGATGAACTAGGCATCAAGCAGCTTCGCCCGCCCGTCGACAACGATATCCATAGTCCGAACCCGGTCAACTACGACGAATCGAAGGCGAACGTATACTCGAGAATTCCCGACCCGCTTGTCCTCAATAACGGTAGGCCTGTTACGACCCCCGAGATGTGGTGGAACCAGCGCCGCCCTGAAATCGTCGAGCTGTTCGATCGCGCAATCTACGGCCGCACGCCCGCGAATCAACCCAAAGTGACTTGGCATTCCGTTGCTACGGAGGTGAGGAAGGAAGGTGACGTCGAGGTTGTTTGGAAAAAGCTCGTTGGCCACGTGGACAATTCCGCCGATCCAAAAATCCATGTGGACATCGATCTCGAATTGACCACTCCCGCTCATGCCAAAGGCCCGGTACCCGTGATCATGCAGCTGAGCTTGAGCAAGGAACTGATGGCCATGCTGTCCAAGCGCTTTCCCCAATTCGCGCAGCAGGCCAACCAGAGACCAACGTGGCAGCAGCAGGTCCTTGCTCGCGGCTGGGGCTACGCCGAGTACGTGCCCGTCAGCGCGCAGCCCGACAACGGCGCTGGACTCACCGACGGCATCATCGGCCTCGTGAGCAAAGGCCAGGCCCGTAGGCTCGACGACTGGGGAGTGCTGAAGGCATGGGCCTGGGGCGCAAGCCGCTGTCTCGACTACTTTGAAACCGATCCGGCGGTCGACGCGAAACAGATCGGCATCGCCGGTCACTCCCGCTATGGCAAGGCATCGCTGGTAGCCATGGCCTATGACCCGCGCTTCGCGATTGGATTCATCAGCTCGTCCGGCTCAGCTGGAGCCAAGCTTTACCGTCACATCTTTGGCGAAGAAGTCGAGAACACCGCCGGTCGCGACGCCTATCACTGGATGGGCGGCAACTTTCTCAAGTACGCCGGACCCCTCAACACAGGCGGTCTCCCCATCGATGCCAACGAACTCATCGCCCTCGTCGCGCCGCGTCCTGTCTTCATAGGCGCCGGAGCCGCCACCGGCGAAGGCGACGGGTGGGTCGATCCCAAGGGAAGCTTCCTCGCTGCAGTCGGCGCGGGCCCCGTCTACACGCTCCTGGGCAAGAAAGGCCTCGGCGTCACTACCTTCCCGCCCATCGAAACCTCTTTGCTCGACGGCGATATCGCGTTTCGGCAGCACACCGGCGGACATACGCCCGGCCCGAACTGGCCTTACTTCCTCGAGTTCGCTGCCCGCTACCTGAGCGAACCCCTGCCCATACCGCGCGTGCCGCTGACGAGTGCGGGACCACCGGCCCCCGTCCGTCTCACCGCCGAGCAGGACCGTTCTCGCGTGCTTAGTCTTCTCGGCCTCAAGGAATCCGATCTCCGGCCCGCTCCAGTTACCGACGCCCGCGCGCCCAACGCCGCCAACTACGACGAGTCCAAAGCCAACCTCTTTCCCAACCTTCCCGATCCGCTCGTCTTCAAAGACGGCCGCCCCGTCAAGACCGCTATGGACTGGTTCTATCGCAGACAGGAAATCTGGTCTGAATTCGACCACGAAATCCTAGGACGTATGCCGGTCACACAGCCCGGCGTGGACTGGCACATCGTAAGCACCAGAAATGAGAGATACGGCGGAGTCGACGTCGTCACAAAACGCATCAAGGGTCAGGTCGGCCCATCGATGAAGTCATCGATCCGGTTCAGTATCGACCTGCTTCTCACCACGCCCGGACACGCCTCCGGTCCGGTTCCCGTCATTATGGAACTCGCCTTCGACAAAGACTTCCAACTCGCCACCAGCGGCCCGCTCGACAGCTATGTCCCGACACCATGGGGCGTAGACGGCAAACCCGTCGTTCAGCGCGGCTGGGGATTCGCCATCCTCAACCCTGTCAGCTATCAGGCCGACAACGGCGCCGGCCTCACCGAAGGCATCATCGGCTTCATCAACCAGGGGCAACCTCGCAGCCTCGATGACTGGGGTGTCCTCAAAGCGTGGGCGTGGGGAGCCGATGCAGCTCTCAACTACTTTGAGATGGACAAGGCAGTTGACGCAAAGCAGATCGGTCTCGCCGGACACTCGCGCTTCGGGAAAGCTGTCCTTGTCACCATGGCCTACAATCCCAACTTCGCGGTTGGCTATGTCAGCTCATCAGGGGAAGGGGGCGCCAAGCTCTATCGCCACATCTACGGCGAGACCATCCCCAACCTCGCCAGTGCCTCGCTCTACCACTGGTTCAATGGCAACTTCCTGCGCTACGCGGGTCCGCTTAACGCCGGCGATCTGCCGGTCGACAACCACGAACTGATCGCACTTTGCGCACCGCGTCCGCTCTTTGTCGGTGCCGGCGCCGACACCGGCGACGGCTATGCCAACCCCAATGGCGACGCCTGGGCCGATCCCCGCGGCATGTTCCTTGCCGAAGTCGCCGCAGGTCCCGTCTACACGCTCCTCGGAGCGAAAGGGCTTGGCACAGACAAGTACCCGCCCGCCGGCGGCGCACTCACCACTGGCGATCTCGCCTTTCGCCAACACAACAGCGGCCATACGCCGCAGCCCAACTGGCCTTACTTTCTCGATTTTGCCGGCCGCTACCTGCACGTTCCCGGCGCATCGAAGTAGCTCACAGCGTCTTCGACATCACAATGCCGTGGCACTCCATGCAATCCTTCAACGACGACGTGGATTTTTTCATAGGAAAATCTGCTCCCATCCATACGCGCAAAGCTCCCGCACCATCTCCGGCGTCAGATTCCGGCCTGCCGCGATGCGCGCAGCTTCTCGGATCGTATCGTCGACTTCACGGAAGTACAGTTCCCCGCCGTGTTCGACCAGGCGAGCCGCCTTTGCGTGGAGCGCGGGCCGTACACTTGTCGCCCAATGCTCACGGATCGTGGTGAGACTGTCGCCGAAGGTCTCGATCGTGTCGTGGATGTAAAGGATGTCCTTGGCGCGCTTGTCGCGATTGCGCTTTTCCTGAATCAGGATCTTCTGGACGAGAAACGCTGCCGGATCGGGGACTAGGATGCGCCGCACTTCGGGCGTCGGATAGCCCAAGGCGGGAGGGATAATCAGATCCCAGGGATTTCGGAGCAGGAGTTCGAGATGGCGGAGCTTCTGGGCCGGTACGCCGGAGATGCGCGCCGTCACGTCCCGCTTGCCTCCACGCTTAACCTCGCTGCCTTCGAGCGGCGTCAGGAACTCCGCATAGAAGCTGTGGTCGCCGCTCTGAACGCGGTAATGTGCGGCCGGTGGCTGCGTGTCGCCCATCAGCTCTTCGCGGAATTCTCGCGCAAGCAGCCGCTCGCGGATCTGCTCGCCCGTCGCGTGCAGATCAGGGGGAACGGCGATATCTGCGTCGAAGGTCCCCAGAGGTTCATAATCGAGCGGCTGCGCTAATGGATGTAGGCGGTACAGCCGGTGCGCCCAGCCTCCGATGATGACGACACGGTCGAGCCAAGGATCGAGTGCATCGACCAAGCGCGCGAAATATTCAAATTCTGATACGCCGGCCATAGAAGTTACGCCTGGGGGACTGTCGCCTTCAGGCGACAGCGGAAAAGGCGTGGGGTGCGAAGGGCCGCTCGCTTTGTGTTAGTTGAGCGGCACCTGTACACTTGCCGCAAATGAGCGAACGATATAGGAAAAACAGCGGTTGTGTTTCACGCTGA
>DATFSO010000007.1:0-4284 GCA_035262585.1 Occallatibacter sp. | reverse complement strand
CGGGTCCTGTTGAATGAGAAGGCTCTTAAACGCGGCGTTGATGCGCGCCAGTTCTTCTGACGAAGGTTGACGAGGAGCAGGAAATTCGGCGGGGCCAAACATGATCAGGATGGGGACGGGCTTCTTCGCATTCGCAGGCGTGACCAGCATCATGCGGATATTGACATCGATTTGCGGATGGGCGGAATTGTCGACATGGCCGATGACTTCCTTGGCGACGACCGGATTGAAGCCAACGAACTCGCGATCTACGGCTTGTACGGACCACGTCACGGTTGGGACGTTTTTCGGGACGCGGCCATAAACACAACACTCGAATCCTTCAATGATTTCCGCGCGACGCTTCTGCCAAAGGTCCGGCGTCGTGACTCTCTGCCCATCGTTCAGAGTGAGAGCATCGGGTATACCTGGAAACGGGTTGGCTTTGCTTTCATCGTAGTTGGCGTGATTTGGAGCCTTCTCGTCGCCGCTCGGTCCCGCACGCAAGGCGCGAATGCCCAATTGCTGCATCATGTTCTGCTGATCCTGTTCGGCGGTAAACGAGCCCGAAGAGGAAGATGTGGGCGCGCTCTGAGCCAGCGATTGCAAGACTGACGCGGCAAGCAATGTGAGGGAAAGTAGAAGCCGAGAAATCTGCGAGGGGCGTTCACGATCGGACACAGGCAACTCCAGCGAGACATTCTTGATGACAGGGAAAGTTCGCATGACGGATCAAGTCAAAATCAGATCGATGCAAAATCCGAAGCACCGCTTCGAATTGCTTCACCCGCTAATCCTCGTCCCGTTCGAAGCCGGAGCGGGTCGAGCAATTTTACGCTTCGAACTGGCTCATCACGGAATGGTCGCAGAAGGTTCTTGATGATGCTGTTCGCGCATGTAGAACGTCTCTTGAAGGTTGCCCAAAACACAACCTCGCCCATTCGTAAATTCTTCATTAGCCCTGATGAAGCCGGTTAAGAGCGGCAGGGCTTGCGTAGGTGGTAGCCCGGGGTCTTCGCGGAAGGAGATTCCGCTCGCAGCGGTGCGGGTGGGAAGGACCTTCACAACGGCACACAGTTCGGGCCAACTTCGAGATGTCAATAGGCCGTTAAATATGTTAGTCACTATTGAAATTGGGCCTGGCAGTGTGGTAGCTTCCCCCGAAGTCCTTAAGCCGGTGGCCTACGACTCAAGTTTCCAGGAGGAATGCCATGACCCACCGCCAGCCTCATCCTTCGCTCACGTCCATTTTTCTTGGATTCCCGCTGCTAGCGCTGACTCTCATCGCTCGTAACGCGGCTGCACAGACGGTCACTACTCCAGGCGGAACTTTCCCCTCGGAAACCTACGCCGGTCTCGTCGTCAACGGCACCACAGATTTTCTTGGCATCCGCTACGCCGCGGCGCCGGTTGGTAATCTCCGTTTTGGGGCGCCCACCCCTCCGCCGGCCACCTCCGGCACGATTGCGGCTGGGCAATTCGGCAGCAGTTGTCCGCAAACCCCATCGCCGTTCGGCAAAGCGAGTGTGGATGAGGATTGCCTGTTTCTCAACATCTTTATTCCTGATCCCCCCGTGTCGGCGAACAACCGTTTCCCCGTCATGGTGTTTTTTCATGGCGGCGCCTTCGTGTTCGGTGAGGGCAGCGACTACGACGCTTCGCCCCTCGCCATGCAGGGCAACGCGATCGTCGTGACCATCAACTACCGGCTTGGAATCCTCGGCTACCTGGCGGATACCGCTCTGGACGCCCAATCTGCCACCGGCGCTTCCGGCAACTTCGGCCTCGCGGACCAACAGTTCGCCTTGCAATGGGTGCAGCAGAATATTTCGGCGTTTGGCGGCGATCCCGAAAACGTCACCATCTTTGGCGAGTCTGCCGGCGGGTTCAGCGTCTGCGCCAACGTGGTCTCGCCCGCCTCTGCGCGCCTGTTCGCGCGCGCGATCACAGAAAGCGGACCTTGCAGTTCGGCCCTGCCCACAAAATCCGAGGCGGAAGCGGAAGGGGCCGGGATTGCCGCGGCTCTCGGCTGCAGTCAGTCGAGCAGCGTCGAAGCTGTATCCTGCCTGCGCGCTTTGACGGTACCCCAGATCCTCACCGTGCAGAACGCCATCACGTCCCAGAGCAGCATCGCGTCGCTCACGGCATTTTTTCCCAATGTAGATGGTGTTCTCATCCCGCAGGAGCCTGTGCTCTCCCTCTTGTTCGGCCAGTTCAATCACGTGCCCTTGTTGATGGGAACCAACCACGACGAGGGCCGCCTGTTCGTCGCCATTGATTTCGATCTCAATCCGCTGGCTGGCCCTCTCACCGCTGCCGGGTATCCGGCGGCTGTCGCGAGCATTGCCGCGGCGGCTGCCGCTGAAGGTGGAAGCAGCAACCCGCAACTGGTCGAAAAAATCACCGGCGAGATTCTGAAGGAATACCCGCTCAGTCGCTACACCAGCCCCGATCTGGCTCTCTCTGCCGTATTCACCGACAGCGCCTTTAGTTGCCCGTCGAACCTCGCGTTGGAGCTGACATCGTTTCAGGTGCCGACCTTCGGCTACGAATTCAACGATGAGCAAGCCCCGATGGCCTCTCTGCCTCCGGCCACCTTTCCCTACGGCGCAACCCACACCGACGAGCTTCAGTTCCTTTTCCCTTTTGGCACAAATCTGACTGCAGGAGAGCAAGAGCTGGCGACTACGATGAAAGAATACTGGACCAGCTTCGCCGCCCACGGCGACCCGAATCTCGCGACCGAGCCTTTCTGGCCGCCGTTCTCCATTTTTGTGGACGACGATCAGTCCCTGAAGCCACCAGGGCCGAACGTTGAGTTCAATTTTGCCAACGCGCATAAGTGCAACTTCTGGACGGCAGTTCTCCTGCAGACTTCCCTGCCGGCAATTGCCGACCAGCTTCAGCACCGTAGCATTGTTCGCCGGTAGTCGAAAACTTGCGGCTGACAGCCCGCGGCTCCGCCGGGTTCTGAACGAAACAGCAGTCCTCGGGGGGTACACGTCTATCGAGATGAACGCTCCAAAATGACTGGATTTGCCTTCTGGGGCGGATGAAATCGCGTTCCGGACGATGTCGAAATCGGTCATTCAATTTGTAGCTTTTAAAACATCTCGTTTTCACCCGCCGACTTATTGAATAGTCGACATCTCCGTGGTCTCAATAGTTCTTCCCCAGGTACTCGTGCAACTGGTCAAGCCGGAATGTTGCATCATTGGTCTCGACCTGTAACAGCAGTTGTGCAGCGATGAGCTGGTTGTGGAAGTCGAACGCCGCGGACGTGTCCGGTTCGCCAATCGCGCTCAGATCCTTGTCAATCACGGCGTTCTCGTCCTGCAGCGACCTGAGTTTCGCTTCCTGCGCTGCGATGCTGTCGACCAATTGCTGTCGCAAAACCTCACTGTTGCGAACGACGTCCCCTTCTTGCACCTCTTTCCATTCGTTATAGGCGCCGACTGCGCGATCCAGATGCCTGTTGATCCAATGGCTCGCAAGGTTATAGTTCACCGAGACCGCTCCGAACGGCTGTGGGCCGAAAGCCACCGGATTCACCTGCTGATGCACGCCGACCGAAAGGGCCACGTCCCAATTGTTCTGACGGCTGAGCTTATCGATCGCCTGTTGCTCGCTCACTTCGCCCTTCTGCTTCTGCGCCACCAGTTCTTTCAGCGGCTTGTCACTCAGCGGTGGAACGTAGATCGCACTGATCTTCGACTGGGTGCTGGCGCGATCGGCATCGAGCTTGATCTTCGTCGTCTGCAGGTTGAAGAGCATGAGGCGGGTCGCGTTCTGGGCTTCCACCATTCTGGAGGCCTTATCCACTAGCGCCTCCAGAGATTGCGACGCCCGGTCGATCAGCGTGAGCCGGTTGCGTAGTGCGTCTCTTTCGAGACTCGAGATCGCGTATTGCACGTCCTGCGCCGCCGCGGTCGAGGCTCTGTAAAGTTCGCAGTTCTTGCGCGCGACGGCCATTGTAAGGCCGGCTCTCCGGAAAGCAGACAGCCCGAGAGACGCACCTCCGACCACTTGAGTCGGCAAACCGGTTTCCGGCTGCATAAAGCCCCCGAAGGCGACCGGCGTCCGGAGCAGGTCGCGTTGCGCTTCTGCCTGTGCAATGACATAGGAACAGTAAGCCAGCTGATCGGTCTGATTTTGTGCTTGCGCGGAGGCCGTTACGAACAGGCCCGCAGCGATCACTATCTTCCAGTGACTCACGAACATTCTGGTTCTCCTCGAGAACTGCGGATTAGAACAGGACTGGCTTGTGTCCCAGAAATATGGTCTTCGACTTCGCTGATTCCGCGT
>DATFSO010000006.1:0-3413 GCA_035262585.1 Occallatibacter sp. | reverse complement strand
TGTTTGTAATTACGACGCCAGCTCGATTTCTGAGATCATCACCCGCTCCAACGAGGTCAACAGCACCTTCCTCATCGGCGATCACCCGGCTCACGCCTTGGTCTCTCCCGACAATTCCCTGCTCTACGTCAGCAACTACGGCTCTGATTCCGTGGCGGTCTATAGCATCGATACCGGCAGACGCGCCGGCTCCGTCAGCGTGGGCAGCCATCCGGAGATGTTCGCGCTCTCACCGAATCAACTCTTGCTGCTGGTGATCAATACGGGAAGCAGCGATCTTTCCGTGGTCTCGCTGATCGACAGCAAGGGACGTCCCCTGTTCCCTCGTCCATCGCCGCAGGCAGCCATGGTCCCCTTAGGTCCGGAAACCATGATTCCCCTGGGGAAAGATCCTCGGGCCATCGCCGTGAAAGCGTTCATCACTCAGCGGTAAAATCAGCTTCGATGTTCGAGCGATATTCCGAAAAGGGGCGCTTCGTTATTTTTTACTCCCGTATGGAAGCCAGTACCTAGGCGATCGCGAAATCAAAGCGATTCACCTGCTGCTAGGCTTCCTGAGGGAAGGAGGAATTGTCTACGCGGAAGTAAGCGCGCAGCTTTGCGGTAGTGACAACCCTTTGGGCGGCGCGCTCGATTCTACCTGATTCTTTCCCAGCCCTCCTTTACTCACTCCAGACCCAGCCCGCCATCCACGGTCAGGATCTGGCCGGTGATGAACCGGGACGCAGTCGCAAAGTACATCACCGCACTGACCACATCCTCCGCGACGCCGTTTCTGCGCATCGGCGTCTTGGCGGCCATGCGGTCGAAGAACTCGGCATTTCTCTCGCCCGCGCCCGGATCGGCCGTGATATCGATCATCCCCGGCGCCACGCAGTTCACGGCGATCTGAGGCGCCAGCGCTTTCGCCATGACGCGAGTCAGCATATGCAGCGCAGCCTTTGAGGAACAGTAGTGCGCGTGAGTAGCCCAGGGCTTTTCGCCGCCTAGTGACCCCAGATTGATAATCCGTCCCGAGGCGTTGCGCAGCGCCGGGATTGAGTGTTTGGACGCCAGGAACGGCCCGCGAACATTGGTGGCGAAAATGTTGTCCCACTGCTCGACTGTGATCTCTTCGAGGCGCATGGTTGTGTATAGCCCGGCATTGTTCACCAGCAGATCCATGCCGCCAAACGCAGAGAGCGCAGCCCGGACCGCTTTGATCACGCTGTCTTCCTCGCGGATGTCGCACGAGATCGCGAGACCTTGGGCTCCGCGGCGCTCGATCTCTGCGAGGGTCTGCTTAGCCTGGTCGACGGAATTCAGGTAAGTAAAAGCCACTCGCGCTCCGGCATCCGCCATGGCCAGCGCAATGGCCTGCCCGAGCCGCCGCGCTCCGCCAGTGATGAAAACAGATTTCCCTGCTAACTCACTCACAGATGGCATTGTACGCGGATCGGTTCATCGGGCCATCGGGTCATCTGATGATCGGGTCATCGGGCGATCGGGAGATCTGGCGCTGCGCTGACGCCGCCTTTCTCAAGCATGAACTGAGGACCGGTGGCTCGATGGCCAGATGTTCCGATGACCCGATGTCCCGATGAACCGATTGGTTTGGTCCTGAATCCTTTAGGACAGAACTCTATCTAATGGGACGTGAGCATGTATCCTTCTCTTATATCGATGCCTGAAGGCGGAACCCATCCTTCGGAATCGGACGCTCTGGACGCCTATTCGCGCGTCGTCACGAGCGTAGCGGAGTCCGTGAGCCCTTCGGTCGTCCGCATCCAGGTGGAGACGAGAAACGGCCGTGGCGGAAGCGGGTCCGGCTTCGCGTTTACTCCCGACGGGTTCATTTTGACCAACAGCCACGTGGTTCACGGCGCTGAGCAGATCAAAGTGTGGACGCCGGAGTCCGGAGAGTTCGTGGCCCAGCGCATTGGCGAAGATCCGGACACCGATCTCGCCCTGGTACGTATCGATGCACCCGGCCTGCAGGCCGTCAAGCTCGGCGACTCCCGCAAAATCCGCGTCGGGCAGTTAGTTGTCGCCATCGGTAATCCATACGGATTCCAATACACCGTGACCGCAGGCGTGGTCAGCGCACTGGGGCGCAGCTTGCGCTCGCAGTCGGGACGTCTGATCGAAGATGTCATCCAAACCGACGCGGCCCTGAATCCCGGCAACTCCGGAGGACCGCTGGTGAACTCGGCAGGCGAGGTCGTAGGCGTTAATACGGCAACCATTCTGCCGGCACAGGGTTTGTGCTTCGCCATCTCCATCAACACCGCGCAGTTCATCGCCAGCAAATTGATTCGTGAAGGCGTGGTGCGACGCAGCTACATCGGCGTGCAGGCGCAAACGGCTACGCTGAACCGGGCCATCGCGCACCATTATGATTTGAAGATCGCGACCGGGGCCTTGGTTATCGCTGCCGAACCGCAAAGCCCCGCAGACAAAGCCGGATTACGTGAAGGCGATCTGATCGTCGCGGTGGAAAGCGAGCCGGTAGAAGGCGTAGACGTGCTGCATCGAGTACTGAATGAAGAGCGCATTGGCCAAGCCACGCGGTTCACCGTGCTCCGCGGATCGCAAAAGGTCAACGTTCAAGTAATTCCAGAAGTGCGTAGGGATAAGTAAGAATTGCTGTGAGCTCAGCAGCTCGCTAGAGCCCAAACAGCTCTCGCAACCGCTTGGTCTGCGCCCGGCTTACCGGGATTTCTGTCTGCTTCTTGTCGTCCATGCGCAGCTGGTATGAGCTCTTGAACCAGGGCACGACTTCCTTGATGCGGTTAATGTTCACGACAAATGACCGGTGCGCCCGCCAGAAGGTTTCGGCATCCAGGCCGTCCAGCAACTCTTCTAGGGTGCGACAGTTGGACTGGCCTTCAAGATTCGTAGCCACGACGCTGATGATGCCGTCCTCGATCGAGGCAAAGCAGACGTCTTTCTGATCTACCAGGAACAGCCGCCCCGCGGAGCGCAGCAGAACTTTGGAATTCTGCGGGCGCTGCGCTTCCAACATCTTGACCAGCGTCTCCAGCTTTTCATGACCAGCCGCGCCGGCAGTCTGTATCTTTTTCCGCGCTTTCTCGATGGCCTGGCCCACGCGCTTCTTGTCGAACGGCTTCAGCACGTAGTCGACGGCGTTTACTTCGAAGGCCTTGACTGCGTACTGATCGTAAGCCGTCGCGAAAACGATTTGCGGCAACGCGATCTTACGATCGACCAGCTTCTTGATGACGCCGAATCCATCCAGCCCGGGCATCTGCACATCGAGGAAAACCAGGTCAGGAGCATGCTCCTTGATCAGGTTGATGGCCTCAAGGCCGTTGCGGCCCTGGGCGACGATGTTCACGTCTTCCACCGACTTTAGAAGGTAGGTCAGTTCGTCGCGAGCCAGTTGCTCATCATCGACAATGACCGCGGAAAGC
>DATFSO010000005.1:0-2769 GCA_035262585.1 Occallatibacter sp. | reverse complement strand
CTCGCCGCTGAACACGATCATCAGCAAGCTTCCAGCGTCCAGCACGAGATGCTGTTTATGCAGCATGTGCTGCGACAACTCTGACGACGATGGGTTTCCTGGTCACGGTTCACGCTAACGGACCGCCCACCACTGAAACCGTCGTATGACATTAATTCCGGTTGGTACCTCGTAAGGTCAAAAAACTCAAACTCCTTGAATTCACTGCTGGTTGCAAGATGAGCGGGCAATTCGCGAAAGTCGGCCTGAACGGGGGAGTAACACGAACGTTACATCGCGCCGTTAACGTTGTCCCGCGCAACTGAGACAGGTCTTCCGATTGACCGGCCAATCTTTCCTCACTTTTCCGGGGCTGTGATGTTCTGAAGTTGTTGAGTGATGGCCAGAAGCCGATGATCGAGCCGCCGTAGACGGCGGCGGGTCTTCTCATCGGAGAATTGGCGTCGATACATCTCCAATAGATGGCGTGTCGCCGCAAGTGCATGGCGGATGCCAGGCAGATCTGGAGTAACCGTAGAGACGGAGAGCGAGGGAAGGCTGTAAGGTCGGGTTGAATTTTGGCGTGCCCGGTAAAACTCTCGTTGTAAGTCTGGCTGGGCAACCTTCAAATACCGAAGGGTCATCTGAATACTTTTGTGTCCCATCAGCTTCATGAGGGCTGGCAGCCCAATCCCACAGTTGAGCAGTTCCGTGGCCCAGGTGTGCCGTAGGCGGTGAGGCGAGATAGGTTTGGTGTCGGTGCATCCGGCTCGCTTGGCGGCATCCGCCAGCGCCAGGCGCAGCATTTGAAAC
Organism: Occallatibacter sp.; assembly: GCA_035262585.1. GTDB lineage: Bacteria > Acidobacteriota > Terriglobia > Terriglobales > Acidobacteriaceae > Telmatobacter. The sequence continues at coordinate 1,977 of DATFSO010000005.1, read as the reverse complement.
AACGCAAAGCGACCGCCCACTCGAAGCAGGAGGAAGTCTTTGGATTTGGCCAGACGACCAGGCGAAGCCATAGCACGCAGTTCCTGAATCCGCTTTAATAATCGCAGTCCTTCTGAGTCGAGGGGCACCAGACGTTCGGTGTGAAGCTTTCCGAGAGGAACATGCAGCGCCCACTGCTCCGGCCCGATCTGACGCAGACAGTCGAGTGGCAAATGGATACATTCTCCGATGCGGATTCCGGTAAGGCGCGTCAGCAAGAGGGCATTGGAATATAGGTCGTCTTTGCGGCGCAGTTCGTTTTGGAGGCGATGATCGTCTTCCGGGGACAGAGGTCTGGGGAGGTATTCCGGGAGTGTCGGAAGATCCTCGGGAATAATGAGACCGGGCTGGAACTGGTGGCCTTGAACTGCCAGATCGTTCAACAACCTGCGGAGGCAGAGCAGACGTTGCCGGCGTGTCGGGTTGCCGATGGGCGGACGCAACTCGCAAAGCCAACGAAAGAAGCCCAACATATGGGGATCGCGCCGCAGTTGTGAGACTCGGCAGATCTCAGGGAATTCGGCACGAAGATAAGCGACAAAATAGCGAGCCACATATTGATACTTGACTATCGTGAAGGGCTGCAAAGTCAGAGATAGATTGTCGACTTGTATCTGAAAGATTTGTTCCAGGGTATGTCTAGATTGTTTCATGGCATTTTCGGAGGAGTGACGAGCAGGTGCGTGCGCCTCGCAGCAGCGCGCGCATATTCACACCAGACGTCCTGGGGCGCGAGTTCGACGTAAAGCATGGTGGTCTGAATCTGCGAATGCCCCATCAGGTGCTGGAGGGCGGGTAGTGAGATGCCTGCCCGCACCATGTCCGCTCCGAACGTATGTCGAAATCTGTGCGGATTAGCCGAAGGAACTGTGCATCGCAATCGATGATGCCGAAATAGGGAGCGGAGTCCAGCCGGCGTCATCGGCTGCCCTCGTCGGCGGCCTTTTAGGGAGATGAACAGATACGGCGAGTTGGTCAGAGGCCGTTCCAAACGAAGATAGCTTTGCAGCACCTCCATGATTTCGGCGGGTAGCGGCACAGTGCGTTGTTTCCTGCCTTTGCCGAGAACGCGTAGCTGGGCATCGGCCAATTTCAAATCCTCCAGTTGCAGCGACAGGATTTCGCACGAACGCAGGCCGTCGAGCAACATGAGGCCCACGACGGCGAGATCGCGGAAGGTGCGAAAACTGGCCCAAAATCGGGAGACCTGCTCAGCCGACAGAGGCTGGATAACGCGCCGCGGTTGTTTGAGGCGGAGACCGAAGGCGACATTGCGGTGGGGACGACCGAAGCCGACCGGGCAGCGAGTCGCATAGGTGCGTCGGAAATGGGAATGGCCGCTAGGGATCTCCTGTCCGAGGTGGAATCGATACAAGCAACGAATCACGGTCAAGCGATGATTCACGGTTTGCGGAGTCGGCTGGCGTTCTTGGCTCAGTTGATGGCGGACATAGTCCAGCAGTGTGGACTCCGTGATTTCGGAAAGAGCCTGGGACCGGTTCTGAAACCAACGAGTGAAGTGCAGCAAGTCATAGGCATAAGCGCGCAGTGAGCACGGCGACAGTTGGCGGAGATGCTGGGCATCGAGAAAGTCGTTGGCCCAGGCGATCTCGTGGCCGGCATCGTCGAGCAGGCGATAAGGACAGGCAGCGGCGGGTAGATGAACCAAGGCCAGTTTCATAACTGTTGTGCCCGCTCCAGACATTCGGTGAAATCGGCGGCCGTAGCGCCGGCGAGGAAGTAGCTGTTAGGATCGTGCCCGTGTGGCAACTGGACGATGTGGGCGCATATGCCGATGCCCTGGAGGCGCAGGGCGAGTTGGTGAGAACCCTTCTGGCCGGCCTGATTATCGTCCTGATCGAAAACGATGTAGACCGAGCGGCGCGGCTGCTCGGCAAGTTGAGACAACTGAGCGGGCGTCAAGTGCGTTCCGATGGC
>DATFSO010000004.1:0-2357 GCA_035262585.1 Occallatibacter sp. | reverse complement strand
GCCCGGCGAAGGCATGGTTTGGCGGCGCTGAGATAACGCCCTGGAGAAAGGTCCGCCCCTCGTGAGCTGGGAAGCGCTCAAGTGGGCCGGAGAACAGCGCACGAACAATGTGGCGATGCAGTGCGTCTTGTTCGTTATTGCGAATGCGGCCGACCCAGACGGTGTCGCTTTTCGGTGGTGGAAGAGTAAAAACCACTGGTGGTACTATATTGCCGAACGCACCGGGATGGTAAGAGGGTCAATCTATCGGACGATCGATAAGCTTGAAGCTCTCGGACTACTTTCGCTCGAAGATAGTAACAAAAAGGCGCGGCCATTAGTTCGTCTGAATCTCGACAAGATCGTTGTCCTGGAAAGGCAGAAAGCCGTGAAACCGTCGCCAGAGTCTCCCAGAGGGGCCGAACCAGTTTGCCAGGGTTACTCGCCCCTACAGGAGTTCAATGAGGATCCAATAAAGAGTTCCACTGCTCTAAATCATCGGGTGCAAGTCGCGGAGTTATTCACCCCTGAAGCTGTCGCTCTTGCCGTCGATGTACTGAGACTCGTTGGCGCTGATCGGCTAGCTTTGCCTCTCGGATGGTACGATATCCATAGCTGTGCGCAGCGGTGGCTCGATGGTGGGTGGAAAGTTGAAATCATTCTGCGAAAGGTCGTTGAGTTGATGAGCCGTCCGGGCGCCTGTGTTCCACGTACGCCGCGCTATTTCGAAAGTGCAATTGCCGATGCACATTGGGAGGCCTCTGCTCCGCTTCCGCCCAGCATCGTTCGATCAAAGGCGGTTTCTTCTGAAGGTGCCAAAGAACGCAGAAATCGGGAGTGGATTGATGCACGGGCAAGCCTCGATGAAGCCATCGCAAGACGACGAGCTACGCGGGATGGAAGCGGCGCGGCTGCTGATGGGGTTCTTCCCGAATGGTGCCGCAAGCGATCCCAAAATTTTTGAGGCCGGGCTCTGCCAATTGCTGTCCGTCTACCCGCACTGGGTTTTAAAACAAGCCTGCGACGTACACCACGGCCTGCCATCCGCACACAGATTTTTTACCTTCACTCGCCGAAATTCGCGAGTACCTCGAGGCCCTGCTCGCGGCGGATCGGCGGCACCGTGAACTCATTGAGCGCTGGACAAGGCCAGCGCTACCAGCTCCTGCTCCGGATCGGGGAGCGCGGCCGACGTACGAAGCCCTCAAAAGCAAGCACGAAGAACACTGGGGCATCATCAATCCTGACCATGTGGAGAGAGGTAGACAAATGGCGCTGCAAGCGGAAGCGAAACTCCGGACGATAATCGGCGATGACGCATTTGATGTGCTGCCGGATGTATTACTACCGGAAGGGCTGAGGAAATGCGGATCAACTAGAGCCGTGGCGGATCTGGTTCCGGCGGAGGTAAAAATGGCTCGCGCCGAGGCCCTGAAGAATGCCAAGGCAGTCGATGGTTCTGATTGGCCGAAAGCCTCTCGGGAACTCCGTAAGATCCTCGGGCGATCTGCTGACGAGGACCAAGCGACGTGAAGCGAATTGCGATCGTTTGTTAGTGGGCGGCCTGCAGTGAAGAAGCTTCTGTGAGCGGACGGTCTCGCCATGACCGTGTACCATCCGCAACTAGATGATAGAATGGTGATGCGGAAGCAACGCTTCATGGAATGTGTCATAATCAATGCCGCTCGCGTGTTGAGGAGACCGCAGACTGGCCGAATGGTAGGGTCGCCGCGCACGTACACACCCGTCTGCTCGGCGCGTTGTCTACGATTACCTACTCCTGGGTACTACGACTGAATGGAAATCATTGCAGTCGCCGCGGAAAGCGGTCTGTATGTCTCCGGGGAAAATAATCAGTGAGACTTGACGTCGTGTCTGCCAGCAAGGTTCTCTGGGGTCCAGTCCTCGCCATTCTGGTCATCGTGCTCGGGACCACGTGGGCGGCAACGCAATGGACGGCCTGGCGGCTCGGCTTTCAGCCGCAGCTGGGTTCTCCTTGGATCTATATCGGGCGGCTTCCGGTTTACGCCCCGCCCGCCTTCTTTTTGTGGTGGTGCTGGTTCGAGGCATATGCGCCGCGCGTCTTTACTGAAGGGGCGGTGATTGCTGGGTCAGGCGGTGTTGGGGCACTCGTGACGGCGGTTATTATGTCACTTCGACGGGCTCGAGAACGAGAGGCCGTAATCACCTACGGTTCGGCACGCTGGGCCAGAGTGGACGAAATTCAGGCGGCAGGGTTGCTGGGCCCCGACGGGGTCTTCCTCGGTCGCTTTGGCGGAAAATATCTTCGGCACGACGGGCCCGAGCACGTGCTGTGCTTCGCCCCGCCTCGGAGCGGCAAGGGTGTGGGGCTTGTCGTGCCAACATTGTTGACCTGG
>DATFSO010000003.1:0-5528 GCA_035262585.1 Occallatibacter sp. | reverse complement strand
GCGGAAATCTGCGCGAGCCAAGGCCGCACCGGCGACGCGGAAGCGTTGCTCTTGCCAGCGCTTTCGAGCAGTGATCCGGAAGTCAATTGGCGTCTTGCCGATGTGCTGATTACGCAGGGCAAGCTCGAAGAGGCCGAGAGACAGCTCAACGTCGCGCGTTTTGGCTTCGATCAGCTTCTTGAGCGGCATCTGCTCGCCTTCGCGGATCATGCCGCTGAGTTCTACGCCGGCAGCGGCGACGATTGCCGGCGGGCACTCGAGCTCGCGCGCACGAATGTCGCCAATCGTCCCACACGCCGTGCCATTAAGCGGATGCGTGCAATCGCAGTGATTGCCGATGGCGCCTCAGCCGCAGGCGATCTACACGAACCGCGTGCCGCGCAAGCAGCCGTATGACAATTTCCAGGAGGAAACGATGATCAAAGTTAGCGTCATGTATCAGAACAAGCCGGGCGTGCGGTTTGACCACGATTACTACCGCACGAAGCACCTGCCACTCATCAAGAGCAGGATGGGCGCGGCCTTGAAGTACTACACCATCGACAAGGCGCTCATGGATGGCAAGGGAAAGCCTCTCGGCGCATATGTCGCCATGTGCCACCTCCTGTGTGACTCGCTCGACGCCTACCAGGCATCGTTCGGACCGCATGCCCAGGAAATCCGGGGAGACATACCCCACTTCACTGACGGGACGTCTATCCATCAGATCAGCGAGGTGGTGGTCGAGAACTCTGCAATAGGCGTCGCTGGCGGGCTGCATCGAAACCCGGTCGACCAACGCTCGTTGCCACACATGTCGGAGGCATAAGACAGGCGGGCGTTCAAAAGGGACGCCTAATCGGGTCACCGCACAAGTTCGTGAGGCCATCGCAGCCCTTGCCGAAGCGAATGTGAGAAAGCTCCAGACATGGCTAGACGCTTTTGTGGAAAGGGACCCAGCGAAGGCCGCTGACCTATTCGTGCGCCTGCTCGAGTATCACGTGCCAAAGCTTGCGCGCACGGAGTGCTCTACGGAAGTTCAGACCCAGCCGGTAACGCATCGAATCGTATTCGGGCGTGCTCCGAAGCGAACCGAAGAGTCGGATACGTAATCGATCTCAGGAACCCCCATCCAGCTGATAGCACACAACGAGCCTGCGTGGCGATCCGGTGGTCGAGAGGATGTTGTATAAGCTACCGTTCCGAAAGCACACGGACTACCGTTCGGGCCTTGCGCTTAAAACGATGCACACTGCCCCGGCCTAGGTCGCCTCGTAGCCCAGGCGCTTCCTCAATCGTGGAACTGCAAAATCAAGGAAGGCACGCAGCTTCAGAGGGACTTGACGCTGGCTCGGGTAGACAACGCTGACCGGCATCGGCGATGTCTCATACGCCTCCAGCAGAGTGACTAACGAACGCGATCTCAGCAGGTCCTCGACGAGGTAAGACAACACTCGGGCGATTCCGGCGCCGGCGACCGCGGCTGCAACCGCAGCCTCACCCAAGTTCACGGTGAGCCGAGACGGCACGTGAATCATCTGCGTGGTCTCGTCGCTGACGAACTCCCAACCATGTGGCATCGAATAAGTCTCGTGTATCACACAGTCGTGCGTTGCCAAGTCAAGTGGCGTTTTCGGCGCTCCTCGCCTTTTCAGGTATGCAGGGCTGGCGCAGAGCATCAGTCGAATGAGCCCGACGCGCTTGGCGATCATGCTGCTGTCGGGCAGTTCGCCGATGCGCACCGCGGCATCGACGTGCTCCTCCAGAAGGTTCACAGTTCGATCGGTGAACTGCAGACGAACCCTGATGTCTGGAAAAGTGCGCTGAAATTCCACGACGATGGGCAAGACGTGGGTTCGACCCAGCACCGCGGATAGGCTGATCGTCAGTTCCCCCTGAGGCGCGCGATATTCTCCGGCCGCCGTGCGCTCGACTTCCGCAATCTCTTCAATGATCCGTCGGCACGATGTGACGTAGCTTTGCCCAGCCTCAGTCAAAACCACTTTGCGACTGCCCCGGTGGAGCAGCCGGACATGCAAGTGCTCCTCGAGCTCCGCGACCCGACGGCTGACGGTCGCTAGGGGAATACGCAGCTGGCGGCTCGCGGCAGAGAGACTTCCCATGTCGACCGCGGCCAGCAGGATTGTCATCGCCTCTAATCGATCCACGGTCTTCCTTCCACCAATGAGAGGATCGTTACCAAATTTACCAGCTACTGCGACCGTTTGGGAGGATCTATATTGCAGACACCCCGCTACGGCGGCACCACCGAAGTTGGAACGAGGCCATGAAAGCGATTCAGTACCAGTCCTTTGGTGACTTCAGCGAGAACCGTCTCGTTGATCTTCCGCGGCCCTCGCTCAAAGACGGCGAAGTGCTCGTCGCGATGCGCAAGGCCGGCGTCAATCCGCTCGACAACACATTTCGCTCGGGCCACATTTACATGTCGACGCCGCAGAACCTGCCTCGCGTCGGCGGTCAGACCGGAGTGGGTGTAGTCGCTGAAACGAAGAGCCGCGATTTCCTGGTCGGTGATCGAGTATTTGTCAGGGGACCAGGCTTCGGTCTCTCGGCCGATGGCACGTGGCGCGAGTTCGTTGCTGTATCTGCCGCCGGTGTATCGCCTGTTCCCCATGACATCGATGATGATCACGCTGCAGCGTATCTCGCAGGCGCTGGATATCTGACGGGCTATCTGGCGCTGACGGAACTCGCGAAGTTCAAGCGAGGACAGACCGTGCTGGCGCCTGCCATCGGCAGTTCCGTCGGCATGGAAACTGTGCAGGTCGCTCGCCGCCTTGGCGCCTCGCCAGCAATCTCCGCTGCAGGTAGCACCGAGAAGGCCAAACGCGCTCGCGCGGCCGGATACGAGCACGTCATCGACCTCTCGAGGGAGAGCCTCAAGGACGGCGTTCTGCGCATCACCGAAGGCAAAGGCGTCGATGTCGTGGTGGACGGCGTCAGCGGGAAGTTGACGCGCGACGCGCTCGCATCGCTCGCGTTCGGCGGCACATTGGTCATTGCCGGTTATGCCGGGGGACGCGAAGCCGAGGTCGACGTTACCGACATCATCTGGAAGGGCTGCATCGATCCGCGGGTTCACCTTCAGATCGTTCGCCCAACAAACCGTGGTCGCCGCCAGCTCGGCTCTGTTGGAGTTCCTGAAGGAAGGCGCGTTGCAGCCGACGATCAGCCGAGTCTTCCCGCTGTCCGAGGCTGCAGAGGCAGTGCGCTATCTGATCGAAGATCGTCCGTTCGGGCGAGTGCTCTTGGACGCGCAGCACTAACAGGGGCAACTCGTCATGGACAAACCGCTCGTCATCGATCGCCGTGACCTTTTGGGGCCGCAGCGGCAACTGTCGCTGCAGGCTCGCTGGGTCTTCTGTTTTCGCATCGGAGTGAAGCTGTGAGTTCAGTCGCAAACCTGCCACGCATTGATGGGTCTCCCGTGCGTCCGTTTCGTGCCGAGGTTCCGGAAGCGCAGCTTGTTGAATTGCGCAGGCGCATCAACGCGACGCAGAAGAGCTTCAAAGTGGGGAGCTGGATCGTCGATCCGTCCCTCAACAGCGTGTCTTCCGAAGGCAAGACCGTTCGCCTCGAGCCCAAGGTAATGGAAGTCTTGCTGTGCTTGGCCCAGCACTCCGGCGAAACGCTCTCCAAAGAGCAGCTGTTTCAGGCCGTATGGCGCAACACTGTCGTCGTTGAGGGTGTATTGAAGCGCTGCATCGCTGAGTTACGCCGCGCCTTTGATGACGACGCCCGCAATTCACACATCATCGAGACAATCTCGAAACGAGGCTATCGGCTCCTCGCTCCGGTCAGTGCACTAGCGGCCGCGACCGCACCCCGGCCCCCGGAAAGCGCGGTAACCGATTCGATCGTGGTACTGCCGTTCACCAACATGAGCGCGGACCCGGAGAACGAATACCTTGCCGACGGAATGACCGAGGAAATCATCGACGCGCTGGCACAGATTCAGGGACTGCACGTTGTCGCGCGAAGCTCCGCTTTCTCCTTCAAGGGTAAATATATCGACCTCCGCGTTGTCGGAGAACAACTCAAGGTGCGCACCGTTCTCGAGGGCAGTGTGCGGAGAGCTGACAACCGTCTGCGCATCACGGCACAGCTAGTGTCTACTGCGGATGGATATCATTTATGGTCGGAGCGCTACGACCGCGAGATGAAGGATGTGTTTGCGATTCAGGAGGAAATCGCACAAGCGATCACCCAACGACTAAGGGGGACGGTACGGGCTGAATGGACTCCTCCAATAGCCGATCGCCTCACACGCTCAGAGACGAGCAAATCGCCATCCCTCTCATGGTCACCACAGAGGAATTCCGGGCCGGACTTACACGAGCGCAGTTCAGGCGAACCAGCGTCGTCACTGACCGAGAGTGCTAGAACCAGTCAGTATGCTTCGGAGCTAGGCGCTCGAGTTGTCGCTAAATGCCTCCCTACTTGGGTGTCGCTCTCGAGTGGGCCATCAACATCAACCTAAGGAGATTTCGCATGTCGGATACGTCGCAGATCGCTCTCATCCGGAAGTTGTACGACGCCATGGGAGACGTGAATTCTTTCAAATCGCTCCTGGCGGATGACGCCGAGTGGGATATTGCCGAAGGGTTCCCCAACGGGGGCGTCTATCGCGGTATCGACACGATTGTGAGTGGTTTCTTCCCATTCATGGCCGACTTCGACAAGTTCTACGCGAAAGGGGACGAATACTTCGAGTCGGGCGATCACGTGATCGTTCTCGGACGCTATTTCGGCGTTACGAAGAAGGGGCGGAGGGTGGAAGCCCGATTCGCCCATTTCTGGACAATCCGAGACGGCAAGATCGGGCGCCTGCAGCAGACCGGCGACACCCTTCTCATCGCACAAGCTCTGGGAAAATGACTGGAGCGCCACGAATGGAACGAGTACAGCTGAACGGGGCGGACGTCGAGTATGAGGTCCGCGGGTCCGGGGCACCGGTGGTATTTATCCACGGAGCGATTCTGTCGGATGGGTTCGTGCCGGTGATCGAGCAGAGCGGAATCGCGGAGAATTTTCAGATCGTCCATTACCGGCGCCGCGGCTACGCCGGTAGCTCACGCGCTCTGGCGGGCATGACGATGCAAGGGTGGGCTGGTGACTGCATCGCGTTGTTGAATCACCTGGGCATTGCGTCGGCGCACGTGGCCGGGCATTCCTTTGGCGCAGCCATCGCATTGCAGATGGCGATCGATGCCCCCGGCAGAGTGCGGAAGCTGGCATTGCTGGAACCGCCGCTCCTGTCGTTGGTGCCGTCCGGCGGGCAGTTCACGGAATGGGCGGCATCTGTCCGCAAGATCTACGACTCGGGAAACAAAACTGCGGCCATGGACATGGTCCTGGCAGGCGCGTACGGAAAAGACTACCGGCGATTCACCGACCTCGCCCTGCCTGCGGGTGCGTTCGACCGCGCGGTATCCGATATCGACACGTACTTTCAGGTCGAACTCAGAGCCATGCAACACTGGGATGTCACAACTGAAGGCCTGAAAAATATTCGACACCCGGTGCTG
>DATFSO010000002.1:0-12012 GCA_035262585.1 Occallatibacter sp. | reverse complement strand
CCGTCTGTGGCGGGAAGTCTTCCTTGGCGCGAATTCTGCGAATGATCTCGTCGTAGGCGATCAGGACGCGCTTGAGAATCCCGTGCTCACGCATCAGATCCTCGTTGGTCGAGACATTCTCTTCCTCGTGTTCTGATTTCGTCTGGGCCACAACGGTCTCCGCGCCTGGAAACAGGATCAGACCAGCGGCAGGAACAGCTGAACCGAGGAATTCGCGTCGAGAGGAGTGAGACACTTTCCGGGATAAGGACACGGGTCGTCAGCCTCCTGTTGGAGATCAAACTCTGGCACCACTTATTACACCTGATGCGATGTGGATCAGCAGAGTTGGGCTGGATTCCCTAGGGCAACGATCCGAGACGCTGAACCCCAGACCCATAACGGCCGAGTTGACGCAACCAACAGAGAGCGGCAACCCTGAACCATACCCAAAGGCCTGTAGCTTCTCGGATTTTGCTCAGAGGATCTTCTTCCCGAATGCAGAACACGCCAGCTCGACTGCGAGATCCGCAGTGCGATTGTGCTCGTCGATCACTGGGTTTACCTCCACGATCTCGAAGCTCAACATGCGCCCGTGGTCGGCGATGATCTCCATGGCGAGGTGCGCTTCGCGGTAGGTGGCGCCGCCACGCACGGGGGTACCGACACCCGGAGCATCTTCAGGGTCAATCCAGTCCATGTCCATCGAGATGTGATATCCGGCCGTGCCGCGTCCGGCAGCTCGAAGCGCATCTTCCATCACCGCGCGCATGCCGCGCTCATCGATGTCGCGCATCGTGTAGACTTCGCCCATTCCGGCCCGGCGGATGTTGGCTCGCTCGGCGGGATCGATATCACGGACGCCGACCAGCACGGTGTTTTCCGGGATGATCTTGGGGGTAAAGCCGTAGATGGTGGTCAGGGATTCGGGGCCGAGGCCGAGCAGGGCGGCGAGCGGCATTCCGTGTACGTTGCCGCTTGGCGAGGTTTCCGGCGTGTTGATGTCGGAATGGGCATCGATCCAGACCACACCGATTTTCTTGTCCTGTCGGCGATAGAACTCCGCAACGCCCGAAACCGAGCCCACAGCGAGCGAGTGATCTCCGCCGAGGACGAAGGGGGTCAGCCCGTCTTCCAGGGTCTTGCAAACGGCCTTGGCTGTGCGGGTACAGGTATCGGCTATCTGCTTGAGATAGCGCGCGTTAGCACTGCCGAAGTTCTGAGTCTCCGCGATGGCCACCGTCACGTTTCCGCAGTCGGTCACCCGATGACCGAGCGCCTCAAGCCGGGCCTCGAGTCCCGCTACCCGCATTGCAGAGGGCCCCATGTCCACCCCTCGGCGGCTTGCGCCCATATCCAGCGGCACACCGATGACCTGGATAAGGCGGGGAGGCAGCGCCTGGGTTCCACTGGGGGGAAAGGACGTGGGAATCGAAGGGATTTCAGGGTTGGTCGCCATGCGAAGGTCTCCGGAATCAGGGCCCCTGCCATGATACCGTGCGCCAGCGCCCCTAAATGGGACACTCCCACACCGGGAGTGCTATCACCCCTGTTCGGGTAATTGCCCCAAAAGGTGTAACTAGAGTCACTTGGGATCAGCGTAACATGATCTCCAATCGACCGGAAAACACGCGCAGGTTCGGCATACTAGACCAAACAACGATCGGCAGCACCGTCCGGAGAATGATGTTGAGCAAGAACGCCCGGTATCTCACAGCCGTTTTGGCCTCCGCTAGCTTGGCGGCGCACGCCCATGCGACCGGGATTCAGTCACTCGGCCCGGAGCTCAGCTCCGACCATCTCACTGTCATTGCAGCGGGGCTGTTTGTAATCGTGTTGACCGTGGTTATCTGGGGCTGCTCTCTGCGTTCGAAACTGCGCCGCCAGGCTGCCGACCTTAGCTCGCGCGCCAATGTCGGAGCTAGGCACGAACGGCATAAGGAACAACTGGAACTCATGCACGGCCGCATTCTAGAGGACATCAATAGTTCGCGGCCGCTGCATGAGTTGATCAACGCCATCACGGAGATGGTCGCTCTCGACCTGGATTGGCCTTTCTGCTGGTGTGAGATTTCAGACGGTGCCCGCGTCGGCAATGCGCCCGGCAATCAGGGGCACCTTCGCGCGATCCGGCTCGAAATCCCTGCGGGAGCCGGCGGTAATCTGGGCACAATGTTCGCAGCTACCGAAGCCGGCGCGTCTGTGATGAAAGATGAAGCCAAGGCTCTCGAAGCCGGCGTACGGCTCGCAACCATTGCCATCGAGACCCGAAAACTCTACAAAGACCTCGCCTATCGATCGGAGTTTGATCCGCTTACCGACGCCTACAACCGCTCCTCCCTCGATCGCTATCTCGAAGAGCAAATCGAAAAGGCCAAGCGAGAGGGATCAATCTTCGGGCTCGTCCACGTTGACCTGGACGAATTCAAACTGATCAACGAATTCTACGGCCACCGCATCGGCGACCTTTACCTGCAGGAAGTCTCATTGCGCATGAAACGCCAGCTTCGCACGGGCGACATGCTCGCGCGGCTCGGCGGCGATGAGTTTGCCGCTCTCGTTCCCGTGGTGCGAGACCGCGCCACACTGGAGGAGATTGCGCAGCGGCTGGAGCGTTCCTTCGACGCACCGTTTGCCGTAGAGGGATGCGTGTTGCGCGGCGGAGCAAGTGTGGGCATCGTCCTTTATCCGGAGGACGGCGCCACCGCGGACAATCTGTTGAGAGCGGCCGACGCCGCGATGTACGTGGCAAAACAAACCAAGCGTCATCAGACGGAGATGCCGGGCAAACTGCAGGACGCGCTGTTCAAGCCGGTAAACTAGGGTCTATCGGCACATCCTACGCATCTCGGCACATCCCACGCATCAACAAAAAGCGCCGTTCCCGAGGGAGCGGCGCCTGCCTTATTCGAACCGGCGAAAAGCTTATCGCACGTGCAGTTGCGAAATCGCGATCTTGCCTTTGACCAGTTCCGCCTTGCGCCACTGGCTCTTTTCGTTCAGCGCCACCCAGCGGCGTTCTTCGCTGCGGTAGTGCCAATCCTTGTCGAGCTGGTAGTAGACCAGCGTGCCGGCAGCTTCCATCACCTTGATGATGCTGTTGTCGTGCGAATTCTTCTCGTCGAAGTCCGTTGTCGCGCTTTCGCCCATCTCTGAATAGATCTCATTCAGTTCGAACAGAAGCGCATTCACGCTGTCGTCCATTGCTTCGACATTCAGGCCGATGCGCCTGGCTTCACGAAGCGTGATGGGGTAGTTGTGCGACGGATAACCGGCATTCAGGACGTTGCTGATCTCATGCGCGCGCTCCTTGTCGTCCATGTGGTACGAAAGGATTTCTTCGCAGATTCGCGTGGAAAGCGCACTGGATCGGTCAACGGCGCCAATCACCAGCGGGTGAACATATGGAAACAATGCCTCGTACGGATTCGTGGTCGAGTCCTTGGCCTGCTCCGTCCAGAGGCGGATCACGCGCAGCAACTCATCGTTGCTGACGCTGACACGGTCGTTGTCGCGATCGATCGGCGACAGATCATGCGTCAACGACGTGTCAACAGCCGAAAGATGCGCCAGTGGGCCCATGAGAATCTTGTCGGCGCCGAGAGCAAGCATAGTTGCTGCCGACTGGCACTCGAGCGGCGCAAGCACGGTGAGGTGTTTTACGTAGCGCCGCAGCAGGTTCACCATGCGCAGCGAAGCCTGGCCCGAGCCGCCGTCGGACTTCACAAAGAGCGAGAGCCGCTCGATATTGCCGAGATTGCGCACCACGGCATACAGGCCCGCAACGTCGTTCTGGGAGATGGAGCCTTTGCTTGAATTCCAATAGGTGATGACAGTCTCGCCGAGAATGCCCGAAAGTTTTTCGAGCACCGGCTGAGTCCGCTCAATCAGCATCGGTGGTTTCGCCGCGCTGGGCCGAATCACAGGGAATTCGGATACAGATACAGAGACAGAGGGATTCGCCAATTCAGGTACCGCTTTGTTTGAATTGTCTTGAATAACTCCATTTTAACACGATTATCGATCACGCCGAATGGAATGGCCCGGCTTTCGACCGGGCCATTGACTTCGGATTTATCGCATCGAACCAGCTGCTTGCGAATGATAACGAACTTTATTGGTGACGCTGAAGCTGCGGTTCATTCGCGTCGTCCGGCTGCTCGCTGCCCGGCGGCGGAATCGTGACCCTCACTATGATCGGCGATTGAAGCTGGAAGTTGATCAGGGTCTCGGTCGGAATCACGACCTGCTGCCCGCGAGTGGCTGCGTTTACTCCCGTTCCGGCTGCGGCGCCGGCCAGCCCACCGATGGCCGCACCCTTACCTCCCCCAGCCAGAGCTCCAATGATCGCGCCAAAGGCTGCTCCGCCTCCGGCCTTCGCAGCGGTGTTCTTGCCACGCCCGGCGCCTTCCTTGGTGTAGGTATCCGTTGTGATGGAAATCTTCTGTCCGCCGCGTTGTAACTCGGTAAGTTCGAGGCTTAGTAGCGCGCTGCCTTTGAAGTGCGCAGCCTCGTGGACATCGACAAGGCGTCCAACTACCGGAGCACCGCGATGGAGAGCGATCACTCCCTGCACGCCGAGGTCGGAAGCAAGTGCACCATGGAATGCGTCGTTCTGCTGAGCGGTCTTGCTGTCCAGGGTCTCCGTGATTCGTACCGGAATCACCGTGCCGGCCGGAATCGTAACCTCCTTCACGACAGGCTGCGGAGGCGGAGGAGCAGCTTGTGGTGCTTGAACGGACGGCGATGGCGCGGTCTCGGTAACCTGCTGCACAGGAGCCGAAGCGGGAGTGTGGTTTGAGGACTGATCGCGTTCATGGTGATGAGACTTTTCTCGCGCCCTACGATCCGCTGGTGTAGTCGTTGGCGGTTCCAGTTGCGGCTCTGCTGACGTCGCACCGGCTGCCGCCGCCTGCACAGGCTGGACGGTGAGATTGTTGACCACGGTTCTGACGCCGTCGATAGAGCCGCTGTCGTTGGCAGCAAGTGCGCGCGAAGCCTGGTCCCTCACCGTTCCGTTTAGGGTCGCCACCCCGTTTGCAACGCTTACCTGGATGTTCTGTTGCGAGAGGGCGGCCTCTCCCTTAATCTTCGTCTGGATGTCGCCAGCGATCTGCTGATCTGTGCGTGCAGCCGGCTGATTCTTGCATCCCGTTGCCAGGCCGGCCGTCAACGAAAGCGCTACAGCCAGAACCGCCATCCCCGCATTTCCGAAGTGCTTTTCGAAAAAACTTGATTGGTTCATCGACACCTCTGAGCTCCCCGTCTTTACGGGTTAGATAGTAAATCCATCCCGGACCCTATCACGATATTTAGACTCACGTGGCAATTATAGGGAGCGAGAGAAAGTTGCCGTGCGAGCGGGTGAGCGCAAGGGCACCACAGCTGCCACGGACCGGTTCGAACCCCTAGCCCGTTCAGGCTCAAAAACCCATGGTCTGAAGGTTCCCGCTGGCATCGAGGCCATACAGAAAGGGCCCAGAAGCAACGAGGAAGTTGAACACTGTGCCGCCTAACACTGTGCCGGAGTAGGTAGGACCGCTGACCTTCGCAAGGTTGACAAGAGCTATCCCACCAGGCGAACCACAGGGCAGGAAGACCATATATCCGGTGTAGGCCGTGCCGCTCTGGGGGTGACAGGACCCAAGACTCGAGTTATAAGTCTGTGGTTCCGATGGGTTAGAAAAATCGACGATCTGCAACTCCGAGCCATCGTAAATCGGGACCACCGCCACGGTTCGCTGAGCCGCCACCCACTGCGGGGAGTGCGGAATGGATACCGTTGCTACGGCGGAAGGCGATGTCGGATTCGCGATTGAATACAACAAGACGTAATCGGTCGTAGAACCGCCTTGCGTCGCAACCACGTAGAGGTTCTGTCCGGAAATGGAAAGTGAAATTGGCTGGTAGTCAGCAGTGACGGACACAGTTGCGACTACCGAAGGAGAGGCCGGGTTGGACACGTCGATAATGTCGAACGCACCGGTAGCAGTGACCTCGCTTTCGAAGCAGGAAACGTAGACATAGTTTCCATACAGGACCGGATTGCCGAACGGAAACATCCCGGCCGGACAGGAGATGCTGGTACTTCCGACGACAGACGGGCTGGATGGAGTGCGGACGTCCCAAACCTGGAAGTTGGTTCCCTGGTTCGACTCGAACGGCACATACGCATGGGTGCCACTCACGACGATGCCCGCCATGTCGCTGGCCAGCCCGGAAGAAGTTGCGCTCAGGATGGCCGGAGCAGCCGGCTTCTCGAGGTTTGCGATTACCAGGCTCCTGGCGCCGGTTTGGCTGCCGGTCGCCATCATCGAAATGTAGGCCAGGGATCCCCGCGCATCGATTCCACTGCCCTGATAGCCGGCAGGCAGACGCAGCGTGTTCAGGATCGAATACTCTCGAGTCTGCTCGGCCTGGCGTCCTCCGCATCCCGTTAAGCTGAAGACGAAGATGCCAATGAACACAGCAACAACCCTAGAGTTCATTTTGGGTTCCCGATCGGTGTTTGCAAGAAGTTTACGCGCTATCGTATGGGCGAGAGATTAACGTTTTTGAAAATCGAAAGGATAGACGCAAAAATGTAAGGCCCGGCTTGCGCCGGGCCTTATGTTCACTGACCACTGTCCACTGATGGCTATCGTTACTCTGCTGCCATCTCCTCGGCCTCGCCTTCCTGGCGCATCATCTCCAGTTCGCGCTCTGCCGCTTCGATCTCGGCGTGTACTTCCTGCTGGACACGCGCCGCCGCTTCTTCGAGCTCCGGTGAGAGCTGGACATTGCGGTAGTACTCGAGGCCCGTGCCCGCCGGGATGAGTCGTCCGACGATGACGTTCTCCTTGAGTCCGCGCAGGTTGTCGATCGCGCCGTTGATACTGGCTTCGGTCAGTACACGTGTCGTCTCCTGGAAGCTTGCCGCGGAGATGAAGCTGTCGGTCGAGAGTGAAGCCTTCGTGATACCGAGCAGGAGCGGACGGCCAAGTGCCGGGCGGCCACCCTCCCGGACTACGCGCTCGTTCTCCTCGCGGAAGCGGAACCGATCGACCTGCTGCTCGAGCAGGAAGTTCGTGTCGCCCACTTCGTCGATCCGCACCCAGCGCAGCATCTGACGCACAATCACTTCGATGTGCTTGTCACTGATCGCAACGCCCTGCAGACGGTAGACCTCCTGGATTTCGTTCACCAGGTAAGCCTGCAGTTCCTTCTCGCCCAGCACGGCAAGAATGTCGTGCGGGTTCAGAGGACCGTCCATCAGAGGATCGCCGGCACGAAGGCGCTCGCCTTCCTGCACGTTGACGTGGATGCCGCGAGGCACCGAGTACTCCTTCTCGTCGCCATTGTCAGCCGTGACGTATATCTTACGCTGACCCTTGGCAACTTCGCCGAAGCGGACGACTCCATCGATCTCGCTGATGATGGCCGTCTCGCGCGGCTTGCGGGCTTCGAAGAGCTCCACCACGCGCGGCAAACCGCCCGTGATGTCCTTCGTACGTGTCGACTCCTTCGGAATCTTCGCGAGCACATCGCCCGGACCCACCTCATCGCCGTCCTGCACCATAAGGTGAGCACCGCGAGGCAGCAGGTACCGCTTGTTCGCCTTGTTGTTCTTGACCACGATCGCAGGCTGGCGCTTCTCATCGGGAGCATCGGCAACCACCCAGCGAGAGAGGCCGGTGACTTCGTCGACTTCCTCGTTGAGCGTGATGCCTTCCTGCAGATCCTTGAACTGCACCGTGCCGCCGATCTCCGTGAGGATGGCGTAGGTGTAAGGATCCCACTCGGCCAACAGCTCGCCAAGCTTCACTGCCGACCCGTCCTTCACGCGGAGACGCGCACCATAGACAACCTGGTAGCGCTCCTTCTCACGGCCACGCTCGTCAACTACCGCGATTGAACCTGAACGGTTCATCGCAACCAGCGAGCCATCCTTGCTCTCGACGGTGTTCAGGTTGATGAAGCGCACGAAGCCGACGTTCTTCGCATCGAGACGCGACTTGTCAGCCACGCGGCTTGCAGTACCACCCACGTGGAAGGTACGCATCGTGAGCTGCGTGCCAGGTTCGCCGATGGACTGCGCAGCGATGACGCCGCAGGTTTCGCCGAGCTCGACCATGCGGCCCGAACCGAGGTTGCGGCCATAGCACAGCGCGCAGACGCCGCGACGCGATTCGCAGGTAAGCACCGAGCGAATCTTCACCTTCTCGACACCTGCACCCTGAATCGCCGAAGCGATATCCTCGTCGATCGGCTGGTTCACTTCGACAACTACGTTTCCGTCGTAGTCCTTGATGCGCTCGAGTGACACGCGGCCGATGATGCGATCGCGCATCGGCTCGATGATCTCGCCGGACTCGACGATCGAACCCACGTAGATGCCTTCGCTTGTTCCGCAGTCGTACTCGGTGACGATGACGTCCTGCGCCACGTCGACGAGCCGGCGGGTCAGATAGCCCGAGTCGGCGGTCTTCAGTGCCGTATCGGCGAGTCCTTTACGCGCTCCGTGCGTCGAGATGAAGTACTCGAGCACCGTCAGACCTTCGCGGAAGTTCGCGGTAATCGGAGTCTCAATAACCTCACCAGACGGCTTGGCCATCAATCCGCGCATACCGCTGAGCTGGCGAATCTGCTGCTTCGAACCGCGGGCGCCGGAGTCAGCCATGATGTAGATCGGGTTCATGGCTCCTTCTTCGTCCGCCTTCTTCATGTTGCCGAACATCTCATCCGCAACCTGGTCCGTCACAGCCGACCACATCTGGATGACCTTGTTCGAACGCTCGCCGTTGGTGATTGCGCCGTCCATGTACTGCTTCTGGACCTCGATCACCTTCTTGTCAGCCTCGTCTACCACGCTGTACTTGGTCGCCGGGATAACCATGTCATCCAGGCCTACCGACAGACCCGAACGTGTGGCGTACTGGAAGCCCAGCTGCTTGATGCGGTCGAGCATGCCCACCGTCACCTCTAGTCCGAGGTTCTGGTTGCAGTAGTTCACCAGTTGGCCGATGCCCTTTTTCTTGAGCAGGCCGTTGATGTACGGCATACCCCCCGGGAGTGCGTCGTTCAGAATTACGCGGCCCACGGTGGTGTTGATGTACTCGTTGTTGAACTCCACCGGCTCAGTGTGTGTCAGGTCCTGATCGTCGTAGGCGGTGGTCATATCGAGCACCTTGCCCGTGTAACGCAGGCGGATCGGCGTCAGTGTCTCCAGTTCCCTCGCTTCGAGCGCCATCAGGATCTCTTCGGTGTTCGAGAAGACGCGGCCCTCGCCACGCCCACCCTTCTTCGCCTTGGTCAAGTAGTAGAGTCCGAGCACCATGTCCTGCGTAGGCACAGTGATCGGCTGACCCGACGCCGGGGAAAGAATGTTGTGCGAAGCGAGCATCAGCACGCTAGCTTCAATCTGTGCCTCAGGCGACAGCGGAATGTGCACAGCCATCTGGTCGCCGTCGAAGTCCGCGTTGAACGCGGTGCAAACGAGCGGGTGAATCTTGATTGCCTTGCCTTCTACCAGTACCGGCTCAAAGGCCTGAATGCCAAGGCGGTGCAGGGTTGGGGCGCGGTTCAGCAGCACAGGGTGATCCTTAATGACTTCCTCAAGGATGTCCCACACCACCGGCTCCTGCATCTCCACCATTTCCTTTGCCTGCTTGATGGTGGTGCAGTGGCCCGTCTGCTCAAGGCGGTGGTAGATGAACGGCTTAAACAGCTCGAGCGCCATCTTCTTCGGCAGACCGCACTGGTGCAGTTTCAGCTCGGGGCCGACCACGATCACCGAACGGCCGGAGTAATCGACGCGCTTGCCGAGCAGGTTCTGGCGGAAGCGTCCCTGCTTGCCCTTCAGCGTATCGGAGAGCGACTTCAGCGGACGGTTGTTGGCGCCACGCAGCACACGGCCACGGCGGCCGTTATCAAACAGCGCGTCAACAGCCTCCTGCAACATGCGCTTTTCATTGCGCACGATGACCTCGGGCGCGTGCAGGTCCATCAGCTTCTTCAACCTGTTGTTGCGGTTGATGACGCGACGATACAGGTCGTTCAGGTCCGAAGTGGCGAAGCGGCCGCCGTCCAGAGGCACCAGGGGGCGCAACTCCGGAGGAATGACCGGCAGCACATCGAGAATCATCCACTGCGGCTTGTTGGCCGACTTGCGGAAGGCCTCGACAACCTTCAGGCGCTTCGCGAATTTGATCTTCTTCTGCGCGGAAGTTTCACTCTTCATGCGCTCGCGCAGTTCCATGGCGAGCTCTTCCACGTTGACGCGCTTCAGAAGTTCCTTGATCGCCTCAGCGCCCATCATGGCTTTGAAGCCGGACGGACGATACTGCTGGTCGAGTTCGCGATAGCGAGCCTCGTCCTTGATGATCTCGCGCTCCTTCACCGGCGCATCGCCCACGTCGACAACGACGTAGGACTCGAAGTATAGAATGCTCTCGAGGTCGCGCAGAGAGATATCGAGCAGGTGGCCGATACGAGACGGCAGGCCCTTGAAGAACCACACATGCGAGCACGGGGAAGCAAGCTCAATGTGGCCCATCCTCTCGCGGCGAACCTTGCTTACGGTCACTTCGACGCCGCACTTGTCGCAGATCACTCCGCGATGCTTCATGCGCTTGTACTTGCCGCAGAGGCACTCCCAGTCAGTCACTGGCCCAAAAATGCGAGCGCAGAAGAGGCCGTCCCTCTCCGGCTTGAAGGTACGATAGTTGATGGTTTCCGGCTTGGTGACCTCACCATGTGACCAGCTGCGGATCTTCTCCGGCGAAGCCAGCATGATGCGAATGGCGTCAAAATCAGTAATCGGGCTGGTGAGTTCAAACGGATTTGAACGGAACAAGGCGACCCTCCTTGGCGGGCCTTGGGGCACTCGCCGCGGTATCTCCCGGGATTCATTTCGTCGGGCCCTTCCTTCCCGGGAAGCGGTGGTTACCGCCTTCAAGAAGGACCCGAAAACCTTCGGAGCTTTTAGCCCTTAGCTATTAGCTTCTAGCTTCGTCTTGCCGGTCTTCGGGCTGCACGAACGAGCTAAAAAGCTAACGGCTAACAGCTAAAAGCTAATCTGCTACTGCCGCAACTTCCGGCGCCGGAGCCTTGCGCACAAGATCGGCACGCTTGATCAGTTCCACGTCGAGGCACAACGATTGCAATTCGCGGATCAGCACGTTGAACGACTCGGGCACACCCGGCTCGATCGCCGCTTCGCCCTTGACGATGGCCTCGTAGATCTTCGTACGGCCATAGACGTCGTCGGACTTCGCGGTCAGCAGCTCCTGCAGGATGTAGGCAGCACCGTATGCTTCCAGCGCCCAGACTTCCATTTCGCCGAAACGCTGCCCGCCGAACTGCGCCTTGCCACCCAGCGGCTGCTGAGTGATGAGCGAGTACGGTCCGATCGACCGAGCGTGAATCTTGTCGTCGACCAGGTGCGACAGCTTGAGCATGTAAATGTAGCCCACCGTTACCGGCTGCTCGAACTGCTCGCCGGTCATGCCGTCGTAGAGCGCCGTCTTGCCTGAAGCCGGCAGCCCTGCTGAAGTCAGAAGCGCCTTGATCTCCTCTTCCTTGGCGCCGTCGAACACCGCGGTTCCGAACCAGATCCCGCGGTCCATGCCATGAGCCACACGCAGCAGCGTCTCGTCATCGAGTTCTTCGAGCTGACGCAGGGTTGCAGTACCGGCAAATTCCTTCCGGATCTGCTCACGGATAAAACTCACGTCACTGTTCTGCTTCACCAGCGCCGCGACCTTCTTGCCCAGGCCGTAAGCGGCCCAGCCGAGGTGCGTTTCGAGAATCTGTCCTACGTTCATACGCGATGGAACGCCGAGCGGATTCAGAACGATCTCCACGGGAGTGCCATCGGGCAGGTACGGCATGTCCTCTTCAGGAAGAATGCGCGCGATCACGCCCTTGTTTCCGTGGCGGCCGGCCATCTTGTCGCCGACCGACAGCTTGCGCTTCATGGCAACGTAGACCTTGACCAGCTTGATCACGCCCGGAGGCAGCTCGTCGCCCTTCTGCAGTTTTGCGATCTTCTCG
>DATFSO010000001.1:0-22458 GCA_035262585.1 Occallatibacter sp. | reverse complement strand
AGATATGATCACTTAGTGATCTAAGTATGAATATATGAGCAGACGGTGATATATGTCAAGTGCCAAAACAACACGAGATCTAACCGACGCCGAACTGGAAAAGGTGGCGGCGCAATTCCACCTGCTCAGTGAGCCGATGCGCCTGAAGATTCTGCAGGCGTTGTGCGTAAAACCGCTGGCGGTTGGTGAGATTGTGGCCGCGACGGGCGCAACGCAATCCAATATCTCAAAGCATCTTTCGTTGCTGGCGTCGGCAGGGATTATCACGCGCCAAAAGGATGGCCAGTTTGTCTACTACGGAATGAGCAATCCGCTGACGATGAAGCTTTGCGAGCTGGTTCACAAGGAACTGCTGAACCAATCGTGAGAGCCGCCCGAGGAATAGTCTTTCGCGCGCATGCAAGGACGAGAGAGTGTGCGTGAGAGCTGAGCTCGGGCTTTGGGAAGTACGAATATTCGTGAGAAACAATAGCGAGTTAGCGCGCTTCGCGAGCAGCAAGTCAGCAGGTCAGCGAACAATCATGTTT
Organism: Occallatibacter sp.; assembly: GCA_035262585.1. Lineage (GTDB taxonomy): Bacteria > Acidobacteriota > Terriglobia > Terriglobales > Acidobacteriaceae > Telmatobacter. The sequence continues at coordinate 21,931 of DATFSO010000001.1, read as the reverse complement.
TCACGCAGGCACCAGAGGCCATTGAATAAAAATTAGCCCATTAGATAGATATTTTACGCCGATGCCTTTGAGGTAAAACCTTCGCAGGACGAGTCTCTTCGGAGCGAGGGTGACGTGACCAAGCGCATCTCTATTTGGCTCCCGACCGCTTTGTGGTTCCCAATTTCAATATCCAGCTTCACTTCTGAGAGCGAGGGCCTGTCCGACATTGGCAACCGCGCGACGGTTGCAACCAGATGCTCGACGGATGCGAACAACCACACGACCTGCAACGTGAGCGTTTCCGCGAGCATTGCCATATACGGGGACAAGGACAGCGGGATAACGAAAGACCGACTCAATACGGCGGCGGATACGATCAAAAATTCCATCGAGGGCGCGTGGAGCGGTTCATTCACGCAGGATGGCGTCAGCTACAACGTGTCAACACGGGTCAGCGTTTCGGCTTCAGACAGTGAGGATGCGGCGATGGACTCCGGCGCCCAGCATGTAATCGCAATGAGGAACGGCCCGATGACGATGCCGGACGGCTCGCTCCTTGGCGCCTACATCGAAGAGAAAAGCATAGCCGATTGGCTGACCGGTGGACCAAGCACGGGAATGATGGACATCAACGGTGCGGACAACTACGCGAAACACGAGTTCACGCATATGCTCGGCGTAGGCGACAAGAGCGGGGCTGTTCTCTCTGCAAGCTGGCCTCAGATGCGACCCGACCGGGCGACATCGCAGGACCTTGGCTGGGGCGTCGAGGAGGCGACGCAATCCGTGGGTCTCGGCTTGTCGATGAAGACCATGTATGACGGCAGCGGTGGCCCTCTGCCGGAGCCGTTCGACTTCTTCGCAACCGACAGAGTGGGAGCACCTGTCAACAACGAGATCACGAATCCCCGGTGGAAGTAGGAGAGTGCCGTTGAGAGTCCCGCTGCTTCGTATCCCGTTTTTGTTGACCGCCGAGGTGATTGCATCCGCGGGGACGTGGCACGGAACTCCAACGGATTGGCGGGGCGAACCTCCGCACTTCTGGCTATTCGAAGTCTTGCGGCTGCAGTACTGGCTCCTCTTCGGCCTGTCCTTTGCGGGCATCTGGATCATGGAGTGGATGAGTTCGCGTCGCCGTTTCCTAGCGCGAGTGCTCGCAGTCCTGAGCGCAGTGGCCGTCCTCGGAACCGAGGTGCTGACGTCCATCTACTTCTGGAAACGACTTTCACCGAACGAGACTGAGTACCTGGGGTGGCTGGATCTTCGGCAATACACCTACGAGCACTTGACGGTGTGGGCCGTGGTCATGCTGCTGGGGATGGGTCTCTGGTATCTCTGGAGGAGGCGGAAGAGGCGGCATCTTTCTGTTCCGAGGGCTGCGCCGAGTCGATAGCAGCTAAAACTGTCAATAGATTAATGTACACTATTGATTACACTAAACTTAATATCGATGCAACACGCTCGAAGAGGGTAAATACAACCATAGGGAAGATTCAGCAGGGCCTATTAATTAAGTTAAGTTATTGATTAGGAATGGTGGTCGCTGTAGGACTCGAACCTACGACCTCCTGCGTGTGAAGCAGGCGCTCTAACCAACTGAGCTAAGCGACCGAAGCTCCCCATGAGGCAAAGGGGCTTCCCGTGATTTAGAGTAACACCAGCGGCGCTCGACGGCCAACCTGAGAGCGCCATTGTGAGATCGCTCCAAGTCACTGATGCGCTGGCGTGTACGACTAATCCGAGAGGCAGACGAGCCCGCTCCCGGGGAGAATCCGCCGGTCCATTCCCGGTCGATCGGGTCTCGATCCAATGAGACTATTCGGTCCATCTGGGAATTTCTGGCGGGAGGGGTGCGGCGCCTGGAGTTTGCGGCGGCTGGCGGTTTGCCGGGCGGCAGGGAGGGTACGTCTTTTTCTGCCATGTCGGGCCAGGCGGGCAGCAATAAACCTCTCCGAAGGCCAGGATTCCAGCCCGATCATCGCGATGCGCAGGGCGACGTAAACGATCCGGAATCAGAGCGCGAAAGTGGGGATTTTGCGCAACCTTCCGGCACGGACGGGGTTCCAGAAGATATGGCAACCCTGGTACTGGACAATCCGGCACTGGGCAGGGGGCTAAATCCGCCCGGGCAGTTGAGACAGAATTACGCGGTGGATGAATCCAGCGATGCGGCCGTGATGCTGCGGGTGGCGGCTGGCGATGAGGCGGGTTTCAATTACCTCGTCGGCAAGTACCACCGCGCCATGATCAGTTTTCTTTATCGGATGGTGCATAACCAGGCGGTTGCCGAAGAATTGGCGCAGGAGGTATTCCTGCGGGTGTATCGCTCGCGTGAGAGCTATCGTGCAGAGGCGAAGTTCACCACGTGGCTTTATCGCATCGCGACGAATCTCGCGGTGAATCATGCGCGCGATACGCGGCACGAACGCACGGCGCAAAACGTCTATCTCGATGCGCCGGACGAGGAGTCGGGGACCACGCCGGACGTAGCCGACGATACGCCCACCGTGGAGCAAAGCATGGTTCGCGATGAGCGGCTGGCGGCGATTCGGGCCCATGTGATGGCTTTGCCGGACCGTCAACGCATGGCGGTGCTGATGCACAAGTATCAGGGGATGGACTATCGGCAGATCGGGGAAGTGCTCAAGCTCAGCGAGTCGGCGACCAAGTCGCTGCTCTTCAGGGCCTACCAGACACTGCGGGAGAAGTTGAAGGAGTTCGTATAACCACTGGGGTGAAAGAAGTGGGGTGGTAGCGATGGGAACCATGAACAAATGCACCGCGATGGAAGCGAAGCTGGCCGACATGCTGCTCGATCCGGAGGCGGCGCCTGCTAAGGTGAAAACTCATGTTGCCGAGTGTTCGTCGTGCCGCAAAGAGCTGGAGGAGTTGCGCGCGACGATGGGCCTGATGGATGCCTGGACTGCTCCCGAGCCCAATCCCTACTTCATGACCCGCCTGAATGCCCGGATGCGCGAGGAGCGCGAATCCCCGCCGCAAAGCTGGTTCCAGCGCATCCGTGCCCGCTTGATGTACGGTTCGTCTATGCATGCGCGCCCGTTGGCTGCCACAGCGCTTACGGTTTTGCTGCTTGTCGGCGGAGGGGCGTACCTGGGCATCACGAATGTAGAACAGCCGACGCCGCCGCCAAGTGTCAATGCTGCGGTAGTGCATGATCTGCAGACGCTGGACAGCAACGCGCAGCTTCTCGATCAGCTTGAGGCAATTTCCGGCAATCCGGACGACGCAATCACAGACGATCCGAATATGAGCGATCCTGAGGCGCAGTAGTTGAAGGAAGCACGAATGGGTTTTTGAAACGGCGGGGGCCAAGCAATGCAAGGGGTACACAACAGAAGCGGTGCTCGAGGTACGCGCGCAGTCGTTCTGACTGCGGCGATCGGGGTTGCTCTGTGCCTGCCTTCTGCCGCTGTGCTCGCCCAGCACCAGAATAATCAGCGGCCGGCACCGGCGCCTCACTACTCAGCGCCCAAGCAGCAGAGCCGGCCGCAGTATACGCATCCGCAGTCGCCACAGCAGAATCAGGCGCGTCCGCCGCAGCAGTATCCACAGTATCGTCCGCCTGCGGGCTCGCAGATGCAGCATCCTGTGCAGAGCCCCTATGTGCAGCAACCCCGTGGCGCCTATCCCACCCCGAACTATTCCCAAGGCAATGTGCGGCCGGCATTGCCGGGCACGGCTCGGCAGTTGTACGCTCCGCCGGGTCATCTTGGCTCATGGCTGAACACTCACCGGGATGTTCCGGTGCAGCAACAGCAACGGATGCTGCAGAGCGACCCAAGCTTCCGAGGCCTGCCGCAGGGCGAACAGCAGCGGGTGATGAATCAGCTGAACCAGGTGAACCGGATGCCTGACGCGCAACGCGAACGCCGCCTCGCCCGTGCTGAGAATCTGGAGAAGCTCTCGCCCGGGGATCGGGCTCGTGTGAATCAATCAGCGCGCCGCTGGACGACGATGCCGGCGGACCGGCAGGCGATGATGCGGAACGCCTTTCGCGACCTGAAGTCCGTGCCGCTCGATCAGCGCGCAATTGTGTTGAATTCGAGCCGCTACCAAAACCAGTTCAGCCCCGAAGAGCGCGGCATCTTGTCAGACATGCTGAGCATCGAGCCCTACGCGCCGCAGCGTTAGGAAGCAAGGGACCGAGGGGACAAGGGCATAGAAAGAACATAGGACTGGGCAGATGCGCTTGGGTCCTTATCCATGCACCCTTATGCGCTCCTTTACCTTCATCGCGGGCGATCCCGCGTACACGCCCCATGGCTCCAGATCGCGCGTTGCCACTGACGCCAGTCCCAGTACTGCGCCTTCACCCACATTCACGCCGGGAGCTACACAGGCCCGCGCGCATATCCACGCATAAGGGCCCACCTCCATCGCATAAGCCAGCAGAGGGAATGCCGGATCGTCGAAGTCGTGCGTGGCCCCGCAGAGGTATGCATTCTGCGAGAGGATTACATGCGAACCGAGCCGGACCGGCGCAGGATTGTAGATCTCCGCGCCATCGCCTGCCGTCACCTGGTCGGCGCAGACAAGGTTCCACGGAGCCCACACGCGTGAGCCGGGATATAAGTGGCAATTCGGGCCCATCTTCGCGCCGAACAGCCGTAGCAGCATCGAGCGCCACGCGTGAAACGGACGCGGCGACAGACGGTAGAAGATCGTCCAGCAGAGATTCCAGACGAGCCGGCGTATGCGATTGCCAACCGAGAACGCCGGCCGCAGATACGGATCCGCAGCCGTCTCAGCAGAGATGTGTTCTGCCGCATTGTAATGAATCTGGCGGGCCATCTAATCCAGAGTCTACGGCAAAACCAGAGCTTCTGGTCCCGCGAACCGCGGCGGGGGTCGCTGCTCCCTGATGGTCGCGTCGACTTGAGAGCGATGGCTCGGAGTTCGACCAACTCTGGTTTTGCTATATCAGCAGGTCACTTGATCTCAATCGGCGCTTTCACTCGGATATCGCGCGACGAAGAGCCGACCTGAATCTCGAACGTTCCGGGATCGAGCGTCCATTGCTTTGCAGTCGGACTCCAGTACGAAAATGCGTCGCGACCGAGCGCGAACTGCACCGCTCTGGATTCTCCGGGCGCTAGTTCCACACGCTCAAACGCCTTGAGTTCGCGGACTGGGCGGTCGATCTTTGAGTGACCGTCATGCACGTACAGCTGCACAACCTCTGCTCCAGCGCGCTTGCCTGTGTTGCGGATTTCTACGGTGACCAGAGTGACAGGAGTACCTGGCTCCTTAATCATCATCCTGCCCTGGACCTTCAACCCGCTGTACTCAAACGTCGTGTAGTTCAAGCCGAAGCCGAACGGAAACTGCGGCTCGACGTTCTTGGTGTCGAAGTAGCGATAGCCGACATAGATGCCTTCGGCGTAATGCACCACGAGGTTCTCGCCGGGATAGTTCTTCGCCGCAGGCGAGTCTTCAAACTTCTTCGGCAGCGTAACCGGAAGCTTGCCGGAAGGATTCGCATCGCCAAACAGAATAGCTGCCAGCGCGTTGCCGCCCTCCTGCCCGCCATACCACATATCCAACAGCGTGGGTGTCGAGTCGAGCCATTTGGTCATCGTCACCGCATCGCCGGTGTTGAGCACGACAACGGTGTGCGGATTCGTCTTCTCAACAGCCGCGATCAGTTCATCCTGGCCGGCAGGCAGATCCATCGTCTTCACATCGAAGCTCTCCGACTCGTTCTTGTTGTACCGGCCGACGACCACGACGGCAACATCGGCCTTGGCAGCGGCGTCGGTCGCTTCCTTCAGATCCTTCGCGCGAGCCTCGGGCGTATCCTCTGCCGGATTCTCGCCCTCCATGCCCACACCGATTGCCGAGGTCACCTGGATTGTGCTGCCCACCCGCTTTCTGATTCCGTCCAGCGGCGAGACGGCGGACTTCGGCCGCACCATCGAACTGCCACCGCCGCCCGTGCGTGCCACCAGCGCATTCGGCCCGATCACCGCGATCGAATGAACCTTGTTCGGATCAAGCGGCAGCAACGATCCATCGTTCTTCAGCAGAACAATGCCTTCGGTCGCGCCGTCGCGGGCGATCTTCTGTTGTTCGGGTGTGTCCACGTCGCCGAGCTGCGTGTGCGGGAGATCCATGATGCCGCTCAGGATGATGGCGCGCAGAATCCGGCCCACATTATCGTCTAGCCTGGCCTCGCTGATGTGTCCGGCCTTTACCTCGGCCAGTACCTTATCCGCGGTGAGCCAGCCGTCGCTGTTTCCGGCGGCCTGCGTCTGAGGCCTCGCCATCCACGCCTTCATGGGCGGACCTCCGGGCATCTCGAGATCCATCCCGGCATTCACTGTTGGTGTGGTGGAGTAGGTGCTGCCCCAGTCCGATACTACGAATCCCTTGAAACCGAACTCCTTCTTCAGCACATCGGTCAGCAGGTAGGCGTTCTCCGCGCAGTGCACGCCGTTTACCTTGTTGTAGCAGGACATCACCGCCCAGGCATCCGCCTGCTGCACGGCTGCTTTGAAGGCAGGGAAATAGATCTCGTGCAGCGCGCGGTCATCGACCTTTGCGTCGACGCGATGCCGCTCGAATTCTTCATTGTTGACTGCGAAGTGCTTCACCGAAGGGATTACGCCCTCACCCTGTACGCCGCGAACGTAAGCGACAGCCATCTGCCCGGCAAGGTATGGATCCTCTCCGTATCCCTCGAAGTTGCGGCCCCACAGCGGAACGCGATTAATGTTCACGGTCGGCCCTAAGATCATGTCGCGGCCCAGCGCTTTTACTTCCTGGCCAATCGACCGCCCTTCGCGCTGTGCCAGCGCTGTATCCCACGTGGCGGCCATCGCAATGCCCGATGGAAATGCGGTCGTCTCTACCCGCACCGGACTCGCTGACGAACTCGTAATCGCAGAGCTGCCCGCCCATGACCGCACGCCCATCGGACCATCGGCCATCTTGATCGCGGGAATCCCGAGCCGCGCGATCGGCGCCGACTCCATCCATCCCGATCCGGACAGCATCGTAGCCTTCTCTTCCAGCGTCATGCGCTTCAGCAGGTCTGCGACGCGCTGTTCCACCGGCAGGTGTGTGTTCTTGTAGGGCGCATCGGCGGAGACCGCCGTCTGGCCCGGGGCACCGGTCGCAGAGAGAGCAAAGACAATGGACAGGCTGGCGAGAGATGCGGAGCAACTGCCGAGGATTCCACGACGCATTGGTTCAGCTCCTGAGGACAGGAAGTTCCGGTAGAAAAATTCGCTGCCCATGCTACAGGATGATGGGTCCGGCAGCCAAGCAAAAAATGCCTCGCTCAAACGTTTTTGTAGATGTGATCGAACATAAGATGAAGCAGCGTGGCGAGGCGAATCCCGCACAAGCAACCTAGGGGATCACCATGTTGCGAAAGATTTTCCAAGTGCCGTCCGGCTGCTCATGCCACACGGTCAGGTATTTCTCGACCAGTTTTTTGCCGCCGGAATAGGTTGCTTCTGCCTGTCCCCACTCATAGGCGAAGGCTCCCTGCTGTGTCGATCCCCAGGATGACACAGAAGCCGACTGGGCGCGCCCGAGGCTTTCGAATTGCGTTTTCATGTGTTGTTCGATCTGCTCCCGCCCTGAAATGCACTTGCCTGCGGGGCCGCAGTCCACGGCATCGTCGGCATAAGTGCCGAGGATCAACGCAAGGTTGCCGGACTTTACGCCGTCGATCCAGGCTTGATTGCCGCTGTCGATCCCGGCCCTGGCTGAGGCGGACACCGGACCGGTTTGCGCAGCCATGGCCGCCGAGAAGATACCGGCGGCGGTCACGATCATGATTGATTTCATTGGCACACAATTCTCCTTTATCCCTGGCAATGAGCCCGCAGAAGACAGTACAGGACTTCTGATTTTTCGTTTCACGCGCGCTAAGCGGTCTGGACCTGCGCTCGGTATGCACTCGGTGAAGTTCGCAGATTGCGCGCGAATGAGCGACGCATGGTTTCCTCGCACCCGAATCCACACTCGGCGGCGATCTGCTCGAGACTGCGATCGGTCTCTTCCAAACGCCTCCGCGCGGCGTCGAGGCGGATGGTTTCGACGAATCGCGCAGGAGTCACTCCAACCTGCGCTACAAAGGCCCGCGCAAAATTGCGTGGGCTCATGTGGACCTGAGACGCCAAGTCCTCGACGGTAAGCGGCAGATGCAAATGTTCGAAGATCCAGGTCTGCAGTTCGCGAAAACGGTCGGAATCGGACATTTGCAGCTTCAACACCGGGCTGATCTGAGCCTGCCCTCCCGGCCGGCGGAGAAACATCACCATTTCGCGGGCAATCTCCGTCGCCATCGAAGGTCCCATGTCTTCCTCGATCAGGGTGAGCGCCAGGTCCAAACCCGCAGTGCAGCCGGCCGAGGTGTAATATTTCCCGTCGCGCAGGAATACGGGCTCAGGATTGACATCGACCTTGGGAAATCGGCGAGCCAGTTGATCGGCATAGCGCCAATGCGTGGTCGCGCGGCGGCCGTCCAAAAGGCCCGCGGCAGCAAGGCAAAACACGCCAGTGCACACGGAGCAGATGCGGCGCATAGCCGATTGCCCGGCCCAAATCCAATCCATCAATTCAGACCGGACTGGGCCGGAAGCAAGAGAATCCGGTTCTCCGGTCACAATCAACGTGTCTGGGTAACCTTCGTATTCGTTAAACGGAAGCCCGCCAGCTACGGTCAGGCCGGAAAGCGTCGTAACGTCCTTTCCGCGAACCGTCAGCATATCGACCTCGTAATTGGGCAGACAGGGGTTTTCTGCAGCAATGCGTCGTGCGGAGACAAAGGCCTCATAAGGTCCAGCCAGATCAGAGAGGACGCTATGAGGCAGCGCCAGAATGGCGACGCGCAGACGCTTACCGCCGGCGCGATCATCGTGTTTCGTCGAGATCAGGCGAAGTCCGCTCACGGTGTGCCTCGTTCACATTTCATCTTCTGCGCATGCGCCAGCTTGCGCCATGACATTTCCACCTCTATTTCTGCCATTTTGATCCCGGTTCGCGGCAGGGCAGTGGAATAGCAAAAAATCTTTGACTTTGCGGATTTCGTCGCGCTACCATCGCCTCCTTCCAGCCCCTAATGGGAAGGCGCGGAGGTCAAGAAAAATGGCAACTGCTTCTCCACGTCGTTTGGGTTCGCCACGCCGCTTGGGCCGCAGCGTGATCGCCGTACTCGCTGGAACGCTTGCAGCGATCGTGCTCACGCTGGCAACCGACATGATTCTCCGGAAGCTCCAGGTGTTTCCACCGTTGGGGACGCGCGTACCGGACCGGCTGCTTCTGCTGGCGACAGGCTATCGCACCCTGTACGGCGTCGCAGCGAGTTACTTGACGGCTCACCTCTCTCCCTACCGGCCGATAGCTCATGCCATGATCGGAGGCGCGTTCGGTTTTGCCGCAAACCTGGCGGGCGCAATTGCAACCTGGAACGGCGGCCCAGCTTTTGGGCCTCACTGGTATCCGGTTGCGCTCGTCGTCCTTGCGCTTCCGCAGGCATGGTTGGGCGGCTGGCTGCGCGAGGATAGACACTAAGTGGGCGTACGAACAATCTGTTCATCTAGGAAACCGCTCGCGGTGTTTTGCAAGAGGCGGCCCGCTCTGCTTCTGAAAAAGACCTTTGACATTGCGTTTTTCGCGGAGTAGCATCGCTTCCTCCCCGCCGGATATGGCGAAATCACGGAGGTCAAGAAAATGGCAACTGCTGCCGCTCCCGCTTTCGATCCCGCCAAACTGGATGCCTTCATGGGAAAGGCGGTAACCGATCTGGGCGCAGCGATGCACGCCGCGCTCATCGTGATTGGCGACAAACTCGGGCTGTACAAGGCGATGGCCGGTGCGGGCCCGATGACATCAGCGGAACTTGCCGCCAAAACGAAAACATCCGAGCGCTATGTGCGCGAGTGGCTCAACGCCAACGCGGCAAGCGGCTACATCAACTACGATGCCGCCGCGAAGACATTCGAGCTTCCGCCCGAACAGGCGATGGCGATGACCGCAATCGATCTGCCTGGCGCGTTCCACATTGTCTCGGCTTGCTTTAAAGACGAACCCAAAATCACGCAGGCATTTCGCACCGGCGAAGGCGTGGGCTGGCACGAGCACGATGCGAATCTGTTCTTCGGCACCGAGCGATTCTTCCGCCCCAACTATGAGCAGCATCTGCTGGGTTCATGGTTGCCGGCTCTCGAAGGAGTTTCGGACAAGCTGGCCAAAGGCGCCTCAGTGGCTGACGTTGGATGCGGACACGGCGCTTCCACGATGCTGATGGCCAAGGCATTCCCCAAGTCGCACTTTCACGGCTTCGACTACCACAGTGGCTCGATCGAATACGCCCGGCACGTGGCCGGCCGCGATGGGCTGCTTGACCAGATCAGCTTCGAGGTTGCGAGCGCGAAGAGCTATCCGTCCAACGGCGGCTATGATCTCATTGCGTTCTTCGATTGCCTGCACGACATGGGCGATCCCACCGGCGCTGCGAAACACGTGCTCTCTTCGCTCAAACCCGATGGCACCTGGATGATCGTCGAGCCATTTGCGAACGATATGCCGGAACAAAACCATAATCCGGTCGGGCGCATCTACTACTCCGCTTCAACCATGCTGTGTACGCCGGCGTCGCTTGCCCAGGAAGTGGGTGCGGCACTCGGTGCGCAAGCCGGCGAGCCGCGCATTCAGGAAGTAGTGAAAGCGGCAGGCTTCAAACGGTTCCGCCGCGCCGCACAGACGCCATTCAACCTGGTCTATGAAGCACGCCCCTGATAATCGCGAGCCCGCACATCGTCCAAACCCGGCAGGAGGAGTCAGAATCGGCTGCTCTTAACGTTCCAGAATATCTTTGTAGGCATTCAGGGCGACCTTCTTTGGCTGGGTCGGAAGCAGGACTTCTACGCTCTGCGCTGAGTTGCCGGCGATCGCGATCTGGCCGAGGCGTGCCATACCTTTACCGAAATCAGCAAAGACAGGGACCAGCATAGCGAAATGCTCGTCAACCTCACTCTGGGTAATGGTCATATGCAGCTTGACCTTGCCTCCGTCGGCTGGAACCAGCTGGTACTCGAAATGATAGCGAGGTACTTGCGTCCCATAGACCCATTCGTCGAAGAACCAGTCAAGCTTGCCGTTTCCTGCAAGGTCCATGGACTTGGTGATGTGCTTTTCCGCGATGGCCTTGAATGACTCAGTAGAGGCGGGCCGGTCACGGTGGCTGTCGACGAAGTCAGTGCATCATCTCAATGAACGCCTTGTCCTGATCCTGCGGCGTGTACATAATCGACCGCAGCATCTGCAGCACATATGCACCTTTGGCATAAGTGACGTTCTGGTAGGCGCTTTCGGTTCGGGGAGAGATCAAACGCAGCCCCATCCACAGCGGACCGGAATCGTTCGGAGCGATCGCAAAATTATTCTTTTCCAAAATGCGTTTTTGCAGCCGGTCCCAAAACGCAATGTAGTCCTTGCGCCAGTCGCTGCCCATGGCCTGCTCGAGAAACAGCCCCGCGGAGAATTCAGCGAACCCCTCGGAGAGCCACTGATCGTGGTACGAAGCCCAGCCTACCGCATGTCCCCACCACTGGTGGGCGACTTCATGAGGGGTTACCTCCTGCACAAAGCCGCTGAATTTGGAATCGACGTTTCCGAATAACATCCAGCGCTGGGTGGAGTCGGTGTAGGCGGATATGGGGAGATACACAAGGTTGGGCCAGGATTGACCAAAGTTAAAGTCGGGCTGCTCCGTGACGAATATCTCGTCGTAGGGGCTTTTGCCGAAGTAGTAGGTGCAAAGCTGCAATTGCGCGCGCGTTTGCTCCAGGGCGTAGTTGGTCATGCTGTGAGGAGACATTGACTGCAGCGCCTCGTAGTTGCGCAAATTGTCGGGCAGTTCCGTCAGAAAATATCCTGATATCTTGTAGCCCGTAATCTTGTCTTCCACTTCGGTCTTCTTATAGTCGCCATAGTTGAATCCGGCGACGGCTACCGGCTTCGAGGTAACCCAGTGACTGACTGAAAAGTCGTCCTCTACTGACTCCTTCTGTAGAGTTCCAACACTAACCACTTTGTACTTGCGCGGAACCTTGTAGGTGAGGTCGTACACGGCTCGCTCTCCAAATCCATTGAGGTTTGGATACCACGCGGTTCGAGCGCGTACATAGAAACTTCCTTCACCAGCCTGCTCCAGAACCTTGTCACCTTCGTATTGCACAGTGATGGAATAGCTTTTGCCAGTCTGGGTGGCCTGGGGAAGGATCGCGTAAAACGAACCGTCCTCCTTTCTGCTTTCCTGAATGAAGTAAATGTCTTTTCCCTGATCATCTTCAACCCGTGTGACGCGAAGGTTCGGCAACAATCCAAACTTAAGGACTCTCTCGCCTGCGATGAGCGGCTGAAATGTAACTACCGCGGTGCTGAATAGATGGTGGTTTTTCGAGATGACCGTCTCGATTTTATAGCTATGCGTCGCAAAGAGGCGGCGATCCTCCTGCGAATTGGCCGTTCGATTCTGATATTCAGATTTCAGGTGATCAAGGTACCAGACACCGTCGTTCATTCCCTCGGGATCGTAGTTGATCAGAGCGACTTCTTCGGGCGAGTCGAGCTGCGGCAGCGCTCCTACCCGGGTCCTTACGAAAAAGCGCAGGTCCTTGTATTTCTTTCCCCGGATGTACGCATTCACAAACGGGGGATGAGCGGGGTTGTAAAGGGCGGCCAGAAGATCGGCTTCCACGTTGTCCATGGTTTCGCCATGAAGGAGGGCCTCGGTCATTCCCAGGGCCTGGTCGTGCCGTCTTCGCATTTGCTCCTTCCATCGATTGAAGTCCGCCGCCGCTTCGGAGGGAGTTTCCGCGTGAGTTCCCAGTCCCCGACTAAGTTGGGCGTGCTCGTTACCCGCGAATCGCAGGACAACCGCGCTGAAGTCTTCGTCGAATTCCGCAGAGCCGACGCGCCGTTGGAGTTCCTGAGTATCGAGAGAAGTGACTGGCTTTAAATGGAAGTGCCCTTCGCCAATGAAGATGGCGCCCGTCACGATTCCATTCACGGGTTGAAGGAAGGTCATGGTCCCAGCCTGAAGTTGCAAGGTGCCCACATCCAGGGGAACTGTGAGATGGTCGACCTGAAAACTCTCGCCGAGCCCGAGATCGCGCAACTGGCGGTAAACCGGGTCGGAGTTGGCGTATCCGAGGCCCTTGCCGGGAACGTTGATTTCCGCGCGCTGCCGGGCGACGGCAAGCTTAAGTTCCAGATTCACCGCTTCGCGCAATTCCACGGTTTGGACTAAGGGTTCAAACCCATCGTGGGTGATACGCAACGCATAGGTTCCGAGCTTCAGATCAGGGGAAGAGAACTTGCCCACGGCATCGGAGGAAAGGACGAGCGGCTGGACAAGGTCGCCCCCCGTGATCTCGATACGCGCACCCAGGACGACAGCGCCGGACGGGTCGATGACCGTACCGGAAAGGGTAGCGGCATGCAGGTACAGCGGCACTCCCAGCCAGAGCAGCAGGAGCCAGAGTCTGGGCAAGAAGGAACCACACTTGAGGTGCGTGGAGGCCATAAAACTCCTGATTCGAACTCCTGATTCTGCGAGAGATGCAAGGATACATCAGGTTGCGTGCGTCTGCTTGTTACGAGATTGCAAGCCAAACCTTGATACGGTTCGTCCCGGGCGGCCCACGTCTCGCCCAGGGGTGCCTCAGGTAAAATGAAAGGTAGGCAAAAGCCAATCTTTTCGCGCCTGCGGGCGCAACATCTGCAAGGAGTTTTCTGTTATGGCGATTCCCGCCACCCAAATGCGCCCGGGCATGATCATCAAGCACAACGACACGCTTCACCTGGTCTTCAAGGTCGAGCACCGCACGCCGGGCAACCTGCGCGCATTCATCCAGGCCAAGCTTCGCAACCTCAAGTCGGGCGCCATGTTCGAGCACCGCTTCCGCTCCGGCGATGCGATCGAGAAGGTCGTCGTGGACGAAGTCTCGATGGAGTTCCTCTATAACGACGGCGATGACTACTACTTCATGAATCCCGAGAATTACGAGCAAACCATGCTTAAGGGATCAACCCTTGGCGACGCAGTCGAATACCTGACGCCGAACCTGCAAATCCGGGTGAGCTATCACGACGGTCAGGCTGTCGGCATCGAACTGCCCTCGTTTGTGGAACTTACGGTGGTTGAGACCGAACCCGGGCTCAAGTCCGCAACAGCTTCGTCGGTCACCAAGCCGGCCAAGACCGAAACCGGCCTCGTCGTCCAGGTGCCGCCCTTCATCAACGAAGGCGAAAAGATCCGCGTCGACACCAGCGAAGGCGCATACATGAGCCGGGCGTAAAGCCTGTTCTCCCGATGCGAATGCCGGGGCTTCGGTCCCGGCGTTTTAGCGTCAAGCCTTCCCCCGCGAGCAAAAATCTTCTTGCGCGCTCGCCTATTTTGTGTGTTACAGTCAGTAACACTATGGCCAGTAACACTCACGACCCCGCGGTACTTGGAGACCTGGAACGGGAGATCCTCTCGATTGTCTGGCGGCTGGGCTCAGTTACCGCTGAGCGCGTCCGCGAGGAGCTCTATCGGCCGCTGAAGGACTCGACAGTGCGCACCGTGCTGCGCCGTCTCGAAGAGAAGGGCTACCTTGCGCATTCAGTTGAAGAGCGGACCTTCATCTACCGTCCGGCTGAGTCGCGGCAGCGCGTTGCGGGACGAGCTGTCAAACGCATTGTCGACTGGTTCTGCGAGGGCTCGGTAGAGGCGCTGCTCGTGGGCATGGTTGACTCGAAGGTTCTCGATCGGGCTGAACTCCAGCGTCTCGCCGCCCGCATCGCCGAAGTGCAGAAGGAATTGAGCAATCACACAACGCCCGCGACCGGCCAAAAGGAGGCCAAGGGATGATCTCCTCACTTCTTCTTGAAGCAGCCCTTCGTTCAGCAATCCTGGCGCTGGCCGTCTGGGCCGGTCTTCGGGTATTCAACGTGCGCAATGTGCCGGCGCAGAAGGCGGCTTGGGGATTGGTGCTCGTGGCTGCCGTGACCATGCCGCTGCTCTTGCCCATGGCGTCGCATTGGAACGTCCTGCCCGCAAACGTGAAGGTCCAGCTTCCCGCAGATCCCGAGAATCTGCTGGAGGAGCTGCAGGCGAGAATCCGCGTGAAGAACACATCCACATCGGTGCCCGCGGCTGTGGTTCCAGATAAGGAAACTTCGCCTCAGACGGCACTGCCGGCAGGGATGGTGGTCTCCGAAGCCGACGAAACTCACGGAAGCGCGACGGCCGAACCGGATGCTTCCAGTGCCGTCACGACGGAGTACGTTCTGCCCGAGTACATCCAGCCCGAACCCGTGCCGCAGCGCGCAACAGTCCCTCAACATGCTTTCCCGGGAGTTTCGACTGGAATTGTCCTGCTTTACCTGGCTATAGCGGATGTATTCCTCATTCGGCTCACGTGTGGGCTTTTGGCGGCGCTTCGCCTCCGGCATACGGCCAGGCCAATCGCTGCCGGTTCGCTGGGCCCTTTTGCCGTTAATCTCGACCTTCGTTGCAGCCGCGAGCTTGCGTCGCCGGTAACCATCTTTTCTTCGATTGTGCTTCCTGCGGACTATGCAACCTGGGATAGCGACAAGTTGCGAATCGTGCTGGCGCATGAGCGTTCGCACATTCGCCAGGGCGACTTTTATCTGCAGCTTCTGGCGGGGATCTACGCCGCACTGTTCTGGATCAGCCCGCTCGGCTGGTGGCTCAAACGCAAACTGTCTGATCTGGCCGAAGCCATCAGCGACCGCGCTGGACTGGAAGAATCCGCTAATCGCGCCCGGTACGCTCAGATCCTTCTCGAATTCGCGGCGGCGCCGCGCCCAACCCTGATAGGAGTCGCAATGGCGCGTCGTGGATCTCTCTCACGCCGCATCGAGAGGCTGTTGAACGAAGTCTCCTTCCGACAGGCATTCGCGGGCTCACGTCGCGCGTTCGTTGCCGTTCTGCTGGTACCGGCGGCCCTCTTCGCCGCGACTGTGCTGGTGCGCGTGCAGGCCGCAGGCCAGCAGACGCCCGCTCAGCAGGCGGCTCCAAACGGCGGTGTACCTGTTCCAGGTCCGGCGGTTGCGCCTGCACCTTCGAATGAAGGGGTTTCGACGCCTAAGCAGATTTCCGACGACCAGGCGCCGCCAGCTGCCGTCGCACCTGCCGCCCCGGAAGAACCAGTAAGCCCAATCGTCGCGCCCACACCGCCCGCAAAAGCGGAAACGCCTGGCGTCGTGATGGTTGCTCCGCGGGCACCAGGGGCTGGGCCCTCGATTCTCACGATCGGTCCGCATTCTCCTTCGGGCGGTCCGGTACTGATTGCTCCTCCGCATGCTCCTAACGGGGCGGCTCGTCCCATTATGATTCTGCCACCCGGCGGGACGATGGCGCTCATTGGTCCCGGTGGCGGCCACGGTGCGGGATATGGATACGGAGTCGGTCAGAGTGCGACGACGGAATCCGGCACGGAGAGCTACAGCAAAAACGGAAAACGCTCCGGGTATCACTACTGGTATTCGTCGAACGGTGACTCGTACGCCGTGGTGAAGGGTGACGGCTCGGGTCACATGTCTTTCAACGGGGAAATTAAAACCTCTGAGATCGACAAGGCGCGCCAGCAGGCCAAGGGGGACTTCCTCTGGTTCACGCGCGAGGGCAAAGCCTACTTTGTAGATGATCCTGCGACCCTCGCACAGATCGAGGCCATGTACAAGCCAATGGAAGATATGGGCCGCCAGCAGGAGGAGCTTGGCAAGAAGCAGGAAGCCCTCGGCAAGCAGCAGGAAGAGCTGGGCCGCCAACAGGAGCGGGCAACCGTACCGACGCCGGACATGAGCAAGGAGATCGCCGCGATCGATGAAGCTATGGCGAAGCTGAAGGCTAGCCAGGGAAAGAACATGAGCCAAGAGCAATTCGCCGAGATACAGGAGAAACTCGCCGAGCTGCAGAGCAGGCTCGGGGAGATCCAGGGGCAGATCGGATCGAAGCAGGGCGAATTCGGCGCAAGGATGGGCGAGCTAGGCGCCAAGATGGGCGCTCTTGGAGCGCAGCAGGGAGAACTCGGAGCAAAACAGGGAAAGCTGGCTCAGGAAGCCGACCAGAAGGTGAAGTCGATCATCGACGAAAGCCTAAAGAATGGGAAGGCGCACCCTGTTCAGTAACTGAATATCGATGGGCGGGGAGCATTCGATCCTTAGTACAATCCCGCCCATCATGATCAAAGGCGTGCATCTGGTGCTGTACAGTCGCGATCCGGAAGCGGATCGCGCATTCTTTCGCGACGTGCTCGGATTCGGATCTGTCGACGCAGGCGACGGCTGGCTGATCTTCGCGCTGCCGCCCGCCGAACTCGGCGTTCATCCCGGCGATGGCAAATTCGTGGAGCGACATGCGGAGCACGAACTCTCGGGCAGCATTGTCTACCTGATGTGCGACGACCTGCGCTCGACGATTGAAACTCTGCATGCCAAAGGCGCCGCTGCAACGGAGATTGTTGAAGCCGGATGGGGAATCACAACTACAGTACGGCTTCCGGGCGGCGGTGGGCTGGGTCTCTATCAGCCGCGGCACGCGACGGCGTTGAGCCTTGGCCGGGACTGAGGTTTTTGAAAGCTATCTTTCCGGCGCTTAGGGAACGCGTGTAAGCTGTTGGGCAATGATCACCCCAGCGCGACGCACCCACAGGGTTCCCGCCGTCGCCGGGGACCCCGAGGAGAAGCGCCAACATGCCCCTCTCACCCCGGCTCACTGTTGCATCCCAGAGCTTCAACATGAATTCCAGTTTTCTCAAGCAGAGTCTGACAGGTCTAACTGACGAAGAATGGTACAAACGGCCATGCGATCACTCAAACAACATTCAGTGGATTGTGTGCCATGTGACCTGGGCACGGGCGATGGTGCTGGCTCGGCTCGGAGACAAGTGGAACTTGCCCTGGATGCAGCAATACGCGCGCGGACAGAAATGCACCGATTCGCCGGACGCTCCGTCGCCGGAGGCGGTGATGGACGCCTGGGATGAAGCCTGCGGGAGACTGAATACGGCAATGGAGGCTGCAACCGAGGAATTGCTGGATACGCCGGCACCGCAGCCCGGCCCGCCCAGCGCGGATGGCAGAATCTGCGGGATCATCAATTTCATGGCGCTGCACGAGACCTATCACGTAGGCCAGCTGGCGTATCTGCGTTCGTGGCTTGGTAAACCAGGCGCGATGGGATAATACGCAACCGGATGGTTGCATGATGACGAGCCTTAGATTGTAGCTTCCCAAGTCTTGGAACGCTTGCATGGAACTGCCGTTGATCTAGAGCGCCCCGGCGTGAGTGATCGGCGGATCTTCGTTTCCCAGGTCTCCAAAAGAAGCAGACCTGGGGCACCCGGCGTTATTCCTCAAAAAGATGGGGTGCCCCATCCTTGTCGCTGCCGTTGCGGCAAGGAAGTGAGACAGATTTGCTCTACAGCTGGACGGGCTTGGCTTCGTATAGTGCTTCGATGGTTTTGAGCGCGTCAAGGGTCGTGGACGGCACGGGCGCGTCTACCTGAACCACCGCGAGGGCCTTCACGGGCTTGGGTCCTGAACGCTCGCGGCCGAGCGCGAAGTTCGCGATGTTGACGCCCTGCTCGCCAAGAATCGTTCCGATCTTGCCGATTACGCCAGGTACGTCGAGGTTGCGGCAGACCAGCAGGTTGCCTTCGAGGGGCGCCTCGATGTCGATGCCGTCAAACGCAAGCAGCCGCGGCTGCTCGCCGTGGATGACAGTTGCTGTTGCGTGGCTCGTGCCGTTCGCGGTGTGCAACTCGATTGCGAGCAGTGTTGCGGCGCCGCCACGCTGGGTCTCTTCCTTCTCCTCATGCACGCGAATGCCGCGCTCCTGCGCAACGGCTGCAGCGTTGATGCGGTTCACATTCTCCGAGCCCTGCAGCAGGCCCTCGATCGCGGCGTTGCGAACGAGGTCGGTCTTGGCCTCCGCGAGAGTCCCGCCGTACGTGAGATCGATGGCTTCGATCCCGCTCTTGCCGGCTTGTGCGAGGAACGAGCCGAGGCGTCCCGCGAGGTCGATGTATGGTGCAAGCTGCACGTACTCTTCGTGGCTGAGCGAGGGAAGATTGACCGCGTTTTGCACCACTCCGAGTTTCAGGTACTCGCGCACCTGCATCGCGATCTGCACACCGACGGCCTCCTGGGCCTCGGCTGTCGAACCGGCGATGTGCGGCGTGAGGATGACGTTGTCGAGCGCTGCGTAGGGCGAGTCCTTTGGCGGCTCGACGGTGAAGACATCGAGCGCGGCTCCGGCGACGTGACCGGACTTAAGCGCGCCCACGAGCGCGGCATCATCGACGAGTTCTCCGCGCGCGCAGTTGATGATGCGGACGCCCTTCTTCATCGCGGCAAGGCTCTTCGCATTGATGATGTTCGCCGTTTGCGGCGTGAGGCCGACGTGGAGCGTGAGGTAGTCGGAGCCGGCGATGAGTTCGTCCAGACTCACTAGCCGGATTCCGTTTTCACGTGCAACCGCAGGGGTGACAAAGGGATCGCTGCCGATGATTTCGAGGCCGAATCCGCGTGCGCGACGAGCCACTTCAAGCCCGATGCGTCCGAGACCGAGGATGCCGAGGGTTTTGCCGCGCAGTTCGGCTCCTTGCAGGCTTTTCTTTTCCCACTTGCCTGCGTGCATCGTGGAGTTGGCGGTGGCGAGTTTGCGGGCAAGCGCGAGCATGAGGCCGATAGTAAGCTCGGCAACAGCGACGGCGTTCGCGCCGGGCGTATTCATGACAACGATGCCGCGGCGCGTAGCTGCGCCGGCATCGATGTTATCGACGCCTACGCCTGCACGGCCAATGACGCGCAGTTTCGGTGCATATTCCATCAGGGCGTCGTCCACCTGCACAGCGCTGCGGACCACCAGCGCGTCGGCGTCGGCCAGCGCAGCAGGCAGGCCGCCGGCGATCTGGTCGTGCGTTACGACTTCCCAGCCGGGCTCGGCAGCGAAAACGGCGAGCGTAGCGGGCGAAACCTTTTCCGCCAGAACGATCTTCATCTTGTCTCCCTCGGTTTCAAATTCGTCGAAACGGATGTGGTGTTTTTCGCAGAGCAGGTCGAACATGCGGACGACGGCCGCGTGCGGCTTGCCCTCGCCACGTTCGTATTTGGTAATGGAATTGGGATGCACACCGAGCAGCTCAGCCATCTGGTAGGAGTAGAGGTCAAGCTGCCTGCGCGCAATCACGAGTTTTTCGCCGAAGCTGAGTTCTGGCATTTTGATTCCTTGTGAGAGAGCGGGGTTAGCGGTGTTAGGCGCGCGTCGGGCGCGCTAGCGGAGACAGGGTAGCTCAAGTCCTAACTCCGCTAACGCCGGCACGGCGCTAGCTCCGCTACTTCGCTGCTTCCGCGAACACCTTCTGTGCGGCCGCGACTGCCTGGCCGTACTCGACCTTGAGGCCCAGCGTATCTTTCGCGATGTGCTCCATGGCGCCGAGGAGTGCCACGGTGTCGAGATAGTCGAAGAAGCCAAGATGGGCTACGCGGAAGATCTTGCCCTGCATCTCCCCCTGGCCGTTCGCCGCAACGAGGGCAAACTTCGCTTTCAGCGCCTTGACCACAGTTCCGGAGTCCATAGCTTCCGGTACAGCGACGGCGGTTGCCGCTGCAGCGGGTGCTGTCGGGGCAAACAGCGTGAAGCCGAGCGCAACGAGTCCGGCGCGTGTGGCGGCGGCATTGGTAATGGCGTTGTTGACGAGTGCAATGCGGCCTTTCTCGAGGTCGCCGCCCGCCTGGCCTGCAATGTAGTCGAGTGCGGCGCCGAGGCCTGCGACCAGAGCGACCGCCGGCGTATAGGCGCTTTCGCCCTTCACGGCGTTTTTGCGCTCCTTGCGGAGGTCGAAGTAGTAGCGCGGGTTCCTCGCCTTCTCCATCGCGGCCCAGGCCTTTTCGCTCACGCTCAGGTAAGCGAGACCCGGCGGAATCATGACAGCTTTCTGCGAGCCGCCGATCAGGATGTCGATGCCCCAGCCGTCGACATCGAAGTGCGTCGTGCCCAGGCCGGTGATGCCGTCGACAACGAGGAGGGTTTCAGGAGCGACCTCCTTGATCAGTTTCGCGATCGCCTCCACGTCATGGCTGACGGCCGTTGAGGTCTCGGTGGCCTGCATGTAGACAACGCGGTGTTCATGCTTGAGCGCCTTGCGGACTTCGGCGAGGTCGAACGTCTGCCCATAGGGCGCCGAGAGCACGTCGGGCTCGCAGCCAAACGCCTTGGCCAGCCCTACCCAGCGCTCACCGAATTTTCCGGCCGTAAGCACCAGGACTTTGTCGCCTGGAGAGGTCAGATTCGAGACTGCGGCCTCCATAGCGCCAGTGCCCGAAGAGGAGAGCAGCAGAACGTCGTTGCTGGTGCCGACGAAGACCTTGAGCTGGGCTAGAACCTTCTGGAAGAGGGCACGGAACTCAGCAGTGCGATGGTGGATGTCGGCGGCGGCCATGGCAAACTGGGCAGCAGGCAGCAGCGGGGTGGGGCCTGGTGTATAAAGACGTGTCTTTCGAATCATGGACTTATCTCCGGGAACTTTGGATTTCTACTCACTTCTCGGCCAGCGGACGAGGTCAAAGTCCGCACGTTCCAGACAATCACATAATACACATATATGTGATTTTTGTGAATATGAGTTGTGCAAAAGATGGAAAGGAGGGTATTTTCCGGCTAGGCAGATGCGTTTCTGCACGCAGAACCGCTGCTGTAGGGATCTGATGCCAGAACGGCAGCTGCGAGTAAGGATCGCTCTACTTATGACCGCCGTGCGCTCGGAGCAGTGCGATTCCTGGGTCATAGGAATTCTGCTCGGCGTACCAGAGAGGCGTGCGTCCACTTCGGTCCTTCGCGTTCGGATCGGCTCCGTAGTTCAGCAGCAATTCCAGGAGCTTTGTTCGTCCATGCCAG